>NZ_CP036269.1:4839211-5449628 GCF_007744675.1 Gimesia alba
CAAAGTGACGCAGGACAATCAGGTTTCCTTTGTGCGGCTTGATCTCGAAGTCGTTTCCCGCGAACTGGTCGAACGCGCAGGTTCCTTAGAAAACATCGATCGCTTTACGCGACTCCCCCTTGAGATTGATTTATTCAAGTTGATTCCTACGAGCGATTATCAAAGCGTGCTGCTCCTGCAGGGAGATTCCGCCAAACGGCTAAGCGGAAACGGGATCCAAGTGGCACAGGAATATCGTCTACCGCATCGCTATCATTTCGTCGCAGAACGCGCCAAAACATTTCTCGCGCTGAATCAGTCAGAAAAGCAACTGGACCTGATCGACCAGAAGACCCTCAAAGTCACCAGAAGTATCCCCTTAAGATCGTCTGGTATCATGGTGATGGAGATTACCGACCTGGCAGTTCACCCACAGCTGCCGATCAGTTACGTCGCCGTCAAAACAGGGTTGGAATTGCCACGCTATCAAGTGCTGGTTGTGAACGAGAAAAGTCGAAAAGTCTCTGCACCCGATGAATTGCTGGGAACGTGGGTCTGTGTCGACCCGGCTGGAAAAATGCTCTACACCGGCTATGGGGATATGTACCGACGCGGCACCCGTTTTCATATCAATCCTGGGTGGCGCCTGCTGGAAGTTCCCCAATACGGCAATATCGACTTCCTGATTACCTGTAACCTGCGGAATGGGTTTCCCCGAGTCCGACAATATATTCCCAAAGCGGGCGCCAACGGGTCGGGCATTCGACTCTCCCCAGACGGGAAACGAATCACCTATCTTTCGTTCGGGGGCTTTCCGCCACTTTCCAAAAACCTGCCCGCCTGGAACCCGGCGAACCTCAAGAAGGAGCCCGTGATCTATGAAATAAAAGATCGTGCCGTGACCAATCTACTGGCCTACCATCCGACACTCAATCTGGTCGCAGTGCCAGGAGGAAATTCGGCGGTCCTGTTTGATCGGGAAACGGGGCGGGAAATCAATGATAAGCTTCTCTTTACTAAGGACGGTCTAGGCGAAGCCAAGGTTGATGATCTGTTCTTTTCCCCCGATGGTACGTCGCTCGTCTTTCTCTGTAATGAAAAATTAAAAGGACGCTACCTGCGAAGTGTCCCGCTGAAGCTGAATTCACTGGAAAAATCGAAAATCTCTCAGGGAGTCAAGCGTGTTGTTCCTCAACCCTTAATTGCCCGTTCTCGAGAGACTGTTAAGAAATCGGAGATCCAGTCACTCAATGCGGCACGGAAGGGTAAAAAACTGTCAGCCCAGGAAATCGCCAGTCAGTTCAATCAATCGGTGCTGCTGATTCAAACAGAGGAGGGCTCGGCATCCGGTTTTGTCGTTGGCCAGAAGGGATATATTTTAACGTGTGCCCATGCGATTCCCTCCGAAGGAAAAATTAATATTTCCTACCTCTCTGAAAAGACGAGATCAAAAACCAAACGGGAAGCCGAGGCAGAACTCGTTCACATTGACGAAGACCTGGACCTGGCTCTGTTGAAAATGAAAGGCAACTTGAGTCTCAAGCCGGTCGCACTCGGTGAACGTACCGCAGTCGACTCGGGCGAACAGGTTACTGTGATCGGGAATCCGAGCGTTGGTGAAACGATTCTTTCCCAGACTCTGACCACCGGAGTCGTCAGCAATCCGAAACGACTGCTGCGCGGGCAATCTCTGATTCAGATCTCGGCAGCCGTGAATCCAGGAAACAGCGGCGGCCCCGTGTTTGATGTATTCGGCCATGTCATCGGCCTCGTCGTACTCAAAGCCGACATCGAAGCCACCGGATTTGCGGTTCCGGTGACTCAACTGCGCGCGTTTTTGCTGGAGGTAACAAATCGAAAAACCAGCCGCGATTAATCAGAAGGAGTTATGCTTAAAGGGCTGCGAAAACGGCTTTTCTCACTATTCCCATGATGCGATTCGGCTTTGCGACAATCGTTTGTTAAAACCTTTGGAATGAGTCAAGCAGAATTCATGATTCAATTGGGGAATGTAAAATAAATTCTAACTCACAGATCGAGTTTTGCGTATAATATAAGAAAGGCGATTTCTCCCAATGCTCGGGAGAAATAAATTCAGCCTCCTGTTCCTAACAATCAGTTCTAATCAAAACTCTTGGTACAAGAGCAGGGTTACGGTATAGATAATGTGACAAAGAGGTTTCTGAGTAAAACTGTCTCTCATACCAGAATGAACGAAAGGTGGGTGACAGAAATGCAAAGTGACGAACAGGAAATTCGCGAATTAGTCAGTACGTGGCTGGAAGCAACTAAAGCAGGCGATACGGAGACCGTTCTCGACCTGATTGCAGATGATGTCGTTTTCCTGGTACCTGGTGAGCCTCCCATGGTTGGAAAAACACCCTATATCGAAGCGGCACAGCCTTACATGGATCAGATCGTCCCCGCGATTGATGGTGTCAGTGAAATCCAGGAAATTAAGATACTGGGCGACTGGGCTTTCATGTGGTCAGAAATGGTAGTGACCATCACACCGACGGCTGGCTCACCGGTGAAACGGGTGGGGCACACGCTGTCCATCCTGCACAAAGAAAACGGGAAGTGGCGCATTGCCCGAGAGGCCAACATGCTGATACCAGTGGCGGTGGAGGGGTGCTGAGGCTGTCTCCTTTGAATCTTTGGAGTGGGTGAAGTAGAATTTTTGATCTAGATAGTTGATGTTCAAACCCTACCTCATTCAAACTGCAACCAATCAATATTGATATCAAGCGTCTCTCAGAAGGATTCTCAAAAAGGCTAACTGAGCATGGCGGAAAAATATTTTGTCGAATGCGACTGTGGAAAACGGGTTCGGGTTGCGTTGCATGAAGCGGGCACAGATAAGGCCTGCCACTCGTGTCATCGTAGTGTGAGAGTGCCGGACACGATTACGCTGCAGGAATCTTCGGGAGACAAATACCCGTTGCTGCGTCCACTGGAAAAAGTCATGGTCACCTTGCGCAAAGGAGAGCCTCCTTTTGACGGGCTCTGTCATCACTGTGAAACCAGAGACGCAAACTTTCTAATTCCCGTACGACTGCACATTCTGGTCGAACGCTTTATGAAACATGATGGAGGGTTTCGTCCAACACTTCATGGTGGTGTCAAGCTGGTAGCTGCGGCGGCGGAGGAGTTCTGGAAAGAGATTCATTTCCCCTTGCTGTTGTGTGCAGAATGTCACAAAGAATTCGAGGCAGATCAATCACGGGCCAGCCATAAACGGGCCTGGGAATTGGCGGGACTGTTTGCTCTGCTGATCGCATTTCTGGTCTTTGCCTTCTTTTTCACAGTCATTATCGCCATGCTGTCATTCTTTTTCTGGTTACTGGGGGCCATTGCCTGGGCAGCGCAGTTCCGCGATCGAAAAAAGCTGAAGCCTTACCTGATTTCCTGGCTGGAGGACATTCGCTGGGTTCCAGAAGCACTCGCAGTGGAAGATGAATATAATCTAGATATAGACGAATCGATAGATCTCCGCCGGGCCATCTTTATCGTAGACGAGTCAGAATCCAGTCCTACTTCACCTGTAATCTGGTGGCAACAACAAAGCGAAAGCAGCTATTTTGAAATCCCTTGATGTCCTGAAATCGATGGTGAATCTATTGACTGAAAAGAAAAGAAGAGATGACAATAATCCGGTTGAATCTCTCTAAGGAGGATCTTCTCAACTCTTTTAAAACAACGCTGGCTAAAATCGGTTTTACATCCACTTCACACGGTTTTTGGAGATTACTCAATCGTTTTCACTTCAAATTCAAATCCTCCGAGTGCGCTGGCCAGCAGGTTATAAATCCAGGCGAAGAAGGCAAAAAACAGAAATCCGAAAAGCCCCATAAACACCGGACCAAACAGATAGAAGATCCCCACGATTTTCATTCCCCCTTCGCCAAACAAAACCATTGGGATTCCGATCAGTGTGTAAATGAACCCGAACAGAACATAAATCGCTACCAGAATTTTGCTGGATTGAAGAATCGAAATACAGACGATTTGCTGTTTCATAACGTTTCCTCCAGAGGGCTGCGAAAACACACAAATCTCGATCGTCAGTGATCAGGGCATTTTCGGTTTTAAAGGTTTGCGACTCCCTTTTTCCACAGGGTAAAGCGCGTCATGTTGTTCCATGCTGGCGATCAAGGCCCGCATCATACGTTTGAGCTTCTTCGGTTCTGTTTGCGCGAGATTATGCTGCTCAAAGGGATCTTCAGCCAGATTGTAGAGCTGGTAATGTGAATCTTCCGAATCTTTGGAAGGCACATAATGGTAGATCACTTTCCAGTCGCCGTTACGATACGTGGTGAAGTAATTACTGCGGTGTGGCGAATGGGGATAGTGCATCAGGAACTCTTCCGGTCGAGATTTGTCTGGTTTGCCAAGCAACAGTTTGTTGAGAAGCTTTCCGTCTACGGTGTACTTCTCTGGTACTTTGACCTTTGTGATATCCAAAATAGTCGGAAACAGATCCTGCACCGCAGCGACCTGGGGTTGAATCATATCAGCGGGGATTGGCAGCTGTTTCTGTAGTGGATTATTCGGGTTCGGCTTGGCCCAGGCCGCGATGAACGGCACCCGCATGCCCCCTTCGTAATGAGCCCCTTTCTTGCCTCGCAGCGGCGCAGCACAAGCAACCGCATGCTGATGTCCCAGTGGTGCGTCGGAGCCGTTATCTCCCAGGAAGAAGATCAGCGTATTTTCGGCAACGCCCAGTGCATCGAGCTGTTTCATGATGTCGCCCAGCGATTTATCCATACCTTCAATCAACGTCGCAAACGCCTGCGCGGGAGATGGTTTGCCTGATTTTTTGTAATGTTCTTCGAAACGGGGGTCGGAATCAAAGGGAGCATGCACCGCGTATTGCGCCATATAAAGGTAAAACGGCTTGTCCGCTTTGACGGCAGACGCCAGGGCGGCATTGGCTTCAATCGTGAGTGCTTCGGTCAGAAAAGTGTCGGTGCCATGATATTTTTCCAGATGCGGGACCGCATGGTGGGCACGCTTCGTGCCGCGGCCGTAGTTCTTCTTTCCATAATAACTGCCCGGCGCACCGAATGAGGCACCAGCGATATTCACATCAAATCCAAGATTAAGCGGCTCCGCTCCCGGAAACCCGTCTGCACCGAAGTGCCCTTTGCCGACATGAATCGTGCGATATCCGGCCTTCTCCAGCAGACGTGCTAAAGTGACATCATCTTTCTTTAACCCTTCCCAGTTCCAGTCGGGCGGCCCCTGTGGTCCGGCATTATTCTTTCTGGGATTAATCCAGTTCGTCGCATGGTGCCGGGCGGCATTCTGACCGGTCATAATCGAAATCCGCGTCGGCGAGCAGACACTCATCGCATAGAAATTATTGAACCGAATCCCCTGCTTCGCCAGCTGTTCCATACTGGGGGTGATATAATAATCATTCAGTGGATAGCGTTTTGGTTTTCCTGCCGCATCGGTCAAAAAAGGAACCGACGTGTCCATCACTCCCATATCATCAACCAGAAACACCACGATGTTTGGATGCGTCTGCGTTTCGTTTTGAAAATGAGCCGCCTGCACAGAGGCAACCAACAGAAACGGAATCAGACAGAAAACAGCAACCCGTTGTAAAACGCGTGAGAAATGAGGACTCATTGTGTGATGCACTTTCTTTAACTGAGATCGCCAAGTTAAAACAGGATGAAAACCAAAACCGGTTTGCTCTCAATTGAATATAACAAGCCGTACCCGGTCATGTCTAATGCAGCCCTCAAAGATATTCCATCCAAAAAAAACGAGTACCAAAGCCCAGACGCTGTCTCCCTTTAAGAAAGACAACAGTTCGGCTTTCGTACTCAGTTCCACTTTGAATTTGATAAAAAGCAGATTTTTGCATTTGACAAACATATTTTACTTGAGTAAATTGACCACAGTAAACGATAGACACGAACAAGGAGACACGGATGAATGCCAAACAACTGGGACGCGTTCAACTACAAATCATGCAGGTACTCTGGGATCGGGGCCGCGCCAATGCGCGTGAGATTACCGATGCACTGAATGAAAGTAGTGAGATCGCACATAGCACAGTTCAGACACTACTGCGCCAGCTCGAGACCAAGCAGGCGATCGCCCATGACATCGAGGAACGCACATTTGTGTTTTATCCCCTGATCAAGGAAGACAAAGTGACGCGGCAGGCGACTCGCGAACTGATCAATAAAATCTTCGACGGCTCCGCTGCCGGTCTGGTCGCCTATCTGATTGAAAACGAGAAAATTCCCAAGTCAGAATTACAGAGGCTGCGCAAACTGATCAACGACGAGTCATAACGAGGTACTTCACACAGGCAGGAGAGCTACTCATGTTTGATGCAAAAATTGCCGATTTTGCGGTTCATGTTCTACTTCAATCCACAGTCCTGATTGCGGTCGGCCTCTTGGCCGCGCGTCTCTCTGGACGACATAAAGCAGCAATCCAGTCAGCCATCTTGCGTGTTACGCTGATTGCCGTCCTGTTCTGTCCACTTGCCTCACTGACGTTGAGCAAACTCGGGGTGACTGATTATGCCCTGCTACCTGCCTGGGAAACAAAACAGATTGTTCCATCAGGTACTACAACGATTTCCCAAGCCACAAGTGTATTCCCGCCTGATACTAATGAAACGACAGTGAGTCGAATTAATACAACGAAAGGAATGACTGATCCAAATCGAGTTCCTGAAACAGGGCTCTCTTCGACAAGTATCCCCCTCACCAACCATACAGAGTCCGACCTGACTGCACCGTCGATAGCAGCCAGTCAACCTCTTCCCAATCGAGTTAGTTCAGACCGTTCATTACCAATTGCAGGCTGGATCGTCTCATTGATCTGGATAACGGGTGCCGGGATTCTGTTGACAAAACTCTTTTTGCTCAATCGAACAGTGATTCAACTGCGTCATCATAGTCAGTCGGCAAACGCTGATGTACAGCATCTTTGTCAGAAGACATCAAAAATGCTTGGGTTACGTCCGCCGGAAGTCATAATTTCACCGTGCGTCCACTCCCCTTGTCTAGTGGGCCCCTGGAAACCGGTCATCTTACTGCCCGAACAAAAAACGCTAACACAGTCCGTTTTACGCGATATTTTCCTACACGAACTCGCGCATCTGGCACGCCGTGATTGTCTATTCCATCTTCTGGCCCGCATCGCGACGGCAATCCTGTTCTTTCAACCGCTGGTCTGGTTGCTATTAAGACGTCTGGAACAGATCGCCGACGATGTCTGCGATGATTATGTGATCCAATACGGGTCTGGACGCAAGAATTATGCGAACACGCTCGTGGACTTTGCAGAAAAACTCCCCTCGCTCCCACTCGCCAGGGAAGCAGGTTTGGCGATGGTCTCGCTGCGTTCCTCGCTCAGCCGTCGCATCTTGCGGATTATGGATTCTTCCCGCTCTTTGACGCTCCGATTGCCTGCGAAGTGGGTTGCCTTGATCGTAATACTGGGAATCTCCGCGACCACCAGTGCCGCTCTGATTGTGAATACCCGCTCGACATCAGTGGTGAAAAACGAAACCGTGAAGGAAGCAACACAACCCGATCAAGACCGCACCGTTTCTGATATGGCTGAAGTCGTTCCGCGAACCAGCCCTCTGAATACAACATCAAAGACCGTTCCCAATGCTGACACAAAACAGAAAACCGAGGCGTCAACGAAATCAGAACTCCGGTTCCAGGGGCGCGTAGTTGATCCTGATGGCCATCCCATCAAGCAGGCAACGATTAATTACACAAACTGGGACATGCCCAATAAACGAATTCTCGCCACAACAAATGAGCAGGGAACGTTTAGCTTTACTATCGCCTCCTCGGATCAGCTCTATAAAGTGCTCCAGAAAGGAGGCTCGTTTGTGGCACTGGCGGATGGTTTCGGTCCTACCGTGAAAGGTGCCTATGATTGTGAAACATCCGGCAAACTGCGCAAAGCCTTGTTAGAGCAGAATTCCAATTCCCGCGCCCCCGCGACAATGCTTGAGCAACTTCGAAAACGAATCCTCGGCGGCACATCCACATTTCAACTTGTCGCAGACGACATTCCCCTAACGGGTCGGATCGTTAATATTGACGGACAGCCCGTTGCCGGAGCGAAGCTGCAGGTCGCCAAACTAACCGGGGGTGTCGACGAGAGGCTTGATGGCTGGGAACAGGCGGCGCAAACAACAGGGACCGACTATTATCGGTTACAGCAATATCTCGGTATGAGATTAGGTAACGATGTAGGCGGCCCGACACTGGACTACCTGCCCACAACGGTGACTGACAAAAACGGGGAATTCATCTTCAAAGGACTCGGTCGTGACCGCATCGTCAAGCTGTTGATTTCGGGACGGGAGATCGAAACCAGCAACGTTTACGCACGAACCAGAAAGGGAGAGATGATCGAAGTCCCCATGGAAGCACGCAATCCGTCTCTGAGAAAAATTACCTATCACCCAAACTCATTCACGTTTGTTGCCGGTCCTTCGCAACCGGTCGAAGGGGTCGTCCGAGATTCGAAAACTCAAAAACCAATGCCCGGCGTCACACTGCAAAGTTATCATCTGGCCGGGCATCGCATGTCAGGCTGGACCGAAGGCATTGTGCACACGGTTTCCGACGAGCAGGGACGTTATCGACTGGAAGGTTTACCGATCGGAAGAAACGAAGTCATCTGTCTCTCCCCTCTCGATCAGCCTTATCTGGCTTCGAAATTTGTGGCTAAGACCGAGGCGGGCAGTACAACACTCCAGAAGAATATCGAACTCACGCGGGGAATCTGGATTGAAGGCCGCGCTTATGACAAAGACACGGGGGAACCGATTCAACAAGGACGTGTGTCTTATTTTGCCTTTCGGAAGAACCCCTATATAAAAACCGTCAAAGGATTCAACGGAGCCTTCCTTTCCACACGATACCGACTCAATCCTGATGGGACCTATCGAATTCCCGGACTTCCTGGAAGAGGGCTGGTCGGGATCCTGGCCGATGGAGTCGATTCCAAATACCAGCGAGGGAGAGGTGCCGAAAAGATCCAAGGTAGACAAGACCGTATGAATGGATTCGACACGTATCCATATTTTGCATCGACATTCAACTTCCACGTCATGTCTGAAGTCAACCCCGCTGAAGACGCGAAAACCATTAAGCTCGATTTCCCCTTTGAATCAGGACGATCTTTGCATATTGAAGTGGTTGATCCTGAAGGCAAGCCGGTGAACGAAGGCTATTATGTTGGAATGATGAAGGCCTTCAACACTTGGCGAAGATTCAAAGGAAATCAGTTAGAGATCAAAGGTTATCAACCAGAAGAACCACGACGCGTCCAGGTATTTTTAGAAGAACGCAAACTGGTCGGCTATCTCTTAATTGAAGGAAAAAACCCGACTAACTTGAAAATCAAATTAAAGCCATGGGCCGAAATTACGGGTCGCTTCGTTGACAAATCTGGCATCCCCAAAGCCAATGTCACGATTGGTAATGTCTTCCAGACTATTGAAGACCATCCTGAAATCCCATCACTCCCTCCTCACATCAATCAACCTGCAGGCCAGATGGTCGGTTTCACAACTGATGAAAACGGTCAATTTACGATCATCGGACTGGTCCCTGAAAAAAAACACCACCTGAGTGCCACGGAAACTCGTAAAAATGGGATCGGCTACTATCTGGGAGAATATACGATAGAGACCCCGCTCAAACCAGGTGAAGTTCGTAATCTCGGCGACATCCAGTTCATGCCCAAAGGAGCCGAGTGATGGAACTTACCCTTCAGGCAAAGAAGCCTGATAGCTCAACCCGCTGGCGTGAATATCGCCCCACAAAAAAAACACCCTGGAATCTGCGGCGTGTGGTCCACTTGCATCGGCGATCCGGCTTTGCGGCCACGTGGACTGAACTACAGCGCGATCTGCAAGAGGGCCCACAGGCAAGCATTGACCGCGTGCTGAATGGGACGACATGCGAAAACAGTTTTCCTGAGGATTTCGAACGCATGTCCGCTACCATTGCGGAAGCAGCGGTTCGCTCAAATCAACCCGACCGCCTGAAAGCGTGGTGGCTGTTTCGCATGCTGTTCACGACAGATCCGTTAACGGAAAAACTGACACTACTCTGGCACAATCACTTTGCGACCAGTAATCATAAACTGGAAGATCTGTCGCTGATGCGACAGCAAAACGATCTATTCCGCAGCCTGGCACGGGCGCCGTTTGGTAAACTGCTCACCGCCGTCCTGCATGACCCGGCCATGCTGCTCTGGCTGGATGCACCTTCCAATCACAAAGGACACCCCAACGAAAATCTGGCACGCGAATTGATGGAACTGTTTACGCTGGGCATCGGTCATTACAACGAAACCGATGTCAAAGAAGCAGCCCGGGCACTGACGGGCTGGACAGTGATCGATGACCGATTCTCATTTCGTGCTTCCCAACACGATGCCGGGCAAAAGACAATTCTCAATCAGAGAGGTGCCTGGAACGGAGAGGAACTGGTTGAACTCCTGTTAGATCAACGCGCCACCCCGCAGCGCCTCGCATGGCGGTTATGTCAGCAGTTTCTCGGCGAAGGAGTCGCTCAGCAGGAAGACATCAGTTCTCTGGCTGATGGTCTGCAGACACACGATCTGGATATCGACTGGGGAACGGAAACCATTCTCCGGAGTGAGCTTTTCTTTGCAGATCAGAATATTCGTCAGCGTGTTGCGGGACCAGCCGAGTTTATCATCGGCGCCACGCGGGCTTTGGAACTGTTCGATCCGCCTCCTCAAACAATAATTCTGGCCGACTGGATGCGTCAATTGGGACAGGATCTGTTTTATCCCCCGAATGTGGGAGGCTGGAATGGTGGCAGAGACTGGTTGAGAACCAGTGCGCTCATCAGTCGGGCTAACTTTGCCACGGGACTTTCTCGCGGCCAGTTTTCCTCAAACCATCAACTACCAGACTGGTCTCGCTTCACCGCGAAACAGGGGCAGTCCTCTATTCCCGAAGACTTCGCGGCGTTCCTCGCTGATCTGCTATTTGGAGGTGAACCCTCGCCCGGCTGGATCGAAGGCATCGTCAAAGGCGTTTCGACAAAGTCTCATTCTCGCGAGGTTGTACTACAACAAACCATTGCCGCCGTTCTCGCATCACCCGAGGCACAACTCAACTGAAGGAGTTTCCCATGTTGACACGACGCCAGTTTCTAAATACTTCGTTTCAGTCAACGTCAATCCTCTCACTTGCTTCCTCAATCCCCTGCTTTCTCACGCGGTCGCTGCAAGCGGCTGAGAACAAGAATCACGGGCGGATTCTGGTCGTGATTGAACTCAGCGGAGGTAACGACGGACTGAATACGGTCGTCCCCTTTAATGATGAGAACTATCAGAAACATCGAAATACTTTACATATTACGAAAGAAAAAGTTCTGAAACTGAATTCGGAAATCGGCTTGCATCCGGCGATGACCGGCGCTGCTCAACTTGTGGAAGACGGACGACTGGCGATCGTTCAAGGTGTCGGCTATCCGAACCCGAATCGCTCTCACTTTGAGAGTATGGGCATCTGGCAGTCAGCACAATCGAACCCCAAAGCGCACGGCGGTTATGGTTGGCTGGGACGTGCCCTCGATCAGAATTCAAAACAGGTTCACACGTTCGCCGATGCCATCTGCCTGGGCAATGTTGACCCGCCGCAGGCGCTGCGCGGACGTCAGTCAATACAATCGACGATTCGGAGTCTCGCGGAACTGCAACTCGACTCACATACTCCCAGCTCCGAAACAAAACCAGATGAAAGCACAACAGACGATCTGCTCCAATACGTGCGCCGCCGGAGTATTGATGCCCGTGCGACGGCCGCTCGCATTACCAAACTGAAAAACGCCAGTATAACTAAAACGCGCTACCCGCAAAACGGTCTGGCAAATCGGCTAAAAGGCATCGCCCGGCTGATCCGCGCCGATCTGGAACCGCGCGTGTATTACACAGTTCAAGCAGGCTATGACACGCACATCAACCAGGAGTTCGATCATTATCGACGGCTTTCGGAATTCAGCGGTGCTCTGAGCGCGTTCCTCAACGATCTGCGTGACTCCCAACTGGACGATCGCGTGCTGGTGCTGGTCTTCAGTGAATTCGGACGCCGCGTAGCAGAAAACGATTCCCAAGGAACCGATCACGGCACCGCCGGCCCCGTGTTTCTGGCAGGCCCGTCGGTCAAAGCCGGGCTGCACGGAGCAACTCCGGATCTGGCCGATTTGGTTGACGGTGATCTTAAAATGACAATCGACTTCCGCCGTGTTTATGCCACAGTCCTCTCCAAGTGGCTCGACATCAATCCCCAAACATGTCTGCAGGGGAATTTTGCAGCCATGGATTTAATGAATTCGTAATCTGAACTACTGCTTTCGCGTTCTTCATTTTCTTCAGTAACCATTACAACGACGTCGAACGCCGTTCCGCTCGGAATCTGGGATTGCTAGAATGGCGGCCTGTTGATGTTTTCAATCGCAGAAACACTCCTCATTCAGTTTAACGGAAAGCGTTTCCCATGTGCCGCTGGCTTGCCTATTCCGGCCCGTCTCTCAAATTGAGTACTCTATTAACGCGTCCCAGTCATTCGCTGATTGACCAGAGCCGTCATGCCACGCACAACATTGAGAGTCTGAATGGAGACGGATTTGGTGTGGGCTGGTACGGCGAAGATCCGACGCCGGGCGTTTATCGCGATACGCATCCCGCCTGGAATGATGAAAATTTTCGACATCTGTCGGAACACATTCAATCGGGACTGTTCCTGGCACATGTGCGTGCTTCTACGGGAACCGCGGTTCAGAATACCAACTGTCATCCCTTTACGTTTGAAAACTGGCTGTTTCAACACAACGGTTCGGTTCCTGGATTTCGTTCCCTCAGAAGAGCACTATTGTTCGACGTCGATCCCGAATTGTTCCCCTTTATTCAGGGTTCAACCGATTCGGAAATTCTATTTTTCCTGGCACTCACTTTTGGTTTACGCGACGATGCACCCCAAGCCCTGGCCCGGATGATCGGTCATGTGGAACGCGCCCGCCAGTCCGCCGGCATCGAAGCGCCCCTCTTTTTCAGCGCCTGTACAACCGACGGGCAGAGCCTCTGGGCCGTTCGCTATTCCAGCAACAACCAGTCCCGAACGCTGTATCACAGCAGTCACCTGCATGCCCTGCACGATCTGGATGGAACCTATGGGAGTCTACCCGCTGATGCAACGATTGTCGTCTCCGAACCATTAGATGACTTAACCGAAAACTGGGAAGAAGTTCCCGAATCGTCTCTGCTCACCGTTGCACAAGGCGCGGTGAGTGTTAGCGTCTTTGTACCAGAGACCTAGAAAGCCAAAGTCATCACGCTCCAGAGCCCTTAATACATAAATCCCCTGTTGGCGTGAAGTGCATTTTTTCAGTAGAGACAAGCTGCTTTATTCGATCACCAGTTCAATGTCTTCATAGGTTTCGCCTGATTTCAAGTTGACCTTCTCCCATGTTCCAGGCAAGCCGGAAGTCGCGATAAAATGAAATGGTTCCACTCGGATATAATTCTCTCCGGGCCGAATGAATTTCAATTCAAATATCCCATCCGCATTGGTCTTTGTTGTGGGGTCGTAATAGCGATTTACCAGTAAGTCTGCTGCCTGAGCACCCACGCGCAGCCCTTTCACGCTTCGACCACTGGCAGAAACGACACGTCCTTTAACAGTACAGGGGCGGGTTAACGTCAGGTTGAAGTGATCGAACTTCTCGTTCGGACTGGAATGAACGGGTTGGCTCACTCCATTGGCCCAGTTGCGCCATTGCTGGTACTTGCCATCATGCGCAATCAAATTGTATTCGAAACGGTTTCCGGCCGGCATGACGACGCGATAACTGCCATCATCCTTTGTTGTGACACTGTAACGAGTATCGCCGGTCAAGGAGTTCCCACTGCCACTTTTGGCCGGAGCGACCGTCGCTCCAGCAACGGGATTCCCATCGGGGTCCAGAACTTTTCCTGAAAACTCAACACCTTTCTCAACCACAATCGTAACGGGGGCCATTCCGATCGAAAGGTCAAAGGTTAAGTCATCAAAGTTTCGCTGCCAGCCGTTTTGTTGAATCGTCTTGTGTTGCCATTCTTTCACGGCATCGGAAGACCACCAGCGACCTAAAATTCCATGAAAATAACCAGTAACCCCATTTATTTTTTGAGACTTTCCATAGCCAACCTGAAAACTATATTCACCAGGCAACATTCCTTCGATCACAATTCTACCGTCCGCATCAGACTTGCCGAAAACAGAACGATTCTGCCAGGACCAGAGCACGACCTGCTCCACAGGTTTACCCGTATCAGCGTCGATTACCCGGGCCTCAAAACGGACGCCCTGCTTCAGTTGAAGATCCAGCGACTTCGCCTGGTTTTTGTCGACAACGATATTCGGCACACGCGCCACGCCGACCCCGGGGACAGAAACACGCATCTCATAGGTATCAGGAAAAACGTACATTCGATAACGGCCAGCTGCATCTGTCATTGTCGCGGTCTTCACCTCTTTGATCAATACTCCGTTACCTTGTTTAGGTCCCTGCAGACCTTGGACCGTGGCATCAGGCACCGGTTTCCCGCTAGGGTCAAACAATTGACCTTCGATATAGGTTTTATTATTTAACATAACGGTCAAGATGTCCCCTCCACAGGCCTGTTGAAATATATAGTGTGGTGAATAGCCAGGCTTACTGATGCGGACTTCCGCGCGACCGCCATCTGATTTCGGTTTCAGCCTGAACACGCCCTGCTTGTTCGTTTTGGTTTCCGTCCCTTTCCACCACGTCCAGGCATCAACCAGCACGCCTTCTATCGGTTTTCCCGCTTCATCGATGACAATACCCACAATTTCATCGGGAGCAGCCGGCTTCGGTTGTTCGACTTCAGTTTCTGTCTTTGGAGCATTGGTGACAGCAATTTTTTCCACAGTATTTTTTTCCTGAGACGCCGGACGATCGGCGGCCGGTTCCGCGATCGAAGGAACCTGAAAAGCCAGAAGACAGAACAACCCTAGAACGATCGCAGTCGTAATCAGACTGCCGGTTTCAAACAAGCGGTCTTTCGGCCTGCGGTTAAAGCCCATTATCCGTTCAATCCGAATGCCCAGTATGGATTCACGACCGGTTGCAGAAACGGCAATTGGATTCACTCTGGTCGGCACCGTTTTCGCAATTTCCGCGACATCGATCAGTAAATTCGCATACTCATCAGCGTGACTACCCGCTGCAACGACAGCGGCGTCGCAGCAAAACTCGCGTTCCAGTCGGACCCGTTTGGAAATCAACCAGACTACTGGGTGAAAGAAGAGGACTGCTTCCAATGTATTCTGAGCCAGATTAAACAGATGATCGTAACGTCGGATGTGGGTCAATTCATGAAACAGAATCTGCTCCAGTTGTTCCGGTTTTAATTGAGTCAGGCAGGCTAAAGGCAGCAGAACCGCCGGTCTCATAATACCAACCACCGACGGAACGCCGACCTGCTGACACCACATGACAGGAGGCTGCAGTGTGAGTCCAATTTGACGAGTAACCTTTTCAATCGAAGCGATGAGTTCCGGTTGGGTCACGGGAGTCGCAAGCCGTCGGTAGACACGGCTGAGATAAACACCGCATGCCAATCGCGAGGCGAAAAACAACACCCCCACAAAGTACGCCGCAATCAACAGCGGTGCTGCGCGACGAAAATCCCAGGGACGTTTGGCTACAGTGAGCCCCGGCTTTTCCGACGGAGCAAGTTCTTCCGACGTGCCCGTATTGATCACCGGACGCGTTTCTATAGCCAGCGGCAGCGTTTCCTGTGCAGGCGGCTGCACAATGGGTACCGTTTGACCGGATGCCGTGAGAACTTCCGGCGCAGGGAAGACCGTGTCGCTGATAGTCAGATAAGTAACCGGCACACACAGAGCAAAGATCAGGAGACAAATCAACCCGCAGGCATGCCTCGACTGAGGTGAGCGATTTCGAAGGACTCCCATCAAGATGGCAAATGCGGCTCCAATAATGAGTCCTTGCCATAATAAATGAACGAAACAGAGCACGAGTTTCACACAGAATTCCTGATTCCAGTCCAGCATTTCGATCACTCCTGATTACGGCGGTTGACAAACTCTCGTAACTGCGAAATCTCCTCGTTAGATAGATCCGATGTCTCCAGCAAATTCAGCATGGCCGCTGCAGCCGACCCGTTAAACACACGGGTTACCAAATCGTGCATCATGCGTTTGGAGGTCGCTTTTTCCGTCACGCTGGCACGATACAGATAGCTGCCCCCCACTTTTCGGCGTTTCACATAGCCTTTCTCTTCCATGATTCCCAGAATCGTCATCACGGATTGATACGTCACGTCCCGCTCTGGATTGAGGGCATCCCTTATCGCATGCCCTGAAAGCGGGCCTTGCTGCCAGAGTCGTTTTAAAATTTCCAGTTCCAGTTCCGTGGGATACCGGGTTGTCTGTCTTGCCATTTCCAAGTCCTTAGAATCGAATTCTTTCGATTTATGCTCCGATTAGATCAGACCCCACACCGCGCGTCAAGACATAATCTAATTAATTCGATTATCAAACCCTCTTTATATGTCCTGTTAAGAGCGCCAGCCCTCTTAACATCTGAGACAGTTTGCCCCCTTTTGAATGCAACATCTTGCCTGAGAGTCGTCAAAAGGAATCTATGAGATCCTGCCTGCGAATGCGACGATAGATGTGTCTGAACCGCTGGATAACTCAACTGAAAGCTCGCAGGAAGTCCAGGAAGAATCGACCCTGCTCACACCATTGAACAAGGCACTGCGAGTGTCACTGGCATTGTACCAGAGAACTGGGAAGCAAGAAGCAGGTCGCATGCAACAAAATCTTCACCGACTGGATTCATTCTTGCAAATCAATAAAACCCAGCCGGTTGTTTTGAAGATTGATCATTCAGCACCTATAATCTTCATGACGTTTTCAACATGGGCGTGTTGCTTGCGAGTCCCTTCCAGTAAAATGACTTTACTGGATTGAATCTCGAACTGGTCGGCCCAACTGGGGGGCATGACGGTTCTCTTCCGGTCCATATCAAGCACGGAAACCTCTGTTGTGGAAACAACGAGCTGAAACCGCGTGGCTATCTTGAACGTTTCCATGGCTTGTGCAAACGATTCTGCAGCCTGTTTACTTTTAAAGAAGTATGCTCTCAGTGAAGAATCGACTCCCGAAAGGGAAATGAGTTTTGCATTCTTGATTTTGGGCAGGTTAGCCTCCGGTGTGTTAACACGAGGATGTCGCTTTTTCTCTTTCTGTGCTGCAGCCGGAGTGCTAAGCGGGCTCCCCGCAACAGGTAACAGAATCAGGGCAATCAATCCGTAACAGAGTATGACAGTAAAACGGGAACCAGACTCAGTGGATTTGACTCGGGGATGACCAACCATTTTTCTTCTCCTCTTCTAAATACAGAGATTGACTTCATAGTGCCGCTACTCAGCACCTAAAGCACGCATCAATTGTTCGATACGGGCGTGCTCTTTTCGTGTGCCATACAACAGCACATAATTGTCCGAATCGAGTTCATGCTGCCTCGCATGATTAGGGGGCATTACCATTCTTTTCTTGCCGTAATCGGTCAGACTTGGCTCATCCTCTGAAATCACAACCTGAATTCGAGTGGCAATCTTGAACGCAGCGATTAATTTGGCAAACGACTCGGCCACCTTTTCTGTCTTAAAGAAATAGGCTCTGCAGGATGACTCGTTGCCCGACCAGGAGATCAGTCTCGCGTTCTCAATAGTAGGCAGTTTTTTTTCAGCGGTGTTAGGAAACGCGTCCTCCTGTTTTTCACCTTCTTCTGCTACCGGTGTATTCTGTGCATTCTCCTCGACCGTGATAGTTACCGGGGTCTTTAATTGTGAGGGTGTATCTTGTTGTGCCTGGACTGGAATCAACGTGAGCACAACAAGTCCACAACTCAAAACGACGAGACGACTCGTACCGGATAATCTGGATTTGACACGGGAACTGGCAATCATTTCGATTCTCCTTTTAAGGGACTGTGTTTCACCAAACTGTGCTACCAACCCGGTTGGCACAGAGGAACTGTGAGTAGCATAGTCAACAGCCGCCAGTAAGGTTTCTGCATACGACTGCCGTGAACCCGACGATCGTTCCATCGCCAGTGCATCACAACAGGCTTCCATCGCCATCAGCATTTCCCGACGGGCGAACCAGGCAATGGGGTTCCACCAGAACAGACTCGTCACAATAAAGGCAAGCCAGCTGGAAAGATGGTCATAGCGAACCAGATGGGCGAGTTCATGCGAAAGAATCTGACGAAGTTGCTCTTCACTTGATTTCTCAATAAAACGCCGCGGCAAAATAAGCATGGTACGACGAATGGAAACCCAGAGCATCGGCGAACAGACGGCATCAACCACAACCAGACTGGGAACATTTCTGATTTTGAACGTTGCACAAACATCGTTCACCAATTCCGCTGTTCCCGTTGAGCCCCCCGAGACATCGACCAGCATTCTGCGTAATCGGAACAGTTGCCGTACCGCCTGTAACCAGATAACGAGTGTCCCCAACAAACTCAAACAGACGGCAGCGATGAACGCAAAAGACGTAATGCGAGACCAGTCGATTGCACGCTGGTTTGACAGTGGTTCGAAGACACCTTCAGAAGCGGTCGCGTTGAATGTCTCTTCGATATCAGTGATTTGTTTTTCGTTTTGACTTATCGCGGGCAACGTCTCATGAGATGTCTGCTCGTTTTGTAACACAGGTAAAATCGGCACAGAGACCAGTGGAGGCGTCACGAATTTCAGCAGCACAATAAACCAGAGACAGTGCCGGAGTGCGGGGCGTTCTCGCAAAATTCGCGTCGCTCCCAGCAGCCAGAGAACTGCAGCTGCTACCATGACCAGCAGCATGTTCCAAATCAGAAAATGAAGCAGGGTTTGCATCAGGAAGGTTCCTAGTCTTTGATATTTTTGATCATTTTCTCAATCGCCGCACGATTCTTGTCACTGAATTCGACCTGATTCACTAATGAAAGCAGCATCGGTGCCAGTGAACCGCCAAAATGACTGTCCGCCATCTTTTTTAATTGCCGACCGACAAAAGCCTCACGGCTGATGGTCGCCGAAAAACGATGCGCAAAGCCCGTCTTATCGACCTGGACCAACCCTTTCTCCATCAGTCGATCCAGGAAACTTTTTACACCGCCGTGCAGAGAATGTTCGTGCCGACCATACATCTTCAACACAATCTCACGCACCGCCACCCCGTCCGGTTCCTCCCACAGGATTTCCAGCACAGACAATTCCGCGTCTGTCACATCGCTGACCTCTGGAGCTTTTGCTTTCTTTGCCATGATTCAATTCCTGATTGACCAACCACTCTCATACATTCTGCATGAGACCTTAATGCATTTTGCATGAGAGTCAACCCTATACGTCAAATAAATCATTGATTCAATTCATCTTCAGTCACGTAAGCCATGAACTGGAGTTGAGATAAATCATGTTATTTTCTTTTTCCTCTCAAAGAATGATTCTCTCTTGACACCTAGGACAAATTGTCCTACCCTACCTGCGACATTATGTCCCAGACAAAGGAGAGACTGGAATGGTGAAACAACCCCGTGATGTAACGGAAGCAGAATTGAATGTCCTGCAGGTGTTGTGGCGTAAAGGGCCGCTCACAATTCGCGGGATTACCGAATTTCTGGAGCCGCAGTGGGTCGACGCTTATTACTCGACCGTCAAAAAACTGTTGGAACGCCTGGAGACGAAAGGCTTCGTACAGCGTGAATCCTCTGGCATTGCTTTCATTTATGAAGCGACAATCGCACGCGACGATCTGGTCGGCCGCCGTCTGCAGGACGTTGCGGAAACCCTCTGCGAAGGTTCGTTGACACCGCTCCTGACACAACTGGCACAGCATCACGATCTAAGCAAAAAACAGCAGAAAGTCTTAATGGATCTGATTGAAGATCTGGCAAAGCAAGCGAAACACTAAACCAAACGGAGTTGGATATGAATACCTTGCTGAATCTCATGCTGAGCAACGCGCTCGTCGCAGCAATTTTGTTCGCAATACTGATGTTGCTGCGACGTTGGATCAAAAACCCGGCGATGCTGCACCTCTGCCTGCTGTTAATTCTCGTGAAACTCATTACTCCCGCCTACTGGCAGCCGGAATTTACGTTGTTTACATCTGAATTTCAAAAAGCAACTGTTGCTGAAAGACAGATCCGCCCGGAAGAAGCCACTGAGTCTGCAGAGGCAGAGCAGACGATCCCACCGGTTCATCCAAAGACAGTTCCGGCTTCAGATAAAATGAACGACAGGCTGCCCGGCAAGCAGGTTCCTGCTCAGGAAACACTTTCTCAATTTCTCTCCTCGATTCCCCCATATGAAGAGACAGCCTCGAAGTCAGCTTGGCAAGTCGAAATCTTTGCGGAACCTCTTACTGGAGCAGAATTAACGACTCGAGTATGCACGCTCATCTGGCTCACGGGAACAACGGCCTGGTTTCTGCTGGCGATCTGGCGAATTATCCGTTTTCAGAAGTATCTGCGTCAGGCATTACCGGCGTCATTAGAGCTGAATGAGACCGCTAAAACACTGGCACAACGGATCGGTTTGAAGTCGGTGCCGCAAATTGAAATGGTTTCGGGAAACGTTTCGCCACTGCTATGGGCTTGTTTCAGTCGGGCTCGGATTATTTTACCGAGCAGATTACTGGAGCAGTTGAACGATGCGGAGATAGAAACGCTGTTACTACACGAACTGGCACATTACCGCCGCAGAGATCATTTGGTGCGGCTGCTTGAATTACTGACAACCGGCGTTTACTGGTGGAACCCGATGCTGTGGTGGGTGCGACGTGAAATTCGAATCGCGGAAGAAGCGTGCTGTGATGCCTGGGTTGTGGAAACACTGCCTGAGAAGCGGCGGTCTTACGCCGAAGTCCTGGTCAAAGCAATTGGTTTTGTCTCACATCCGCAGCGCGTCATGGGAGCGACCGGCATCGGTTCACAAGACGTGTTGGAACAGCGGCTCAAACGTATCATGTGTGATTCATTGAATCGAAACGTCTCGCACTGGATGAAATTCGTCACCGTTGTCATAGCGATCGTTCTGCTACCGTTCGCACCAATGCTGGGTCAATCCGCGCCCCGGACACCGACCGTTGTAGACAAGCAGACGCTGCCGACAGTGGAAGAAATCCTGGCCGGTTATCGTGCGAATTTCAAAAAGCTGATGCCAGTCGAGATGACCTACCGCGTGCTGACACAAGATAATATGAATTGTATCAATGAGGACCGAAGGCAATTAAAGGGCCTCGAAATGATCCTGAAATTGGATCGAGTCGAATTAAGTAATGCAATCAAACAGATTAGAGAACAGATTCTGGAGAACGACGATTATTTTCGAATGATCACACTAGACTTCGTCGAGAAATCAAGACGGCTCAAAGAAAATCTGACGCCGGAAGCGATTAAAACACGTCTCAGCGAAAGCGTGGCTGAGCATCGTTATCTTTGGACGGATGGCAAGTCTTTTCACTACCGCTGGTCTACTGATGCGAAAAATCCGGAGGCTGAGCTGAATCGAGGCCCCGTCTGGCCCGCTGAGAACTTGAATACGCACTACCATTCGATCAAAATGATCTCCTGGTCAAATAAAAATCAACCACCGATGCGACACTGGTATGGTAATGGTCCTGACAATCGTTTCACACGCGCTAAAATCGGAAACAAGCTCAGTGATATTTATTCGTTCAAAACGATCGCGCCCCTGGGTCTCAAAGAATTTAAGTGGAACGAAAATTATCTTAGCGGTCTGGACTATGCGATGTCGAGATCTACCGATCACTATCAGATGATCGGTCGTGTTGAGTACCAAGGCCGGCCGGTGATCCTGATAGATGGATTCTTTGCTCCCGTGAATAAAGAAACCGGTCTGCGTAATCGGATACGGGCCTGGATCGATCCTGCACAAGGTTATCTTCCTTTACGCCTGGAATCGGCGCTGGTCGATGATGTGAACAAAGTCGTGAGAGGCTTGCATCATGAAACTGAAGTTCTGGAAGTGAAAAAAGTGGCTGACGGATATTATCCAGTGCGGATCAAATATCAGGAATACACGTTTGACAGCCTTGGGATTGAAAAGCAGATCAAGGAAATCGGCGTTGAAAATTTAGAGGATCGTCCACTTCCCGAACTGCCTCTGGTACCGGGACACGTGAAAATCTGGGAAGCCACCGAATTCACGCCACGTAAAGCCATCGAACCGGCTACGCTGACGCTGGAATTCCCGAAAGGCACGATTTACGAGAATGAGATTGATGGCAATAAATATCATGCCGGCGAGCCGCAACCAATTCCGCCTTCACCCGAATACGCGCCGAAATTGCAGGTGGGTGAAATCGCACCAACTCTCGAAGTGGCACGCTGGCTGGATGGCAAAACTAGAAATCTGGACGACTTTCGAGGAAAAGTCGTCGTACTGTTGTTTATGGACATCTCTGCTTTCTCAAATATCCAGGACGAAATGCGGCCTCAGCTGCGTATGATGATGGATTGGTTAAAACAGATCCAGCAGAAATATGCCGCACAAGGTGTGGTCTTCATCGACATTCACCCTGTAGGGACAACTCCGGATCAAATCAACGCGTATCAGAATTTCCGACAATCGAAATCATTAGCAGCCATCGACTCGGGGACGAATCTCAAAGTAGGAACGACCCTTAAAAAATACTCCGATCCTGGTGAGATGAATGCCTTCCTGATCGGTCGTGATGGCCGCATCGTCATGAGTACCGATTCTGCAGTCGATCATCACTTTGAGAATTACTATTATTACGCCGCCACAAAACTGAAGATTCCTTTAGAGTTCCAGGAAAACCTCTCTGAAGAAGAAGCCATGCACCAATCCATGCGCATTCTTGAGTTTATTGTGCGTGAGCAAATCGACAACGCACTGGAGGGAAAGAAACCATCTCTCCTGATTCCCGAAAAGTAAAGTAACGATCCGTACTCAGAAACCAGCAGGGTGCAAAGGCAGCAGTTTCGCCTTAGAGCTTTCTTGTCGTGAGTGCTTTCAGCCACTTCCGCACCAACTTTGATTGTTCATCATCCAGAATCTCCCAGCAGGCCAGACCGTTGCCGACGAGATCGAATTCGTCGAATTCCCAGACGACGTTTCTGTCGCCGTCCAGTTCCAGTATCTGTGGATTGTTCGGCCCCGCGTGACAGTTGCCGATCACCAGATTGCCATTCTCCAACTGCTGCAGGCAGGTGGTCCATTTGAGTTCGACGTCGGTGTCAGGAACTTTGCCTTTGATTTCCCAGACGACTTTTTTGTCCGGGGTGACTTCGAGCACACTGTTGCCACTGCCTGAGGCGATAAGCGTGTTGCCGTTGTTGAGGCGAATCGCACCATACACGCGAGTATTCGTCAAATAATCCCAGATGATTTCGCCCTTCCGATTGTATTCGGTCACCACACCGGGATTTTCGGAACAGACCAGAAATGTACCGGCAGGCGTAATCCGTACGAGCCGCGTGGATTGTGTGCCCCCCTTTTTCAGCGGGAACTGATGCACGAGCTTGCCCTGCTGGTCGACTTCAATAATCCGCCCGACGCCACTTTCGACGATCACAGTGTTGCCGTTGGGCAGCCGCTTGAACGCATGCACGTCGACCCGTTTGCCCGCATTGCCGTTCATGGTCGCGGAGTCGTAGGTCCAGTCCACTTTTTTACCCAGCGTGATCTCTTTCAGCCCGGTCCAGCTGTCATGAAACAGAATATTGCCGTTCGGCAGCAGTTGCACATCATGATGGCCGGCGTGTCCCTTCTCAGGCCCTTCCGTCTGATACGACCAGAGTACTTTCCCGTCCGCATCACAGATGGCGAGAATATTTTTCTGGTAAGACGCCCCCACCAGCACCAGCCGCTCAGCAAAAGCGGAGGCGTTGATCAACAGACAGATAAGAACAATCAGAAATTGCGAGACACGTTTCATAATTCGAGATTCCATTTAAGGTAAGTGGAGAGTCATTTTATGTTTAAGTCAGCTTCAAATCAGTGTACTTCCATCATAACAGTGAACGACATACTCTGAAACTAACAATAATCGGTCAGAAGGAGAAGCATGATATTGACTTTTGTGCATACTGTATTTTATGGTGCTCAGAGAGCATAACCTCATATGAAAGTCATATGAGGTTTTTTCTCGAGATGCGGTTTCAGATACTTTTCCGCTCTCTCCTGTGATTCAACTACAATTCATGGAATTCACTACTGATGATATTGTCTCCCACTCTTCCCTCCTTACATCGCCCCGACTGCTGTCAGCGTGTTGTGATGTTCTCACTCGTTCTTTTACTGCTTTCGGGTCCGACTCTTCCAGACATTTTCGCTCAAACACCGCCTGTGTCGGACCCGTTTGACCAGGAAATCCCGCTGGAGTTCTCTGAAGTGACGAAGGCATTAAGCCAGAACAATTATGATCAGGCACTCAAACTGCTCTCTGCTTTACGTAAAGATGCCTTGAAGACACGAAACAAGACACTCCAGACAGAGATCTTTGCAAAGATCAAAGAAGTGAATCGGCTCAAACGCGAATTTGATAAACTTCAATCCGATTATGAAGCCATGAAAAAATCGAATGATCCAGAAGCCTGCCGGATCATTGGTAATTTCTACTGCATTGAAAAAGGAGACTGGAGAGCAGGATTGCATCTGCTCACCAGATCCAATTCCGCCGACCTGAGAAAAACCGCAGCTGCTGACCTGAAGCGACCGGTGACTCCAGAAGAACAGGCAAAACTGGCAGATGCCTGGTGGAAAGTTGCATCAGAAGAAAAAGGAAAATCACGAAAAGCATATTTCTTAAGAGGACGTTACTGGTATATGCTGGCCCGTCCCCGATTATCAGCTGTAGATCGCCTGGATCGAGATAAACAACTCTCCTTCATTCCATTAGAAGCCGACAAAATTGTGATCTGGAATCAACACAATGGAGTCAATGGTGATCGGGGAACTCTCGCGTGCGTGGTAACATTGTTGTATCAAGGTAAGCCCGTTTGGCGTCAGTCAGTACGTCTACCCTGGCTGCTTGATGCCCCCGCAAGCGCGACAGTGAAGCCTCCCCATGTCCGCTTCGATCAGGTACGCGTTGATGTCACAAATTTTCGAGGTAGAGGTGGCGGTCTGGGAGAAGTGGAAGTCTTTGACGGAACGATCAATCTTTCACAGAACTGCTCGGCTGTCGCGAAGGAATATTTTGAAGAGAATCGGCAATTCCATCCCCGCCACGTGACAGATGGAGACAAATCGGGTGCAACGGGGTACTGGCTGTTAAATAATGGTCAACAAGGCTGGGTACTGATCGACATGATCAATTACCTGCAGCAGCAATGAAAAAACCGGGCTGTATTTTAAAACCGAACCGCTTGCTGGCTAAGGGAGATTATGACCTGCGGAGATTCCCCAGCCGGAATGACTTATTAGCCGAAGGGCGTTAGCCCCGGTTCCTTCCATTTGCAAAGAGGCATTCGAATTTAGAAACACTACTCTGCTCACTGGAACATTCAAATGGACCATTTTTCGGATCCACACACAGCTGGAATCACCGAGATCAGGTTGACGATTTGACTTTTGTACACACCACCCCGTACAGTGTACGTAGATCATTTACAATGATATTCGTAATCCTAATTTGCCGAGGCGCTCATTCTCTCTCGATGACTCGATGATCTGCCAACTGATCTCTGGAAACCACTACTGATGAAATTATCTCTCTGTCTTCCTGTTTTGTTTCGTCCCGGAATCTTTCAACGTGCTGGGATACGGATTGTAGTCTCGTTTTTGCTTTCAACGATTGGTCTCTCTGTTGGCATCGCTCAGACATCATCGCAACCAGACCCTTTCAATCAGGTATCGGGCCCTGAGTTTTCTGCGGTCGTAAAAGCGGTCAGTCAGAACGATTATGATCTGGCGTTGAAGCTTTCGTCAGATTTACGCAGAGATGCAATCAAGACACGTAATCGGGAACTCCAGTCAGAAGTCATTGCCACTATCAAAGAAGTCAATCGGCTGAAGCGGGAATTCCATAAATTAGGTTCCGTTTACGAGTTAATGCAGAAGTCAAAAGATCCGGAAGCCTGCAGGACTATTGGTAATTTTTATTGCCTGGACAAGGGAGACTGGCAGGCGGGCTTGAAATTACTTACCAAATCTGATTCGCCTGATTTACAGGCAACTGCTGCTGCCGACCTGAAACGACCAGTGACTCCGGAAGAACAGGCCAAACTGGCGGATGCCTGGTGGAAAGTTGCGGAAAAAGAAAAAGGAGTTACTCGCAAAGCCTACTTACTGCGCGGCCGTTACTGGTACCTGCTGGCCCGCCCCCGATTACCCGCGATTGAGTGTGTAGATCGCAACAAAAAGTTACTGCAGATACCACTGTCGTCTGATAAAATTGTGATTTGGAATCAACATAACGGAGAGTATGCCAATCATGGTACGGACGAATGTATTGTGACACTTCTATATCAAGGCAAATCAGTCTGGCGACAGGTGGTACGAGTCCCCTGGAAACCGGATGCACCAGCCTATCGTGTGATCCGACCTCCCAATGTCCGGTTTGACCAGATCAAAGTTGATATTACAAAGTATCTCAAGAAAGGAGGCGGACTGGGAGAGATCGAAGTCTTCGATGGTACCATCAATTTAGTCCAGAACAGCTCAGCCTTCGCCAAAGAATATCATGGTAATGAGCGAACGTTTCATCCGTCCAACGTGATCGATGGGGATAAGTCAGGCGCAACAGGCTTTTGGTTGCTGAACCGGCAACATACAGGCTGGGTTGCCATTGATCTGGTTAATCAACTGGAACAACCTTAGATGTAAAATTACATGCTTTTCCTCTGCAGATGAATTAATGGAAAACAGAACTAATGGAGAAATGAAAAGACAAATCTGAAAGATGACTGAATCTCAACCTCTGTCGGAAATCATCGTTTCAAAATAACCGGAGCATTTCCAAACCATAAATGAGAATATCATGACTTCACCTTGGCTGAAAATACTGTCTGCGTTGGCTTGTTTCCTCAATTTGTCTGCTCCGGTTCATGCAGATGACGTGTTTGAAAAACCGGTCCGCTTGCAGGCTGACGGTAAATTCATCGATACCGGAGCCGCCGTAGGGCACAGCAGTCCCTGCATTGAGGATCTGGACGGGGATCGACTCGATGATCTCATTCTGGGAGATTTCAGTGGGAAATTTCATTTCTATAAAAACGTGGGGCGCAACGACGCCCCCATCTATACCAGCGTCGGAAAAATTCAAGCCGCTGGCAAAGACGCAAAAGTCAATATTTATTGTTGCGTTGGGGGGCAGCCCCGGTTTGTTGATCTGGACGGAGACGGTATCAGAGATTTTATCAGCAGTTCTTACGATCCCGGCTACTGTTACTATTTCCGAGGTTTGCCAGATCACAAATTTGCCGCCCCGATCGAGCTGGTTGACAAAGCTGGAATTCCGGTTCGTTTTGCAGTCGACCAAAAAAGAAAGAGTCAGTCATTTGGCAGTTTTTACACTCCGGTCGACTGGGATGCCGACGGTGATTTAGACCTGTTGATCGGCTGTTTTGACGGACATCTAAAACTGCGACTGAACGAAGGGAATGCTAAAAAGTACGTCTTTGCGGACGAAAACCAAACGGTTCACGCGGGCAATAAGCCACTCAAAGTTGAAGCGCACTGCTGTCCCGTCGTCGCCGACTGGAACCAGGACGGCCTGTGGGACATTCTCTCAGGCAGTGATGATGGCAGCGTGGTCTGGTTTCGTAACGTGGGATCAAAAACTGCCCCCCAGTTCGCAGAAGGCCAAATACTCGTCCCCAAGCATGCCGGTTTTGGTTATGGTCTGATACGTTGGAGTGAACAGGACATTGCTCCGGGAGTCCGTTCTCAAATTGAAGTCGTCGACTATAACAAAGATGGTAAGCTGGATCTGATTCTGGGGGACTACTGTACGGCGTTTGATTTTCGCAAGGACCTGACTGCCAAAGAGAAACAACAGGTCAAAACGTTGCAGACAGAACTGAAACAAGCTGTTGAGCCATACAGACTTAAACTGAAAACTCTCCAGGATAATATCAGAAAACGGTATCCCGGCGATGGAATCTATACAGATCAAGCAAACGAAGAATGGTCAACAGCCTACAAAGCATTGAAGGACAGCCCGGAAGCAAAAAAAATGGAAGCATTCGAAGCAGAATATGTCAATCAGATGCGGCCCCTGCTTGCCAGTACGGCTCACAAAGGAAATCACAGCTATGATCTGGCACATTCCCACGGCTACGTCTGGCTGTTTCTAAGAAAGTAATCTGCGTCTTGAACATGCATGCTTCCACTTCTAAGAAACATCGGACAACGTTGTCGCTTCTGTTGATCCTCTATCTCGGCCTTTCCCTGCTTGGTTGTGAAAAGCCCGTTGAACAGCAACACGATGTGGGTAGTAGTCCTTCCGTAGATCTCGCTCAAACGAAAATCACTGAAGTCGAACGCAGACCAACTGAGTTGACGCATCGCGTCGAGGGAAAGCCGGTCTCTGTGACGCTCCGCGTTCCCAAGAGTCACGTTAAACCAGGTGAGACAATCGAACTCTCGGTCCTGTTTGAGATCGCGCCACTGTGGGAAATTCGCACGATGGATGCGCAACCTGCCGACTTGGCAACTCGGTTGGAGCTGGACCTGCCTGCGGGACTTCAGTCTACAGGAAAATGGCTAACTCCCGAGCCAGAGCGATCGATGTCACTCGACCGGCACCCCGCTTATATGGGAAAGATTGAAGTTCGTCAAAAGATTTTAGTAGAACAATCTGCCCAACCGGGAGAAAAACGAATTAGCTGTAGCGTCAGCTATCAGGCCTGTGATGAGCAGCGCTGCCTGAAACCAGCTGCAGTCAAGCTACAGGTTTCACTGGTAGTAGAAGCAAACAAATAATGGAACCGCATTTTTGAATTTGATCAGTTCGAACTTAACCCTGGTCCCAGCGTTCGATCACGAAACAATCATTAATCTGTTCAATCTGGGACTGGATTGTGGCGATGCGTTCGTGGGACAGGCCCAGTGTCAGCATATTAAAAGCCGCTTCCGGGCTGGGGTTGTGAAAATATTCCTCAGCAGTGCGACGGGGGATCATCGTATCCAGCGGAAAATTGCTGGATCGGACGAAGGAGAGGATACAGCACAGAATCTGATCGTTGTTTAATTCAATCTGCGAATGCGATGGACGTACTTCGAACCGAAATTCCAGCAGACTGTTCCAGACAATATGCAATACCTGTGTGTCCTCACGGAACAAGTCGATTAAAAATGCAGGCAGGAATTTCAGGAACCCCTCATATGACATGAACAATGGTGCGTCCTGATGATGTGTGATCAACGTGTGATCCAGCTGATCCCAGGTTTTACCAGCAAAGTCGCACAGGATTTCGTCGAAGACTGGACCTTCAGACCGTACCAACTGCGGTCCGTCAATTTCGGCCAGATATTGATTCGGCGGGAAGCATTCGTGAATCAGGTCGATCACGGTCTGCCGGTAATTGCGTTGCCAGTTTCTTTTGCTGATCAACTTCACATTATCGATCCTTTATATGACCAGCCATTTTTATGAACTCTTGTCTCATTCAGTTATCTCGCGCTTACGAAAAACTTTCAATCCCAGTTTTTCTCAAAAATTGTAGTAGCAATCGTGAATTGTGTTTCGTTTAATAGAATAGAGGTAGCACTGTTCCGGCACCATTGTATTTCATAAACCTTTATTCTGCCGGGGATAACTACTTTTCCCGAATCAGTTTTGATTCCCATCTCATTTATTTTCATCATCATCGAAACAAAGTGTCTCTGACTGTGAATTTGATTCGCAGACAGTCTATTACCCGATCGGGCCGACGGGATTTTTGAGATTTCACAATTGTAGTCCGATAGGGGGATCCTACGTATGCGAAAATTTGGTTTTCTACTCACTTTGTTTGCACTGATGATTTTTGCCGGCGATGCCTATGCCCAGCGTGGTGGAGGCGGTGGTCGCGGTGGCGGAGGACCACGTGGCGGTGGCGGCGGTCAACAGGGAGGAGGCCCACGTGGTGGTGGCGGTCAACAGATGGGACAAGGCGGCGGGCAGTGTCAGCAGGGAGGTGGCGGCAATCAAATGCGTGGAGGAATGGGAACCCAGGCCACAACCACAGATGCCACTGAAATGGTCACCCAGATGTTAGCACAAATGGATCGCAACCGGGATGGTATCATTGCACAGAACGAGGTGCCTGCACAATTACAAAGACGAATGGTCGAAGCCGATGCAAATGGTGACGGCATGTTAAATCGCCTGGAGCAGATGGTGGTGATTGATCGTGCTATGATTTTGACCGGAAATCCCAGAGCAAACGGGATTGGTTTGAATGCAGATATCTTTAAGCGATTGGATCGAAACCAGGACAATACCATCAGCCGAAACGAAGTTCCGAGACAACTGCAACGACTGTTTCGAACTCTCGACTCCAACACGGATGGCACAATCGACGCCGAAGAACAGGCGGCGATTCTTGAACGCATCAAAACCAAATTAAACCCGGAGAAACCACGTATTCAGAAACCCGCGCTTTAAGAATATTCTGGCTTGAGAGGCTTTCGGTGCCAGGAATCGATTAACGACTTTGGTGGTGTACTCCTTGGGGCGATTGTAGTTTCGAGTTCCGAGTTCGTGTTATACAGTCGCTTTACCGGTCAACAAAAGATTCCTGGCACTTTTTACGTGCCGGTTCTCATCTGCTGAATAATCAATTCCGTTTTTGAAAAGGAGGGGAATCCGATGGTCCCCAGAACAGATAAAACGGAAGAATTGGTTTCAGATGTCTAGTGTGCATTAATAACAGAAGACGGTCGCCTCTCACTTTGTCCAGACATGGTTCTGTTCTACAACGATTACGGATTGCATCAATCAACAGTGAAAAAAGAACTATAGCAGCAATATCTATCTGCGATGCGGAATTCCCCTCATTGTCCTCTGACTTCGCGAGTGTCAGTTGGAACTACCAAGGCATATATTAAGTTTAGGATAGCGAAAACATCGACTTCGATCCCGCAATCCCTATCAGCAGGCAGTTCCTTTTCATGCAATCGCTCTCTACAAATATCAATGAACTGAAAAGACCGACGACAAGATCAGAAGAACTTGCGGCGGAGCGAATTCTTACGCTTCTGGAAAAAACAGAAAAACGTAATTCGATCCAGTTTTCGAAACAGCGCGACTATGAACGACAGACAGTGCGAGGTACGTTGATTCTCTCGTTACAATCATCGGTAAACCATGTTTGCGAAATTCGCGAAGAAGCGACTTTGCCTGCAAGATGCTGGTCAATCAGTCAGTCCGGCGCGTCCTTTCTCTTCACGAGAAACCTGACTCAAACAGAGATCATTGTCGGCTTGTCGGTTCTGGAAGATGAAATGACCTGGTTTCAGTCAGAAATTGTCCGCAAACGCAAAATTCCTGATGTCGATTTTTGGGAGTATGGAGTGAAGTTCCTGCGAAAGATAACTCCCTAGCTTCCAAGTTTTCTGGTTCCTGATTTTCTCTGCATCACATCCACGATCTATTCTGGAATGTTGTCCACATCTCTTCTAAGATAGTGATACTACAGTTGTTCTCTAATATTGAGAACCCGAGAAATATCACTGATGAAGGTCACTTCCATGAAATTGATGCTGCGCTCGTATCTGGTGGTCTGCTGTCTGATTGGTTTGCTGGTTCCATCCGTCAATGCACAACCGCCGACAAGTCCCCTGGAACAACAACTCAAACAGGCCCCGCTGGAACAATTGGCAAAAGAAGCCCACCGTCGGGGGAATCCAAAACGAGGTGCTCTGATTTTTTACAAATCGGTGGCGGCGTGTATCAAGTGTCATGACAGTGGGAAAGAGGCGACCCCGCTGGGTCCCGATCTGACGAAAACCCAGAATTCGATCTCGGATGAATATCTGATCGAATCGATTCTCTTTCCATCGAAGAAAATCAAACAGGGATTTGAAACCGTCACGATCCTGAACAGCGATGGAAAACTCGTTTCCGGTCTGGTCGCAAAAGATCGGAAGGATTCTCTCGTGTTGCGTGATGCAGCGAATCTCGAGCAGGAAATCATCGTCCCTAAATCAGAAATCGATGAAAAAACCATCGGCAAGCAATCCATGATGCCCGCAGGTCTGGTCACGACGCTGAAAAACCAGGCCGAGTTCTATGATTTAGTCAGCTATGTCTTCAACGTGGCTCGCGGCGGTCAACAGCGTGCGGCAGAATTAAAACCCTCGAAGGAAGAACTCCTCGTTAAAGACGACACACAAAACCTGGATCATGCAGGCATCCTGCGGCGAATGAACCAGCGTGATTTCGAGGAAGGCAAACGGATCTTTCACGGTCTATGCAAGAATTGTCACGGCGTGGATGGCAATAAACCGTCGCTGCCCACGGCTCGGGCCTTCGGTTCACAGCCTTTGAAATTCGGCGCCGATCCGTACCGGATGTTTCTGACGCTTTCCAAAGGCAACGGTTTGATGGGGCCGATGCAGCACCTGAGCCCGAAAGAACGCTACCAGGTCGTACATTACATTCGAGAAGCTTTTATGAAACCGACCAACCCGGCCTACACCGCAGTGACCGAGGAATACCGGAACAGTCTTCCCAAGGGAACAGAGTCTGGCGAATTTGATCTCAACGTCGAACGCGACTTTGGCCCGGCACTGGCGTCGCAACTGGGACGGATCACCACCAGTGCCCTGACAGTCAAGCTGGATGATGCCACCACAATTTCCTATGACCTGCATACTCTGAATCAAGCGGGACTCTGGCAAGGCGGTTTTCTCGACTTAAGCCAGACACAACATATTCGAGGTCGCGGTGAAGGAGTGCCTCTTCCACAGGGAACACCGTTGAAGAATCTGGCGGGCTGGCAGTGGGGCCACGCAGGCACACTCGATTATCCGCGAGAAAACCTGCATCCGCGGGGGCCGCTGCCGAAAAAATGGCTCGATTATCACGGGCACTATCTACACGGCAAGCAGTTGGTACTCTCGTATCAGATCGATGGTCGAGACATTCTGGAATTACCACAGGCGATACCGGGAAAAACGGCCATTCGCCACACACTACGTATCGCCCCCGGAAACGCACTGGTTCTGGCAACGGCAACTCCCGAGAAGAGTGGAGCAAACATCTCCGGCGTATTAACAGGAAACGAGACGCAGCCCAAACAGAAACATGGTGCAGCCAGGAACGCAATTGCCATCAGCGGACGATCACAGGGATCTCAACTCGGCCCCTTTACTACATCCGCTGTCACAGGTGATGTCAACGGGATGAGTTGGAACGTGGACTCGCAACAACGGCTGGTCTTGAGCATCCCAGAAGATGCCAAGCCTCGACTCGTTGAGATTATTTGTTTTGCGGGAAGCGGGACAAGCGATTTGCAAGCTCTGCGAGGGCTGTTAAAAGAAGACCATTCCGTAGCACCCGTCGATCCCCATAGCTTGACTGATGGTGGCCCCGCTAACTGGCCCGCTGTTTTAAAAACCGTCGGTTATCCGGGCCTGGAACAGGGCGCCTATGTCCTGGACACGATCAGCATCCCGGAATCGACCCCCTGGAATACCTGGTTTCGCACGTCCGCACTCGATTTCTTTCCCGATGGTCGCATGGTGGTCTCAACGCATGGCGGCGATATCTGGATTGTCTCTGGAATCGACAACGATCTAATGAATCTGAAATGGAAACGCTTCGCCGGCGGCCTGTATGAGCCGTTTGGGGTGAAGGTGGTGGACAACACAATCTATGTCACCTGCAAAGATCGATTGACGCGGCTACATGATCTGAATCAGGACGGCGAAGCCGACTTCTACGAAAGCTTTTCGGCAGACACCGATGTCTCCCGCTTCTTCCATTCGTTTAACTTTGATCTGCACACCGATTCGGAAGGCAATTTTTATTATGCGAAGTGTGGCCAGTATACGAGCTATGCGTTACCGGGCGCGGTGATCAAAGTTTCTCCTGATGGAAAACAACGCGATGTCTACTGCACCGGATTCCGTACACCGAACGGCATGGGCATGCTGCCCGACAACCGGATGACCGTTAGCGACAATCAGGGCAACTGGATTCCGGCTTCCAAAATCAGCCTGGTGAAGCCGGGCGGATTTTATGGTTATGTGCAGACACATTCTGGCGGAAACAACTGGGCCCCCGATGGGGGACAGATCGATCCTCGCAAAGTCGTCCCACCGAAATCGTTTGATCAGCCGCTGATCTGGATGCCGCAAGACTTCGACAATTCTTCGGGCGGACAATTGTGGATCGATGATCCACGCTGGGGTCCCCTTTCGGGGCGGCTGCTGCACACCAGCTTCGGTAAAGGCTGGCTGTATTATCTGATGCTGCAGGAATGGGATGATGTCAGCCAGGCCGCCATTATCAAGCTCCCCTTTGATTTCAGCACCGGCATTCACCGCGCGCGGGTCAATCCGGCCGATGGTCAGGTCTATGCGGTCGGGTTGGACGGCTGGAATGGTGGCGGCCGACCGGGACTTGTCGACCAAGGTATTCAACGACTACGCTATACCGGCAAACCGATTTCACTGGTGACCGATTGTCAGGTCGAACCGGATGGTTTACGCATCGATTTCAATTTTCCCCTCGATCCGAAAGCCGCTGTCGACTTGCATTCGTATCTCGCCGAACAGTGGAACTACCATTGGCGCCCCGCCTACGGCTCGGACATGTATTCTCCCACCACCGATCAACCGGGGAAAGAGAAGATGAACGTCACCCAAGCAACGCTTTCCGCAGACGGCAAGAGCGTGAAGCTGAGCGTACCTGACCTCAAACCAGTCAATCAGGTACACCTGAAACTGAATCTGAAAGACCGACAGGGACTACCGTTTCAAGAAGAAATCTACTGGACCATCAACGGGGTACCGAAACGTGAGTAATTTCGCCTCTTAGAAAGAATACGTAGGCTCCCAACATTATTTTTCTGAAAATACTATTTCTAGAAGAATATAGTTAGATAAAAAGATACGCCATTGATCATCCTCAATTTGTCGATCTAAGGAGCTTATCACCAGAACCTGATACCGCGGTAAGACCCGCGTTCGTTCTGCTTTCGAAAGATTAAATGATGTCAAAATGGATCCCGCTTACGCTAGCCTGTCTGTTCCATCTAGTTGCCGTTACAGTCAATGCTGCCACAGGGCCTGACTGGATTCGAGATTTTGAAAAAGGAAAGCAAATCGCAAAATCCGAGAAAAAAGACCTGTTCCTTCTCTTCACAGGACATGGCTGGTGCTACCACTGCGAGTTGCTTGATCAGGCGATCTTTCAAAAGCAGGAATTCGTGGACACGATGTCGAAGCAATACGTGTTTGTGGAACTGGACTTCAATTTCGGTAATACTCCCGAGGAAAAGAAACGGGAAACCAGATTCAGACAACTGCAAAGCCACTACCTGGCACCAGGCGCGCCGACTGTCGTACTTACCGACAGTGATGGAAAACCGTATGCATTTCTCACTGGCTACGATAATAAAACAAGCCTGCAGGACTACTTGAATCTGGTCACGACTGCTCAAAAAGCAAAAACGAAGCGCGATGCACTGTTCACTGCTGCGGCTGCAGAATCGGGAACATCACGTGCCAACCTGCTTAGTCATGCGCTGGATTCGATCAGGCCGCAACTGGGGGACATCGATGAGCGTGGTGACGAACCGCTGCTGCATTTCTACAAGGATACTGTAGAGGAAATACTCGATTTAACTGACAATACAGGCAGTATTGCAAACAAATACATCTCTCTGCGCAATAGCCGTACCGCATGGATTGCGGACAACGCTGTGTTTGACAAACTGAAATATTTTGATTCCCAAAAAGACTATGCTGGTGCCATTAAATTTGTTGACGAATCGCTTAAAACGATCAAAAATGAAAAGGTACGCTGGCAGTTAGAAATGACACGCCAAGCGTATCTGGAGTGGGGTGATCAATTTGAACAGGCGTTGGCGAACTGCCAGCGGCTACTCGCACTGGACGAGATTCCAGAGGACTCGCGCGAAGCATTTCTGAACCGGGAAGCGTTCAATCTATTTCGCCTCAACCGAATTGACGAAGGAATCGCCCACATTAATCAACGCCTGCGTGATGCAGGCAGTGATAAAGCAAAACGCTTGAAACTATTCAACTGGCAAATACAATTAATGCACAACCGCGCCCCGGTGGAGAAATCCATCGAAGCCTGTCAGAGGTATCGCAACGAGACAAAACGCGGTACCGATGACTGGCTCCAAGCTACCTATTTCCTCGCACTGGAATTACGTCGAGCAGAACGCCATCTTCAAGCGTTAAAAGTGATCAAGGAATTTTTAGCAGAAGACAGAACGTCCTATCAATTGCTCGATGCTGCTGAAAGTTTGATCGCATTGAAACGCGATCAGGAAGCAGCTGATGTACTTGAAGAAGCACGATCCCTGATTCAACCCCTCAAAACATCACCCCGAAAATCGGAAGTGGATGAGTATCAGCGTCTCTCAAAAACTATTGACAAGCTGACGCGCAGCATGTCCAATCGCAGCGTGCCTCAATAGCAGGTAAATTCTTTTTTGCCCCAACTACTAAACATCTACAGCCTGTGCATTAAAACCAGCTTCTAGTTTTCTCTGATGTTTGAATGCAATCATTTATGCGATATTTGATCTTTCATTGATCTTATACTCTATTATTCGCGTTGATGATCATAGAAAAGCAGAACAAGCTTCATGCCCGCTGCTCTGTTTGGATTAAATTTGCTCTCGCTAGAGGGAATAAGGGACGGTGAACGACAACAATCGAAAAACGTCAGAACTAGGTCAAACCGAAGATGTGTCTCGAACATTTCGTCCGAGGAAACACTATCGCAACCAGGGAATTGGATTCCTGCTTTTTTTTGTCACAGTGGGAATCGCTTCGGTATATGCAATGTGGGTTGATACACCACCTGATCGGCGCATGTACTTAATGGTTTTTGTCGGTCTGTTCTGGTCCTTTTGGGCGGGAGGCTCGCTCTGGATGCTGCTGGCATACAAATATGAATCTCTCACCATCCGTGAGGAAACGGTCATTCAACAAGGCGTATTGTTCAGCAAAGAGCTGGACCTGTCTCGTATCAAACAGGTACGCTGGAAACTGATTCAGGGCGGCGGCATCACACTCTTGAGTCTGACCGACAAAATGAAAATCTATCTGGACAACTTTGAACGCGAGGAGCGCCTCTGGCTGATTCACTATTTCCAACACCGCCTGTCAGAATCAGTCCAAGAAGGCTGGGAACTGTTCTGTCATCGAATTGCCGTGCCACTCCAGGAATACAATCCAGATGTAGTCCAGACTCCCGCTCCGGATGAAGTTTTACTGACGCGAAAGCGGTGGGACTGGTATCTCATTCCCACAATTCTGATCTTCACAGTGGGAGCAACCTTGGCAACCTGGAAATTTCAACTCCCGAACCTGTTAGTTGGTCCCGTTATACCGCTGGTACTCTGGCTCATGCTGCGGTATTCCACTCCCAAACGGGGAATGGTCTCAAAACGAATCAGCTCCCAAACGTATCTCAAGTCGATGCTGATCTTTGAAGCATGGTGGCTCAGTGTGGGACTGATCGGGTATGGTCTCTTCCAGTTGATTGTTCTGCCTGCTCCCTGGAATCTGGTCGCCGGCTACTCATTAGCGGGTGCCTGGTTTTTGGGACTCCTTTGGAAAGCGCATCGGGTGGATTGTTTAAAAAACAAACAAGATCAGACTGATGTAAAACTTTCACTACAGAAATGGGAAGTAGATTCCGGCGGCTCTGATTGATGATTTTCCCCAGACTGTTGTCGACAGATCTTTTACTGATTACAATCCGGATATTGCCTGCCTGAGCACGGGCCTGTTTTTGTCCCATCACAATTTGCGTGAAGAATTTTTACGATGCGGCTCATGACTAACCACTGCAACAGACTATTCGCCCTATTGCTGATGCTCACCGTCAGCCACTTGCCACTACATTGGGAGCACACGCATCAGGGATTGAGCGGGCAACAGTTAGTCAGACATCTGCAACTGTACCACCCAGCGACTCCCGCATCCCAGATTCCACAAGGTTGGCACTGCCATTCAGATTGGCCGTTCGCTTTGACCGAAGATGGTACTACTGCCATTCCAATCCAGGCAGACAGCCGAATATTGTCTGACATCGGTTCTTTGGATCTGTCATCTGGTCGCAATTGTGTATCGAGTCCTGGCAAACAATGGGATCGAACCGTTTCACTCTTAGAGACGAAGTGCCGTCAGCAAACCTATCTTTTTCTGAATGTGATACTGATTTAAACTGATCACCACCGCTACAGTTCACTGATTTTCTCGTGAGTGAATAGATCATCTGAATTTGATTCCACCTGGAATGGATGCTGTCGCTCCCATCACACCTGATTTTTAACACTGATTTCTTAGGAAAAACTAAAATGAATCTGAATGTGCGCTATCTGCTGACCGCAGGACTGATTCTGGGAACAGGCGTTTTTGTGACCTGGTCTCAGACTTCATCAACCCAAGCCGCTGCGGCGGAAAAAACACAGACAGGAGTTCCAGTTGAACCAGACATGCACGAATTTATGGAATATGTGTTCCAGCCGACTTACAGACGGCTGAAGAAATCCCTCGCGACCGAGCCGGATAATAATCAGATTTGGAAAGCCATCAAATCCGACTCACTGATTCTGGCAGAAGGCGGAAATCTTCTTTTGCTGCACAAACCTGAAAACGACCGCACGGACTGGGATCAGCATAGCATTCAGGTGCGCCAGTTCGGTGGTCAGCTCTACAAGGCAGCGAAGGTAAAAGACTACCAGGCCAGCAAAGCAAAATTTGCATTAATGCTGAAAAACTGCAATGCCTGCCACAAACAATTCGATAACGGCAAGCACCAGTTGAAACCATAACACTAAAAACGAGAAACAAAATCGCCTGAATAATCCACTCGGATTTTCAGGCGTTTTTTTGTCCAATGAAAGAGATCAATTCCCACAGGTAATTTTACTTCGCCAGATCAACACAGATCAGCTCGCTTTCACCACGCAGATAAAGACGGCTGCCTACCAGGGCACAGTGCGAAAAAATATTCTCAGTACCCGGATTGGGAAAGAGAGCCAGCCGGGAGATGACTTTGAACTGCTTTGCTTTGCCGTCAACCAGCACTAACGTCCCTCCCTTGCCGATCACGAGGATTCGTTTCGAATCGGTGATCAGAGCGGCATAATCTCCAAATGCTTGGTCATCTCCGTACCAGGCGGTTTTCAGTCCGTTTTTCAAGTTGAGACAGTACATCTCATTCCAGACACAATAGATCTGATCGCCGATTCGAATCGGAGTACTCATATCAGGATTCAGATCTTCGTTCACCGTAATTGGCTTCGGTTTGATGATTCCGTTTTGCTCAAAATCATACAGACGAGTCCCGTTATTTTCGGTCGTGACCAGCAGCTTGCCGTTTAGAGCCAATGGCGTGGGAACATTAAAGTCTCCCGTAAATTCCGGGACCACGGTCCAGAGTCTCGCTCCGGTTTTGACGTCCCAGCCTCCCAGCGAAACCGCGTCATGGCCGACAATTTGAAGTCGCCCGCCAAATTTTCCCACGATGAGTGAACCATAGGCGGCTGCGTTACCAGGCGTCTGCCATAAGGTTTTCCCAGTCTGCGGATCGAGGGCCACTAGTGAGGCTTCCTTTGCACCCGGATTTACAATCAGTCGGTTCTCTATAATCAGGGGTGACGAACAACTACCCCAGGTCGGCTTTTCGAACTGTCCATACTCCCGGTACAGGTTCTTTTTCCAGACGACTTTCCCGGTCGCCAACTCCACGCAATGCAAGTCGCCAAACGCGCCGAACAGAAAAACCAGCTTGCCGTAAATCAGCGGTGTCGCACGAGGGGAATTCCCATAATCGAGTTCCCCCGGCGCCAGATATTCCAGCTCCCACAACACTTTTCCCTCACGAGCGGACAGACAGCGGAAAAGATCGGTCTGGTTATCCAAACCGCGATCTCCAAAGACAACCTTGTCCTCGGTCGCAGCAATCCCCCCCAGTCCGGGGAACGCCAGCGTATAATCCCAGATCCTATTGGCGGTCGCAGGCAGAGATTCAGGCAGATGGGGAACCGACCCATTCCGCTCTGGCCCAAGCCAACCGGGCCAGACCGCCGTGGATGGTTCACCCCGCGGGTCAGCTACTTTTTTTTTAAGGCCGCTGTATTTGGTTGAGACGAACCCGCCGGATTATCGAGGGTCACAAATCCCAACAGAGATTCTAACGACTTGCAGAGCTCCGGCTGCGTGACCACGTTCATCAGTGCCGTACTGATCTCTTTTTGTTCGGCGGTATTTACATCCCCACCCACAAAAGCCGTGACAAAGGGAACCGGTTTGGTTTCCGCCACGACGCGCAGATCTCCTTTTTTGATCGTGCCACAACCTTGCAGAAGCGGTTTGGCGTAACTGGAAATCACGGCGGCGGCACGAACGTCTTTGTCAAACTCCAGAATTTTACAGGCACCATCACTACAGGCTTCGCTGATTTCCAGCTTTTCCGGTATCGAGACATGGGCCTTTTTCAGAATGTTCATCGCTGCCAGATGCTTTTCATCGCATTCAGAAGGTCCGAAGAAGATGCGATAGCCCTGTAAATCCTTCGCGGTTTGCGCCGGGTCCTTCGTCGGAACGACAATCAAGCCGGTTTGGGTAGTTGATCCCTTGAGATCGGATAGACGGGCAATCCCCTGTACCTTCAGCTTTAAAACGCCTGCATCCGCGAGCACTACCGATTGTTTGCCGATAATCAGGTAGGCACGTTGATTCGCTTTATCCGGAACGACTTTTGCCAGTGACTCCGAAAACTTCACCTCGACCTTTCGCCCCAGTTCCTTTTCCAGATAGGCACCCAGTTTCTCATAGTCGCGCTGGGCGTAACCTTTCACACAGGGACAGGAGAGCGGCGCTGCCAGCGGGTCCATTACAATCAACGTCAACGACTGTGGACTGCCCTGCTTTGCCGGTGCCGTTTCGCCTGCGAACGCGGTGGGTCCACTGAATGCCAGAAATGCCACCAGAGACATGAGGTGAAATGAAATCTGTTTGAACGTCACTTTTCTCTCCTCATCCAGGCGAGTGATCCCAGTTGGAAACGGAACTGCAACATGCGGAACGGCATTGTCCCACCAGTGTTTTTACTTAGATGTGCTTGCGGTCGCCGTTGGTTTGCGCGCCATCACGATGATGTGATTGCGGGTGAGGTCCATCATATAAACCCGGTCCCCATCAGGAGACACCATGATCGAAACGTTCTTGCAGCCGGGAACCAATTTCACTTTCCCGACAAAATCGAGATACTTACCATCGGCCGAGTAGCGTTTGATATAGCCCAGATTTGATTCCGCCGTATACACTTCACCGGCTCTTCCAACGGCGACATTCATCGGGTTACAGCAGCTTCCGAATCCTTCGACTCCGTTGCGGTCCCGTTTTCCCCAGTACTTGATCAATTTTCCATTCCGATCATAATGGTTCACACGGTGCCGCGAGTTTTCAGCGACGAAGATTCCGTCCTTATTACATTGCACATCCATCTGACCGCAACAGCCGCGAAGGCCTTTGACAATCACAGTCGGATTATCAAAGTTTTTATCAGTTCGCCAGACTTCATAGCCGTAACCTTTAATCGCGGAACAGGCAATGAAAATCTCTTTCTCATTCGCAGAAATGGAGGAAACCCGCAGTTTCCGTTTTGACATTGCGGCTACCTGAGCATCGATCTCCTGATCGGTCGGTTCCTTCACCTTCTTGGCCGTCTGTTCCATTTTCTTATATTGTTCCAGAATCCGCTCATAAGACAGGATGCGTTTTTTGTCCTGCTCTGTTGGCGTCTTGTTTTTATCCTTAATCTGCTGAATCATTTTTTCGAGCCGCGGAACCATATTCACCACTGTGGAGGTCCGGGCTTTCATCTGCTGCACCACCTGTTCGCGCAGTTTGACGTTGTTCTCTTTGACCGCCTTGGCATGCGGGGCCTCTTTGGTCATCAGAATCTTTCCTTTGTTGTCGAGCTTCAACAACTTTCCGCTACCAGCGACGTAGATAGTGCCGTCCTGATCCACATTGATGGCATCCGGAGCGATCCGAACATTCCAGGTATCCAGCAATTGACCGTCTGGATTAAAAACCCGAATTTGACCGGGGCCGGAACCACAGGCGGCCAGGAGATTACCGGCCTTGTCCATACAAAACGTATTGATCCGCATGCCGAGAATGAGTTTACTGCCGACTTCAATCACGGCAATCTGCTCATGGGTTCCTTCAGGCACTTTGGCCGGCTCTGTTTTCTTAAGAGTTGTCCCCCCAGAAATCAGCGGGACGACTTGTCCATTTTGGACTTGAACCCGTACCTGAACCGGTTTCTGCTTTGAATCAGAAACCTTGGTTTTGGGTTCTGCCGCTTCACCCGCGCTGATCGCTGCCAGACTGAAACAACATCCGAGAAAAATTGCCTGCCGCATCCAGTGAGTCACATGAGAATCGCGCATCGCTGTTCTCCCAATGGGAAAGTGAATTGTGTCAGGGCCTCTCTTCGAATTCCCTTCGAAGAACTCCCGGTTCGTTATTGAATACAAATCGCTGCAACACGAAGTCATTCGCACACAACGGCTCGATCTTTAAATTTTAAGGACTCAGAATTGTCCAGATTGGAACATCACCAAAGAGGACTCCCTCTTTGATTCGCCAGATGAGCATAAACTACACAGGCGTATAATATGACGTTTTCTCAGATAGTCAAACAATCTTTGCTCATTTTCAGAAATCGAACCAAATCAAGTTTCTTGCTGAGCAGTAACACGTTTCAAACAAAGACTTATTTAACGAGTGTGAATTTCAGCAAACAATCCGAAAACACTCTCTCTGGACTACTAAGACAAATCTCGTCACAGGTTCTATTCAGATTTTTGTTCAGATTCCCAAATTCTTCAGGAAATTGTGCCTGAACCGAGAGCGATGTCTATCAAAACCGGTATCTAAGAAGAATACACAGAATAAGACACTTCAAGGAGCCAAGGGGCGGCTGATCAGCATTTTCAACTTTGACTTCGAACCGACCAGCTTCTTCGCCAGGATATCCTCCTCGGTAAAGCGGGCCAGCAGGATCTCGCCATCGGTGGATCGGTTTCGGTCATAGGAAATATAGAGGGTCCCGTCCGGAGCCTGAAATCCATCGGGATACGAAATCCCTTTGCGTTCATCGAGAATTAATCCCCCTTTCCAGGTTATCCCTTCATCTTCCGAAAGCCAGGCACTGAGCTGCACACGTCCGTGATGGGCATCAATCCGATCGCCGTGTTTGATCAAAAGAATCCGGCCTGAAGCGAGACGTCGGATGTGAAACCGAGCATTGGGCTGTTTGATATTTTCTGGTGCTGTGGGAGTCGCCCAGGTTCGCCCGCCATCCGTCGACGTGGTCTGCATGATGCCCTTCGCTGTGCGGGCCAGCATCCAGAGCGAGCCATCTTTGCGTTCCACGATCATGTGCTCATGCCAGTCGGGGTTAGGAAACCGCGCCGCACCGCGACGTTCCCATGTCGCGCCCTGATCCTTCGAAACAAAAACATTCGCACCACGGACAGGATCAAGTTCTTTGAAGCAGCCTTTAAACGGTCCGAAACCGGTACGTTGATCCAGCGAGATCGGCAGCATCCACTCACCATTCGAGAGCACCGTCGGTTTGTTCAAGGTCACGCCATGCCAGATACGATGCGGCTTTGACCAGACCGGCGTCTCCGCATCCGGATTCTCACAAATGGTCGCCCAGACCCCGGCACGGCCGTCGAACATATGCATCGATTGATCAAAAATCAACCAGAGGCGGCCCGTGGGATCGGTCCACAGATTTCCCACCAGAATGCTGCGATCCATGGGAAGTTCTGGGGAATGTGAATCGAGCACAAGACGCGGATGGGACCAATGTTCGCCGTCATCATCACTGGACGCTAACACAAAGAACGCTTTGGGACTGTCACCGCCGGCAACCCAGCAGGCCCACAGACGCCCGCCCGGCGTCCGCTCAATGCCGATCGTCATACCATAATCGAGCCGATCGTAATCGTACTCGGGAAGAGGCGACGTATTCAAAATGGGAGGAATCAGCGCCAGATCGGCGATCTGTTCCATGCGTTTAATCTCGGCCTGTTTCTTTGAAATGGGATCCGCTGAAAAAAGGACCGAAACAGTGCTAAGTGTGAAGACAAACAAACTGAGCGCGGTTTTCATTGGAGCATCGCTTAATTGAGTTATTGAAATTGAATCGTTTGACGACGATCTATCAGTTATTTCGCTGGCTTTCCATTCCGACGATCAAACTGAAACGGATTGGTTTTGTCACCCGTCACAGTCACCTTCAGCGGCGGGGCGATGCCGCCCTGATCCACTTCGACGCGTAAGATATTTTTGGCAGCAAACGGGCGATCATAGATCCAGACATGACCATCGCCGTGAATGTAGAGAATCGGTTTTTCGAATTGCATCGCCTCTTTACTGAAGGGATCAAAAAAATCATTGTGGTTCGGAACCGGCTTGGCGTGTCCCAGAAGTACCAGACTGGTGACATCCTTACCATAACGACGCAAGTTGCGACGGACCCAGTCGAGATCAGCAGCGTGGCGCTGTTTCCACTCCGCCGCATCGTGAACGCGACCTCCGACAATGTTGAGTCCCACAAACAGCACGCCCCCCTTCACAAAGGAAAAGTTCTCTTCACGTTCCCACTGCCGAATCACCGGGAGGGTATGCTGCCAGCGACGATCGAACCGCATGAAGTACTGTTCCCAGAGTCGCCAAGCCTGATCGGGATCGGGGCAGTCGTTCCATTCGTTATCGCCCGGAATAATAAACACCGGTTTCTTCGACTTGCGCAGCATGCCAAACACCTTGCGGTAGATGGCTTCATCACAGGGTGCCGCGCCTCCTTTGATATCGCCGAGGTGAACCACAAACTCGGCATCGTCGGGGATCGCTTTCATTTGTTTTGGTAGTCGTGCGTCTTCCACCGGCTTATAGGGGACATCGCCCATCACATAGAACGTGACTCCCGGCTTGGTCTGCACATCGGGCTCGGGCTGGTTTTGCCCGACTGCCGTTGAAACGGTAAACAGTATCAGCAGTAGCCCCAGCGGTGACGTCTTGAATCGCATTGATGATGATCCTCAGGAGTGAATTAACAAAAGAAAACAGGTTTTAAAATACCCGTTCCCTGAAGTAAAGTCACCTCTGCAGCAAAAACAAAGCATCGTCTTTCCTGTATCCGGGTCGACTTCAATTGCTGTCTGCAGACTCTTGCTCTAATAATTGATCATATTTCTGCCAGTCAATCACGCGAATCAGAATTTTCCACACTCGCAGGGAAGCAATGACAGCGCGGAGTTGTGTCATCCATGTCCCACAGAAAACACCGAAGCATAACATCGCTATCAATGGTTGGCCGTCCTGATACGACAAAAAAGCGATGATAGCTAATCCGATCGGCAGTAACACACCAATCGGAATACATCCGAAAAATAATTTCTGAAACGTGGGGGGATGCGTTTCGTAATGACGTACCGACTTGAAGAAACGTTGCTCAAATTTAGAAAGTGGCATCTGTCTGTCCTGAGAAAGAAAAACGATCAAAACATCTATCTCATTTGCGGTTTAAGGAAACTTTTCGCATCACTCCGACTGAACCGGTTTCTGCCCCTGCAATTCATCACATTTCTGCCAGTCGATCACCCGAACCATAAATACCCAAAACCGCAACCGCTTCGCACTCAAAACATGTATAAAAATAATGTACCAGATTCCGCAAATGATACCTGCGACAAAAGCAACAGGCATCATCCAGTTCCGGAGAGACATCAGATAAATGGCAAGTCCCAACGGTACGCTGACCTTCAGACCGTAGGCCAGATTCTTCTTTAATACGAAAATGGAATCAGGCGGATTCTCTTTAAAGCTTCGGATATTATTCAGTGTTTTGAGCTGTTTTCTCGTGAGTGACATCGGTGTCCCCTATTGTGAATCAAGCTGTTAGTCCTTGATGGTTACTCATACCTGTTAACATTTTAATCGCTCATAATATGCGGCAACCTGCGATAACTCGGGCGGTTCGCAGCGCATAGCGACATGTCCGTCGGGACGAATCAGAAACAGACAGGGATCAATCACTCCCAGGCGTGCGTGAACTTGCCCCGTGGTATCAGAAAGCCAGTACGCGAGAGCAGCTTGTTGCGTGTCCGTTGAAATGACGTAAAACACATCGCCCGGCTGCAGCAGTGATTCGATTTCCATTCGATCTGGAACCGCTGTCGAATCGGCGGCCATCCAGAGTAACACATGCCCGGTGGTCTGCATCAATTGAAATAAGGTCAGAGTCTCTTCTGTTGTCGACGGCATCAAAGGTCCCGCATCTGGCAGACAATCGCCGGGCAGCGGTCCCATCCACGACTGTTGCGCTGTTTCCCCGTCAGCGTGATAGCCTTTTACCAGGGGGCTGTTCCGATAATGAAAGTCAATTCCTGTTTCATCCCGCGCGGCCTGTTGTTGGCCACTGGCTGTAAGCAGCATGGCGCAAAGGGCGCGTTTGACCCGTGCGACCGCAGCCGGGTCATCGGGAATTGTGCGTAATTCTTCGACGACATCGCCTGATGCCCCCACGGCCGCCGCGATCGGGCGGCGTTCCTGTTCGTAACTGTCAAGCAGACCGAAGCCCCCCTTCCCGGAAAGAACGTGTGCCAGCTTCCAGCCCAGATTAAAGGAATCCTGAATGCCGGTATTCATGCCGTGTCCCTGGATGGGACTGCAGGCATGTGCTGCATCTCCCGCCAGTAAAACACGCCCCGAGCGATAATGGGCGCTCAACTGACGAAACGTATGATAGAGGATCGGCTCATCCGGTTCCTGCAGCGAAGAACCAGGAGAGATTGCATCGAGACCCGCATTAATGCAGTCTAACAGTGTAGAAGGATCCGCATCTTCAACAGCGCGAAAATAAATCCTCCAGCGATCCCCGGGAAGTGGCACCGGATTCAAAGCGGGAGCTTCAATCTGAATTGCCGCCCGATCGGACTCATGCTTCCAGTTAAGAATCTGCCCATCGATCACACCCCAGAGCGCCGGGTACTGATGACCGGAAACTTCGACACCGATCGCTTCCCGCACCCGACTGCGAATGCCGTCCGTGCCAACGAGCCAGTCCGCGGAGACACTCTGTTCGATTCCGTCGGCTGATTTCAGAAACGCGGTCACGCCGGAATCGGTCTGCTCCAGCCCTTCCAGTGACCAGCCGCGTGAAACCTGACCGCCGAGTTGTTCCAACCGTTCGGTGAGAATGTCTTCCGTTTCGTTTTCGGAAAGATTCAAATCGTACGGATGTCGACACTCCAGACTCTCAAAACTGGTCTGAGCCACCTTCTCTCCATTCGCGAATATATTGAAGCCGCGCATGACCAGGCCACGTTCGAGAAAGGCATCGATCACGTCCATGGTCTCGAAACATTCCAGCGAACGACTGTGAATGACGGTCGCCCGATCAAAGGGGAGCGGCTCGGGATTGCGATCGACGAGCAGACAGTCGATGTTACGTCGCGCCAGCTCAACCGCCAGCGTCAGTCCGGTCGGCCCGGCTCCCACAATCAAAACCGGAGTCGCTTCAGGTAAAGTTTGACTTTGACTCACAATATAATTTCCATTCTTCTGATCACACCTTCTGGAGAATGAGAAGAGTCTGTTTGCTTTCTGTCATCTTGTATTACTAAGAACAGTGTATCAGCTCAACCGGGAATTGACAGTTTTAACCATCATCCGGGAGAACGGCAGCCTGCATCGCCAGCAGAGATTCCCGCGCGAACTGTTTCTGTTTGCTGCGGACATAGGGATACGCCATTTTGGAGAGCAGTTGACCCGGTCGCGAGAACGCATAGAGATCATACCAGACGCGATCATCGTCCGCATGCCATTCGACCTGAAAACGTTCTTCGCCTGTCTCTGCATGATCGGGCAGCGTGCCATACGCAAACGCGAAACGACTCAGCGGCTCCGTCTCTTCCACCACATACACCACCCGACAGGCATTCAATACCCAGATCCCAAGAACATGCGCCAGAGCCGCCACCGTCTGACCTGGCTCAGGTGCAGCATCCGGGCGATGCAGCGTCAGCCAGTCGAAGCGATAGTGCTGCCAGTCAACAAGGGCCTGCTTCGCCTGTTCGTATAATGCTTTCCCCTGTCCCAGACAAATCCGGTTATGATCGATCTGATATCCAGCGGGTGGTGTGGGCAATGTGGTTGCTCCCGCATCGGGATACGTAAACTCCAGCCGGGCTTGTGCCGCGATGAAGTCAGCGATCTGCTCTGACTCAGGCTGTTTGAGGAGAAACATGCTACTTGATATTTCTGAAAGTTTTTTTAATCCAAAGTGAGCCAAAACTCGTTTTCACTATCAACAGATTACGAATCTGGAGATAGAGAAAACAGGGAACAGGTTACAGTGGATGTTACAAATCCAAAAAATGCGGAATTGATGGAGCGGGAACCAATTAACAGAACATTTCGCCCGCAGAAACATTTTCTAACTGACGGGGTTACATGCCTGATTTTTTTCGGTTTGATTTGTTTCGGTGGTGAATGGGCAATGTGGCTGAGTGCGCCGGTCGATCGAAGAGTCTATTCGATCCCGTTCGCAGCAGGCTGCTGGCTCTTCATCGCGCCGCTCTTCACTTGGAGCATACTGGTTTGGAAGTATGTCTCAATCATATTGCAGAATGGAAAACTCTTTCTAAAAGGCGTGTTTGGCTGTAGAGAAATCAAACTGTCTGACATCAAAATTGTTCACTGGAGCCTGTCCTCGCATGGGCAGATCAAAGTCCAAACGGCAGATGAAAGGGGCACGATTAATTTTTATTACTATACGAAAGCAGAACAGCTCTGGTTGATTCAATACTTTCGCAACCATTTTCCAGAAGACCAACAGCAGAACTGGCCCCTGTTCTGCCTGAAGATTGCTCTGCCGCTATTGAAGCCAAAACCAGACAAACCTCGCGAGCCGGGGCCGGATGATGTGCTGCATACCCGCAGGAACTGGGATCGATTGACTTTCATTATGACCGGCATCACTGCACTGATCGGCATCTTCACAGCCTGGGGCCTGCAAAAACCGGGGTATCTGTTCTTGCCCCTGCTCCCTCTTTGTATGTGGGGCTTTCGTTATACCGTTCCGAAAGAGGGAATCTACGTGAGATCGACCAGTGCAGACAAAGAGCTCATTTATCTGCTTTGGTGGACCGGTGCTGCAACCATGATCTTATTCCTGTTGATCTTATTAGATCTACCCAGAGAGTATCGTGGATTCATTGCTCCGACAGGAATGCTAATCTGGGCTGCCCCGTTTTTCTGGTTCTTAATCAAATCAGAACGAGAGGAAAAAAAGAAAGCGCTCGTCGAAGCAGAACAGGCGGTCAAGGAATGGGACGATGAGTTCAAACCTGATTGTATTGGGAAATAATTCAGAAAATGCTGCTGCACGAAGCAGTTAGAAATTACAGCATCTACCGCAGAGGCAAGAAAAAATAAAGAATCACAACCAACAGGAAGGAATCCACAATGAAGCCGATGTTGATTTTTTTCTGTTGGGCTGGTGTGAGCTCGTGGTCGCCTAAGACAATCGTAAGCAGCACTCCGATCGAATAAACCTGTAACGGCAGAAACAGGATGCCCAGAAAGGCGGCGCGATACGCCCGGTTCAGTTCCTGATCCAGGTTGCTTGCGGGGGCATCCTCGTCTGCTTGCTCTTCCAGAGATGCGTCTGCCGGAGACTCATCTTCGTCCTCGTCCTCGTCCCAGCCGTTCTCGAACCCTTCGACGGTTTTCCAGTCTTCTTCGCTGATGGGGACCGGATCGTGTTCGTCCAGAATGGCGAAGGCCCGCTCGGCGTCTTCCTCTGCGACCTGCACCTTGATGCCGCCGATCGCAGTCCCCAGATACCAGGCCATGCCGACCGCTTCTTCGTCCGAGAGAAAAACGCGAATGTCTTCCGCTTCCAACTGATTACGAACCAGACTGGCTTCTGTCGGCGTGTTTAATGTGGCAACGGTGACAAAATCATTCGACATGGCGGTGTTCCTGAATGAGAACTACTTAAGGCACTCGTACACTCACGTTGTCGTAATGAATCGATTGCTTTGGCGTGACCAGGCCGATTTTGTCTTTGGTGGCGTGGGCGATACCGGGAGAGCGGAGTGAGCCGATCAGTTTGCCGTCGATGAAGGCCTGCATCAGGTCCCCTTTGATGCGCACGGTGACGGTATACCATTTGTCCTTTTCGAGCTTTACTGGAAAGACGGCCTGGGTTCGTTTCAGGAGTGCCTGTTCTTCGGCGGTCAGTTTTTCCTTAGCACGACGTTTTTTGAAGATCTCGTTGTTGAAGACGCCGGTCTTGCCGTCGCGGAGTGTGACCTTTGTGGGCGAGACCACCACGCGGCAGAGATGCCCCGCATGTGAGCCTTTGAACTTGTGCTGGTTGAATGTCAGGTTGGTGTAAGGCGATCCGGCGAACTTGAGATTGACGGTCAGCTCGACATCACTGTAAGGTTCGGTCCGTAGTTGATGCACGGCCGCGTGCCCGCCATCTTTGAGTTCCACGCCCTGTAAAACGCCATCTTTGATCACCGACGAACTCTTGTAATAGTTCCACTGTTTCCCTGGTTTCAGCTCCGCGAAGTCCTCGAAAAACAATTGATTTCGATAGTCATCAGCGGGAATCGCTTCCGGAGCCCCCGCGAAAACCGGGAGAGCAAATGCAAGACAGACGAGTGAGAAGAAGCAGCGGTGAATTGACATCATGAGCACTTTCAGAAAACAGACCAATGAGATTTGAAATTGAAACTTGCCAGATCAAGCCGTTCCAGCATAACTTTTTATTCTGGTATTTCCCAGTGATCGCAGTCATCAGGAACCAGACCGGTGGAAAATCGAGTATCAGCTGGATCTCTAACAGTTAAGTAAAGCAACTTGGAACCAGCTTCGTTTATTTCTTTAAAGTACGATAAATGCTGCGAATTGCAAGAATATCATCGTCTGACACAGGTGAATTGGACAGATTCTGCTGGTTGCGTTCCAAAAGTTGACGAAGCCGACGTTTGTAATAATGGCGAATTCCCTTACCGATTTTCAATTGGACCAGAGACGGATGATTCTGCAACGCATCAATCAGCCTGCGGACGCCACGGTCGGTAATCCCATTTCTTAGCAGATTAAGGGAACGCAACCGTGGATTGGCCCGGATCAGGTCGGCAATGGCAGCAGCGCCCTCATCTCCCAGAGAGTTAGGATGCTCGCCGAGCACATTGGTAGAGCGATCATAACCCAAATCGAGATTGATTAAATTGGGGTGAGTTTCCAAAGCAGACGCGAGCGCCACAGCACCCGCGGGACCGATTCGATTACTGGCCAGGCTCAAGGTTTGCAATCCCTGATTCAATCGCAGGCCTTCGGCGAGTTTGTTGACTCCCTCATCCTTTAAGCGATTCACACTCAGATACAGGCCACGAATCGTCTGATTGTTTTGTAACAGTTCCACCAGCACGTCGGCATCGTCTGTCTCGATTTCATTCCCTCCCAGATACAAAAGTTCGACGGCTGTTTTTTCAGTCGCCAGCGTTCGGGCGATGAGCCGTACGCCCTGGCTGCCGATTTTCGTATGCACCAGATCCAGCGTCCGAATCTGTGAGTTCCGTTTCAGCATGTCTGCAATCTGCCGCGCCCCTTCGAAGCCGATCGGATTTCGTTTTAGCCAGAGCGCCCGAACTGAAGGACTGTCTGAAATTGCCTGTGCCAATTCAGTCGCCCCTTCTGCTTCGATCCGGTTACAGCCAAGATACACCGTCTGCAACGTTTTGCTTTTGCGAATCGCTTCCGAGATCGCCTGTGCTCCGATATTGCCCATCCCGTTTGCCCCCATCAACAGGTGACGGGTATGCTCGTTCGCTTCCACGGCGGCGGCGACCAGTTTTGTTCCCTCCGGTCCGACACACTGTTTACAAAGATCAACCCGGCCGTCGGGAAGATGACTGCCGCGCGTAAAGATCAATTGCTCGGGCACCGGCTGATTCTGACGCAGGTGCGCGACAATCGGCTGTACCTCGGATGGATCACAGGGAGAAAACTCATTTCCAACCGGACAATAAACCACACGTTCTTTCATGGAGCACTCTTTCCATCACCAGTTAGTTTCCCGATAGTCCTTGAGAAATTTTCCATACAGTAATTGCCCCTGATTGATGCCGACGAAGACCGGATCACAAACACGCGCCGCCCCATCAATCTCATCGAGGGGTGGCTGAAAGCCGTCTTGCTGCATTTGCTCGGTTTTCTGATGTGGAAATTCGTTCGTGATCCAGCCGGTATCGACGCTTGTCATATAGATTCCCCGTTTTGCAAATCGTTCGGCACTCGTGCGTGTGACCATATTCATGCCTGCTTTGGCCATATTGGTGTGCGGATGAAATCCCGTTTTAGAGTGTGTATTGAGCTGCCCCTCCATCGCGGAGACATTGACGATAAAGCGCTGCGGATTCGGACTGTTCAACAGCAGTGGTTCAAGTTTTTGAATCAGAAGAAACGGCACCAGAGAGTTGACCGCGTGGACTTCGAGCAATTCAGGAAACGAGACATCCCCCAATTCTTGAATCCAGCTGTTTTTGTGACGCAGATCAATCTGCTGACTGTCTCCATCCAGCAATCCCGGCGGAAATGCCAGCAGATCATGACCGGCATCTTCCTCATGCACGATTGTCTGCGACAGCGCAGCGGAAAAGGACATCTGGGATTGCTCCTGCTTCGGAACTGCAGATGAAGCGCGCTGTTCAAGATTGCCGCTGAACTTGTTCTCCCGGACTAGAACGGACTGGATTTCAGGCGGTAACGTATCGAACTGCCGCTCCCCTTCCAGCAGATGCCGGTAGAAGGCAGCAGGACGTCGAATCGTCTGCGACGCGTTATTAATCAGGATGTCCAGTTGAGAAAAACGTGCCTGTACCTCGTCCAGAAACTGAGTCACACTTTTCAGACTGCGAAAATCGCAGCCAGAAATCTGTAAACGGTCACTCCAGTCCGCGAAATCATTTTCGGCAGCGTAACGCCGGACTGCATCACAGGGAAAACGGCTGGTGACCAGCACGCGTGCGCCACCGCGCAACAGTTTCAAGGCAGTCTGAAATCCAATCTTCACACGTCCGCCGGTGACGATGGCGGTTCGTCCCGACAGATCTGCCGTCTGGGACCGCTTGCGAAAGTTCTCATCGCCACAGTCCATACACATCAGATCATAAAACGGATGCAGCTGCTGATAAGGTTGTTTACAGATATAACAGCGGCGCGAGTGACACAGTGTCTGCGGTTCAAATTGAGAAGGTGCAGAATCGTCGGTGAGAAGATAACGCCCGTCGTTTTTCGACTTGCGTTTCTCGCGGATACCGGCGTTTTCGAAGATTGCTCTGTCGCGATTACGGCTCTCCTTTTTATGCAACGCCTTGACTCTGCGTCCCAACAGCGATGCCTGGTGCAACACTTCAGAAAAAAGGCCATCCGGTTTCAGGCAGAGTTCAGGCCGCTCTGCCAGCATCTGCAATACCCGCTGACAGGCTGCGAGTTCCTCGTCAGTGACGGGAAGGGAATCGTTGTCTGTCGCACAGGCATTCGGTTTCAATTCATCCATCCGTCAGATCTCGCTGTTAGAAACATCTCATCGAGGACCGGTGATTTCTGATCAGAAACTGATTAGAAAGATGCTCCGGGCAGGAATTACACCCGCATCCCGCAGTTGGCAGCTGCGTATCTTATTCTCTTAGACCACCGGAGCAGACTGATAGACCACCGGAGCAGACTGACTCTACCGCATCCTCCAAAAACTATAAAGCAGGCAAGATTCCAGAGTTGTTATGGCTGATAAGAGAAGAATGCCCCGGGCGGGATTTTCACCCGCATCCCGCTTTAGCAAAGCGAATCTTAAATCTTAGAAGACCGGAGCGTTGATACTTTATCTCATTCTGATTTCCCGGTAAACCAACACATGCTACTCTGCTTATTACAAAAAAAGACAACGAACTTTTTCCTGAGGTTCGCTCTCTTTACAATCAAGTAATAAAATAGGCCCCTCTGGTGCCAAGTTTTTCGATTCGCCCAAAATTGATTGCAGCCTGATTTATGTCTAACCCCTTTCCCGAGAATGATTCAACACACACCGAATCTCAGCTTCAACTTCTCTATTGCGCGCTGACAGATCCCGACTTGCTGCGGAGTCAATGGGCAACAGAGCAATTGGAACTTCAGGTATGTGGCGAAGAGGAAACAAAGCTGCTGCTCCAGTCAATGCGCGCTGATGAGCCCGAAAAACGATGGCGGGCAATCAATATCTGCGTTCAACTGGCATTGGACGGAAGCAACGTCGTGCCACATTTGCTGACAACAGTCAAGGACCGGCTCTGGACAATCCGCGAGGCCTCAGCTCTGGCATTAGCCCCGCATGTCAGTGACGATCAAGTTCACCAGGCCCTGCTGGACCGCGCGTTGTTTGATAAAAGCCCCCTTGTTCGTGAAGCGGCGCTGCGTGGGCTCTCGGGAACGCTGGACAAACATCGTCAGACACTCGATGCCTTACTGGCTGCTCTTAAACATCCCAAACCTCCGGTTCGCTGTCGGGCCGCCGTCGGTCTGACTTACTTTCGTACCGCCGCCTGCTTTATTATTCCAGATTTAACAGAAGCACTCAACGACTCGCACCGCAAGGTGCGCCTGGCGGCAACCAATGCACTCGCACAGTTCGGTCCTCAAGCCATCTCTGCCTTGCCGACTTTGATCAGACGACGCTTTGAAGGCGACTTCACAATCAAGCAGGCGGCGGTCAAAGCGATTGCAGCAATTCTTCCCGGAGCTTCCGCCCCGCTCCGACGAACGTTGACCCCCTCATTGGAATGGTTTGATGGTCCTCAACAGACTTTACAGGATGCATTCAAAGATTATGAATTGCCTGAGGAAGTTCGCGCGCAGTTTATCGAGGAATGCCAGAGCCAAATCGACGTCTTCACAAAGCAGAACCCAGAACAATCTCCAGTAAGCGAAAACAAGCCTGACGGCTGGCAAGCGGCCTGTGCCGTGGTAAGAGCAGCTGAGCAATCTGGCCGTAGTTTTGATGAGAAAAAAGAATACACCAAACTGCTGGCCCGGTTCGTCGAGCTCTGGCTGGATCATAACACAAAAGAGAAATAACTTTCACGCACTTTTGGTCAGGAGTTTCACTCACAATTGACTGAGTTTATACACATACAGAACCGGCATGACCAGCAGGAAAAACCAGCCAATCAGGTCCAGCAGTGACGGCGGCGAATCGCGACGCAGGCCCCGGGTTAAGCCGGTCACAGACAAGGCCTCTTTCTTCCAGATGATGACCATGCCGGGTAGCGACATCAGCACTGCGAAAGTCGCCTCCCAGAGTCGACTCTCTGAAAAGTTGCCGATCGTTGCTCCCAGAATGCCGTTGGCTATCACCACCAGTAATGTGATCAGTTTTTCTTTTGATAACTTCATTTAGCAGCTTCTCCTCAGCGAGTACCCCTGCCCTCGTTGGTTATCTGGCTCTTATGATACTAAAAAAAGAGTGACTGCAGCAAATTAAATTTAAGTAACTGAACGATTTACGATGCCCGATTGAAGCACCTTGCATATATTACGACATTTGTCTTTTTTCTTCTTGACATTTTGACATTTGTCGTTTTTAATAAAGGCATGAATCATTCAAAAGCAAAAATACCGGATGCGGAACGTGATGTTCTGGTCTGTTTGAATCAACTGGAAGAGGCCACAGTCAAAGAGATCTGTGAGGCTTTGCAGCCTGTGCGCAAGATGGAGCCCTCGTCTGTGATGACGCTGCTCAAACGGCTGGAAGCCCGGAAACTGGTCACCAAACGCAAGGCAGATCAGGGGAAGGCGTTTGTATTTCGTGCGACGCGCGAATCGACGCGGGCCTATCATCATTTGATGAATGACCTGTTCCAGGGAGTCTTTGGCGGCGATACGCTCTCCTTTATGTCCTCGTTCTTTGAAACGCGTAAACCGACGGAAGAAGAGATTACCCAGTTGCAGCAACTACTGGACGACCTGCGTACACAGAAATCAAAGAAGAAGGGAAAGAAATCATGATCAACTTCTTCCAGCATACTGCAGAACAATGGGGCGAATTCATACTGAGCGCCGGCATTCAGGCTGCATTTGTCGCAATCCTGGCATTCGCGTTTCTTTTTCTGACACGGCGTTTTATCAGCGCTCCGTTGCGTTATGCGATTCTGCTGGTGGTACTCATCAAATTCGCAATACCGCCGAATCTGGACCTGCAAACGGGACTGTTTACGAAGTACTCGACCACTCCAAATCATATTGGCAGTACCGCTCCGGTTATCGTGCTTGATGAAGCCCCCGCCACAACAAGCCAATTCGCATCAGACGCCAGTCGCTCCCGCATTCCCTCCCCGGCTGCGACGAAATCGAAAACCGAATCAACGCCTCAACCAGAATCACTGCGTGCGTCTATTCCCGTCGTATCGGAACCGGAATTCCACTGGTCCTATCTGTTACTGCCTCTGTATTTACTCGGCACGGCGTTCTTTGTCGGCTTGCTGATTCACCGTTATCGCTGTGTGCGACGAATTGTACGCGCGAGTACACTTCAGCAAGACGGTTTTTTGTTTTCGGAAGTCGCACGGATTTCTGAACTGCTGCAAATGAAGTCACCCCCTGCTCTACGCATTTCAGACGAAACGGACGCCCCGTTTGCCATCGGTGCATTCCACCCGGTGATTGTGATGCCGCGTGTGATCGCCGAAGAGTTACAATCCGATCAACTGACGATTGTGATCGCCCACGAGTTGGCACATATCCGCCGTCGCGATTTGCTGATCGGCTGGTTCGAAACGCTGGTAAGCCTCATCTGGTGGTTTCACCCGGCCCTGTGGTGGTTGCGACGATCACTCAGACAGACCCGCGAAGATTGCTGTGATGATCTGTTGCTCTCAAAACAACTTGCTCTGCCGGAACGGTATTGTGAAACGCTGATTGAAGCCGCGAGCCGGCAGTCGACCCGACTGGCGGAACCACTGGTGCTCGGATTTGTGCATCAGGAACACCCTGCCGCCCGACGAATTCGCCGCCTGATGGACGGTGCTCTGTTTCGGGCAGACCGCCTGCGGTATCCTGCGTTGATCTTCGCGCTGCTGGTAGCGCTCGTCATGTTGCCTGGCATGCGTCCGGACCAACAGCCTGTCACGAAAACCACACTGGAAGGAGATTTGGGCTGGCGGAATCTTCCCTTCCGGATTGATGCTGGTGAAGAGGCCGCCATTAAGGAATGCAAGGAACTGGCACAGACGTACTTCTTTACCCGAAATGATATCCGAGATTTTTCACTCCCAGAAACCCGAGACAAACTGGAAGCAATACTGGAACAGCATCCAAAGCTGTTTTACGCGCAAAATCTGCTGGGCACGTGGCATCGTATGAATGGAAATTTGGAAGAGGCTTCGCGACTCTTGAATGAATCCCTGGCCAATGCCCCAGTTGTGCTCACACAAACCTACAAACAGGGCAATGGTGATCCCATTCAGGATGTCGCAATTGACCAACTGGAAATTGAATGCAATCGAGTGCAAAAGGGTTCGCTGGATCCAAGTCTGAGATTGAAATTTGTGGCGCTCATCACAGATTCCCAAGGCCAGGTTCATCTGCCCGTCTATGACACCGTGTATCGTACGAGCTCACAATCTTATCCCGAAGGTTATTTTGCAGAGTTTCAAAACCTGGGTTGGATCGAATCGAACGCGCGAAATGGCATCTTACCCGATGTCATGGTCTGGAAACCCTGGTCACGGCCACGGGACTTCACACGGACCGCCGCCCAGACAACCCGGCTCAAAAACGCGACAGGCACCGACACGCTGGAACTGATCTCAGGTTCCAATGCATACAGTATCGGACGTGTCGCCCGTGGTCAGGCCGACGGTAGAGTGACAACGGAAGACGGCAAGGGAATGAAGATTGCCGTCAAAGGATCTTCGCTCAAGATCACAAACGGCACGTTTATGGACCATGCGTTGATTGAGCTCACGAGCCCGGTCTCATCTCGTTTTGCGTTATCGCAGGTGGATGTACTGGACTCGCAGACGAAAATTCCGCTACAGTCCTTCCAGTATGGCGCCGGCTTCACGTGGACTGAACAAAGCCGATTTCATCTGTTCTCATTGTGGGAGAAGTTACCCGATACGGTAGACCTGGTCCTGAAAGTGTTTAACTACGACAGTGACGATTTTCGCTACCAGATTCCAGCCGCCGTCGGATCTACGGTGCAGCACGATGGCAGTTCCTTTGAGATCACCTATCTGGGCGCAGGCAATCATAACAGCTGGAGTTCCAGCACCGGGTTTTACGGAGAAGCCCAGGGTACCGAGAACACCTCAGAGATCATCTTTCAGATCACCGGAAACAGAGAGCAGAAATTCTCGCTGTGGGTGGTCTCAAAAACGGGACGCAGACAGAACCTGAATGAGGGCGGCTGGTTTTCCTCCCAGACAGGCAGCTCTCCAGTTCGAATCATGCTGCCTCGCAATGAAATCGCGCATTTTGAAATGGTGCCCTATGTGGTGCCAAAGACAATTTATTTTGAACAGATTCAGCTACCTGCCCGCATTGCCCCACTGGATCAAGAGTTGCCCCTGATCGAATTTCCCGTCGACGGCAAGGCCAGACAATATACGTCTGACGTTTTCAGCCCATTCCAGGTCCACTTCGAAAGCCATCGCGGGAACCTCTATTCGGGCATGGGTTCTTACAACAACAGTTTTGAATTCCACGAACGTCCGCTCGAAGACCAGTTTCCGAAATCCAAAATGACGGTGAGTTGGTATTACCATGCAACGATTGACTTGAAGCATCGTCTGGAATTTATCGTAGCCCCACCTCCAGTCAAGCCGGGCAGAAGCAGATCACAAAGTTCCAGCGCCATCTGGGGAGACGCCGGTTTCTCAAGCCGAGAGACACCACTGGAATCAGTCAAAGCGGTGCTATTGGAAATCCTGCCGAAACCGGAATGAGGATTTTTTTGTAATTCATAGCAATCAGAAAATGCCTTGGGATCATGTGTGCATTTTTTAGCCAATCCACGGCCAGGATTCGGAGACGATGAAAACGCGGTCGACTTCGCGGTAAACGGACTGTTGGCAGGTGAGCGCGCTGATCAGAATCGGACGCTGTTTGTGCTGAAAATGTGTTTCCAGCTGTTGTTGCAACTCTTTGAAGTTGAGCAGCCTGTCATCGGATTTGCTGCAGAGAGCCGCGGATAACCAGTCCGGTTTTTCGCGGATCAGAAACCGCAGTTCCCCATGCTGCGCGGTAAGCCGGGAGAGCGCGGAGAGGTGTAGCCAGCTGCCTCGTTCATGTCTCGGAGAGAGTTTCTCCGGGAGTTGTTTGGGGGAACTGTGATCGGGGTGATAAAAGATCATGCCTTTGACAAACGCCTGACGTCGGTCGACTTCAGGGAAGTGTGTCTGACTTAAAGGAAGCTGAAAGTCGAACAGCCGCCGCATTTTCTTTTCGAATGTATCCTTCACATTCGGCCCCACGAAATGACTGCCAGTCTCGTTATCACCGGGATCAAACAGATAGAATTTGACGGCGATTTCCCAGTGATTCACAACGCCGGCTTCGTCTTCGAACAGAATATCGATCTCGCCGATCGTCTGGTTCTCTTCAAAAATCTGTTGATGCCGGGCAATGATTTTCAGTCGGCGAATATGTTCCAGCCAATACAGGACCAGGCCTTCAAAATAGGTTCCGATCCGAAAACGGGAATAGGGGGTGAGATAATTCTCCAGGTGCGGTACGTCGATCACCTGGAAATCGGGAACTTCGGAATGATGCTCTTCTTTGAGTGACTCTAAAATTAACGACGGGCTAGTGATAGCCCATTTCAAGTCGCGAAGTGCCTGTGGTTCTGATAAGTTGTTTGATTGTGCCATTTTCGGATCATGTTGCATAGCGGTTAGTTTAAATCAATCCGTCCTTGATTGAGAGACAGAAAGTATACCTCACCGGAAAGTAATCGGAACCTTCTATTGGCATCACTCCGCATTTGTTTGATCATTCTGCTGGCATCAGCCGTTTCCACCAGAGATGCCGACGTTTAATCCCTGCTATTGAGCGGCACCAGCAAAACGGTAATACTGATTTCACTCCTGGCTCTTTTTCTAGAGAAGGAAGAGGCGATCATGATATGGAAACTGTTGCCTTTCAGAAAGCGCAAGTCTGATGATGAATTCATCGCGGGAATCAGGCGAAACATCGAAGCATGGGATCGATGGCGTTATGGAAGAATTCTTTTGTCGGTCAGTTTGGTCGCCGCTTGGATCTGGGTTCTGTCGCTCTCGATCAGGCTGATCTTGAAGTTGGATCAACAGGAAGTAGAATCGATGGCCCTCTTTTGGGGCAATCTCGGCATGTTGATCGGTTTTGCCGTTGGTTTTCTTGGCAGCGTTGCCTTTAGTTACTTAGCGATCCTCTCAGCCGGATTCCGCTCCGAACGACTTCTGCTTAAATATTACGATGCACAGAACTCCCCAGAACAAAGTGAGGACGAAGAAAGTCAAGCGTGAACCTGAAGAAAGAAGTGCGGCGTTTATTCCGCGCCATTATCAATCAACGACTGCTGAAACTTGTTCCAGAACGATTTCTGACGCTCGTATCTGTCAGCGGGAATTTCATGCTTCATGAACTCCAGCGCATCCAGTCGATCTTTGGTGGCGGCGACGTAGGAATAACCGACTTCAGCCATGGGATTTCGGTATTCGGGATCGCCGGGTTCATATTGGCGTACGAATTTCCCGTTTTCGTCCACTTCCAGATTGGCGGTCATCAGCGGCAGCATTATTTGTAACTCAGCCATCGCTTTTTCGGCAAAGCTCATGCCCTCGGTCGCTTCCTCCCAGGCTTTCGCGACGGCAGCCGGTGTATTACTGCTCGGAAACCGCAGTCCATTGGCGATGCCACTTTGGGTGATTCCGTCGTTATTCAAGTCGACTTGTGTCGCAGGCGGCAGGAGCAGATTCAAGGCCCCTTCTTCCGTCAACGCTGACACCCGGATCGGGCTGGCCAGGCTTTGTACCTTCTGCACCACAGCCAGTTCTTCTTGAGACAGTTTCTGCAGGAAACCTTTCGGATCGACATAGCCTCCTTCTTCGTGAGCACGGACAATGAGCTCGCCGAATGACTGCTTCAATTCCTCAGGGTTCTCAACCTGGGAATAGCGACCGTTCAATTCTCCTGTGAACCAACTGTCCCACGAGCGCTGCAGTCCCTTGATTAAAGCTTGCGGCTCTTCGGTCGACTGCTCCGGAACCTCGGCAGAAGCATATCCCTGACGGCCAAACTGAGCCAGCATCGCACTGAAGACATTCTGGACATCCTGATCCTGCTGCCGCTTTTGTTGTGACGGCGTCAACAGACCACTCGAACCCACCGAATCAATTTTCATCGTATCCCCCTCTCGATTTCATGCACACACACGTACACCCTTTCAGTTTATCGATAGTAGGGATTACTCAACTTGAACCTGTTTCGTAATTTCAGCGATTTCTCTAGATCCATCGATTCATTTCTACCACGAAAAACACGAAAGCACACGAAAAAGGGCTGGTCCCGAAGGCAATTTGGGATCGCTGGTAACATGAGGTCTCAAAGTCCCGCTCAATTCCAGAACAAATTCACCTCTCATTTTTGAAACGTTGGGGAGGATCTATATGTCCGCCCGCCTGGCGAGTTTTGTTTTGGAAGTACTCGCTTGAGGGAACCAGATTTACCGCTCAAACGATGCCACACAAATGACGTCTCAAAGCGGGGAGACACATGAGTCTCCCCCTACTTTTTTTCTCGACAGGAACGATTTCTCAATCACTGTTGGCAAGCCAACAGTGCCACCCAATACGGCAATACATTCGTGCCTTTTCGTGTCTTTCGTGGTAGAAAAAACAGATTCAATGTCCTTGATCGATCTCTTCAAACGTCTGATTGCCGATGCGGTATTGTTTCCAGTCCTTAAAATCGAAGTGCCACCATTCATACTCATAGACGGTGAACCCTTCTGATTCCATCGTTTGACGCAGTAGCTGGCGATACCAGCGTTGGCGGGCGGTTCCCCCCGGGTAAAGCGGAAAAGATCGAGGAGAAAATTCGTCGTAGCCGGCCACCATCTGGATCGGTTCGCCGGACTTCAGATCATACAGGGTCAGGTCGACGGCGCAGCCGCGATTGTGACGCGAGCCGTTGGCGGGATTCGCAACGAAATCTTTGAATTCCCCGGGCGTTGCATCCCAGAACATTTTCGTGACGTGCCAGGGGCGATAGGCATCGTGGATCAGGAGTCCCAGGCCGCGCTGTTTGAGACGTGCGTTCGCACGGACGACCGCTTCAGCCGCGGGTCGCTGCATGAAAGCGCGGGCCTGTTTGTAGAAGACGGCTCCGGTGAAATTATTCTCGGAAGCATAACGGATATCGAGCTTGATCGTCGGATCCAGCGTGGTCAGGTCTACCAGTTCCGGCTGGCGATATTTACCCGGTTCGGGCGGCGGTGAAGCGGCGAGTGCTGCGGCGCGGAGTTCGTCAATCGGTTTGACGGGCGTGATCTGAAATGTCTCGCCATCTTTTGTGCCGACTTCGCGACGAACAAACTTCACCTCGGCGGCGACGACATCGGTGGCGACGTCATCTTTACCACGGGTGAATTTCAGGCCTTCGCCGTGGTACAGTCCGTGGTCGGGAAACTCGAACGTGTTCCGGTCGACCTGCTTCAACGGGTAATAATAGAACCATTCGATCAACGCGAATAATTGGCCTTCTTCCTCGAGAATATACAACGTGTTGTGATCCCAACCATATTCGCCGATCAGGCCTTTCCAGTCGGCAGGAGTCGGCGGCCGTGGCGCATCAGCGGCACGCTGGAATTTCGTTTTACCAACCCGGAGAACATCTTTGCCTTCCAAAGCCACTTCGGTGCCAGATCCGATCGAGTCGTCAGTCAGAATCGTGCCGTCACCGGCGGCGGACCGGAGATCGTAGCGAAAAGTGCCACGGTGCAAAAACAGATCGCCGTTGAGTTCGGTAATGCGGGCCAACTTCTGTTTTTCGTCATTGCGATACAGGCCCACCAGTTCTTTCGCGCGTTCTGAGGGGACCGGTCCGGTCATACGGTACCCGGGAAGCGATTTGCCGTCCTGTGCCGCCAGCATCAGTCGCAATGCATAATCAGCCAGCCGCCCCACGACGCCGTTTGTGCCATCCAAGGAAGCGACTGCAGCGACGCCCAGCTTGCGTTCCGGCAGCGCTTCCAGCTGTGACGAGAAACCGTAGACGGCACCGCCGTGACCGACTTTGGTGAAGCCGTCAAAATCCTGAATATGAAAACCGATACCAAATCGTTGCGGTTTGCCATCCGCATCTTTTTGTGGCGTGAGCATTAATTGAAGGGTGTCTCGTTTCAGGATCTGCCCTTCCTGAACTTGTCCCAGGTTGAACAGGCAGGTCAGGAACTTTGCCAGATCGACCACATTCGAATACAGATTCCCGGCAGGTCCCGTCCCCAGAAGAAATGTCGGTGCGATAAAACGGCGGCCGTCGTTGGTTCTCATCCAGCCGGTAGCAAGCTGTTTTTTGACGGCGGGAGTCACCGTGAAGCCGCTGGATTCCATGTTCAATGGGTCGAGTATTTTCTGGCGAACCTGTGCGGCGTGAGAAACATCCAGCTGTTTCTCCAGCACCGCCCCCACAACGGCGACCGCAGCATTCGAGTATTTCGTTTTCGTGCCTGGTTTGTAAACGAGGGATGTCTGATTGAGACTGGCGACGGTTTCTACCAGCGAAGGCTCGGTGGGATCAAAGTAGTTGCCGACCGGCGATTCGCGAACCAGCCCCGATCGATGCGTCATCAGTTGTCCCAGGGAAATCGCACCGCCGAAGGGATTGGTCGGTTTGAATTCCGGGAGATGGCTCTGGACAGTGTCGTCCAGGTTGAGTTCCCCACTCTCTACCAGTTGCATGACGGCGATGTCGGTAAACAGCTTCGAGACCGAACCGACGCGGTAGACCGTTTTTTCAGTGGCGCGAATTTTCCGGTCCTTGTCCTGAAAGCCAAAGCCCTCTGCCCAGACCATCTCATCGCCATCGACGAGCGAAATGGAAAACGCGGGTAACTGCTTCTGTTCCACCTCGTGTCGAATCGCCGCTTTCAAACGATCGATGGCGGCAGAATAATCAACTTTTTTTTCATGGGAAACCTGCTGTGACTGTTTCGGTTTCTCTGCGTAAACAGTGTTTACCAGTACCAGAAAGAGAATGAAAACAATCTGTCGCTGGAAAAGTTTCATGTAAGCCTCTTTCAATGACTGACAGGTTTGTCGCTGTGAGAGCTGTCAGGAGCAAGCTAATGAAATGACGCCCTGACCATTTACGTTTGTACCCTGCCATCGTAAATTGATCGCACTTCAGAGTCAAACAGGAAACATGAGAGGCCTGATTTGTGGCTGCCCTAACAGGCTGAGAACGGCATGGTGAGGAAGGCGCAGGTCAGGTTTGAACATTCTGGAGTGGAGAGACGGTTTGATGCGTTGCTCGATTTTTGAGAATCGGTCTGACATCGTCAGCCGACGGTGAATCAGTTGCAGCTATCTAAGTTGAGATAGACTTTCGCAGCGCGATCAAGCTGTTGCTTTTGCTTTAACTGTGACAAATAAAGCGACAATAAACCGATCAGTTTTTTTGAATCGACGGGCTTCGTCAGGTAATCATCACAACCTGCTTCGAGACATTTCTGACGACTGTGAGTCTCTTCACTGGCTGTAAAAGCAATGATGGGGCCTTTGAACGATGCTTCTCGCAGTCTTTTCGTGACTTCACAACCATCCAGACCGGGTAGCTGAATATCCATCAGGATAATATCGAAAGGGAAGCCTTGCTGATGTGCTTCCAAAGCGAGATCGAGTGCGGACAACCCATTGTCTGAAAGAAAGACTTCAGCGCCTGCCTTTTTTAAGAAGTGTGAGACCAATATTTGGGTATCGGGGGAATCTTCTACTAAAAGTACTCGACATTCAAGCTGTGAACCTTCATCCACTTTGTATGCTGTATTCTTCATAAAGAACTCTCGCCTTTACTCTGAGCAACAATTTGAATGACGTCCGGATGAATGCAATTGAATAATTCAAATTGTCAGAAAAATGACATTACAGAGATGTAGAAAATATAGGACATAATTTTGCGGTGTGCGGCGATGGAATTGACCGATATCACAAGAATTTCGAGTTTGGATGCATGAGACGAGCAAGCCAGTTAAATGGAGTACGTCTTTCACCGATTCGACATGGGATTTCTGGAGTGGATGATCCGTTTTGATACAAAAGGAGGTAAACTCCTCCTTCAAAAAAGTATCTCAAATGAAATCGATCTCACTTTTATCATCACGCCAGGCCCCTGAATGAGCGAAGGATGTACAGTTCGTTAAATCATTTCTTGTTTGAATATCAATCGGGCAAGTCGCTCACTCCCCGACGGCCCTTAGTGAATCCATCAGGGGTTCACAGGACGTTTCTTAAGTGCTCTCGGAATAATAAAACCGAACGACCCAGACGCCGCCTTCCAGTGTCGGTTCTTCACTGAGTTCCCATTGGTCCGCCTGGGGACCGGTTTTGGAAGGAATGATCGTGATGCCATTGGGGCCAATGAGCGCGCATTGGAAACTTAATTCGGTTTGGCCGTTGTCTGGTGAATAAGTCCAGATCGCCTGGTAGGGAGTTTTTGATGCCGGGGCACCATAGCCGCCTGCAGTCGAGCCACCTGCGAGTTCGGGGGGAAGATCGAACGACGATGTTGTACTGGAGCCGATTAATTGCTTGTTAGTAAGCGTCAATTGCTTCTGGCTGTTATTAGTCAACAGAATTGCCAGTGGGATTGTCGTTGGTTCGCCTAGAATCAAATTAACAAAGCCCACGGTTTCATAATTGCCGCCTCCTCCCGGAATCACGGGCGGATTTGCTGTGTACCAATAGGTATCGGGATTCGAATAACCTTGCAGTCGATCGGTGAACCCACTGCCGTAAGCATCGCTGTTCTGAGCAATCGCATACAGATAGGGATCATAATCGTCTGAATCAGAATCCAGCTCCGACCCAATCCAGTCGGTCAGTTTTCCTTGAGCGCCCGCAAGAGAGAGCAGAAAGAACAACTCGCCGGTCATTAATCCTCCGACCGTTGTTGAACTGAACGGCGTCCCGTAAAGGTTCGTTTCAGTCTTGAGGGCATGCTTTTCAATATTCACAGAACTGGCGGACCAGCCAAACACCATGCCCGCCATTAAATCGCCCACCACCCTGCCCCCCAGATCGTTTACAATGCCGTCTGTATTATAGGCATCTTTCGTTTCATTATAGGCGACGACGTAGGGTGGATTGTTGCCATAGATCCCGGTTCCCGCATTGAGGTCGGTCTCCTTGATGTAGATACTGAATGCGCCGGTCACGCTCCCGGTACCACTGATCTCAACACCGGGAGTGCCGTTCGTAATCCCGACTCCCGCGAGAATGGAATTGTTGTCCGGATTCAGGTTCGTCGTAAACGTGGCCTGTGTATTGTAGTTTTGCGCTGTGTCAAAATTCGGGGCCTGTCCGGAAATGGCCGGTGCGCCGCTAAAACCGAACAGGGCATCACTCAAGGCATAGCTGGCAGGAATTTTCGTATTCGTCGGGCTGGTGTAACTGCAGACGTTCAGCGGATTCGTTGCCGTACTTTTCTGTAACGTGGTCATCAGACTGGTCCAGTCATGATAAGCGGAAGGTGCGGCGGCGGATGACATCACGCGCACGTTTTTCGTCCCGTTTGAAACCACAGCGCCGCTGGGAACCTGGTTGACCACGTTGGATAAAATGTTGCTGCGAGAGGTCACCGGGTTAACGGAAGTGGCCTGCAGTGGTTGACCAGTGGTGGCATTGCTGACCATCGTCGCTGCGGGAGCCGATACACCATCCACGTAGGACAGGTCCATGTTACTCTGGCTAGGAGTCGGTGCTTGCAGAGTTTCCCCATCGACGGTCGGTTCAAAAACAATATAGGGGCTGGTTCCCGGAGCGCCTGGGTTGGGAGGCTCAGTCAGTGCAGAAGGACCATAGTTGATATAGACGCGCCCCGAGAATCCATTGAGCGAGAACGTGTATTGTGCCTGGTTTCCAAAATAAGGCAGATTGGGAACGGACGCTAATAAATCAGCAAGTTTAAACGACTGCCAGGCCGAGGTGAAATTTGTGATCTGCTTAGAACCAATGTACTGAGGAGTACCGGTGTTGGTAAAGGTCCCCGAAAACGAAACCCAGATCTGATCCTCCGGGAAATCGCTCTGATTATTCGTGATCACAAACGGCGTATTGATGTAGGTTCCGGACACTAGAAAATCCTTTCTCTATGCATAACGACTCAAGGGATTTGATTTCGAGGTAATCAGCAAAGCCAGCCGGCATTCGCGCCGGTATCTTGAACTTTATCTGACCATTAGTCCATACCAATTTCATATTTTTGTATATTAAACTGATATTGAGACGAACTGGCTTATGAGCCGTTACGCACGATAGGCTCTGGAGGCTCTGCTTCGGTGCAGCAGCCATCAAACAGGCTAATCCCCGTCAGTTGAGGTGGCATCTTAAAACTGGCTACCTTTTCTGGAGTGAGTAATTCCGCCCCGGTTTAGCGAGATTTTGGGGCAGGCTGCCTCGATTGTTGCATCACAGGATCTGTTTGCGGAACGATCTGAATTGCGTTAAACATCGAGTAATCGCTGCCGGCACGATGGCTGATCAGGGTCAGAGCTTGTCCGGCTTTCATCGTGAAGTTAAAGCTCACATACTGCAGACCTTCGCGGTACGGTTTGGTGCGGAAATTCCAGGTGCCGTCGTTGGCCGTTGCCTTTTTACCGATCACACGATTGCCAACTTTCAATTCGATCTCCGCATTCTGATTCGGTGCATCCCCGTGTGCGAAGACATAGATTTTGTAACTGCCAGCTGGAAGGTCTAAGACTTTTGTTTCCAGATCGACACAGCGACAATTGTGGTAGATATAACCCTGGAAGATTCCCGATTGCCCCTTGATGCCCCATTCGCCGTCGTGACGTGAGATACGCAGTCGGGCCGTGCTGGGAGTCGCGTCACTATAACGTGTGTAGTCCACCGCGGTCGTGCCGATGTCCACAGTATTCCAGACGTCGTTGGGGCGTCCTACTATTCCGTCATAGTTCCCGATACCCGGATCATGTGCAAACACAATATTCAAAGATCGCACAGCAGGTTGGACCATTCCTTGAACCGGGGCTGTCTGTTTTCTTCCACTGAAAAATTGTTGAGTCTGTGCCTCTGGAACTAACTTTGCCTCTTTTTTCTCAGGTGGTTTGGCAAGGGACTGTTGCACGCCGGGTTCCGGCCTGGGTTCTTGTTGTGCCGTCTGGATTGGGATAACCTGTTGTGCGTTGGCTGTTTCGGTGAGTGATACCTGGAAGGCCCCCAGTAGTCCGGTTAGCACAAGGAATGAAATCGCAAAGGTCGTCTTCGTTCCCCGGGGAACCGGGCGTCGGTCCTGTGTTTCATGGAGAATCGCCTGCAGACGCTGGGCAAAACCATTGCGGCCCGCCATGGAGACTGCCGTCGATTCCAGCATTCTGTTCGACCGAAAATGCGAGACCGCCTGCATCAGTTGAGCCGCATAATCTGACGCACGTTCCCCGTTCTGTAACACGATGTCATCGCAGGCAAGTTCGCGTTCGATATGCAGCGACCGGGCTGCTACCCAGACGAGTGGATTCAACCAGTACAGCACACACGCCAGTTGCACAAACAGTTGAGACAGACAATCGAGACGAGAAACATGAGCCAGTTCATGCAGGAATGCACAGCGGACTTCCTGCTCCGGCCAGTTTTCCGCTTCGCGGGGAAGCAGAATCGACGGGCGAAAGATTCCCCAGGTCATCGGCATAACCCGTTGATCGGTGACAAACAGTCTCACCGATTTGGAGTAATCGAGCTCGTCGCGACACATTTGAAGCAATTCGAACAATCGACCTGCAGTGACCGCTTCATAGCTTCGGGATGCAGACCAAAGTCGCACTCGCATGATCAACAGTCGAATCAACATCGCCCCGCTTCCCACCAGCCAGAACACATTCAAGAACATGACTGCATCCGGGAGGAGAGCAGACAAATAATTTGAGCCGGTGATTTTCTCGGTAGTCACAGCAGAAGCCGGGGAAGCAGACTCTGGTATCAGAGTACGTTCGAGTCCCCCCATCTGAGCAGACTGTTGAGTTATCGAAACCGGCAAGGCGGCAGACTGTGGTTCCCTATGATCAATGGCTGCCGACTGATTAACCGTGCCCGCTTCAAGCGTCCATTTAGGGACACACGAGTTGATGACGGGGAGCGTAATTACAGAGAAGATCGCGACGCTCCAGACGGAATAGCGAACCGCTGCGCTGGCACGTCGCAAGAGTCGTGTCATGAAAAACGCAACCGCGAGAATCAGAATCGACTTGATCGCAAGATCCAACAGGAAAAACGATGGTCCGCTGTTCGGAACGAGTTCGAATCCAGTATGCATTACTTAATTTCCCTTTTCTCGAGCTGCTTTGATGAGTTTGACCATATCACGCAATTCGTCATCGGTCAGCGTTTCGTCACCACTGGCAAGCTGTGCCGCCAGTGCCTGTTTGAACGAGCCTTCAAAAAATGTCTGAACCACATGCTTCAACGCCTTGGTCCCTTCCGGCCGTCGTGGGGAAGTGGGGGAATAAATAAACTCACGTCCCTGCTTGTGCCGCCGCACCATCCCTTTTTCCATCAGAATGCGGAGCATGGTCCGAATTGCGGTCGGCGTCGGCGCCTTCGGCAGATCGCTTTGAATATCCAGCACCGTGGCTTCACTGCGCGAATAAATCGAATCCATGATTTGACGTTCTCGCCTGCTAAGATTGGCGTGTTGTGACATGTTTTAGTTCCCTGAAAGTCAACAATGTCGATTCGCTAATAATTTAGCGTTTCAAAAAAGAGGCGTCAACACGAAAAGCTAAATTTTTAGCGTATAAAATCGACAGGCAAAACACATCGAACCGATAAGTTCGTGTGCTTTCGTGAGTTTCGTTGTAGAAATAATTCTGAAACGGATCTTCGACAGACAGTTATCTGGCTTTCTCCACATCTTCAATGATCGCGGTGCCGTTGGCATCGATGCCGATGATGCGTTTGCGCGGGATCTGGTCGGGGCGGTAGAGTTGGGGCCGATGCTGAAAATTCGGGTCCTGCAGTTTCTTCACAATGATGTTTCCCAGTTCGTGATGCAGCCTGGCGGCAGTTGCCAGGTCCATCTGTGCCATGAAGGCCGAGAAGTTGTGATCGGGATCATGCAGCCGTAATTGCACGCGACCATCGGGGAGAGATCTGCCGTTGAGATCAATGCCTCGTATTCCAGTCTCGACACTCCAGCGATAGCGCGAGGGGATCGTGACAACGCCCGAATCAGACACAGCTAATGCGCTGGTATACATGTGAAAGGAATTCCCTTGAGTGTAATGATTCTCAGTGGTAGAGGGTGTATCCGCAGAGAGAATTGTCAACATTCCACATACGGCAAGAAAACTGAAAAACGAGGGGCTGAGAAAATGTTTCATTTTATGACTCCCTTCATTGTGTTTGAACTGGTGAGAGGCGAATCGAAACAGGAAGACCAGATCGATATTCAATCAATGATTCTGTCCTGTTCTCGTTGATTCTGTTCTGTTTTTGCCTGGCTGATCCGTTCCATCAGATCTGGAATGTCGGTGTTTGCTTCGTTTGAAAAAAGGTCGTCTCCCGCTGATAGAAAATAAATCTCAGTACCGAATTCCGTAGGGTGTTTCAGCGTTAATTCTACCTGTTCTAATCTAGAATAGATATTGATTTTTTTGGGATAGCATATGTTTTCGATCTCCTGAAGTGGGATTCGGACTTCCTTTCCGGTATTCCTTAATAACAATGAGTCACCGTCGTCAAAGACTTCATCCATCAAAAAGAACACTTTAAATTGAATATGAGTGAAGATTATCATAGTGATTATCAAGAGGAACAGCAGGATAAAAACGGGATGTCCGCGCTCTCCCGTTCCACCAACAATCATGGCATAGATGCCAAAACCGATGAAAACAAACGGGAAAATTTTTTTTTGATAGAATGTCGTACGGCAAGATATTTTTTTCATAACCAGAAGACAACCTGTAACTGTTTCAGTAAGCGTGATGGAAATACTCTTTGGGGATTCGCTGCCAAACAGGTAATCCAAAATCGACTTCCCGCTCGTCACGAGATATCTTACAAAAATGAACTGAGAATCGCGAAATAATTCACGAATCTTTGTGTTTGTACTCACTGGCTCACTTCTCTGCAGGGAAATCATACAAAGAATCTCCCCTTTCCCATCCAAATTCTAGCGAGACACCAATCATTTATAGTTGATTCCTGCCGGGAAATGATGGATAACAGTAGATTGAGAAAATACTCTCTTGTTTATCTGGAACTAGTTCTATCCATTCAACTTGATTGCTGATTCATAAAGGAAGCGCACCTGTGATTCGAAACTCCCAAACCCTGATGACGCTGTTGCTGTCCGCGTGTCTGACTCTGACGGTCACGGCTGCGGAAAAATCCGATGACTCGTTAAACAAACTTTCCACCGCGGAAAAGAAAAGCGGCTGGAGACTGCTGTTCGACGGCAAAACCACCGACGGCTGGCGAAATTATCAAAAAGACAATATCAGTAATGGCTGGACGATCAAAGACGGCGTCCTTTCCCGCACCGCCAAAGGGGCCGGCGATATCATTACCGACGATCAGTTCGGGTTCTTCGAACTCTCGCTCGAATACCGCATCTCTAAAGAAGGTAACAGCGGTCTGATGTTCCACGTCACCGAGGAAGAAAAAACCCCCTGGCGCACCGGACCCGAAATCCAGATTCAGGACAACGTGGACGGCCACGACCCGCAGAAAGCAGGTTGGCTATACCAGCTTTACAAACCGGCGACTCCCAAATGGATGATCGAAGCCGAAAAAGCCGGCAAGAAAGTCACCCCGGCTGTCGTCGATGCGACACGCCCCGCAGGCAAGTGGAATCATCTGTTTCTCAGAGTCGGCCCCGATCGATCCGAAGTCGTCATGAATGGTGTCAAATATTTTCGTTTCAATAAAGGGAGTGCCGACTGGGACAAACGCGTGGCGGCCAGCAAGTTTGCCAAGTTTCCCAAATTCGGAAAAGCGACCAAAGGACACATCTGCCTGCAGGACCACAACGACCTGGTCTCTTTCCGGAATATCAAAATCAGAGAAATTCCCGCAGACAACTCGGTTAAAGATCCGAGCGATGGTAAACTGGCTTTAAAAGCCGTACCCGCATTCCCCAGTCTGAAATGGGAAGGCTGGGAAGCCGTCGATGAAAATACCGGGAAAGTGGTTCCCCTGCGTCCGATGATCATCACGCATGCCAACGACGGCAGCGGACGTATCTTTGTCGCCACACAGCGCGGCATGATTCACGTCATTGATAAGAATTCTCCCAAGCAGACAAAACTGTTTCTCGATATCAGTTCCAAGGTCGCTCCTTGGAAAAAGAACAACGAAGAAGGCCTGTTAGGTTTCGCCTTTCATCCCAACTTTAAAAAGAACGGCCAGTTCTTCGTTTACTATTCTGCCGAGGGAAGCCCACGGAAATCACATGTCTCCCGTTTTCAGGTTTCGGCCGACGATCCCAACAAAGCGGACCCCAAAAGTGAAACCGTTGTAATGGCCATCGATCAGCCTTACGGCAACCACAACGGCGGTTCGATTGAATTCGGTCCCGACGGTTATCTCTATATCGGTCTCGGCGACGGTGGTTCCGGCAACGATCCGCTGGGCAACGGCCAGAACCTGGAAACCCTGCTCGGTTCTATCTTACGTATCGACGTTGATCACCAGGAGGGGGGCAAGAACTACGCGGTTCCCGCAGACAACCCGTTTGTCAATCGGGCCAAGGCGCAGCCGGAAATCTATGCTTACGGCCTGCGGAATGTCTGGCGGCTGGGCTTCGATCCGAAAACCGGCACCTTGTACGCCGGTGAAGTCGGCCAGGATCTCTGGGAAGAAATCAACATCATCAAAAAGGGCGGCAACTACGGCTGGAGTGTTCGTGAAGGCACACGCAACTTTGGGAATCGTCCCGAGACCGCGAAAGACACACCCATCGACCCGATCTGGGAATACGATCATGGCGTCGGTCGTTCCATCACCGGCGGCGTTGTCTATCGAGGTAAAGGGCTGCCTGAACTCGAAGGCATGTACGTCTACGCCGATTTCGTCTCGGGCAAAATCTGGGCCCTCGAATACGATGAAGAATCCGGCAAGGTTGTTCGCAATCTGCAGATCAGTACAGGCGGCATCCCCGTGATGTCCTTCGGCACCGACGAAGACGGCGAACTGTATTACACCGTTCAAACCGTCAAAGACGGCGAAGGCATTTTCCGGTTTGAAAAGAAGTAGAGGTTAAGGATCGGTTTTGAGTTTAGCCTATCAAATATGAGCGGCACGGCGATAGCCGCCGTTTCCTGCGATCACGAGGATGAACATTGAAACCAATCTGAATTTAACTACCACGAAAGACACGAAAAGATGTGAAAAGGGTGGCACTGTTGGCTTGCCCAACAGTGTTGGTTCAATTCCAGAAAAAAACGTTCAATTATTGTTGTGGTAGGGTGCGGACCTATGTGTCTGCCCGCCTGGCGAGATTCAACATGGATTCAAGTATTCAAAGGAAACATTAAACCCGTTCAAACGGTGCTGCAAAAAAGACGCCGATACCGCGGGTAGACACATGGGTCTACCCCTACTTTTTCTGTTAACCACCCAATAGAATATTCGAATGATGCTGTTTTCAGGATGCACGCCATGATTCAAAACCATCGCTTTGACAATCGCATCGTTCGAGGCATCACCATCGCCTTGACCGTCATCGCGATGACTCTGATCTACTTCGCAACACTGTTCCGAAAAGATGCTTATTTGATTCTTGGTATCACGTTCGCTCTCTACGGCATTTTAAGGTTGGCGAAGAGGCTGCTCTCAGGTGTATCCGTCGATAAGCTGGATCGAGTCATCTTTTATGCATTTATTCTGTTGTCGTTGATCCCCCTCTCCTATGGCGTCTGGCAAGCACTCATTCATACGAACATCATTGGTCGATAAACATAAATATTCAGGAACTCATAAATAATGTACCGCCTCGCTCTGCTTCTTTTTGCGTTCTGCCTTACTTCTCAAAGTTTCGCCGCGAATCGTCCGAATGTGTTATTCATCGCCATCGATGACCTGCGGCCCGAACTGGCCTGTTACGGCAAGCAGCACATTCATTCGCCCCACATCGACAAGCTGGCCAAGAGCGGCACCCTGTTCGAGCGGGCGTTCTGCATGGTGCCGACCTGTGGAGCGTCGCGAGCCAGTCTGATGACCGGCATTCGTCCCGCCCGCAAGAGGTTCGTGAATTATCTGACCTGGGCCGAGAAGGATGCGCCCGGTATCACCACGATGAATACGCAGTTCAAAAAAAACGGCTATGAAACCGTTTCACTGGGTAAGATCTTTCATCATCCGAAAGACAACGCACAGGGTTGGTCAGAACCGGCGTGGCGGCCGAAAGGTATTTCCTGGTACCAACGCCCCGAAAATCAGAAACTGCACGCCCAACGCCAGAAACAGGGAAAACGAAAACGAGGGCCTGCCTGGGAATCAGCCGACGTGCCCGATAATGCCTACGCGGACGGCGTCCTGGCTGAGAAGGCCATTGAAACATTGCAACAGTTAAAGAAACAAGAGCAGCCCTTCTTCCTGGCGGTCGGCTTTTTCAAGCCTCATCTTCCGTTTATCGCACCGCAGAAATACTGGGATCTGTACGACCACGACAAAATTCAACCACCCGAGAATTATCACGTCCCTCAGGATGCACCGAAAGAATCAATTCACAATTCCGGCGAATTGCGAGCCTACGCCGGTATTCCTCCCAAAGGGCCGGTCTCTGAGGAAACCGCCCGCAATCTGATTCACGGCTACTACGCCTGCGTCAGTTACACTGATGCCCAGATCGGTAAGTTACTGGCAGAACTGGATCGTTTGAAACTGAGTGACAATACGATCGTCGTTCTCTGGGGTGATCACGGCTGGAACCTGGGAGATCATACCCTCTGGTGTAAACACAGCTGTTACGAAAGTTCCCTGCAGATTCCCTTAATCGTTCGGGCGCCGGGCATCCAAGGAGGCGGGCGCAGGTCAGCTCTGATTGAGACAATCGACCTCTACCCTTCTCTCTGCACGTTGGCCGGAATTCCAAAGCCGGAACACCTCGCAGGCCAGAGCTTCGTCGACTTAATGCACGATCCCGAAGCGAATTGGAAACAGGCTGCCGTCAGCCGCTACCGTAACGGCGACACGATCCGCACTGATTCGCTTCGCTATACCGAATACTCAAACAACAAAGGCAAACGCACCTCGCGCATGCTCTACGACCACCGTTCCGATCCGCTCGAAAATACGAATGTGGTCAAAGAGCGGTCTGACCAGAGCCGAAAACTGTCACGGCAGTTAAACAAAATCAAAGGCCGCGACCGGAAACCGGACAAGCAGTAAAGTGACTCAGAACGATTGGCAGAGTCTGTGTGAATCGCAATAAACTGACGGTAATTTCAAGGTGTGTCAGGGGGTTTTCTTGAGATCCAGAAACTTGTTCAGCTGCAGATCGTAGCCGGTTTTGTTCAGAGGAGGACCGGCGACAATTCTCAAAGTGACTTTTTCGAGGTAGGTCCGATTCGCGAGAAAAGTGCAGACGACCTTTCCCGATTTTGTGCGCTGGGCTTGCAGGGGAGCATACCCCAACAGCAACTCTTTGCCCTCTCCAATTTCCAGACTGACATAGTCAAATTGTTTAAACTCGCCTTCGGGTTTGAATTCCAGTGTCACCCAGATTTGCCCAGGCCCGTTCGCCTTTGTCCGGACTTCGATCCCTAGTGCTTTCGCCAGTTTCTGTGAGACGGGTTTGATTCCCATCATGGCATAGCTTTCACTCGCCGTTGTGATGCACAGTATAGACACAACGGCGATACTCAGTAGCGCTCTTGTTCCATGGGCTAACATGCGTTTCTCTCCTATGCGAATCGGGATTCTGAACGTCTTCAGAGAGAGTCAACTAGGGAGCCGGCTCTTTCTGATCCGCGCTGATGGTAAGCAGCGTCTTTAAAAAGTCCTTGTTGGTTAATTCGGAAAGGAATCTAACGGAACCATCGCACAAACCAACATGAGCGCCTCCTTGATGAAAACCGCCAAACTCGGGGACTTTTTTTCCGTCAAATGGAATGTCTGCTGGCTTCGTCCAGGGAATATCGCGTTTTGCTTCGAAAACGGCAATCGTGTTCGATGTGCCACCCAGAATTTCGCTGAGTTTGATGCCCGTTTTGTTACCAAACACAGTTCCCGGACCTGTCACCACAAAGTATGACGCATTTGTGGACTTTTCAGAATTTGGATTGTTGAACACAGGAACGACGGTCTTTGCAATCTTGCGATTATGCGGGCTATCCCACGGCTCGTTCATACGATACTGATCGTACAACGCCTGCTGGTCGAGATAAGGTAGCAGTTCCACCCGCCAGCTATGAGGCGTTTTTCCATCAGGGCCCACCACGACCGCCGGGGGAAAATGCTTATGATCCAAATGATAATTATGAAATGCCAGCATGATTCGTCTGATATTATTCTTCGATGCCGAACGGCGTGCCGCTTCGCGTGCCTGTAAGATGCCAGGCAGAATGGCCGCAACCATATTGGTACAGGTTTCACTGTTTAACGATGTCGATAATTTTACCAGATCCTCGTTTTGGGTGACTCGGGTGGAACCCAGTATCTGTTCTACAAGCTTGATTTGTGCTTCCTGGTCCGGCCGAAGGGGGCGTTTTGTCTGTTTATTGTTGGCGTTCATCTGACGTAGCATGTTTTGTCCCAGTCCCAGCAGACTTTGCAGTGCCTGTCTGATTTCGGGACTGTTTTTCTCTTGGGTAAAGGCCAGCTCCAGAGAGAGTTTCTGCTGTAATGTGATACCTAGTGCGGCAATTTCGGAATGTTCCCAGACCGGTGAGATCAGCGGCCAGACCGGGATTTTCACAGACTGTGACTGAACCATGCCCCCCAAAAGTATTCGCGCTGTTTGCATATTGATCGCGCCCGCAATAGAAGCCGTTTCGACCGGCTGTAATCGCTCTTCCCAGGTATGGTTGTTTTGATCCTGCATACTGTCAATCACCTTTTTCAGGGCGCTGGCTTTATCTGAGATGATGAAGGACTTATCATCCAGAAACAACAACGAGTCTCCATCGGGGGACGTGTTTGTCAGGAATGTTTTCCCCTTGTAATTGGACTCAATGAGATTGGTTTTACTGAATTTTTTCTGTACCAGTGCTTGATCTAAGTTTTGTGTTGATTGCAACACGGAAACAAAGTCGACCGGCTTCTGCTCGACCTTCCCGAGTTCTGACAGAAGATATATGATAGTGACGGTCTCGAGTTTGGTCGGATCTACTCCCAGAAAATTAGAATCAGAATTTTTCTGTTGTTCCCGTAATGTCAGTTGTAGGACAGGCGACATTGCTTTTTCCCCCAGCAATTGTGCAGGGCGGACCGCCAGGACCCCTAACGCATCTTCAGGAGCGAAATCCATGCGAAACGGTTTCAGTTTAACCGTCGCTGTTTTCGGCTTCGTCACACGAGATGGTTTCTCTTGCGCTGGCACCTCATGAATCCCGAGTGCAAACAGGCAGCTTAACATGGCAGCCACTGTGAGCAGAGAACGTCTGGTAGACAAGAGGAAACAGTTTCTAAAGGGGGGTAGTACAGTTAACATCAGGATCTCCCAAGACTCTATTCAACGACCGGGTAATTTGGTCGGACGTACACTCGATGGAGTATAGTAGCGCCAGGAATGAATAGAAACGATGAAATCTAAAAAATGTTTACCGGGGAAGTAGATTCTTTGTCAGATTCACTTAGAAAAAAATCAGCTCTTTTGAATCTCCACGAGATAAAACGAATCACTCACGAGTTAACTGACTGTCTTGAGTGATGTCATTTCGTCAGACTTATCAACCAGATTCCCGATCCAGCCCACACTGGGGGGGAGATCTAAATCTTCAAGGGTCGTGGGATTGACGCTCCACTGACCGGCGACTTCCATCACGTGTTCTTCATCGGGGTAACATAAATCCTCTCGTTCCCAATACGAATCGGAATCGGCGTCGGGTGAGTCGGGATCGAAGTATTTGTATCCCAGTTCGGCTTCACTGTCCGATTCTCCCCGGTCCGCCAGGATCTCACCCCGTTCGCCAAGATACGCGAATGCGCGGGTTTCAGTTCCGTTAGCAAACCGTCCCCAGGCGTGATACCCCACGACACGGTGCGTGCTGAAATACTGCACCTCGCCGAACTTGAGGGAAAGACTGGACAGCAGCTGCGTCAGGTGATCCGGTTCAGTCTCGCTGCCAAGTCCTGGCAGGTGATTCGACGCGACAAGCACCCAGCCATTGACGGGAGGCGACACGAAGGCGTGGCCGTGGTAGGCTGCAACGTTCCCTGTCTCCCAGTTGGCAGGCTGGAGATTCTCGATGTCGATCGCTTCCAGGACTGCATTTGCATTGGTGGATTTGATGGCCAGCCAGGACATCTTATAACCAAAGCCAATCGGGGAATCGGGTGTGGTATCGATTTTTTCGAAGAGTGTCTCAAGTGGTTGGGGTGCGAGGATGTCGTTGGTCGCATGGGGCAACAGGCCGTGACGATTCAACCTGAGAACCACGGCTACGACAAGAATCAAGACAATGATGAGGCTTAAGTAAATCATGCTGGCATAACCTGAAACGAGATCAATGAGCCAAGGTAGCGTTTCTTAATTCGAACGGTCTTTACCAATGACACACAACCGGGGCTAACGCCCTGCGGCTAATGGGCCTTTTCTGCGGTCTTAGTCCAGTAAACAGGGGCAACAGCACACCATCAGCCACGGTAAATTCTTACATCGTTAACGCTGTAGACCTCAAAATCAGGCTCAGATCTATTAAATAAACACTACCAAGTCTCTGTTGAAACAATGGGCAAGCGCTCAATTATAACTCGTTCGCCTCTGCATCGATAGTTTTGATGATCTTTCCGTCTTCCCGAATCTTCACTTTGGTACCCGGCGGGAACTTCAGAGAGGAAAATTCATTCGGGGGAATTTTGGGGTCGAGTTGAATACTGTGGAAGTCGTATTTGACGTGCTGTGTCCGTTTCTGTCGGCCTTCGTGTTTGGCTAAGAATGAGTTAAACCTGTTCGAGTGAGCCTGGAGCGGAAACCAGACGCCGGGACGTACTTCCTGCCATTCATCGATAATCGCCTCCGCGACGGGGATCTCTTTCGAGTAACTGTAGATATAGAACAAATCCTTTACTGGAATCAGGTTTCGATCATGGGCCAACCAGAGTTCCCTGCGACTTCGGGGAGTTCCACCGGGATTGACGATCTCAATCATCAGCTTTGTGCACTTGAGTCCCTGGCACTCTTCCGTGCCCAGAATCTGTGCTTTCAATACCGCGCCTTCACGCAGATTGGGTAGCGGTGCCCCCCGAAACTCGCCGATCGCCTTGATGCCTTTGAGATAAGTCGAGAGCGGGACATGCGCCCCTCCGTAGCGAAGCACAAACATGTGCGGACGGGCAAAATTCGGAAGACGCAATGGAGCGTTCGAAATCCCGCCGATGCTTGACTTCTGTGGCTGGTTACCCTGCCTTTCAGCGACGACATCTCCCGCCCCAAAATGACGACTGGTCGTTCCATCAAAAACAAAAATAAACTCTTTTGTTCCCACCTCCGTATAATTGGCATTGCCAATATTCCGCCTCGCTTCTCCCGAGCCGAAACCAGACACCAGCACAATAAAACGTCCTTTCGACTGAATTTCCTGTCGGAATTTCAAACCCTGAGCGACGAGTGAAATCTCCGACTCACTTTGAACGGGTTTCGGCTCGGGCTCGTCTTTGTGGAACAGAATCCCTTCCTCACTGTTGCTGGTCGTCAGATTGAGCTTGAGAGTGTTATAGAGTGCTTCGTTTTGCTCAATTTCCCGGATCAGATCCTGCAGTTCTTCACTCAGCACTGTTTTTTGAGGTTCACCTCGCGCTGAGAGCAGCATGAACACAACTACCAGCGGGATTGAGACAACACAAATCGAAGTTGTGAGTCGAATCATCTTCAATTTCTGGATCAGCATCTTCACCCTCCAGTTCTGTAGGGGCACATGGCAGACAAATTGTGTATTTTAAGAAAGCGCAGCACGACTCCCTCATGGTCGGTTCCATTGATGCTACCTTCATGATAACACCACGAACAGGGATTTTTTCGTGTCTTTCGTGAATTTCGTGGTAGTAAAAATAGAAAACAGGTGAATTCACTTAATGGCAAGGCGTTTTCTCAATCACAGTTGGCAAGCCAAAAGTGCCACCCACTATCCTAATAAACTAAGTGGAACAGCGCTTTTGCCAAATGGTTTTTCATTCTTCCTTGTTATTGTAAATCACAGGCATTTGCCCTTTCCACTGGTTCCAGAGTTCTCCATTCGTCACCAGTTCCGCCATGAAGTGGGCGACGTTGATGCGACTGGTCTGGCCTGCGTTGAAAATGGCGCTTCTTGTTGGAGAGGGATGCAACGTGTATTCGGTCACTTCACTCTCGTTCTGTAACGAATCCGGTCGTACGGCGGTCCACTCCATTGTCTGATTGTTCTGGCCGATTTGAGTACGTAAATAGTCGGCGGCCTTCTCATTATCAGAAAGCGGTGGCACGAGCAGTCGTAGTAATCCGATGACACACTTCTGTGCAAACGAAATCGGCTCGTCCAGATCGCGGTTGCTGTTCCCCGCGGTATTCATGAGCACGAACTTGACGGGTTTCTCTGAATGCGTGGCTTGAATTGCTGCACACAGACGACGCACGGTATCGGTCACCAGCAGGCGCGGCTTTCCAAACACACCCCGAAAGGACATCTGGTGTCCTAAACAGGAAGCGACCGCATCACAGCCGGTGATATACTGCTGCATTTCTTTGTGAGTCAGATCATGCACACTGGCCTGGATTTCGGAAAAGTCTTCGTTGTTCGTGATGAACTCATTAAACGTACCAGGCGTGCGGACAATGGCTTTGACCTGCTCGCCACGCTGTAATAATTGTTCTACAAGCAGCCGTCCGGTTGCACCGCTGGCGCCCACGACAAGGGTCGTCATGCTGTTTCTTTCTAAGCGAATTCGATTGCACTCACTTCTTCAGCGCAGCTGGATCAGTCGTTGATATCCTGTTCCGGAATGAATTTCAGTTTCGCCAGCCACTCCATCGACTGCTTCTGCCAGGCATCCCACATCGGGCCTTTGTAGCCATTTAAGCCGTGTCCTCCGGAAGGGAGTTCTAGAAGTTTTGAGGGAATCTGTTTCGCCTGCAGCGCTTGATAGAGAGCGCGACTGTTTTCCACAGGTACAGGCTTATCATCAATGGCGTGTGCCAGAAAAATGGGCGGCGTCTCGGAGGTGATCTGTTTTTCGTTGGAGAAGAGTTCGATCAGTTCCGGCGAGGGTTCTGCCCCCAGCAGATTCTTTTTCGAACCGCCGTGCGTTGTATTTCCCATCGTGACCACGGGGTAAACCAGGATTGCAAAGTCGGGACGACTGCTCTGGCGTCGGACGGGATCGTCTGATTGGGGATCGCCGGCGTCAAAATGTGTTGCCGCCGTTGATGCCAGATGCCCCCCTGCAGAGAAACCCATGATGCCGACTTTATGAGGATCAATGTTCCACTGCTTCGCATTTGCGCGGACAGTCCGAATGGCCTGTTGCGCGTCCATCAGCGGCACAAACGAACGTCCGTCTGGCATCCGATACTCCAATACGACCCCGGCAATGCCGTGTTGATTCAGCCATTGGGCAATGCGGTGCCCTTCTCCGCCGGTCACCAGTCCCCGGTAGCCGCCGCCCGGGCAGATGACGATCGCGGCACCGTTGCCTTTGATTGCTTCATGCACGGTGATTTTCACGTCTGCTTTCTCGAACTGATCGTCGCCCGTCGGCGCTTTACCGTTCCAGAGTGAGACCACTTTCGGCGGCAGGCTCGTCTGATTACCAGTGTCTGATTTCTTCTGCGGCGGTACGAGCAGCGTCGACAACACCTGTGCGTAAACGCGATGCCCGAAATCGTTCGGATGGTTGACGCCGTTACCGGTCAGATCCCAGTCTTGTTTCTGTTTGAGAAACTCGGTCCAGATGGAAGTCATGTCTGCCAACGCGACTCCCGGCCGACAAAGTTCCGCCAGTGCATCGCGGTATTGAGGAAACAGCTCGTGTTTGAGGCGGATCCAGTCTTTGTTACCGAGCATGGGCGCTAAAAGAATGAATTCGGTCTGAGGCCGTTTTTTGCGAATCTGTTCCATCAGGGCATTCGTATTGGCCTGATATTCTTTTACAGAGCGGCCTGCGGAATCGTTCATGCCAAACGCGATGATCACCAGATCGGGCTTGGACTCCACGACTTTGTCGACTTGCGTCAGCGCCCAGCGTGTATCTTTGCCGCCGACGGAAGGGTTTGCCATTTCAACTCTGTTCTGATAGTGGTTCTGCAGATGTTCTTTTAACAAATCGGAAAATGCGGGTTGAAACGGTGCTCCACCGGCCCAGCCTGAAGCATTACAGCCGGTGGAAATACTGTCGCCCAGCAGCACGATCGAAACGGTATCGTGTTTGCGCAGTTTTTGAACCGTGCGCGGCAGGGCTTTCTCATCAAAGACCGGCACAATTTCTTTCCAGTCGACCGGTTTGTGTTGGTAGGTAATGCAGGTCTGCATATTGTGATATTCCAGCTGACCACCAAAGAAAATTTCACCGTTACCATCACGGTGCGTCAGTTTGTGCCGTTGTGAATTATCAGGACGACGCAGATCTGCAGATGTCTTCGAAACGATTCGCGAATCTTTGGGAAGCGTTATCTCACGGGTTCCCGGTTTCCAGAGGTAGTCCCGGCCCTCTTCGTAAGTGATGTTACCCGCGGAGTTTCGAACGCTGAGTACTTTCTCGATCGGAATCAGGACCGATGCTTTCGCAATTCCGGTCTCTGGATCTCGAATAAACAGCACCGACTCTCCTTCAATAGTCTCTCCCTGCCAGAATGGTCTGAGCAGTTCTGGTGCATACTTCCACTCAGTGGGTTCAGCCGCCGATACTGTTTCTGAGAACCAGATGAAACCGGTACTCAAGCTGCAAATCAGAAGTAACACAGTTTGCACGACGTCAGTCCTGAACCGAATAAGCTGCCATTGACTGATAGAAAGTTGCCTGTTCACAAGAATCTCCGTTTGCGCTATCATTGAAAGTGATCAGAGTTAGAATACAAGATCATTTATTGTAACTGCTTTCTCCGCGTTTGTCTGCTGAATAAGGGAACGGTTTGTTGAAACCAGTCAGGGAGGACACCTCATTCCACTTCCGCCATTTCATTTCTGTCCCGGGTTGTTTGCGAAAGCCTTCGGCTCACGATCTTTCTGGTTCACTTCGTACGTGGCTGCCAATGTACTGATTGACCTGGAAGTGCTGTACTATCTCAGCAGAAATGAACCGCCGCTTCACCGTTACCTGCATACGTATGCAGGGGGACTCGCTGCGGGGATGGTGGCGGGGCTGTTGATGTTCGGCGTCATTCAGGTTCTTCGTCGCCTGTTACCCGCCGATTCACGCTGGGAAAAACGCTTAGCGCAGACACCACGACGTCAGATGCTCCGGCAATCAATCTTAGCCGGCGTGATTGGTGGCGCATCGCACATTCTGCTTGACAGTTTGATGCACGCAGAGATGCAGCCGTTCTGGCCGCTGGCTGAGGGAAATGTCCTCGCGGGAATCATCAGCGTGCCCGCTCTGCACATCACTCTGGCTGCGATTGGCTTCTTCGGCCTGATCTTCTGGCTGCTGCTCCGAGAACCGTAATCCAAGTCTCTAACAGGCAACTTGGATGATGTTTATTGACTTTTGAACTTTCGTGCGTTTCCCAGTAGGATTCTCACTCTCCCGATGAGGAAATACTGGCCGAAAGCGGCGTGGGATCATATGGAATCGGTTCTCCATATTGCCATTCTTTTGAAGTATCCACTTGCAGAATGAACGGCTTGTGAGAAATGACTTTGGCCACGTATCGCAGATCCTGGAATCGATATTTCGTTTTCCAGACCCGATGCGAGACTTTCCAGTAGGCAGGCGGGTAAGTCTCGGGATAACTGCCTTTGAACGTCCCCTTTTTATCGGTACGGACTCCTGCCATCGAATTCATCGTTTCCGACTGCGTAAAGCCCGGAATCTTTGGAAAGCCGTAGACACTCCAACCGATCAGTGATTGATTTTTGAGGTCGACCACCTGACCAGTGATGGGAATATTTTTCACGAGATCGATTGTGCCTAAATCGAAAGACTCTTGATCCGGGATGTCATATCTCCTGCCTAAAACTCCACGCTGCTTTCGGGGCAGCCAGGAGTTCACAGCCGTGTATCCATCCGCATACCGAGAGATTCGCAGATTGATGGGCCCCGGTGGAACATAGCATTCGAACCGTCCCTCAGAGTCGGTCACCAGATCAAAATTTAACCACTCAAAATTCCCGGCCCGGTTACTCACCGTCTGTCCATAGATCAACTTCATCTCGTAGTTTTTTACTTTCTCCTTAGTATCTGACTTTTGAATTCGTCCATACACTTTGACACCGGGATCGACTCGGATTTTGAGTTGCGTTTCCTGATTTGCTTTTACATCGATCCTGGCAGGCACATCGGCCCGCAGACGTTGGTTCTCAGGCAAAAACGCCGGAACAAAAATCGAACCGACTGCCAATTTCGCAACCGAGAATGTTCCGTCCGCGCCGATGGGTACATTGACAATATTTTTAAATCCGATTGGTCTTCGCGTCACAGATTGTAACGAGAACTGTAAATTCTTCGGTAACGTAGATCCTTCGGCAACCACCAACTGCCCTTTCACCGATCCCATTTCTGGAAGTTGCAGCGTGAAGTGCGGCGCCGTTTCCGTGGGGCGCACATTCAAAAAGAAATTCTGGTTATAATGCATACTGCCTGTGTTACCGGGCGGAATCAATACCATCCCCTTGATCGCCTGGGGAGCAACATGTGGCAAATGAGCCCTGCCGTCTGCTCCCGTGACTCCCGTCGACTGATCTTCCCATTTTTTCGGCATCGGATACCCAATTCCTCGCGGAACCCCAATATTACGAGGAATCACACGTACGCCTGAAACTGGTGCGCCTGCGGAGTCCTTCACATCAACCCAGGTGCCTGTCGTCGCAGCCAAAGACAACGTCGATTGTTTTCTTCTGCGCAAAGCAGCAATCACAGTTGACCAGTTGCTTCGCGCTGCCACGTACCCTTTGGCCTTCGCCCAGACAGCACCAAAATTGCGTGTCTCCCCTCCCTCAGCGGGCAATTTGATCTCATAATACCCCTCCGAATCGGCAATCGCTGACGCGATGACACGGCCTCGGAGCTCTTGCATGTTGTTGATGTCTGAGTAAGCTATCAGAATCACCTCGGCACCGCCGATTCCCAGTTGATTCTGATCCACAATCCGCCCAGCAATCGTATTTTTTTGTGGTATCTTAACCGCTGATTTTGCTTTTTCCATTTTACGATTCGACTGCTCAAGTATCTCTTTCGCGTCTGGCACGGCAGTCGATTTGACCGGAACCGGCTGTTTTGCTTTGGGCTTGGGTTGCAGCTCAAAGTTCACCACCGTTTCGCCTTCCTTGAACGGCGTTGATTTGCTGACCGCCGTCTCATAGCCTTCAGCGCGAGCACGATAAGTGTAACTACCGTTATGGGGAGGCATGGTCACGCGTTTTTTGTATGTTCCGTTCTTGCCTCTGGTCGGATCATTGGCCCAAGATAAATGGCCAGGGAGCACGCCCACATTTTCAAACGCACGTTCTACAATAAATTTCTCGATGGGTTGTCTGGTCTTCGCATCAAACACTTTACCTGTAATCAACTGTGGTTGTTTCAGGGTGATCGTTTTCTCCGTTTCAGTCCCTTCTACCGTTATTTTGAGATCACGGATGTCGGCGAAACCAGGTTTTACAATATCATAGTAGATCGGCTCACCCGGTGGTGCATTCTCCCATTGCCAGTTCCCTTGCGCATCCGTTTCAGTCGGAATCGCGTACTCCTGGAGCACACTGATCGCTGTGGTAGCGTGCCAGCTTTTCAGCATCACCCATGCTCCCTCGATCGGTTGATCCTGGGAATCGACCACATGCAGCTTTAACTTCACCCCTGGCTTGAGGGTAAAGTTCACAATCCGTTTCTGTTCTGTGGAATCATTAAGCGGACGTCCGCCAAAACCGGGAACCGACTCGAACACCGGCATAAAGCCGTGTTTCATAATCGTGATCGTAAACCGAATCCGATCGCTATTATTACGAAGCTCGAATAGTGGCGAAACTTTTTCAAAACGATACATGCCCTCTGCATCCGTCCGCGCAATGGGCCCTTTTCGTGAAGAGAGATTCAATTCGCCCAATGCCAGTACTGCTCCTTGAACAGGAGTCCCCTCTGTATCGACCACGCGTCCTGTGATCTCGAACCCTTTCTTCAGAGTCCAGGAATGCTTCAATTGTCGTAACTCGGGAATTTGCTTCGTTTGATCATAACTATTAGCAGGGCTGACGTAATCAGGATGAGACACTTTCATTGAAGCATCACTGATTGTTGCTGGTGCCAGGTCACAGCGCCACTGACCTTGTTGATCCGTCAGATAGGTCTTTTCATAGAAACCATTTTTCGCCCGATACACGGGGTTCGTGTCTTCACTGCTGGCAGAAAACAGAACACTGGCATTGGCGATCGGCTGGTTGTCTTCATCGACGACAGTTCCACCGACTGTGATCGCTTTTGTCATTTGAAAAGTGAATTCCGCCGGCAGAGGATCTTCAGCGTAGTCCTGATTCCTACCCCAAAACGCCCGCATGGGAGCATAACCGCTGGCCCGCGCTAATAAATAACAGTACCGAGGCGTCCGCGTCGGTAAAGACACCGTGAGTTTTCCCTCCTGATCGCCCGTTTGCCAGACACGTTTCTCTTCACCACCTGGCTGAACACCAATCTCTGGGTTGGGGATGGGATTCCCGTCCGCATCGATCACACGAATCTGAACACGCCACTCTTCGTTCGCTGATTCGGCGGCGACCGTTTTGTCAGTTACTTTTTCAGGAGTGACCGTATTCGGAGAGACGACTTGAGCACGAACGGCTGGCACCAGTGGGATAGCGGCAAGCATGATGCCCACAAGTCCAATGAACGCTGCCGACTTGAGATTCAATTTGACCGAAAGCCTTCGATCCGGTTTCATCAGCCGCGTGATACGTTGTTCCATGTCGCCCGCTTCGTCGAGCAGGGTCGTCGTCAATGGAACAGGAACGCCGCGAGTGACAGACCATTCGGCCACTTTGACAATCGCTTCCGCCAGGGGCAGCCCTTCGCCTAATCGCTGAACGACGTAATCGTCGCAGATGCGTTCCCGCAACTGGCTGATCTGACGATTGATCATGCGCAATAGCGGATTCCACCAGAACCCGATCCCAGCCAACTGTTGCAGAATCGCGATCAGCGTATCGTGACGAGTGACGTGTGCCACCTCATGAGCCAAAACGCAGGCAAGTTCTGACTCATTGAGTGACTCGGCTAATCCTTCAGGTATGACAATCACCGATCGCCAGAGTCCTAAAGTCAACGGAGCAGGCACAATTTCTGATTCATACACAGGTGCCATTTTACTCTGTCCCATATCCGGGTTCACCTGCAGCATTGCATTCGTGATTCGTGGATCGGTTGCTGGCCGTAATGAGCGTCGCAGTCGTTGAACGACCAACAATCCACGCACAAGCTTGATCAGAAACCAGACCGCAACGACTGCCCAAACCAAAGCCAGCATGACACCGATACTTTGAACCATTCCCGTACGCGTTCGTTTCTTGTCCGACGGTTCCACTCCGGGTGATGCGGCGACTGGCAGATCGCCTGCTTCTGAATCAGCGACGATTTCATTTTTTCGCCCGTTCTGTTCGGCTTCTGTGCTACTTTGAACGACGGCTGGTTCCTCTACAGGCGTCGTGAGTAATTTCGGTGTCCGAATCGGCATCGTCAGTGCATCATCGCCCTGATCTGCTGGCAGCGAACCATCTAAGCCGCGAGAATCCTCACGGTCCAATGCGCCCATCAAAATCGGTACAATGCCCAGCCCTTGATGGGAGGCGCCCCAGATCAGAAGCGGACTGACCAGCATCAACACGAGCGCCACACAGAACAACCCGTGCCGTGTGGGCAGCGCACAGCGACTCGATAATCGCCCCACCAAAACGGCGACGAGTCCTAACGAGATCGAAGCCAGAGCGATATTCAAAGTCAACAAACCGACCTGGGGGGAAAACGCGAAAAAGGACATTCGGTTACTCCTACTTTTTAGACTTTGAATTTGATGACTTCGAATTGAGCAATTCACGTAAGCGTGTAATCTCAGCAGGCTTGATCTTCTTAGCTCCCAGTAAGCTCATCAGAAGATCGCTGGCGGACCCAGCGAAGTAAGAGTCGACAAACTCTTTCGTGATTCCGCGCGCTGCCTGTTCACGACTCTGTGTCGCGACATAACGAAAACCATCGTCGTGTTTCTTTCGCTGCAACCAGCCTCGTTTCTCCAAACGGTCGACTTGATTCAAAACCGTCGTCCGCGTCACCGCGCTCTGTTCGCAGATCTCCTGCCAGATTTGTGTGACGGTCGCACCAGCGTCCGGCCCGTTCCAGATCACTTCCAGAATCTGATATTGCGCCGGCGTCAGCTTCCCTTCAACATTTGACATCGAACTACCTCACATTACAAAACCAGTTAAACGACAGGTGTCGTCAGTATACACAAACGACACCTGTCGTCAACCTCAGTCTGAACAGAAACGGGAAATCACCAGAAAACCGGAACCACATCTCAGTCAAAGTATGAGATTCTGTAGGCAACAGAAGCCTCCGCCTTGCATGCTCTGCTAAAAAGTGACCCGGATCATCTTCTGGGAATGGAAAGCGGATTCTGATTTATTTTTTCTACTACGAAATTCACGAAAGTTAAGTTCAATATGATTATTCAGGTGTCCTTATCATCTCGACGATGTCTCGATTGGTTTGTCAGAAACAGAAACCAGTTAATACAGAAAGCCCTCTGAAACGAGAGTTCCATAGGGCTTTCTATTCCGATCAAGAAGTGAAACTATTAATCGAGTAGTGGATTCTCTCCGTTTACCACTGATGAAAAGAACTCATCTATCTCGGGAAGACGCCGTTGGGAATTATTTAACGCCTCATCCATCAGGCTACTCTCTTCTTCATGATCATGACCTAGTATGTGGCCTAACTCGTGCATTACTACGGTCAACAAATCCATCCGCCCGAATGCAGCACTACCTTCACCGGCAACCAGATTCCCATTAGTATCAAGTGAGAATTCACTATTATCGAAAGGGGTCTCATCAACAAACCAGCCATAACCTGCGGCGTTGATGTCGATGATGACTGTTGCACCAGTTGCTCCTCCTAACATGGCGTCAGGCAGATCTGAAAGTACAAAATTGACCGATTGCAGAAGGTCGATTTGAGCTTCGGTCAATCCAGAAGACTCCCAATAACTCAATGCTGCATGACGCACCGAGTCTAGATCATCCTGCGTAATGCTTAATGCAGTTGAACTACTCTGACCACCTACAGCCACCAGGGGGGCAAGAGTAACTAATTCAAGCCGCATGGCATCGGCTTCGACGTAACCGTCAGCATCTGCATTCGTCAACGTTACCGTGATGGTCCCGCTCCCGTCTACCACATAATAACCCAGATCCTGCCAGTCAAAACCACCATCTGTTACGTCGGCACTTAACGCCGTTGTCTGATCCAGTGGGACTGTATCAGGACCTCCCACGACACCAGAAACGGTAAACGTACTGTCTGTCGCGCGATAAGCATCTACATACCAGTGACCAGAAATCCGATACGTGCCTGCAACAAGTCCGCTGAAAGCCCAAGCGGCATATACGCCCGGATTCGAACCAGAATTCATATACTCGATATCACCACCGTAGAAAGCACTGTCAGTAGCCTGAGTCCAGCCACTTGCACTTTTGGTAAACCCAGTATCACCATCATCGATGATTCGTTTGTAATCATCGTTCAAGATCGTGACCACGCCCTGGTCATCTCCCACGACGACTGTCAGACCACTGGCCTGCAGATTACTCAGATTCACCAGAAACGTTTCATTCGATTCTTCGGTCGAATCATCGCTGATCGTCACAGTGAAGGTCTGCGTTTCATTGGCCGTTGTCCCTGTGAAATTCAATGTGCCGCTCGTGCTGGTATAATCCGAACCGGCAGTGGCGGTTCCATTCGCTGTCGCATAATCGATCGAATACGCGCCCCCAGCGGCCAGGCTGGCAGTCACTGTCACTGTGACCGTCCCTGCGCTTTCATTCACACTGATGTCGCTGACCGAGAGGCTGGGAGTATCGTTATCGGTGATCGATACTGTCGCCTGATCATCAGACAGCGTCACACTGCCGCTCGCTACCAGGTTGCTCAGGTTTACCAGAAACGTCTCTAACGATTCCTGTGTCCCGTCATCCGTGATATTCACGGTAAAGGTCTGCGTTTCACCGGCCGTTGTTCCTGCGAAATTTAATGTCCCGCTGGTACTGGTATAATCCGAACCCGCAGTGGCGGTTCCATTCGCTGTCGCGTAGTCCACGGAAAACGCGCCCCCCGCCGGCAGGCTGGAAGTCACCGTGACTGTGACTGTTCCCGCACCTTCATCTACACTCACATCGCTGACCGAAACGGCGCTGTTCACTCTTTCAATTCGCATGGCGTCCGCAATGACATAACCGTCGGGCATATCATTAGTCATCGTCACGGTGATGGTGCCACTTCCGTCGACAATGTAATAACCCAGGTCCTGCCAATCGAAGCCGCCGTCTGTCACATCCGCAGACAGATAACGTTGATCGATGGTCTGAGTGTCATCACCGCCCACGATTCCCGATACTGTCACACTGGTATTTGTGGCACGGTCAGTCTCGGCATACCACTGCCCCGAGATGCGATAAGTGCCTGCAGGCAGCGCGCTGAACGACCAGCTGGCCATCACTCCACTATAGGTTCCGGAAGACAGATAATAGGTGTCATCACCGTGATAAATATTTTGAGATAGATAGGTCCAATGGCCGACGCTTTTCGAGAACCCAGGATCATCGTCGTCAATGATTCGTTTATAATCATCTCCCTGAATTAAAATTCCGTTATTAAAGCTCGTCGAATTAAAATTGGTTGAGCCTTGTATTGACAGAGTTCCCGTACCATCTTTAACAAGACTACCAGTACTGCTGACTGCAGTCGCACTGCCTCCACTTGCATAAACGACCAGATTACTGGAACTAGTACTATCAATTGAGTCCTGAAAATAGACATCTTCTGCACTAATTGTTGTATTTCCGGTCAGTGTCACTGCACCGTTATAAGTCTGGTCTGAAGTCGTTGTAATGGTCACTGCATCTAACTCGATCAACTCTGCTGTTAAGGTGATCGCTCCAGCAGAAAATGAATTCGAAACAGTCACCTGATCACTGCCGGTATTTCCTGATACGATTAGCGCACCACCAAAACCCGCGTCGAGACCTGAAATTTCCAAACTATCATTTCCTGTACCCAAGTCGAGATCAAGCGTCCCGGTGGGATTCACAAAATGAACTGTCTGGTAGAGAGAAAATTGGAGGGCACTGCTGCCGGAAACAGCCGAATTTGTTAAGAGCCAGGAATCATTGAGAGTGCCTGAGTCGAAAGATTTGTCTGCAAGTACTGTTTCGTCATAAAGGTTTTCTATTTCTACAAATTCAATGGTTCTCTGAGAAGCACTGTTTGTAAATTCGTACGAAAAGATGCCAGAGTCACTGAAGACACCGGTTAAAACGTCTGGACTACCCGATAATCGAAACGTGTCAGCACCTCCACCACCTCGAATTCGGAATGAGGCGTCAATGGTTGCATCAATTACGATTTCATCGACACCGATTCCCGCATCAATCAGGATTTCTCCATCAGTGTCTGAGGTCAGATCGATGGTATAAGAAAAAGTAGAACCAATCTGCGTTGTTCTAGCTTCGTCACTGTAAGCTTTGATCGTTACCGTAACGGTATCTGTACCGGTATTTGTCAGCGCGATTTGATCATGAGCCCCAGTTCCCGTAACGTAGGCCAGATCCGGTATGCCGTTATTACTGTCGTCACGCAGGCCGAGATCGGAATCATTGGCGAGTAATTCATAATTATTGTATTCAGATACTGAAGGATTACCATAACGATCCAGATCAAAGCGGGTCACCATAAATGGTTCATCTCGAACAGAGTTTTCAGGGCCCCTGAGAATGACGTCTCCATACGCTAATTGTCCGGTCGTATGACGAAGACTATATGTATGAAATGCTTCGTGTGTCGCCGTATAGGCTAATCGTTGCGCAAGGTAAGTATTGAATGAAGAAGTCCCTGGAGTTCCACTGATATCTCCTAGAGGTTGTCTCATAACGTCAAAAAAAGTGAACGGTTTGGCGCGTCTTTTGCATGAAGTGTTCTCCTGAAAGGAGAATTTCTTATGTATATGACGCTGGTCTGGTGGCCCAAACGAAAACGGGTTTCCACAAAAACAGCGTCCAGGACGGAACGCCCGGTCGTTTTGACCGATAAACAATGGTCTTTAGTCGCAAAACTGTTTCCCTGGACTCCCCCTTCCAAAAAGGGAGGACGTCCAAAAGCCCATCCACGAGATTGCCTGGAAGGCATTCTCTGGATTTTGGTGACAGGAGCACGATGGAAAGATTTACCAAGAGAGTATCCCTCAAAAGCGACGTGCCATCGACGTTTCCAGCAATGGACGATCGAAGGGCGGCTCTTATCTGCCTGGCAAATCATCTTGGAACGAATGGATGATGCTGGCCAGATTGATTTCTCGGAAACCTTTGCTGATGGCACTTTTGCCTCGGCAAAAAAAGGGGTAGAAGAGTTGGCCCGACTCGTCGTGGCAAAGGCACAAAGGTCATGATTTTTGTCGATCGTCACGGGACACCTGTGGCGATCGACACAGAATCGGCCCGTCGTAGCGAAGTCAAGCTGATCGAACCGCTGCTTGAAAAAATCACATTGCAAAATCGACAACCCGAGCGACTTGTTTATGACAAAGCCGCCGATTCGGACTCGTTGCGCAAACGGCTGATGGAAAAGAATATCGATCTGATCTGCCCGCATCGAAAATCGAGAGTCAAACCGCCGACGCAAGATGGTCGAAAGCTTCCACGCTTCAAACGACGTTGGATTGTGGAACGCAGTATTGCCTGGCTCCACAACTATCGTCGCATTGTCACGCGCTGGGAATATCACGATTACCTCTACGAAAGCTTTGTAATTCTTGGGTGTTTATTTACACTATTAAAAAGGTTTTGAGATGCCCTCTAGTATTGTCTCAGCAAATACGTGGGCTGCTTCATCGTATTGGTTACCCTGATGGTATTCACTTGACGAGATGACACTAAAGTCACTACTCGCTGCGATTCCATACAAACTAAAGATTTCCCCAATCGAGCCACTTGCTCCACTTCCATAAGCGGGGGCTAATAGGTCTGTCACAAAAACATAAGCATCAAATTTGCCATCCGTAGCGGGATCATTATCGCTTAAGTAATCTCGAACATCATCGAAGTCATTTGCAGAAGCAATCTCTACATCAATATCGAATGGTTCGAGAACGCGTTCAATCAGAGGAACAACCGCATTGGCTAACGCAGTCAAATCTGATGAATTGACAACACTGTTTCCATCATAGTCATAATTCAATGATTTGAGTGTTAAAGTATCTGAGGTACCAAGTGTAGTCGAATTATATGTGAATCCATTAAAATTAGGCCCCGTCCCCTGGTAATAGGAGCCATCGAAATAACCACCTCCATCAATTGTTGCATAGTCATAGACTGTTGTATTGAGTTCCCCACTCGTAAAACCCGCACCAAAATCGAGGAACAAGGTACTTGTCAGCATCTGCCGAACTTCGAGTTGTTCGATAGTTGAAAAAGAACTTTGTTGAACGGCCTGCCAGCGTTTTGTAGTAGATCGTCGGTAACGTGAGTGACTGCAGATACGAGGTTGAATACGCGATACAAGTGTGTTTAGCCAATTAGTAATGAGCACAATCTTACTCCTTTGTCATGTGATACTGGAAAGGTGTCTCTCGCATGTTCGCTAAAAAGCGTTACATTAAAATAGATAATATACACATTATCTTATGATACATAAAAAACCTATAACCACTCGTTTAAATGTAAATATGTACCTAATGCAGAGAGGAGAGTATTCTGTATAGACACGAAATTCAATTTCAAAGCGCCGTAATAAATGCAAACTTCACAATATATACTGAAGAGTCCTGAACTTACGACAACATACCAATTAAAGAAAAAATAGATAAACCGGCACAGGATTATTGGGAGGAGAAATCCAACAGGAGGTGTTTGCTAAGAATGGCCAGTCACTTTCGTTCTTTTCGTGGTAACAATAAATCAGCTTCGTATTGCATCACTTGAATGCGAAAAATGGTCCCTCGAAAGGAGTGACCCCGGACCGAAACTCGTAAGGCCGGGCAGCACACAGGCCCCCCCCTACATTTCTGGCTCCTGCCTTTTTGCTCCCCTGCTCTGGCTTCACCTGATTGATTTTCATCTGTGGTGCGTGGGGAGATATCGGGTAGGATCTGGTTTTGTTTCCCGTTCGAAAACGGCGGCCTGGTAGTGTTTCTTAATTCGAATGCGTCTTTGCAAATGAGAGAAACCGGGGCTAACGCCCTTCGGCTAATAGGGAACACCGGTGGGTAAGTTACCGAAAACAAAAACAGCCGCACGGTCTTAGCCGCGGTTAATACCGATCTGGGTACGGTGGCGGTCCTGGGAATCACACTCAAAGTGTTTAAGTAAATATTACCTGGCGCTGTGCCGCTTATTCATTACGGGATTCTATTGAAAAAGGTAAGGGGAAATCACAGGTATGTTTTGTCTGTATGTTTTGAATTTTAACTTGTGTTGTTTTGATACTCGCTATCTTCGTTCGTGTCGTGAAGGTGTCAACGGGGGATTGTTTTTTTTGTTCTACAAATCGCTTATGAAAGACCTCTCATGTTCTGTGATCACCAGAAACGATCCTATAAACGCACTGCGATGTCGTGTGATGCGAGGTGCTGATTCGGAACCATTGAGTGAGACGTGGAAAAAATCATGCTCAAACGAGGGACTTTTATGGGGAGCGGATTCACAGGGGCGCCTGTTTCCAGTGCATAAACCGGTTTTGCTCGCGCGCCCGACGTTATCTCCGCATTCTCGTGAACGCCGTGTTACTGTCCAGATCGAATTTTTCAGTCAATATTCCGTAAAGGAGCACGAATATCAACCTGTTTCGTCGATTACATACGCGTAGAAAGTCTGTGAAATTCTGGCAAATTCGTCACCAGCGAATCCGAGAGTGGGGATGTTCAGCCACGTCGGTTTGGTATAGAATAAGAGTCAGCGTTTCTATTTTTTGTTTTCACGATGGTGACTGACTGTGCTGTTACGCCTGTTTCTTTTATTCACGATCATTCCGCTCGCCGAACTGTGGCTACTGCTCTGGTTCAGTTCGCTGACCAGCCCGACTGTGACCTTTGGTCTGGTGGTGGTGACGGGGATTCTGGGCGCCTGGCTGGCACGGAAACAGGGGTCGCAGGCCTGGCGAAAAATTCAACAGCATATGGTGCAGGGACAGCCTCCCACCGGCGTGCTTCTGGACGGCTTGATGATTCTCATCGCCGGGGCCTTTCTGATTACCCCTGGAATTATGACCGACATGGTCGGCTTTGCCTTACTGATTCCTGTGGTACGCGAGATCCTGAAGGCCCGCGTGGGAGAATGGCTGAAACAGCGGGCGATGATGCAATTTCAATCCCGGACCAGTTTTCATACTAGCGAGGGAACCTATCAAGAATATCAGCAGACGACTACATCCACGCCCGAAGAGGATATTATTGATGTGGAGTTTGTTCGTAAAGAATCTTCAGAATCAGAATGAAGCGGCTTTACAATTGCATCAGGTGTGACGGCTCTTATAATCAGAATAGCGGCGAAAACGTGCGTCGCTAATTAACTTCCTTTAGTTATTACCCTCTGATTCTGCGGCGCATGGTGCCGCCAGATCAATTCCCGATAGCCTTCCCGCTTGTTTTTATTCAACTCAGGAATCCGTCATGGCTGCGATCAAAATCCGAAGTCTGTTCTCCGCGCTCTGCTTGTGTGCTGCGATGATCTTTACGGCGTCCTTCGCGACAGCGGAAGAACCCTATTGGAATCAATTCCGCGGGCCACACGCCGATGGGACTTCGAAAGTGACCGGACTTCCGGTGAAGTGGAGCGAAAAAGAAAACATCGTCTGGAAAACCCCCGTTCATGGTCGGGCCTGGTCATCACCGGTCGTCTGGAAAGATCAGGTCTGGGTGACCACATCGACGAAAGACGGCAAAGAGCTGGGTGTGGTCTGTGTGGATTTCAACACCGGCAAGATTCTGATCGACAAGAAAATCTTTGACGTCGAGAAACCACAGTATATTGATCCGAGTAACTCACACGCCTCCAGCACGCCGATCATTGAAGAGGGTCGGATCTATGTACATTACGGTGCTTATGGAACCGCGTGTCTGGATACGAAAACGGGGAAAGTCCTCTGGAGTCGCCGCGATTATCCGTGCAATCACTGGCGGGGCGCGGGTTCGTCACCCATCATTTATCAGAATCTGTTGATCCTGCAGTTTGATGGCTACGACTATCAATACGTCGTCGCATTAGATAAGGAAACGGGGAAGGAAGTCTGGAAGAAAGATCGTGACATCGATTACGGCACCAAGAACGGCGATTTCAAAAAAGCATTCGCAACGCCGCGGATCATTAAACATGACGGACGCGTGCAGTTGATCAGCCCGGCGGCAAAAGCCACCGTTTCTTATAATCCGCTGACGGGGGATGAGTACTGGAAGTTTTATTACCCACAACATTCGGCCGCGAATCGCCCCTTGTATGATGGAGAAAAGATCTACGTCGGCACCGGATTTGGAAAAGCACACCTGTATGCGGTGACACCAGACGGAAAAGGGGATGTTACCAAAACACATGTGAAATGGATTGAGCAGAAGGGTATTCCTTCGAAGCCATCACAATTGCTGATCGACGGACTGCTGTTTCTGGTGGACGATAAAGGCATCGCCTCCTGTCTGGATTCAAAGACTGGGAAGCTGATTTGGAAAGAACGGATGGAACGCAGCTCATTTTCCGCTTCTCCCATTTATGCTGATGGCAAGATTTACGCCCCCGATCGCGAAGGTGTGACGCGGGTGTTTGTTCCCGGAAAAGAATACAAGGAACTGGCCGCTAACAAGTTGGAAGAAGGCTGCGTCGCGTCGCTGGCGATCGCAGGGAAATCGATCATTCTGCGAACCGAGCATTTCCTGTATCGGATCGAAGATCAGTCACAGCAGAAGTAAGCTTAGTCTGATTAACCGTCGGCGGCGGTAACCGCGAATTCCAGTCGCACGGCGGTTTCTTTACCAACAGTGATCTTGCCGGTAAAGAAGTAAGCGCCGCCCAGTTTTTCGGTAAGCGTGACATGAATGTCGAGTGTTTCTCCCGGCTTCACCATACGACGGAACTTGGTGTTGTTCAGACGAGTGGCAACGGGAACTTTGCCTGCATCGGGGGTATCCGTTTTGGCGATGAAGACGGCGGCGGCCTGCATGGCAGCTTCACACAGAATCACGCCGGGTAATACCGGATGATCGGGATAATGTCCCTGAAACAGGTCCAGATCGGGTGAGACCAGTTTGCGGGCATGGATGCTGTTTTCTTCCAGCGCAATGATTTCATCGAGCCACAAAAAAGGTTCTCGGTGCGGAATACAAGCTTTGATCTCATCCAGATTCACGAGGTTGATCCGTTTCTTTTATCGTTTGAGATTGGAAATCAGATGCGGGCGGCGGCGGGAGTCAGATATTTATCGACATCATTGCTGACAATTACGCCGTAATTGACGGCACCGAGCCAGCCGGACATGATGATTCCCACCGAACCGGCATGATACAACCCCTGAATCTGCTCGGGCAGTTCCTTGCTGACTTTGAGACCTTCAAACTTGGTACCAAACGAAGCACCTTGCAGATGCTGCGTGTAGCGCTGGAAGGTGCGCGGCGTCGAAGCTTCGAGATGATCCACACGATCCCGAATGTTAGGCACGTATTGTTCCAGACAATCGAGGGTCGTTTCGATCAGATGATTTTTGTCGGCTTCATACTGTTCTTCAGGGAGATCGGCCCAGTCGCGGAAGTTGGCGTTAGTCGACGAGACGATCAGAGAACGATTACTGCCGGGCCGCGTTTCAGGATAGTAGAACGAGAAAGTACGGCTGCTGACATTTTTACTGAGCATGGCTTCGATATCAAAACCATTGTGCTCGGAGTGAAACAGCAGATCGCCACAGAAGTCGAGTTCGTCGCCGGGCTTCAAAGCGATGTAAACCTGGGTGCTGCTGTTGTTGAGCCGTACGGCTTTGGTTTCTTCGACGAATTCCGGATCGAAGTGCTCTTCGCCGACGAGATTCAGAATCGTGCCTTTAATGTTGGAATTCGACATGATGGCTTTACAGCCGATGCGTCTGCCGTTCACGACCACACCTGTTACACGGCGATCGGGAGTGACTTCGATTTTCTCGACTTGAGTTCGAATGCGGACATCAACGCCGTTATGTTCCAACTCGGCTTTGATGAGTTTGACCAGCCGATCGGTGCCGCCACGAAATGTGTAGACGCCTTTCTGCATGAAATTAGAGAAGACGATGCCGTAGGTAATCGCGGGGTCTTCCAGCGTCGAACCGTTGGCGTAGGAAATGGGTTCCATTAACAGACGCACGACATCGTCGCGACCGGGAAAGAATTCTTCGAACAGTTCGCGGGTGGTTTTTCCTTGATCGTCGAAGAAGTTCATTTTACGGGCGGTGTCAAAGAAATTTTTGACCGTCTCCGGTTCAATGTTGAACTTCTCGATCAACAGCCGCGTGAAGTCTTCGCGAGTGAATGTGGTTTCGAGCGAGAACTGCGGATTTTCGAACCGGACGCCGCGCAGGGGAACGATGGAATCAGCGATTTCCTGCGTCCAGTATTTACGACAGCTCTTAAGCATTCCATAGGGGAAGCCGTGCAGCGAGATATCGAAGATGTGACCGTTCTGGCGTTTGAACCAGGTGGCCATCCCGCCGAGTTGGTAATGATGTTCGAGGAGCAGTACGGAATATCCTTGACGGGCCAGAATGTTGGCAGAGGTCATTCCGGCTAAACCACTGCCGATGACAATGACATCATATTCGTCTTTTGCGTCTTTCAGAAAATCTTTGGCCATGATAATTCAGCGTCGTATACAGTCCAGCAGAGTAGAAAAAGGGACAGTGAGAATTCACAAATCCTGTATTAATGACATTAGATTGCTTCTCCTGTTTATCGAAATTGCGGGGCTTTGTCTACTAAACCAGAGCAATTCAGGTTTCTGTGACAAAAGTGTGACAATTCAACACGCAGCAATGGAATAAAATGAATGTTTTCCCAGACGATGATGCAAGAGTACAGCATCTCACCAGCCAATGAGAGCGGCTATTTGGGGTTCAGCAGATGCAGGTTGGCGATGCTGATTCCGGAGAGCATCGAGCCGATAATTCCGAGAAACCCCTGATCAGTGCCACACAGAAATAAATTGTTGAATGGGGTCGTGCCATCCAGAATTTTTTGCGGCGCGCCATACACACAGCCGTTGATGTGGCCTGTAAATTTTTTGATAGTTCGTGGCGTAAAGGTATCAACGTCGATCACATGCGGCCGGAAGTCGGGTATGAATCGCATCGAAGATTCGAGAATCTGATCGTACCAGTATTTCTTTTCGGCGATGTATTTTTCTTCGGACAGATTCATCCAGTATTGGGGGTTTGCCAACGCGGTGATGCGAATCGAACCTTCTTCCAGTGGTTGATCGTATTCAAAATTATTCGGCGAGCAGATAATGCCGCTGCGGATGTCGCACGGCTCTTTTGACTGCTCGTAGTAAAAGTCTTCGGAATCGTTATAGAAGACGATGGTCTCGTCATGTCCGAACGTTTTTGGCTCTTGATCCAATACGGAAATGGTCTCGACGAAGGAAATCTCGCCGGGAGTGAAACGATCATCCTGTGGCACGTCTGCGCCGCACATTTGTAGTGTTTCTGCGGAACCGGCCGAAGAGAGTACGTTTTTCGCTTCGAGAATCTGGCCATCATCCAGCATTACGCCCGAGACATGATTGCCATCGGTCAACAACTCCTTGACGCCGGCTCGGAGTTTGAGTTCTCCCCCCAGTGATTTGAATTTGCGAACCAGATTTTTCAGAATCAGACGCACGCCTTTATAAGGGCGGGCAAAGCCTTCCTGGTAGATGCTGCGGAACATGATCACGAACTGATTGAAATCCATGTCATGCTCGGAAGGACTGCCATAAAACATCAGCGGACAAAGCAACATATTGATCAGCAGCGGATCGGAGATATGAGCGGCCATCCGTTCGCGGGCCGAGATCCAGGTCTGCCCCAGGTCGCCGATATTATGCGCATCGATTTCCGCAACCAATGTGCGAAAGCCGTCAATCTGTTGAGGAAACTGCTCGGCGATTTGAGCTTCGAAATAATCGAACTGATTATTGAATCGGAGGGTATGTCCGGGAAAGACGACCGAGGAACCGCATTGCGGGCTCAGGTCAAAGTCTTCCCATTGAAAGCGGAGCTGACGGAGAATTTTATTCAGCGGCCCCCGTTTACCACCGGGGGGCGAATAATTCGTAATCGCGTGCAGGCCGACATCATGATTCCGACCGCGCAGGCGATAGAAGGAATTCAAGCCTCCAATGGTCGTGTGCCTTTCGAGAATGCACACATTCTTTCCGTAATAAGCCAGGCGGATTCCCGCAGCCAGACCGGAGAGACCGGCACCAATGATGATTGAATCGTAGCTCATGGCGGAGGGAATCTACGGGAATCAGACGGTGCTTTCCGCATCCTTCAGGAGAGGTGTGAGATAAGTAACAGTGCTATCCATTGTTACCAGCTCACCGTAGTCTTCTTCTGGAATCTGAACGCGATAGAGTTTTCTCAACTCCATGACGATGTCCAGGAAGTCCATGCTGTCTAATTCCATCTGTTCACGAAAAGGAACACTATCGTCAAGCTCCGAAAGATCCTCATCGGGAGCAATTCGCGCTAAAATATCCAAGATAACCGATCTGATTTGTTCCGGCGCCATGCAGAAACTCCAAACTTTCTAAAAATCCTATAACGTCGATTTCGATCAGTGAATCTCACGGCTTTCACTGCGAATTTTAGTGCGGGGAAGCCTCTTATACCAAAGAAACAAAACCCCCGCCAGAAGCCGGGATATAAAAAACCGCCCCTTATATGGAATACTATAGCGCGTTCGAAACGATTTAAACCGACTGAACCCTTGAGAAATCAGAGTTTTTCAGAAAATCTACACGGAAGCGTCATATCTCATGAGGGAAATCATGCTGAGACGGGAAAAGCTGCTTTGTGATTTGAAGTTAAACAAATCCGTCAAGTAATCTGTTCAGGCAGAATATTTTTTGATGATCAGAACAGAATTAATTCCCAGCATGCCGAACGAGTTGTTCAGAATACATTCGACCTGATCCATCTGCCGCGGCTGATTGGGGACCAGTTGTGGTAAATTACATTCCGGGTCGAGCTCATCCAGATTCAGCGTCGCATGGGCAATGCCATCTTCAAACGCGGGAAGATTCCCCAGCATTTCCAGTGCACCGGCGGCTCCCATCGCATGCCCAATAAAGCTTTTGGTATTATTGATTGCCAGATCAGGACAATCAGAGAAGACACTCGCCAAAGCTTTGGCTTCTTCGATATCACCTTGCGTTGTCGCTGTGGCATGACTACTGACGATATCAACATCTTCCGGCTTCAATCCAGCTCGCTTGAGTGCGAGTTGAATACATTCTGCTTGTCGATTCGAATTCGGAAGTACGAAATCGCTGGCATCGGAATTCATGGCGTACCCCACGATTTCCCCGTAAATCGTAGCACCACGTGCGAGTGCATCGGGCAGACGTTCCAATGTGCAGACCGCGCCCCCTTCGGCAACGACAATCCCGTTGCGATTCACATCAAAGGGCCGACAGGCTTTCGCAGGATCGGCGTTCGTTGCCAGTGCCCCCTGACTCTGAAAGCTGGCAAAAATACCAAATGTATGGATACTTTCAGACACACCGCCGCACAATGCGATATCGACTTCATTCAGCCGCAGCATCTGCACGCCTTGAATAAAACCGGCGTTCCCCGCTGCACAAGCCGCTCCCAATGTCAGATGCGGACCAGTGATCCCCATATTCAGCGTGACTTCACCGGCGGGATTATTTGCAACAGTTCTGGGATTATGATGATGCGACCAGACTTTGGTGTCATAATCGAACTGGGAAATCTCGTAGACTTCGTTCTCGGTTTCGACGTTACCATGCTCGGTAATTCCGAGATAAACGCCTACCCGATCCCGGGCCACGTTTTCCCAATCCAGCTTCGATTGATTGACGGCTTCATTCGCACAATAAATGGCGATTGAGCCAGCCCGTGTCCCTCGACGGACCTCTTTGCGTTTCTGATAACGTAATTCATCAAAATCGCAAACACCGGCGAGAACATCGCCCATATAGCGAATGTTATAATCAACGACACCCGAACGACCTTCCAGCAGGTTTTGCCGAAATTCCTCCAGATTGTTTCCATTCGGAGCCGTCAAGCCAATTCCAGTAATGACAATGCGGCTTTGAGGGTCCACTGATTCCTGCATGGATTTATACCACTCTGATCGATTTACAAATGCGGTGAATATTCATAGGCCACTCAGCCGTTCAGCCGAGCAGGGGAAATGATAAATAATAACCCAAGGAGATTACCCGTTCTACAATAAACTCGCAAGTGGCGCGGCAAATGAGATTTGTGATTCAAGATAGAATAGACGACACTGCCGAAAAACTTTCTGTATAGGTAACTTTACTTTTCTGAACCATGGAATTGGATCTCCCATTTCCTCAGAAACCGGGTAAGATGGAAGACGGCACTCTGAGCTATCTCAAAGCGACGCGATCATTCCCTCATCTACGAAGAAATAATCTGCCTCCCTGAAAAAATACGATTCTGATTTCCAAAACATAAATTCCATAAAAACAGGGACTTACATCGAGACCTACTCATAGAAGCCATCTGTTCAAGAAAATAATGCTGTTTATCTCCGTCCGTTTTCTGCATTTGCGTACGATTACTGATATGGACCATTCATTGGAATCACAACCAGACACAGCAGCAGCCCCGGGACCGGTCCCGAATGAGCAGTTTGTCTCATTACTGGCCCGGCACCACAGCCTGATTCGTGGTTTTATTGGAACGCTGCTGCCTCACCAGACCGACGCCGAAGATGTTTTTCAGCAAACGTGCCTGGTTTTGTGGAGAAAATGGAATACCTTTGACTCAGCACAAAGCTTTTCGTCCTGGGCCTGCGGAATTGCCTTTTATGAAGTCAAAAACTTTCAACGGGTCCAGAGTCGGGATCGGCTCTATTTTTCTGACGAAGTGCTGTCACTCATCGCAGAGCACCAGACAAACACACTTCCCGAAACCGATCAGCAAAAACAGGCACTCGAAGACTGCATCCAGAAACTGGAAGGCGAAAACAGACAGCTCATCCTGGATTGTTACCACAGTCAACGCACGATCAAAGAAGTCGCCGCACAACTGGGGCGATCCAGCGATGCGATTTATAAAAAGCTCTCCCGCTTACGACTGCGACTGATGGACTGCGTTCGTCAGTCCCTCCCTTCAGTGGAGGCAGGCTCATGAAAAAAACGACTCTTCAGAATCACCAACTGATCCAATTGATCGATGCGTTCCTGCAAGGGGACATCACTCCGCAAGAACATGCGGAGTTGGAACGACAGTTGAAAGAAGATCCCGAGCAGCGACAGCTTTACGTGGATTACATGCGCGTGCATGTGGGACTCTCAACCTGGGCGACGGAAACGAATGAGTCTGAAGACTGGATTCCCCATCCCACGCAGCCAGAACAACATACAAAATTAGGAACTCCCCGCTTTCTGCTGCTATTAGTAACTTCACTCGTGGCGGCGACACTCTTGCTCTCTCTGGCCTACTACGCCGGCTGGAATACCGGTTCAGGCCATGAACCGTTGATCGCAGAAACTCCGGTGTCCCAACCGGAGTCCGAAACGAATGTGCCGAAAACCGATCACATCGCTTTATTAACGCAAGCCGTCGGTGTGGAGTGGGATACACCCCGCAATCTGCAACCAGGCGCCGGATTATCCGCAGGCTGGTTGAAACTGAAACGCGGCACGATTCAGGTAGAACTGATCAGCGGTGCTTCGGTCCTCATCGAAGGCCCCGCCGCGTTCGAATTGATTTCTCCACTCAAAGCCTTTTGTCAGTATGGTAAAGTCCGGGCTTCCGTTCCCGAACAGGCGCAGGGTTTTACGATTGAAACGTCGCGATTGAACGTCGTCGATCTGGGAACCGAATTCACGCTCTCTCTTGATGCGACCGGCAACGGACAGGTGCAGGTCATAGACGGCGAAGTGGAACTGCATTCTCCCGATCAAAAAACGACTCGCCCCAATATTCAGAATTTAAAAACTGGGGAAGGCGTGCAGTTTGATCAACGGGGTTCGATCAATCGTTTAACTGACGTGATCCTGCCACTGCTCAATCCGGAAGAACTCTCGCATCTGGCAGAACAACAGCAGGCACAGCAATTCACCCGCTGGCAGGAACAGAATGCCGCTCTTAAAACCGATCCGTCCTTGATCGCCTATTACGACTTTGAAGAATCCTCAAACTGGTTACGCACACTCAAGAATAAAAAACATGATGCGTCTTCCGCCGATGGCGCGATCGTGGGCTGCCAATGGACGTCAGGCCGCTGGCCGCAGAAACGGGCATTGGAATTCAAACGGACCAGCGATCGCGTGCGGCTGCATGTTCCGGGCGAATATGAGTCACTGACACTAATGGCCTGGGTCCGCATTGAAGGTTTCGACCGCTGGCTCAGCTCGCTCATGCTCACCGATGGCTACAACGCGGGCAATCCGCACTGGCAGCTCAGTGATAAAGGCGAAATCATTCTCGGCGTCAAAACCGGCCCCGGCAAGAACTTTTTCTCGCCCGTCGTCCTGCAACCCACAGACCTCGGCCGCTGGATTCATCTAGCGACCGTTTATGATCATCGGAATAAAGAAGTCGTGCACTATCTGGATGGCGTTCCCGTCAGCCATCATAAAATTGAAAACCCGATTCCGCTGGTGATTGGACCTGCCGAAATCGGCAACTGGCGACCGCAAGAACACACGGGCGAACATTCCATCCGAAGTTTAAACGGCCGCCTGGATGAATTTGCGTTATTCGGACGGGCCTTATCGGCAGAAGAAATTTTGAAGTTGTATCAGTCCGGAAAACCCAATTCCTGATTGATTTCTCAACGAATTTGTTGTGACATATAGATTAACCATACTCACTCCCTGAAATCTCACCTGACTTTACATTCAAGACGACGAGGCTTTGATGCGGAATTCGACAAGCGCGCTCATACTGTTGGTCGGTATCCTGTTACCCGTTTCTCTCTCTGCAGCAGAAAAGAAACCTGCCCTTCCACCCGACCATGCGAAACGCATGCAACAGGGACTGGAGCTCTTCAAAAAAGAAGTGCGGCCGCTGTTAGTTGAAAAATGTCTTAAATGTCATGGCGGCAAATCAGTCAAAGGGGACTTCGATCTTTCCAACCGCAAATTCCTGCTCGACAGTGGCATGATCGAAAAGACGGGGAAAGCGAGCTACCTGATGGCGCTGGTTGAGCACCGCGAAGAACCCTATATGCCGCTCAAGGAAAAGAAACTCTCTGAGAAGGAAATCGCCAGTCTGTCCAAGTGGATCGATCTGGGCGCCCCTTATGATAAACCTCTCGCAACATCGGATAAAGCGAACTCAGGTAAACTGGTGGTCACAGACGACGACCGAAAGTTCTGGTCGTTTCAACCTCTGAGTTCTCCCTCCGTCCCGAAAGACAAACATCAATCCTGGCGCCAGAATGACATCGATGCCTTTATTCTCGCAAAGCAGGAAGAAAAAGGACTGGCGCCGAACGATCCTGTCAGCAAGCGGTCCTATATCCGCCGCGCGTATTTTGATTTAATCGGCCTCCCCCCGACTCCGGCCGAAGTCGATGAATTTCTTGCCGACCAGTCTCCCGATGCTTACGAAAATCTGATTGACCGGTTACTGGCCAGCCCGCGTTACGGCGAACGCTGGGCCCGGCACTGGCTGGACATCGCCCGTTTCGCCGAGAGTCATGGCTTCGAGCACGACTACGATCGCAACTTTGCCTATCACTATCGGGACTTTGTGATCAAAGCGTTGAATCAGGATATGCCCTACGATCAGTTTGTGAAATGGCAGTTAGCCGGCGATGAGATTGCCCCCGATGATCCGCTGGCGCTCATGGCAACCGGATTCCTAGGCGCAGGCGTGTTCCCCACACAGATCACCGCCAACGAAGTCGAGCGCACCCGCTATGATGCGTTGGACGATATGTTGAATACGACCGGTCTGGCGATGCTGGGACTAAGCGTGGGATGTGCGCGGTGTCACGATCATAAGTTTGATCCAATTGGCAGTGAAGACTATTACCGCATGCTGTCCACATTCACAACGACCGTCCGCACGGAAATTGAAATCGATTTGGACCCTGAAAAATACAAACGGGACAAAGCCCAATTTGATCTGGCACACGCGCCGCTGGTCAAAGCGTTGCAGGAATATGAAACCAGCCAGATCAAGCCGAAGTTTGCCGACTGGCTGAAACAGGGAAAGGTCGATGCGGCGCAACTTGATGAATGGATTGTGCCCCATGTCGTCAGCCACAGTTCAAAAGGGAAAGCCCGTTTCGAAACGCTGGAAGATGGTTCGGTGCTGGTTAGTGGCCCCAATATCAATCAGGATCAGTACACGTTTAAACTGCGAACCAATGTCACGCCGATCCGTTCGATTCGTCTCGAAACGTTAAGCCATCGCTCTTTACCGAAACAGGGGCCGGGCCGGGCAGTGAACGGCAACTTCTCTCTCACCGCATTTAAAGTCAAAGCGAAATCCCTTACGGACAAAAAGGGAGCCGCGAAAGACGTCAAACTGACCAATGCCCGAGCGACTCATGAACAGAACAAGACCACACTTTCAGCCGCGAGTGCCATTGACGGGCAATACGGTTCCGGCTGGGCCGTCGATTTAGGAGGCATCGGGAAAGATCAGGCAATCGTGTTCGACCTGGAATCACCTCTGGAAGTGAAAGGCGAAACCGAGCTGACCATTACCATATCGTTCACAAACAATGTGAATCACAGCATCGGTCGCCCGCGTTTTTCGGTCAGCAACTCCAGCTCTCCTACAGTGAAAACAGGAACCGGCAGTCCCGAGCAACTTTCTCAAGCGCTGCAACTGGTAGAACAGGGACACCCGGAAAAACTGACCGACGCGCAAAAGCAGATTCTCGAACGCCGCTTTCGTGAGCAGGATTCCCAATGGGTCGCCTTGTCTACAAAAGTCAATCAACATCTCAAAACGGAACCTCAGCCAGCTTTGACGAAAGTCATGATCTGCAGCGAAGGACCGGACATCAAACCGGTGCGGCATCATACGCAAGGCAAAGATTTCTTTGACGAAACGTATTTTCTTACTCGCGGAGACACGGAGCAAAAAGGGGACGTTGCCCAACAAGGCTTCCTGCAGGTATTGATGCGATCGCCTCAACAGGAAAAAGCCTGGATCGAAGCCCCTCCCAAATCGGCGACGACCTCGTACCGCCGCACGTCACTGGCGAACTGGATGACAGACACCAAACAGGGTGCGGGTGCATTACTGGCCCGTGTGATGGTCAACCGGGTCTGGCAGCACCATATCGGCAGCGGAATTGTCGCGACTCCCAACGACTTCGGCCTGCAGGGAGAGCGACCGACTCATCCGGAACTGCTCGATTATTTAGCCAATCAGCTCATTCAGCACGGCTGGCATCTGAAACCGTTACATAAGCAGATCATGCTGAGTGCGACCTACCGGCAGTCCACCTACTTTGATGAACAAAAATCAAAACTCGATCCAGAAAACAAACTGCACTGGCGCCGTTCGCCTCAAAGACTGGAAGGCGAAGCCATTCGCGATTCCATTCTCTATATCGGCAGCCGACTTGATCCCACCATGTACGGGCCGGGAACGCTACAACAAGACAGCCAGCGTCGCAGCATCTATTTCAAAATCAAACGCAGCAAGCTTATTCCCATGATGCAGCTGTTTGATGCTCCCGAAGCGTTAGTCAGCATCGGACAGCGTTCCAGCACTACGATTGCACCACAGGCACTGCTGTTTATGAATGCCAAATTCATTCGGGAAAGTGCCAGGTCGTTTGCAAAACGGGTTCAACAGCAGCATCCAGATTCACTCGAGAAATCGATTGAAGCCGCCTATCAAATCGCTCTGGGACGTGCCCCTACTGCCAGTGAATCCGCGGTTTCTCTGGCGTTCATTCAACAACATCAAAAGTCATATGCAGCCGAAAAGCTGCCTGAGCCAACCTTGCTGGCGCTGACCGATTTCACACACGCGTTATTAAGCACCAACGAATTTGTTTATCCAAACTGAAATCGATAATTGACTCTAAAGAGTATCAACAAAATAAATCACCCAACATTTTTCATTGGGGAAGTAAAATGACACAATCTTATTCAGAACTACCGGCAGTCTCCTTAAACCAACTCCTGGCACGACGGCAGTTACTCAAACGAGCTGGCGGTGGTTTGGGTACGTTGGGTCTGCTCAGCCTGTTACAGCAGGAAGGCGTTTTGGAAACCGCCGATGCCGCTCCGTCAATGAAAGCAATCAATCCCCTGGCTCCAAAGCCGACTCATATGCCGGCAAAAGCGAAGGCCGTCATCTGGCTATTCATAAACGGGGGGCCGAGCCACGTTGATACCTGGGACTACAAACCAGAACTCGAAAAACGGGACGGCGTCGCGCTGGAAGGTTTCGATAACAAAACCGGGTTCTTCCAGAACGCTGTCGGCCCCTTGATGAAAAGTCCGTTTCAATTCAAACAGCATGGCGAATCGGGAAAATGGGTCTCGGATATTTTCCCCAATTTGTCTCAGCATGTGGACAAGATGGCCTTCATTCATTCCGGGCATACGGAATCGAACAATCACAGCCCCGCGTTATTCATGATGAATTGTGGCGTTCCCAAAATGGGGCATCCTTGTGTTGGTTCGTGGGTCACTTATGGTTTAGGCTCCGAAAGCAACAGCCTGCCGGCGTTCGTGGTGATGTCAGACCCGCTCGGTAGAGGACTTCCCAAAGGACATAGCCTGAACTGGGGCGCCGGTTTTCTGCCCAGCGTTTTCCAAGGCACTTATCTCAGGCCAACAGGCGAACCGATTGATAATCTTCAGCCTCCTTCTGTCCTCACCGAAAAAGGACGGCAGCGTTCACAGCTTGACCTGCTCAAATCTTTGAATCGCCAGCACCTTCAACAGAATGAAGGCGACCAGGAATTGGCAGCACGGATTGAAAGTTTTGAACTCGCTTATCGCATGCAGAGCGCCGCACCCGAAGCGCTGGATATTTCTCGAGAACCGAAACACCTGCAGGAACAATACGGCATCGGCACCAAAAAGTGCGAACACTTCGCGAAACAATGTCTGATTGCCCGACGGATGGTCGAGCGCGGCACCCGCTTCGTACAGATTTATTCAGGCGGTATGGAAAACCAGCGGAGCTGGGATGGTCACTCTGATATCAAAGGCAATCACAGTGGATTCGCCGCGGAAACAGACCAGCCCATCGCCGCATTACTGGCTGACCTGGAATCGCGGGGGTTACTCAACGAAACGCTGGTCATCTGGGGTGGTGAATTCGGCCGCCTGCCGATCGCACAGAAAGGCGCGAATCCCGGTCGTGACCATAACCCGCATGCCTTCACCACCTGGATGGCAGGCGGCGGTGTGAAAGCGGGCACCACCTATGGCGCCACCGATGAAATCGGCTTCAAAGCCGCCGAGGATAAAGTGCACGTGAATGACTTACACGCCACCATTTTAAGACTGCTGGGTATGGATCACGAAAAACTGACGTATCTCTACAGTGGGCGACGATACCGGCTGACTGATGTCGGCGGGCATGTGATTGACAAAATCATCGCTTAGGATTCTGGTTCCGACTGTTTGAATTTGCGACGATACTCGGACGGCGAGACGCCCATCAGATTCACAAACTGTTTGGTGAAATAACTCTGGTCATAAAAACCAGATTCGAGTGCGATTTCGGAAATCCGTTTTTCCGTCCGCGTCAACGACTGGCAGGCGGCGTTGATTCGCACACGCAAAATATATTTTTGAGGCGTGATCTGATACAGCTTTTTGAATTTACGATCCAACTGGCTGACGGATAAATAGATCAAATCGGCCAGATCCGAAATCTGTATCCGTTCATGATAATGTTCGAGCACATAGGCAATGACTTTATCCAATTCCTGATACGACTGGAATTCAGTACCCGCGACTTTAATATCACGTAAGACTCCCGCGACGCCGATCACCTTACCGCCGTCTCCAAACAAAGGGATCTTGCTGCAGAGATACCATTTTAAATTTCCGCTCCGATCGGGAATCAGCCAAACCTGATTGGCGAGCGGAGCCGCGGATTCCATCACGCGTTTGTCTTCGGCGACATACTGCTGCGCTAAATCCTTTGGATGAATATCGAAGTCGGTCTTGCCGATGATGTCTTCTTCTTTAGGAATCGCGCGAACGTCCATCCAGGTGCGACTGATTTTGATAAACCGGCCTTCCGAATCCTTCGCAAAAAAATACGCGTCCGGAATATAATTGAATAACTCTTCCAGATGGAGCTTGTGATCCAGCCGTTTGATGAAATCGTTCCGAAATTGTTGCGAATCAGTCATGCGTAAATAATACAAATTTATGCGTGTTTTCTACAAGACGACGTTGATCTGACCATCTACTATATGCGAAAATAAACGAATAAGGATTTTCTTGCGCATCATCGGAATGGATGCCTTTGAATTCGCTCTACTAAATCATAATACAAGATCGACCTGAAACGGTCTGTTCTGTTTTTAAAATCATCATCTTGGGGTGCATTATGCTGAAGTTTACTGGTCAGGGAACGGCACATACCTGTAGTGGAGTCACACGCAGAGACTTCCTGCAAGTCGGCACACTGGGTGCGATGGGACTCTCTTTACCCCAATATCTGGAAGCCAAAGACCAGGGGCTGGTCGACAAAAAGAACGATAACCGTTCGGCGATTATGATCTTTAATCTGGGTGCCCCCAGCCAATTGGATACTTTCGATATGAAACCGGATGCCCCGGCGGAAATTCGAGGTCCCTTTAAACCAATCGACACTGCATCCCCTGAGATCAATATTTCTGAAATCCTGCCCCTGCATGCGAAAGTCGCTGACAAATTTTCGCTGGTCCGTTCCTGTTATCACACCGCAGCCGCCGTCCATGATGCCGGCTGGCAGATGATGCAGACCGGTCGCCTGTTTACCGGCGGAATCAATACCCCACATATTGGTTCGGTCGTTGATTATCTTCGCGGTCGTCGAACAGATCTGCCTGCGAATGTCGTCCTGCCTGAAACAATGGGCCGGGGTGGTGGAAATCTACCCAATGGTCAAGCGGGTGGATTTCTAGGAAAAGCCCACGATCCGTTCGCACTGATGGCAGACCCGTCTAAACCGAACTTCAAAGTGCCCGATATGCTGCCTCCCAAAGAGATCGGGACGGCCCGCCTGGAACGACGTAAGAAAATCCGCGACGTTGTGGATAATACGATCGACTATTTTGAATCCACCGAAGATGCCAAGCTGTTAAATGGTAATTTCCATTCCGCCTACCGCCTGATGACCAGTAAAGAAGCCCGTGAAGCCTTTGATCTGGCGAAAGAACCAAACAAGGTCCGGGAACGTTACGGCATGAATCGTTTCGGTCAGTGCTGTCTGCTGGCCCGTCGGCTGGTGGAATCGGGTGTGCGTTTTGTGACCATCAATACGTTTCTGACCGTCTTCAATGAAGTCACCTGGGACATTCACGGTTCCAAACCGTTTACTTCCATTGAAGGCATGAAAAACATTGTGGCTCCGATGTACGATCAGGCCTATAGTGCATTGATCGAAGATCTTTACGATCGGGGCATGCTCGACGAAACACTGGTCTGCAACGTGGCTGAGTTTGGTCGCACCCCGAAAGTCAATCCCGCCGGCGGTCGAGATCACTGGCCTCAATGTTTCACCACCTACTTTGCCGGTGGCGGTGTGCAAGGCGGACGTGTTGTCGGCAGCAGTGACCCCATCGGCGGTGTTCCCGCGGATCACCCTGTTTCTCCCGGTGATCTGGCAGCAACCGTTTATCACAGCCTCGGCTTCGATTTGCATACCGTACTGCCCGGTCCTTCAGGCCGCCCCTTCCCACTGGTTGATGTGGGCAAGCATGAAATCCGCGAGCTGTTTTAACAACAGATCATCAGCTCGGTTGAACCGCTGATGTTAATATAAATCACGATTTTACCAAATCGGACAGGGAGTCTGCCCCATACTCCTGAAATCATTCCCGTTACGTCATCACTCAAAGCAAACTATCCCAACACTAAAGAGAAGTGCTCTATGTTTCCTGCCAGACGAGTCACACGCTTCACACTATTTTTGATTTTGACCGGACTGCTTTCTCCCGGCTTACACTCGGGCTCTCTTCGTGCTGCGGATGCTGTTGAAAAAATCGTCCTGCTTCCGGAAACGATTCACCTCTCCGGCAAAGAAGCGCGGCATGGCGTTTCGATTCAGAAAATCAACCAGGACGCTGAAATTGCGGGGCCAGTCACGGCGGAATCCCAACTTTCATCCAGCAATCCGGCCGTCGCTAAAATCGAAGGCCAGACCGTTGTTCCCGTTGCAAACGGAACGGCTGTCATCACTGCAACGCTGGGAAAACTGAAGACGAGCAGTCAGGTCAATGTCACAGGCATCGACAAACCGCATCAATGGAGTTTCCGAAATGATGTGCAGCCCGTCTTAACCAAAGCAGCCTGTAATTCCGGTCCCTGCCATGGGGCTCTTGCCGGCAAAGGAGGTTTTCGTTTGTCATTGAAAGCCTATGATGTTAAAGGAGACTTTCATACGATCGTGAAACAGTCACGCGGACGCCGAATTGAACTGTCCGACCCGGCACGCAGTCTGTTTCTGATCAAACCAACGGGCGCGGTTCCTCACAAAGGGGGCGTGCGTTTCGAAACCGACTCACCCGAATACCGTATTCTGTCGGAATGGATTGCGCAAGGTGCTCCTGCTCCCGCTGAAACCGATCCGGTTATCGAACGCCTGGAAGTCCTGCCGGCCCGCTCCATCCTGACAAAAGGACAAACGCAAAATCTGCTCGTGCAGGCACACTATTCCGATCAGTCAGTGCGCGATGTGACACAGTGGACCGCGTTTTCTTCGGTCAATGAAAGTGTGGCATCCGTTGACGAGCGGGGAACGGTCAAAGTCACCGGTTTTGGAGAAGGAGCGATTGTCTGTAATTTCTCCAGTAAAATCGCCATCTCCAAAATCACGTCACCTTACGAACAGAAAATCGATCTCGCCCTGTATGCTCAGTCGCCGAAACACAATTTCATCGATGAGCTGGTGATTAAACAGTTAAAACGGTTGAACCTCCCCCCTTCTCCTCAATCGAATGACGCCGACTTTATCCGCAGAGCCTTTATCGACACCATCGGTACGCTACCCAAACCAGAAGAAGTCGAAGCATTTGTCGCTGACAAAAATCCCGACAAGCGAAATAAACTGATTGACCAACTGCTGGATCGCCCGGAGTTTGTCGATTACTGGACTTACAAATGGTCGGATCTGCTACTGGTAAATGGAGCCCTGATTCGCCCACAGGCGGTAAAAGCCTATCATGAGTGGATTCACTCGCATGTGAAGCAAAATACTCCCTGGGATCAGATGGTGCGGGAATTGATCACCGCGCAAGGCAGCAGTATCGAAAATGGTGCCACGAATTTTTATGCGATCCATCAGGATCCGGAATCGATGACGGAAAATGTCAGTCAGGCGTTTCTGGGTCTGGCGATCGGGTGTGCGAAATGCCATAACCATCCGCTGGAGAAATGGACAAACAATCAATACTATGCGATGGCGAATTTCTTTTCTCGCGTCCGCGCCAAAGGCTGGGGCGGCAGTCAGAGTTCAGGAGATGGTATCCGAACCCTATTCGTGGCGACCGAAGGAGATCTGGTGCAACCTTTAACGGGCAAACCCCAACCGCCGACTCCACTGGATGGAAAACCGATCGACATCAATGCCCCGGAAGACCGCCGCGTTTATCTGGCCAACTGGTTGACTTCGAAAGAGAATCACTTATTCAGCCGTTCTATTACCAACCGTGTCTGGGCCAACTTCTTTGGAGTGGGCCTTGTGGAATCGGTGGATGACATGCGGGAATCGAATCCTGCCAGCAATGAGGAATTACTGGCCGCTACGTCTGACTATCTGGTTCAGCAGCAGTTTGATTTAAAGGCGCTGATGAAAGTCATTCTGCAATCGGCTGCGTACCAACGCAGCAGCCAGCCGCTACCGGAAAACAAGGATGAAAAGCGATTTTACTCACGGTATTATCCCCGCCGCATGATGGCGGAAGTTTTGCTCGATGCCATTTCGCAAGTCACAGAAGTGCCTGACGAATTCACACAATATTTTGAGCCGAGTCCGCAAAAAACAGACTTTTACCCCAAAGGGACGCGGGCGATTCAGCTTTATGATTCTTCTGTGATTTCCTACTTCCTGAAAACCTTCGGCCGGAACGAACGGATGATTACCTGTGAATGCGAACGGACCGAAGAACCCACGATGGTACAGGTCCTGCACCTTTCGAACGGTGATACGATCAACGACAAGCTCAAAGCCAAAGAGAGTCGTGTCACGAAACTGCTGGACGCCAAAAAATCAGACAAGGAATTGATTGCCGACATTTACATGCTCTGCCTGTCTCGCAAGCCGACACAAAAAGAGGAAACCGAACTGACGAAACTGCTGGCAGAAACGCCACAGGCAGAAAAACGTCAGGCTGTCGAAGACTTGTTCTGGGGCATTCTGAGCAGCCGCGAGTTTCTGTTTAACCACTAACGCTTTCAGACAGACTCATTAATTATCATACACACTTTTATATACAGCTGACTTGAGGTCATCGATGTTACAACTCCTGTCAAAAACCATCCTGCTTTGCTCACTCATTCTGTTGATCTTCCCGGCAGATTCTCTGCAGGCCGCCGAAACGCAGATTGATTACTCAAAACAGATCGCCCCTCTGTTTCGAAAATATTGTGAAGGCTGCCACAGTGTCGATGATGCCGAAGGAAAATTCGCCATCGATTCCTATGCCGGTCTGCTCAAAGGGGGGAAACATGGTCCCGCAGTTCTCCCGGGTGACAGCAAGAGCAGCCGTCTAATTCGCATGATCACGGGTGAAGCCAAACCAGTGATGCCGCCGGAAGACAGTGGAGAGAAACTTACTTCCCGGGAAATCACATTACTGACGGAGTGGGTTAAGCAGGGAGCGAAAGGGCCTTCCGGGAAGACTCCGGCCCGCAGAGAATTGATGGTGCCTGAAATCGCACCGTCAAAAACAGTTCCCAAACCCATTGCCTCGCTGGCCTGGTCACCGACCAACGATTTCATTGCCATTGCCCGTTATTCTGAAGTCGATCTACTCTCGGGAGCCTCGAACAAAATTGTTCGCACGATCAAAGGCCTCCCGGGCAAGGTGAATTCCGTTCGCTTCAGCCCGGATGGACAATGGTTGATCACTTCCTCGGGAACCACAGGTTTATTCGGCCAGGCTGACATCTGGGATGTGGCCACTGGCAAGAAACTGAAAGAATTTGTTGGTCATCGAGACGTATTGTACGCCGCTCAGATCAGTCCAGATAAAAAAACGCTGGCGACGGGTAGCTACGATCAGAACATTATTCTGTGGGATATAGCGACAGGAAAACAGATTCGTTCGCTGACGGGCCACAATGGGGCCGTCTTTGATCTGGCATTCAGCCCGGACAGTACCACACTCGCCAGTGCCTCCGCCGACTCCACTGTCAAAGTCTGGCAGGTCGCAACCGGCAATCGTCTGGATACCCGCAGCCAGCCACTCAAGGAACAGGTCACAGTCTCCTTCAGTCCCGATGGTAACTCGATTCTGGCTGCTGGTGCGGACAATCGAATTCGTAAATGGAAATTTGTTTCTCGTAAATCTGCAAAAATCAATCCTCTGATTTATGCCCGGTTTGCCCATGAAAATCCAGTGATTCAAATCATACATTCTCCTGATGGAAAACTGCTGGGGTCGATTTCTGATGACCTTTCTCTAAAGATCTGGGATGCGAATCAGCTTCAGCTCTTACATGTGATCGAAAATCTGCCCACCATTCCGACCTCCGTTGCGTTTTCCCCTGATTCTAATACATCGATTGTCGGTTTCAGCAATGGACTCTTAAAACGATTCCCACTCCCGGCCACGCTTTCCGCACCGACTGGAAAACAGCAAGTCGCGAAAACAGATGCAACGACTTCCCCACTTCGTAAAGACACTCCCCAAGTAATTCAGATCAAAGAAGTAGAGCCCAATAACCAACCTGCCCAGGCAACGGTTTTAACATCTCCCGCGATTGTCGCCAGCGGTGTGATTGAGTCTACTCAACAAAACAAAGCAGACGTGGATCTGTACCGCTTTGAATCCAAAGCGGGGCAAGAATGGCTCATTGAAACCAATGCCGCTCGTAAAAAATCTAAACTCGACTCCAAAATTGAAGTCCTGAATGCAGAAGGAAATCAGACTCCACGTATCTTACTGCAGGCTGTCCGCGATTCCTATTTTACCTTTCGCGGAAAAGACTCAAATATTCTGAACGATTTCCGAATTCAAAACTGGCAGGAGATGGAATTAAACGAATACCTGTATGCGAATGGCGAAGTCGTCAAACTCTGGCTCTATCCGCGTGGTCCCGATTCAGGCTTCAACGTCTATCCCGGTAGCGGCGGTAAGCGCTATACTTACTTTGGAACCAGCCCAATTACGCACGCACTGCACGAACCGTGTTATATCGTCGAACCACATCCGGTCGGAACCGAGTTACCTCCTAACGGTCTGCCTGTTTTCACTGTTTATTATGAGAACAACGATGACGGCCGCCGCGAACTGGGCGATGATTCGCGATTGATCTTCAAAGCCCCGAAAGACGGCGTCTACTATGTGCGTGTTTCAGATGTCCGTAGCTTTCAGGGAAAAGACTTTCATTACGAATTGACGGTTCGTCCCCGGAAACCTGATTTTAAAGTCACACTGAAAGGAGCCAACCCCAAAGTCAACGCGGGCAGCGGTAAAGAATTTGAAGTGGTCGCCCAGCGGTTGGATGGCTTTGATGGACCGATTCAAGTTGATCTTTCCGACGTGCCACCCGGGTTTCATGTGACCAGTCCAATCATCATTCAAGCCGGTCATGATCGTGCTTACGGCGTTATTTCTGCTGATCCGATTGCAGAGTCTGAAGGTCCACTGGTCGCAACGCGACCCGACGATGCCCGTTATACTCCGATCAAAGTAACCGCGATCGCCACCATCGCAGGAGTGAAACAAACCCATGCAGTGAATTCCCTGGGAACGGTCCAACTGCTTCCAAGACCGAAGTTAATCATTCGTATGGTGTCGCTGGAAATCAATCCAATAACCGTAGCCGGCGACAACCTGGAGCAAATTCCGGACAAGCCGCTGGAGCTGACCATCCATCCTGGAGAAACTATTGCCGCAAAGGTGCTACTGTTACGAAACGGTTACAACGGTGTGGTCAGTTTTGGTCGTGAGTATGCGGGACGTAATCTGCCGCACGGAGTCTACGTGGACAATATCGGCTTGAACGGCCTGTTGCTGCTGGATAATCAAAACGAACGAACCTTTTACCTGACCGCTGCCAAGTGGGTGCCTGAGACAACACGACTGTTCCATTTGCAAGCCGCCCAGGATGGAAAACAGACTTCCATTCCTGTGTTACTGCATGTCAAACAGAGAGATAAGCTGGCCGCAAGTTCGAAATAAAATGTTAACCGGGCAAGTCATGTTAACACGTGACAGGTACGCTTTATTTGACTAACGGCTGCGATGGATTCGAACTCAAATCCGGCTGGGGTGCGTGAGGATAGGCAACGGGTTGATAACGAATCGCCAGCTCTGGCGTTTTCAGTTTTTTACCGTCCAGAAAGCGTGAGGTTAAAGTCCGATCGAGAATGCCGCTAGTTAAGATGGTCCGCTCGACGGGATAGCTGGGACGGCCTGTGTGAATCATGCTTTCGATGCTTTTTAACAGATACGCAAAATGCGGATGGGCGGGCTCGGTTCGCTCTTCAAACTGAGTGGCCACAGGTTTCGCTTGCCCTTTGAGCTTCAACGCCACTGAAGTACGATTCACGGACTGCAGCATGAACAGTACTCCCAGAAACCCGTCGTTGTACTTGAAGAGAAACAGCCCGGCATCTGAATCGTCACGAACATCTCCCTGCCTGACTTTCGGAACCGCTGCCAGCGCAGCATTAAAGACATCCTGGGAAACGAGTCCTTCATCGAGGACGTTCCACATGGCGTCCCCTTCTAAATATTGCACCCATTCCACGCCGCTTTCTGCTCCCCGGCGTCGCTCGACCAGACACTGAAAACACTCGAGTGCATGAAAGCCATATCGGTCGAGCTCAGAATAGCCGATTCCGACCGCTGACTCGATCTCAGTTCCCAGTGGTAACTTGAGTTCTGGTTTCCGGTATGTCAAAGGTAATGACGAACCAGCCATGAAAGGAACTTTCAACTCCTGAGCACGATCATACATCCATTTTGCATCAACCCAGACGGGGCCGGGATGTTTGTCATTAAACACCGGCACCACGCGGTGGTATTTCTGAAAGGTATCAGTAATCTCTTTGAAAAAACGCCGACGTGGATAAAGCTGCTGCCCCTTGGAATTTAAGGGGTAGTCCCCATGTTCGCCGATACTGATGACGCCATCCACAGGAATTCGATCACTGCCAACAGTAACCGCTTTTTCAATCGTATCAAAGATCGGCACGTTATATTTTGCCGCCATCTGACGAGACATGTCCCGATCGGAAACCTGATCTACATACAATGAGGAAAGCTTCAGCGCCGGCCCTGCTCCGCCGTCCTGTTTCCAGCCCTCCAGAATTTTCCCAATCAACACATCGGCGTGAGTTTTGGGTTCATAAATGGATACCACCGCTGCGACCGACTTCGCTTTGACTGGCTCTGTAATGTTGGCTCTTGCATGTTGAACAGTGGCTCCACTGGCGACGGCTGCTGCGCCGGCCAACCAGTCTCTGCGAGTCATCAACTGAGGATTCTTCATGGTTCACTTTAGCCCTTATCGGATTCAAGTTGTTGACTCAAAGACCGAAATGCTCCCCTTCTTGCGCAGAAAACGGGATCGCCTGGAGTCAGCTTAATACTACGACCGCATGATTGATCGCATGCGAACCGACTAAATTCCTGGGAAGCGTTTGATGATTTTCAAATCGCTTCCACAGGAATCAAATTCTTATCCAGAACTAGTCCTTTTTCTTAAACAACTCATGATCAGGATTTCCCCCTGATCGCAAGTAGGCCAACAGGTCCAACGCTTCCTCTTTGGTCAACGTATCAACGAGGCCTGTGGGCATCATCGACGACTTGGAAGGCATCATTTCTTCCACCGTATCCCGGTTGACGCTGGTCAAATTGCTGGGGTTCGCCATATCGGTCAGCACCATCAAATTTTTACCATGCAAATTGATGACGCGTCCGTTCACCACTCGACCATCATCGAGAAGAAACATGGTTGAAGCGTATTGATCGGAAATCACTTTGGAAGGCTCAATGATTGACTCCAGCAGATTCTGTGCATTGAAGCGACCACCGGCTCCGGTGAGATCCGGTCCAATTGTTCCGCCTTCACCGGCGAAGCGATGACATTTGAAACACGTGCCAGCGGCAAACATTTCCCGCCCCCGCTCAAAGTTTCGCTGAACCTTATCGGTATTGGCTGCATTCAAGAGTTCATCGACGGTCCACTTTTTGACAAAAGGTCGTGGCGGTCCTTGTGCAATGGGCTCCGCTTTTTCCAGATTCACTTCCAGAACTGGTTTCAGGGTTTCCTTCTCGGCATCAGTCAGTGTTTTAATTGCCTCCGCGCGAATATTCACGAGGAATTTATTGAATGACATGCCCCCTTTGTGAGCCGTTGATTTTAAGTACCACTCAAAATATTTCTTACGCAGATCATCATTCCAGCCAGTCGTCAGACTGCTGAGTACTTTTGCATAATGAATCTGTTCTTCCTGAGTCAGTGCTTTATCCTGCAGTTCCAGGGTGCGTTCAATGACCTTGGGAGCATTCAGATAAACCAGAACCTGACTTAGCTCACGGTTCATGAACGAATTCTGAGCCGGATAAGCGCCGTTAATTTGTGCGAGCACTTCTTTGCGTTCTTTTTCCGTTGGTTCTCCTAATCGAATGAATACGAGCTGGTACAACCGCAGTAAATCCATTTTCTGTGTCTGGCTTAAGGCATTCCAGTCGAGGCTCTTCAACCGGTTAATTAACGGCGTTTTAAACCCTGGTTTGCCGTTTCGGGCTAAGGCGATGCCGGCGTTGATCAGCGTTGCGGGATCTTTTTCTAACAGAACACAGTTCTGCCATTGTTCCACAGGCTGATGCTCCAGTGCGATGCGTGCGGCATAGCGAATATGTCGATCAGCGTGCCCCAGGTAAGGCCAGACGGAATAGACAATGGATTCATCCCGTTGCGAGTGAAATGCTTCGAGATCGCGACGCAATTCCCGAAGGGCTGCTAGCTGATCCGGTTTCGGTTCTGCGGGAGCCGTTGATTCTTTTCCGGTGTAAGTAATCCGGTATAAGCCAGACTGTGTCTTACGACCGCCAATTGTAAAATAAAACGCGCCATCGACAGGATTGACTACCAGATCCGTTACAGGAAGCGGTGTGGCGGACGCAAATTTTTCGTATGTTGCAACATAGGAAGCACCTTGCGGCTTCATATGTACGGCGTAAATAATTCCATAGCTCCAGTCAGAAATGAACAATGCTTCCTGATATTTTGCGGGAAATTTCGTGCCAGTTCCGAAGACGATCCCCGTTGGTGATCCCTGACCGATATTTACAATCGCAGGTAGACTGTCAGGATAATAGTCGGGCCATTTTCCGGTACCGGAGCGCCAGCCGAATTCACTTCCACTGGTCACATGATTCACACGAGTCGGACGATACCAAGGCGAACCCACGTCCCACTCCATATCGGCATCATAAGTAAATAATTCTCCTTCAGGGTTGAAGGCGATGTCATACTCGTTTCGGAACCCAATACTGACGACTTCAAATTCTTTTCCTTCAGGATCGGTACGACAGATCCAGCCACCCGGTGCCAGTTTACCGGCGGCATGGCCGCGGGCATCCCAGAGTCGAGGCAGGAGTAAGTCTTCATCCCAGTTCTGGGGCACGACCGATTTTTCGGGAGCAGGCAAATCAGTATGGTTACCGGCGGCGATATACAGTGACTTTTTATCAGGCGAAAGAATAATTGCATGCGGCCCGTGTTCGCCTGCCCCTTTGATTTCTCTCAGGAATTTGACTTCATCAAACTGATCGTCACCATTCGTATCTTTCAGACGGTATAAGCCGGAAGGACGTTCCTTGCCACCATTCACAACTGCGTACAGACTATCAAACGCATACAGTAAGCCGTGTGCCATCCCCATATCAACGGGTAGCTTTTCAACTTTTGTATCGTTGACTTGAGAACCAATTTTGGCAGGAGTAATCCGGTAGAGGTCGCCGTATTGATCCGAGGCAATCAGCCGTCCTTTGGGATCAATGGTCATACTGACCCAGGAACCCTGCACATCGGTAGGAACGGAATACAGCAGTTCGATTTTGAATCCTGGCAGCAATTTAATTTGATCGACGGGAGTGGCTGATGCTGAAGCAGGAGGCTCGGTATCTTCCAGTGAAATTGATTCGATTTCGACCAAACCTTTTCGACTGGCAGGATCAATCCGCAGGCCCGTCAATTCTGAATCTGCATAAAAAACAAATGCCAGATCCTGCCATTTGTTATTATTATTGTTTCTTGTCTGGAACTTTTCTGAACGGGAATCGGAATATGCATTTTGCTTCTGCGTTTTCCAGTAGATCTCCCCCTTTAATCTATGAGCAGACCGCACTCGCAGTTTGACTTTCTTCCAGCCGGCAGGAGATTTGAGATCGCGGCCAAAATGAGGATCTTTGCCTGTGCTGTGAACCTGGAGTGCGTCATCTTTCACATCTAAAGTACAATCTGTATAGGCAGTCCAACCATGGTCACTGCCCGTGAAGGTCCACTTCTGGTTCGACTGCGATTGACTGGCGTCGTCTGCCATTAACGACTGTGAGACCAGTACCGCACTAACGGCAATGGATAAAGTTTTGAGTGCTTGAATCACGTTGCTGCCCCTGCTCCGATGTCAAATGGAAAATGAAATAATACCGAATTGTCGTGTTGGGTTGGCCTGATCGATCTTTCGAAACGGGAATGCCTCATTTCGCCTTAATCTGAAAACAGGACGGGGTTCCTGGTGCTGGAACCCGGATCACCAAATATCGCTATCTTGCATAATAACAGTTGGTTGATGCATTGAAAACTGGACTGTATTCATTTTTATTTATTTGATTTCTATCAGGTAAGCTCGATATTTCTACGAAATCATTGCATCATATAACTAAGTCAATCATCATATTATTTTCAATCACATCTGATCTTCTGCACAACATACAAACAAGGAGCCTCACTTGATGACTTGTCGTGAATTGATTCGGAATGGCCGCTTTTTAGCAACATTATTAAGTATCTCATTCCTCTTTGCGGGCTGTAATCAGCAAAAAGGCAATGAGAGTTCTGACGCAACAGGTTCAAAATCTGCAGAAAAAAATGATGTGGCCTTTGTCACAAATGGGATCGCTTCGTTCTGGGTGATTGCACAGAAAGGCGCAGAAAAAGCGGGAGAGGATCTGGATGTGAATGTAGAAGTTCGCATGCCTCCCAAAGGTGTCACCGATCAAAAAAGAATGGTGCAGGAACTTTTAGCGCAAGGCATTGATGGAATCGCCATTAGCCCGATCGACCCTGATAATCAGAATGATCTGTTACAGGAAATCGCTGACAACTCCATTCTGGTCACACAGGATTCCGATGCACCAGAGAGTCCGCGGCAATGTTATATTGGCATGGACAACTACAAAGCGGGCCGCATGTGTGGTGAACTGGTCAAGGAAGCGCTGCCCGATGGCGGTGAAATCATGCTGTTTGTCGGACGACTGGGACAAGCCAATGCGAAGCTAAGACGGCAAGGAGTCATCGATGAATTGATGGATCGCTCGCATGATAACACACGCTATGATGAGCCGGGAAAAGTCATCAAAAACGAGAAATACACGATCCTGGATACACGTCTGGACGATTTTGATTTCCCACAAGCGAAAGCCAATGCTCAGGATGCGATTGCCAATAACCCCGACCTGAAAGGTATGGTTGGTCTGTTTGCTTACAATCCTCCGCTGTGTTTAGAAGCGATTCGTGATGCCGGGAAACTGAATGAGATTAAAGTCATTTCATTCGATGAAGATGAAACCAGTCTACAAGGGATCGTTGACGGGACTGTCGAAGGAACCGTCGTTCAGAATCCTTACCAGTACGGATATGAATCGGTTCGTGTTCTGAACGCGCTTGCCAACGGCGACAAATCTGTCATACCAGAAAATAAAATCATTCATATTCCTGCTCGCAAAATCACCAAAGACAATGTGAAAGAGTTCTGGGCTGAGCTGAAATCTCTGATCGGTGATACCGATCAAACAAAGAACGGCAAATCTGAGTTAGAGAAAACAGAAACTAAAACATCTACCGAAAAACAGAAAGATGCTAAGGCGGATGAGTAATTCCAGTTCGGCTCACTCAGCTCCGCTTCTGAAAGTACAGAAGATTTCCAAGCAGTTCCCAGGTGTGAAAGCTTTGAGTCAGGTCAGTCTGACTTTAGGTCACGGGGAAGTACTGGCATTGATCGGGGAAAACGGAGCCGGTAAAAGCACCTTGATGAAGATTCTGGCAGGTGTCCAACCCCCGGATTCCGGAACCCTGTTGATCAACGGAAAACGCATCTCGAATTCCAGCGTAGAGGATGCCCTCGAGTGTGGGATCGCTTTAATTCATCAGGAATTAAACCTCTGTGAAAATCTGGATATTGCAGCGAATATTTTCCTGGGGCGTGAACCTAATTCGAGCGGCATCATTCGTCAGAAGCAAACATACCTCGAATCGGAAAAACTGCTGAAACGTGTGGGGTTAAATGTTTCGCCTTATACACTGGTGGGGAGCCTGACGGTTGGGCAGCAGCAAATGGTCGAGATTGCCAAAGCGCTGTCGATTAATGCCCGAATTCTGATTATGGATGAGCCGACCTCGTCTTTGTCTCTGCATGAATCGGAAGCTTTATTTTCTGTGATCCGGGAGTTAAAAGCACAAGGCGTCAGTATCATTTATATTTCTCACCGTCTGGGGGAAGTGAACGATCTGGCTGACCGGGTCGTTGTGCTGCGTGACGGGGAAAACGCCGGTGATCTGGATCGCGATTCGATTTCGCACGACCAGATGGTACAACTGATGGTGGGACGTAGTGTGTCCCAGTTTTTTACTCATACTCCTCACTCGCCAGGCGAGATGATTCTGGAGGTAAAAAATCTGCGGACGCCGGTAAACCCAACACACCCGATTAACTTTTCGCTCCGGAAGAATGAGATCGTTGGGATTGCGGGACTGGTTGGCGCAGGGCGAACTGAGTTGATGCAGGTTCTGTTTGGAATCGATGCCCCCCAAGGAGGAGCGATTTTCGTGAATGGTCAAGAAACGCGAATTCATTCTCCTCGGGATGCGATCAAAGCTGGCCTGGCACTGGTTCCCGAAGATCGCAAATTGCAGGGACTCGTACTGGAAATGGCGGTTCGCGAGAATATGAGTCTGGCCAGTCTCTCTCGTGATCGAAAACTGCTGGGAATGATCAATTTTTCAAAAGAGCGAGATATTTCAGAAGAAATGATCGCCGCAATGAAAATCAAGACTCCCACCGATCACCAGGTTGTTCAGTTTTTGTCAGGGGGAAACCAGCAAAAAGTCGTTTTGGGAAAGTGGCTGGCGATGAAACCGAAAGTTTTGCTGCTGGATGAACCCACACGAGGCGTGGACGTGGGTGCCAAGGAAGAGATTTATAATTTGATGAATGAGCTGGCTTCCACAGGAATGGCGGTCTTGTTCGTAAGTAGTGACCTGGAAGAAATTCGCGGCATTTCAGATCGTGTGCTGGTGATGCATGAAGGACAGCTGCCGGGAGAACTGTCTCGAGACGAACTGAGTGAAGAAGCCATCATGCAGTTGGCGACCGGACAAACAGAGAAAGCAGTGACTGCTTGAGCTAATATATTTCAAAGACAGAACAGCGCTGAAGAGTTTGAATCATGAAGAAAATCCTGGGCATTTTAATTTTATTAATTGTCGTGTGCGTGGTGACGGCGGTCTCGAATGAGAATTTTGTATCTGCTTACAACATGCAAAATGTGATCCGGTTAACGTCATTATTCGGCATCATCAGTATCGGTGTGGCATTCGTCATTATTTCCGGGGGTATCGATCTTTCCATTGGTTCGGTCATCTGCCTGGTTGGCAGTCTATTGCCCTATCTGATCGTAGAAAAACAATATTCAATCGCGAGTGCACTGCTTCTTTCAGGAGCAATCTCAATTGCCATCGGGCTGATTCATGGGTTACTGATTACCAAGCTCAAGTTGCAACCTTTTATTGTGACGCTGTGTGGCTTACTGATTTACCGTGGGATTGCCCGGGGAATCACCGAGGATCAGACGCAGGGATTTGGAACGGGATATACCGGATTACGCTATTTGGCAACCGGAAAAGTCGAAATCCCGTTTTGGGAAGGGTTCAAATTACCCGTTCCCTTTCTGATCATGCTCGGTCTGGCTATTGTGGCGGCTTTCTTTTTAAACAAAACGATTTTTGGGCGTTACCTGAAAGCGATCGGCAATAACGAAGCAGCGGCCCGCTATTCCGGCATCAAGACGGACCGGGTGGTGATCATGTCATACGTCATTTGCTCCTTTTTAGCAGGCGTGGGTGGCGTCTTATTTGCATTGGATATTAACTCTGTCCAACCGGAAGGCATCGGCAATTTTTACGAGCTATACGCCATTGCAGCCGCTGTTTTAGGAGGTTGTAGTATTCGTGGGGGCGAAGGCACCATTCTGGGGGTGGTGATTGGTGCAGCCCTGATGCGGGTTCTCCGCAATTCGATTACCATGCTGGGGATTCCCTCCCAACTGGAATTTGCTATCATTGGAGCAGTGATATTAGTCGGAGTGATCACAGACGAACTGGTAAAACGCTATGCCCAAAAACGCAGAGCGGTTCTACAGGCAAGGCAAACCTCCGGATAGTTTCTCTCAGTTACATCGTGGATAAATCAGCATGATTACTTATGAATATTATTGCGAGGCCAACGGCAAAACTGTCGAAGTCAGCCATCGCATGTCGGAATCGCTCAAGACCTGGGGAGAACTCTGTCAGAAAGCCGGGATTCCCTTGGAGAAAACTCCCAAAGCAACTCCCATCGAACGCCTGATTTCGGGTGGACTCCTGTTTAAAGGGGAGAGTTCCAATAAAAAGTCACAGCTCCCAATGGCCGATCCCGGATGCGGCCGTTCCAACTGCTGTCGACACCAACACTAACTGCCCGCTGCATCATTCCGCTCCTGAATCCTTCTTCTGTCGCTGTTAAAGGTTTATTGTGTCTGTTTCCCGAATTAAAAATGGAACGATTTACGATCCTGCCAACGGCGTGAACGGCGAAGTGCGCGACTTGTGGATTCAGGACGGCAAAATCATTTCTACTCCCCCCAACGCAGATACATTTTCGGGAAAAACACTGGATGCGACCGGTTATGTGGTGATGCCGGGCGGGATCGATATGCACTGTCATATCGCGGGTCCGAAAGTCAACGCCGGACGCAAAATGACGCCCGAGATGAAACGCAACGCCCCCCCTATTTATCGTAGCGAACATACACGTTCCGGAACGGGAGGCGTGGTTCCCAGCACATTCGCCACCGGATATCTGTTCGCCAGTATCGGCTATACCACCGCCATGGATGCCGCGATCCCCGGTCTGCACGCACGACATGCACATGAAGAACTGCAGGATACGCCCATTCTGGACAAGGGTTTTTACCTGCTGTTCGGCAACAACCATTTCGTGATGAAGCATCTACGGAATCAGGATGAGAAAGCCCTGGACTCTTATTGCAGCTGGCTATTGGAATCAGCCAAAGGTTACACGATCAAAATTGTGAATCCAGGCGGTGTTGAAGACTGGAAACAAATCAGTCGTAAATCAATAAAGGAACTGGATTCTCCCGTTCAGAATTTCGGCGTCACTCCCCGACAGATTGTGCGCGGCCTGGCCGGTACAGCCGACCGACTGAAACTGCCGCACTCCGTACATATTCACTGTAACAATCTGGGAATCCCCGGAAACTGGGAAACCACGTTGAATACAATGGAGTCGCTGGAAGGTCACCGCGGACATCTGGCCCATGTCCAGTTTCATTCGTATGACGGTGATCCGAATGACCCGACCAGTTTTTCCTCGGCGACACAGAAACTGGTCGACTATGTCAACTCCCATGAAAACATCACCGTCGATGTCGGTCATATCAACCCCGGATTGACGCTCTCAATGACGGGGGACACCCCCTTCAGTCAATTTTTGCATAACATTAACCGCAACAAGTGGTATACCGCCGACTGTGAACTGGAAAGCAGTTGTGGCGTGATTCCAATTGAATACCGCCCGCAACGCAGCTTAATCAATGCCGTCCAATGGGCCATCGCACTGGAATGGTATCTATTGATGGAAGATCCCTGGCGGGTAATCATGACCAGCGACCATCCGAATGGAGGGGCGTTCTATCATTATCCGGAGATCATTTATCTGCTGATGGATAAGAGTTTCCGTCAGGAATTTCTGTCTCAGATGCCGGAAGAAATTCGCGAACGAAGTGTATTGGCTGATCTGGAGCGTGAATACTCGCTCTACGAAATCGCCATCATCACGCGTGCCGCCCCCGCCCGTGTTCTGGGTATGAAAGACAAAGGACAGCTGGGCGTGGGAGCAGATGCTGACATTACCATCTATTCACCTCAACAAAACCGTCAGGAAATGTTTGAACGCCCGCGCTGGGTCTTTAAAGATGGTCAACTTGTCGTAGCGGACGGAGAAATTCAGGAACATCAGTTCGGCCGAACCTTTTTTACAGCGCCCGATTTTGATCAGGAATTTTTACCGCATATCAAAGAATGGTTTGACGAGAACTACTCGATCCGGTTCCGTAACTACCAGATTGAGAAGCAGGAAATTCCTCAAGCAGAACAAGTCACTTGCGGACAAAAATAGTTAACCTATCAGCAAGAAAGAAAAGAGAGAGAAAGTTGCCATGAGTTGGGATAAAATCGTTCAAAGCCACTATCCGGATGCTCTGACCTGCTCGCAGGCTGCGGAAGAAAACCTGAATTACATTGAACAGGAGCTGGGGGGAGACCGGCGCACGACACTGATGGCCAGTTCGCGCTGTGCCGATGACCTGGTCTTAACAGATAAGAATTTAACGAGAGACTTTGACGGACCTTTTCAACTGGGAGGGCTCGCCGGTTTTCCGTTTACGGGAAAAACCGGGATGACTGCGTACTCCCATCACATTCATGATGGCGGAACCGCGTTTATTTTGTATGGTCCGCATATCGGAATTTCTGCTGATGGTCAAATTGGAGAGATGCAACGTCCCGGTCAGTCGAAGTGCAGTTCAGCCTGCGGTGCGCTGGTAGGTGCAGTGACTCAAATCAAAGCCGGCAATGAACCGGCTGCCGAATATGATGATTTTCAACAACCCCAGATTATTCAGATGCTGACACCCTGGCGGGATCGCATTTTAGCAGCTGACTCTCCCATCAAGGAAGCCACTCAGATCAGCTATGAACTCATTCACGAACAGGTCAATCAATTAGTCGATGCGACCGTTGATCAATTCTCCTGTAAACGGATCGTGCTGGTGGGGGGGATTCTGATCAACACCGACGATGGCGCGGACGATTACATGACCATTGAAAACAGTGAGTGTATTGAACTGTAGTCATCTCTCAATCCAGAAAGGCTTCCAGTGTCAAATTCAGATGCTGCCAACATAGGCATCGTGACTGTTTCCGACCGCGCGAGTCGAGGGGAATATGAAGACCGGGGTGGCCCTGCAATTTTGGACTACCTGTCTGAAGTACTCAAAAGCGATTGGACCCCTGTCGCACGTGTGATACCCGACGAACTGCATACGATTACCGAGACCCTGCAAGAGCTCAGTGATCTGGAAAAATGCTGCCTGATTGTCACCACCGGTGGCACAGGGCCGGCCCAAAGAGACATCACTCCTGAAGCCACACTGGCAGTCGCTGAAAAAGAGATGCCGGGCTTCGGAGAACTGATGCGAAAAGTTTCGCTGGAAAAAGTTCCGACGGCGATTCTCTCTCGCCAAACAGCGGTCATTCGAGGAGGTTCATTGATCATCAATCTACCAGGTCAACCAAAAGCGATTCAGGAATGTCTGGACGCGGTATTTCCGGCTGTCCCCTATTGTATTGATCTGCTGGAAGGCCCTTACCTGGAAACCAATGAAGCGCGACTCGTCGCATTCCGACCGAAAAAGAAATGAGCGCATAAAAACAGGAGCCGCAATTGACATCGCGGCTCCTGTTTTATGGACTTGCAATAAACGCTCTTTGTTAAACCAGATTGGAGCTGATTTCGTCTTCGATCGTTTCCAGTTGAATGGGTTTAATATCGAATTTTGGATTCTGCCCCAGGAAACGAGCGGGGTTGTTATGGAAAATTTCGATCGCATCCTGAACCGAATATCCTCGAGCCCGGAATTGAACCACACACTGCTGCAGCGTGAAGGGATCACTGGGTCCCCAGTCGGCTGAAGAGTTAACCAGAATTCGCTCATGCCCATACATTTCGAGCATATCAACGGCTCGTTTTGGAGAGCATTTGGTAACGGGGTAAAGCGTGAATCCGACCCAGTAACCGGCTTCTAAAGGCTCACGGATAGTGTGTTCTTCTACGTGGTCGATCCAGACTCGCTCCGGATTCACATTCATGTGCGATAACACTTCCAGTGTGCGTTTTGTACCACGCACTTTATCCTGCAGGTGTGGTGTATGAATCAGAATCAACTGGTCATATTTAATGGCCTGTTCGACCTGCGCTTCGAAGATCTCTTCTTCGTTTTTCGTGGTTTTATGAAAGCCAATTTCTCCCACGCCGAGCACAGTCGGTTTTTCATAAAACTCCGGCATGTGCTTGAGCACTTCGCGGCTCAATTCCGGATTTTCTGCTTCTTTGGGATTCACGGCGACCCAGCAATAATGCTTGATGCCATACTCGGCGGCACGCGTCGGCTCGAATTCGCTGATCTGCCTGAAGTAATCTAGAAAGGTTTCCGGATACAGGCGGTCAAAACCGGCCCAGAAGGCAGGTTCTGCTACGGCGACAACGCCGGACATCGCCATGCGCTCGTAATCTTGCGCGGTTCTTGCAATGGCATGATAATGGGGTTGGATGATTTGCATGATCGTCTCACTGTTTATTCAAAAGTAAGCGGGTGGGAGTATTTCGCGTCGGCTCGCTCCAAATCGTTTTGATTGAACTCGATCTAGTCCAAATCAGAAAAGAGGAGCAGCATTCGTTCAGATCGATTCGGCAGATGACTTTTCTCAGTCAAAAGTGCGATGGCCTGATTCAAAAGATCCAGGCGGGAATCATTGAAATCGTTGGATTCCTCTTCATCACTGGCCCGATCGATGCGATCCAATGCCGCAGCGATTTCCAACAGAGAACAACGGGCTTCGAGATACTCTCGATCCAAAACCTGTAAAGCTGTTTGCATCATTAAAACCTTTCGGATTATTACGTCTGTGGTAGCTCGCTCCTTCATGATACGAAAGCGTCTTCAACGAATCCGCCAGGGGATCGAAAAACGCTACGATCACCTCCAATTTGGGTGATCTGAGTCACGCTTTATTATACACCTTACATCGGTTCTTCCTACTCTCTTAACTGAGTTCAAGTCAAATTCCCGAAAGCCGAAACAGAATTTCAGTATAATCAGACGAGTCGTAGGAATTAGAGTGAGTCAAAAACGGGATGATATCAGGCGTCTCCTGCTTTCGACTGAAACCCTTTGTTTGTCAGGAGATGAATCATAAATGCCTTTGGATATTCGCCCGTAAATTCGCAGAAAATTTGATACTGAAAAGCGGGTTACAAGCCAAATTGTGGGTAATACGAGGGAGTCCCCATAATCCGATTTTCAACGATTGTGACTAGAGAGGCCTGTTCCTTTACAGTGCCTGATCCCAGCAGCACTATCTTTTTTAGAGCGAATGATCATCGCCTAATTCGTTGATTTAGAGCTCTCAGTCTGACGCTGTTTCAGAAATAGTTCCAATTGTGCTAACTGGCGTTGCATTTCGCTCACATAATCCCCCTGAGCTGGTTTCACCGTCAAAGGATCGAGGACCACCGAAGTCACGCCATGTTCTGTGAGATCTTTCACTCGTTCCTTTTCCGGCTGATGCTCCCACACCAGAAACGGGATTTTGTGCTCCTGCTGCATCGTGTTCAATTTGTCCCAGTCACTCTTGCTGAGATTGGTTCCCTGCTTCCAGTGCAGATGATGCATCGTCCAGCCACACCGCCGCGCCAAGTATTGATAAACGGGGCGTTCGGAGAACCAGTGCAAACCCGGATACTCGGCTTCAAGTTGATCCAATTTTTGGCTGAGCGACTTAAGAGATTCTTTCAGTTTCTCCAGATTGGCGGCGATACTCTCTTTTTGCTGCGGATCAATGTCGATCAATCGTTGTGCGATCGCTTCAGCCTGTCGCTCCATTAAAGCCGGATCCAGCCAGAAAAAGGCAACAGTCCCGGCGTGGGAATGAGCGCCACCCGTTCCATGGCTGTGCACTTCAAAATCGGGAACCGTGATCAACGCGTCTTTTAACGAAAGCGATGTTCTCAAGACTTTGGAACGCGGCAGCGATAATTTCTTAACCCAGTCGGCAAAATTAGCGCCGTTGGTGACAATCAGATCGGCCTTTTGAATTGTCTGAATCATCGTATCATTAGGCAACCAGGTTTCTGGGTTTGCATCAGGGGGTACCGGATTGAGAACCTCAAATTCCGGACCGACAAGTGACTCAACAATAAACTGCAGAGGATAGTTGACCACCACGACAACCGGTGTTTCATTTTCTGACTTCTTTTTTGGTTTCGACTCTGTGTCCGGCTGACAGGCACAGAGTGTCAGTACTGAAAACAATGCGATGAGCAAAATAGTCCGTTGCATATTTAAAATCACTAACTAAACCAGAGACGCAGCAGCTGACTCGCATAAACGCGCACGATGGCGGTAATGCCCAGCACAATCAGCAGGCTGGCAGCTAAAATAAAGAAGACTTCTGTCAGCTGCAGCTTCCAGATCGTCGATCTGCTGCAGCCCAATTGAAACATCGTTTTTCGTTCCCGCTTGCGTAAACGCAGCGAAAGCACAAATACCAGTGCCAATAATAATCCGACGGAAATCGAAACCAGCAAGGCATTCATATCAAACAATTGCTTGACGCGAAACACCATACCCATCAACTCATTGACAATTTCGGTCGGACGAATCAACTGTAACTGTGATTCTTTCGTATCATACATGCCCAACAGCAGAACTTCCGACTTTGGATCAACGGGAACCACAATGATAGCGGAAATGGGAAATGTATCAGTCTCTCCATGAAAGTGAAACGAAGACAAGTTCTCATTAGTCACCTCATTAAACTGAGGAACGGCGGCGTTCGCGACGGTTGTCTGATCTTCCTGCTTCAACACCAGATCTTTATTCGTTTCCGCATTGATACTCTGATGTCCGTGACCGATACCCGAGATGATCCATTCGGTTTTCAAATCGACAAAGACGGCATCATCGTCGGGAGACTCTGATTTTTCGAGTACTCCCACGACCCGCATTTTTAGCGGATAATTTCCCGATAGATCAAACACATTGAGCGGATCCGACATCAGTTTGTCGCCGGGTTGTAACTGAAGTTCCTCAGCGATATTGGCTCCGATTATACAATCACCCAACCGCTTCAGTTGTGTTCCCTTCGCTATCTCCCGCTCGCGAAACTCAAAATAATCCAGCGTGGTTCCGACAACGGGAAATCCCTGCGCGGTAAAACGGAGAGCCAGTGGTATTGGGAGGGCGTAGTTTGTCTCCTGAATCGTCTCCACTTCCCGCATCGATGTCGGCTCCAGATCTGCACGACTGAAATACATGCTCTGTAGCGCAAGATCAAAACGACTTCCCTTAACTCCTGCTACCAACGGAGTCAAATGGGCTCGGGCCATCAGGTCCTGTTCGAACTGTGCTACGCCAAATTGCAGTAATACAGGCAAGAGCAACGCCAGCGAAACACACACAATCAACGTGATCGTTTTCACCTTATTGTAAGCTAAATAGCGTAATGTCAGCCGGAGGATTCCATTCATGTCGTTTCCACCAATTCATGAAAACGTTCGATATCTATCGTGCGTTCGAACTGATCCAGCAGGCGATCATCGTGAGTCACCATGATTAAGGTGGCGTTGGTTTTCGTGGCGTGTTCGAGTAACAGATCACGAATGAGCCGTTTATTAGTCGGGTCGAGATTTCCAGTGGGCTCATCTGCCAGCAAAATCTGTGGCTGAGGCAAGAGTGCCCGGCAGATCGCTACTCGCTGGCGTTCACCCTGAGAGATGCGATCAATGCGCGAGTTGAAATAGGAATCGATCTGCATGGCTGCCGCCAGTTCGCGTGCCCTTTGCTGCACACCTTCATCCAGTTGCAGTGTCGAATTTATGAAATACGGTAGCAGAATGTTTTCACGGACATTCAAATAATCGATTAATTCAAATTCCTGAAAGACAAAACCAATTTTGGAAATGCGATAAGCGCGTCGCTGGCTGTCGTTGAGTGTTTTCAAATCAATGCCACAGGAAACCAGTGTACCCTGCTCGGGAATCAGAATGCCGGAAAACAGATTCAGCAGTGTCGTCTTACCGCACCCACTGGGGCCAATCACGGCGACTTTTTCGGCGTCTTTGATTTCCAGTTCGGGAATGCTCAATCGAAAAGGGGATTGAGGATAACTGAATTTGAGTTGTTGCATCTGAATCATGATGAACTCGAATCAGCGGACTTTGTTTCCGGCGATTTATCTTCAGGAGTCGTTGCATCTTCCGTATTCACTTCGCGTACTCTGGTCTTAAACGGCAATCGCTGTTCATCCAACAAATTCATGCCGGTCAGTTTCCAGACATCGTCCACCGGTTCCAGATAAAAGATCGCCTGATACTGATTCGTGCGCGTGTGAATATGGCCCCAATGTTCGACCGTTCCTGCGACAGTCCACGTTGTCTTGACGGCAAAACTGCGTTCATCTCGCGTAGACTGATTTTCGGGCGCCAGCTCCGTTTCCGGCTGAACCGTCTCCCATTGCACATCGGTGACACGCGCAACAGCGCCCCCCTGCTCCTGCATTTTCAGACTTTGATTAATCTGAAGATACAATGTTTCCAGAAAGGAGCCATCAGCACTTTTCGCCAGCGCATCGTAGACATCACTTTCAGTATGATAATCAAACGACCGGTAAATATTTTTATGCAGCGTTTTGAAGACGGCTTCCGCCTTATCAGCGGGTACCTTCGGAATCGGCTCCAGAGGATTGGCAAAGGTAACGCGCGATAAAGGCCAACATAACAGGCTGGCGACAAACAAAACGGCAAGCAGGACCAAGGTATTTCGGTGCGATGGTGTTTTTCGAAACAGGCTCAAAGCGACGCAAAAACATAAAAGAAAGCCGATCACGCTGACCAGGGGAATCGACCAGAGCGAACGAGGCTGCAGACTGACAGCTACGGGATTGACATCCAGGCTGACTTTGCGGCCCGGATTCACCCATTCAAAAACACTGCTCCGCTCCAGTTTGGAAAAGACCGGTCTATAAGATTGATCAAAGGCAAAGCAGACCGATTCCACACTCCAGACACTCCGATTGAACATGTCCCAGGTCACTTTGACTTTTTCGGGAGTCCCTTTGGTGCTGTAATTCAGAATGATTCCGACACGGGCGTTAGCGGTACTGACCCGTTTTTTCTCCGCTGGCTTAGCGAAATCCCGGAAATCGAGACTATAAAAATCGAGTCGCGAAATGACAGGCTTCACCTCGATGCCGTCAATTTCAATCGGATTTGCTTTCGCAAAAAACTGCTCAATTTGTTCTCTTGATGCTTCCTGTTCCGAGACAGACAGGAAATCGTCTTCTTTGCGTTCAAGGGTGAAGAATGATTCCAGTGTTGCCAGCGGAATCAGAATTTCGTGCCGGACTTCAAAATCTTCAATATACAGGAACGAATAGATGGTACCGTAACTGGTAATACCCAGCGTCTCCTCGCGGCGATCTTTGAGCCACTTCTGCCAGTCGGCTTCGGAAGCATCCGGAGCCAAAGGAGGACTGTCCCAGTTAAAACGAATCGTTTGTGGCTCTCGCGGTTTCATCGAGACCGCATAGGGGGTTTCAGAACCTTCCTGTTTGAGATTAAACTGCACCATCGCGGGAAAGCCTGCATTGGAATCAACCAGTTGCTGGCTGAAGGTCAGAAATTCCGGGGGTTTTGCGAGTGGATATTCAATCTGAAAAACCAGCGTAAACAGCATCAGGTCTGACATCGCAACGCCCTGCGGTTTAATTGAGGAATCGTCGACAGAGACCACTTTTCCCTTTAATTTCTCGCCGTTGATGTCCCGCACAATCAGCCGATCCAGTAGGAACTGTTTGTGTTGTTCGATCGCTTTTTTGATTTTATCAGCAGAGACAATATTTTCTTTGTCCGGTTCCAGTTTCTGAAAGAAGTAGAGATCTTCGACGTAAATTTGCATCGAGAGCATCACCTTGTCGCGGGTGACGTAGACATTTTCCTGGCTGACAGAAATCGGATGTGCTTCGCCGATTTTGGGAATGCCGAGACAGCACAGTAGCGTCAGACAAGAGAGCAGCACCAATCGGATGTTTGATCTCTGTTTGTAAGTACAGCCACGTGGTTTCTTACTGTGACAGGTTAAAGCGACAACTCGTGGGGTCATATTGGAATTTCGAACTGGATAAATACGGAGTTCTAATAGAAAAGAGCGTATCAAACAGGCAGGTTTTATTACATTTCTGTACTATTTGATCGTACCGAGAGAGAGTATAGAATTGCAATCGTGGTCTGCTTATAAGACACTACGAATATTGAATTCACAATGATTGAGAAAAAAGGGTCTCCCATGGAAGAAACTCAGGATTCAGACCAGACCGAAGCTGAAACATCACAAGAAGTTACAGCTGCCTCCACGCTCCCGCCTAAACCCAGTCTGCTAAAACGGAGAGGGCTCTGGTTTCTGGCATTCCTGCTGGCCGCCTCCGCGATGATTTATCAGCGGGCAACTGGACCGACTCATCCGATGAAATTCCGAGTGGCTGACGGAATCACCGCTAAGCTCATTCGTACACATGAATCCACGCATGACGCCGTCGTGGAACTGCCGGTTCCCGAGAACGTCTCCAAAGGAGTCAGTGGCACCCTGTTTTATAAACGATTCCGGACGAAGGATGACTTTACGCCGGTCCTGATGGAGTTGACGGACACGGATTCAGGGCCCCAGTTGCAGGCGCCCCTCCCCAAACAACCGGCTGCAGGAAAGCTGGAGTATTACATTGAAGCTAAGATCGATGGCAAACAACGTCGGTTCCCGAAAGATGCAGCTTCTAATGTTTTGATTCGCTTCAAGGATCCTGTCCCGGATGGCGTTTTGATCCCTCATATCACATTGATGATTTTTTCGATCCTGTTAGGCATGCGATCAGGTCTGGCCGCTCTGTTTGCTCCCTACAATATGCGGCAACTGGCCTGGGTTACCCTGTGTGGCATGACCGTTGGCGGAATGATTTTAGGCCCCATGGTTCAAAAATATGCCTTCGGAGAATACTGGACCGGATTTCCGCTGGGAGGTGACTGGACCGATAATAAAATGCTGTTCATGTTTCTGGCCTGGGTCTTCGCCTGTTCGGTGATCGGTTTGAATCCCTACAAAAAGGTGACCGCCATCATGCGAATTGCCGTCTTCACCGCCACGATTGTGATGACAGTCTGCTATCTGATTCCCCACAGTATGGGGGGCAGCGAACTGGATTACAGTCAGGTTGACCAGGGAATTGATCCCAGCGAAGCGATCAAGACAGGTCGACAATGAACGCGGCCCAGATTCATCTCATCACGGTCCATGTCCCCATTGTAGGATGCTGGGGGCTATCGATCTTATTTATTCTGTCGCGGCTGCTACGTGATGACCGCCTGTTTGAAATCTGTTGCTGGTTGCTGTTGACGATTCTGCTGCTGGCAACAGTCGCCTACTTTTCCGGTCCTCCCGCCTATGATCTCTTGAAAGCACATTTTAGCGTCGAGAAGCAAACAGTCGAGTTTCACGCCATCCTGGCTCGCTCCTGCCTGCTGGCGATGGTCGTTTTATCGATGGTGGTCGGCAATGCATTGATTCAACGATTTCAAGGGGAAACCATTCCTCGCTGGCAGCGATCACTGATTGTGGTCGGCACGATTTCAATGGCCGTTTTCTGGACCATCGCCGCGCACTGGGGCGGCATGATCAGGCACCCGGAGATCCGGTTTTCCGGATCGAATCCGGTAGAAGCCGTCACACCGGAAAATCCGCAGTCCAGCGATTGAAATCCCTATTTGACGATTTCGGTCCCGATCCCTTTATCGGAATAAATTTCCAGCAGAATCGAATGCGGAAGCCGGGCGTCAACGATGTGAACCTTCCCGACCCCGCTTGCCAGCGCTTCCAGAGCCGCATCGACCTTGGGCTCCATGCCGGCATCAATGGTGCCATCCGCAATGAGAGCCCGACAGCGTTCGGTTTCCAGATGGGAAACCAGCGTCTCGGGATCATTCCGATCGAGAAAGATGCCCGGTACATCGCTCAAAAAGACAAGCTTCTCCGCTTTTAGAATACGAGCGAGGGCCGCAGCAGCGGTATCTGCATTCACGTTTAGCTTCTGTCCTGATTGATCCAGGGCAACAGATGGAATCACAGGAATCGCATCCGATTCGCAGATTTCTGCCAGGAGTTTCTGATCGACGTCTGTGACATAACCAACGTGCCCTAAATCCACAGTAGAACCATCATCCGCTTGTAGAGTCAGTTGCTCTCCCTTAAGACAGTTCCGTGTCCCAAAATGAAGTGGTTCTGCTTTTGCCCCCTGTGCTCTGATCTCCTGAGCCAGAGATTCACTGATCTGATTAGCGAGGACATCGGTGGCGATTTCCAGTGTTTTTTCATCGGTAAAACGTCGACCATGCACAAACCGGGGTTCAATCCCGGCTTCACTCATCGCCTTACTGATAGCTTTTCCACCGCCGTGTACGAGAATGGGATGCATACCCACCGTGCGCATAAAGATCACATCAGTCAAAAACGCTTTGACGGCGGACTCTTCTTCGAGGGCGCTGCCTCCGAGTTTGATCACAACGTATCGCCCACGAAATCTCCTAATCCAGCTTAACGCTTCGATCAACACAGCAGCTTTACGAACGGCACCTTCCACAGTAGACCTTTAATCCTTCTTGATACATCAACGGATGCAAATTTGTATTCTAAAATCGATCTCTTTAAAGAGATTTTAATTTGACCTGAAAACAGAATTACTCAGGACTTATTGTAAGTGACCTCAGTGAACTGTCAAACGACTGCCCTGAAACCCCAGCGGCGCTGATTTCTGTCCACAAAAGAACATGTTTTTTTCATATTTTAATCTGTTTTCATATTTTTTCACTCAACTTCAATTTCAAACATCGCAAAACAGGATTTCGTAAAATTTTTCAGTCCTCGAACTGGCATAATCCAACTTGAATCGACTACCTGACAGGCAACACAATCGGACTGATCAATACGGCCCCGGCAAGTAGAGGGAATGGTGCGACAGGCCGGTTCGGCAATTTTGCGCTCACAGACACAGATACGGGCCATCTCAGGAGAACAGCAGAATTGTTGTGTGGGCGTTCCATGCAATTCCCCGATATTTAACTCTACAGAACAAGATCGTAATCGCTCACGAAATTGCTTGCTTTACAACCACTATGAGACCTTAAGAGATTGAGACGGAGAAACAACGTTGGCCCATTCACACTTGCCGATTCAACACCTGATGAAACAAATGGAAAACTTTGCTTCAGATCAAACAAACATCAATTGTCGTCCTTCCTGGCTCAGTAGTTTTGTGGACGAGGTCGCTGACATCTTCAATCCGTATGATGAAGTAGGTCGGGTTGGCTTCGACTGTCAGTTCACTGAAGAATGCTGGGAAGTGGGACTGTTCCTGGGCAGCACGGAAATCGTTGGTGGACAACGCGACGGTCAATTTATTGCCGCCAGCTTTCAGTTCGACCTGTTACAACTGCTGGACCGATTCGAGTCTGTCAATCGCTTCCATTTCCATTATCAGGAAGATTCAGAAGCAGCTATCGCCAGCACACCGGCTTCCGCCTATATCACGATTGAAGGTCATCTGGCTGATCTGGAAATTGTGCGTCTGAATGTCTATGCCACTCCCCCCGAAGAGGCAGGACCCGGCTTTCGCAAATCGCACGACGGAAAAATTGACACTGTTTGATTCAAGACCAATAATCGCAAACCTGAAAACAGCTACGACTTCTAAATTTTGAATCGTAGCTGTTTTTCTATACCATTCTACAGAGTCATCGATTTGAACTAATCGGTCGCATTCTCCTCTGCAATTTTCCCATCGCGTAACCTGATAATATAATCGGTCTCTCTGATATAGCGTTCGTCGTGTGTCACGATCACAACGGTTGTTTGATATTGTTCGCTCATGTCGCGAAGACAACTAAAGATTTCCGCGCCGGTTTTAGTATCCAGCTCCCCCGTCGGTTCATCGGCCAGGATCAATAAAGGCCGTTTTAACAGAGCACGGGCGATCGCCACCCGCTGTTGCTCTCCACCGGATAATTGATTCGGACGATGGGTAATCCGCTGGCCTAATCCCACCTGTTTCAGCAGAGCTTCGGCACGTTGCTTCTGTTCGGCAGTCACCCCCTGTGGCAAATAGGGAGCCAGCACATTTTCCAATGCATTCAGGTTTTTCAATAGATTAAAACTCTGAAAGACAAATCCGACTTTTTCTCGACGATAGGTGTCGCGTTCAGTTTGATTCAATGTCGACAGGGATCGATTTTGCACAAAAATTTCGCCTGTTGACGGAGCATCCAGCGCCCCCATCAGATAGAGCAACGTACTTTTCCCGCTTCCCGATGGTCCCAGGATAAACGAAAACGTTTGCCCGGGAAAGCGGCAACTCACACCCTGCAGCGCACGAACTTCCGTTTCGCCGCTCTGGTGGATTTTCGTAACATCACGAACTTCGATCATCTGCTGTCAACTTTCTGCAAACACGTTCCAGATTAGATGGTTTAAGTTTTACCCACGTCGAATTGCATCAATGGGAGTCATGCGTGTGGTCCACCAGGCAGGATACAACCCACCAAGAATGCCGAGCAGCGTGCTGAAGACCACACCAAACAGAAGTAATCCCGGACTGGCATAAAGATGGACCTGGCTGGCAAATTTCCAGTTCACGATGTTGATGGCGATTAATCCCAGAATTCCTCCCAGGACTCCACCGGTGACTCCTAAAAGCGAACTCTCGGCGGTGATCAGCAGCATTACATCCCGATTGGACCAGCCATTGGCTTTGAGAATCCCAAAATCCACAATCCGTTCCATCACGCTCATTAACATCGTATTGATGATACTCAGCATGGCAATTAACATACCAATCCCTGTCATCAATCCCAGAAAGATATCCAGGTCAGCTGTGAATGTATCCAACCGGTCTCCCCAATCAGACGCCGCCCGGACTTCCAATGCACTGGGATGTTCGCCCGTTTTCGCATCCGCGGTTTCTACAACAGGCGTTTTGGGGGAGGACGACTGCTTTTCAGGGTTCTCCGTTTTCGTCGCTCCCTGATCGGAGGTTCCTTTTAGACTCTGATCGATGGCATTGACCAAGTCTTTGAGAATATTTGAATCTGAAGCATTGGCTAATGCTAAAGAGGATGGCTGCCAGGAAGCCAGTTCCCGATCCCGAAACTGGTCTTTAATGTTTTTCACAATCACCTCATTTTTGAGATCCCCCGACTGCTCAATATAAAAACAACTGACAGTCTGCGGATCAAATCTGGTGATATCTCGTACGACATCAATGTCCAGAATGATCGCCACATCGAGCAGGATCGAGCCGCATTCATAAAGACCGACGATTGTCATCTGCTGACCGTTGACCTCAATCTGGTCGCCGACCTGCTTGTGATGCTGTTCTGCAATCTGGCGGCTGATTACCGTATTGAGTTTCCCCCGATCTTCCAGATTTAAAAACCGGCCCGCATAGATGCCTTCGCGATAGATGCCTTTTTTTAACTTCATACGTGTGGGTAGGTCTGTTCCAAACAGCAATCGGGGTGGACTGATAACCGGTTTGCCTTCGATAATATTGACTCGGGACCAGATTTCCGGATTCACCACCGACACGCCAGGAATTTCTTCGATCTCAGTTCCCCACGATCGGGGAATCCGGGAAAACAACGGGATTGGCGCACCGGGTTGCATTGCGACAATCCCCGATATTTTACCGAATGTCTGAGAGACGGTCTCTTCCAGCCCACCGGCGATGGAAAACAGGCCCACCATTCCGGCAATCGCAATGGTCAATCCCATCAAACATAAAAACGAACGTAAAGCGCGGCTCAGGAGGTTTCGTAAGGCAAATTTGAACATTTATGCTATTTTCCAGTGAGTCAATTCATTCCGTCCTTCAAAGTGTCTGTGTCATTCTATGCAGATCAGTTCCATCAATGAATCAATTTGATTCGTATTCTCATAATAAAAGAACTGATAATAAGGAGTTATAGACAGACCTAACTTGAAAACCAGTCAAATTCAAACGTAGAATGCTCCCAGCTCAAGTCAGTCAATAATCGATTCAACCGAAACCTGGGATCTGACGGTATTGGCCGGTTGATTTTTCGGTATACTCCTGAAAACAAGGGGTTTTCAGATTTCCCGAAACGATTTTGATCTGCAAACTCTATTTTGACGTCTGGTACTTTAAACGAATTTCGAACCAATGAACAAACGAGACTATTACGATATACTGGAGGTATCCCGCAGCGCCAGCGCTGATGAGATTAAAAAAGCGTATAGAAAACTGTCGCGAAAATATCACCCTGATATGGCACCTGACGATAAATCGGCGGATCAGAAATTTAAAGAAGTTCAAGAAGCGTACGAAGTTCTGCGCGACGAGAATAAGCGCAAGCAATACGATCAGTTTGGCCACTCGTTTCAACAGGCAGGCCCCGGAGGAGGCGGTTATTACCAATCCGGTGGGGGAGCCGGGCCAATTGATATGGAAGACCTGTTTGGCGGTGGTGGGATTGACCTGGGCGATTTATTTGGTGGTGCATTCCGCGGAGGCAAACGCGCACAACCCAGACCCCAGAAGGGGGAGTCGAAACGACTTCAGATTGAAATCCCCTTTCATCTGGCAGCAGTCGGAGGTCAGCACGAGGTTACCGTTCAACAGGGGAGTTCTTCCGAACGGTTGACGATCAAAATCCCGGCTGGAGTCGATAACGGATCGGTGATCAGACTTGGTGGTCAAGGTGGCCCTGGAATTCATGGCGGGCCTCCCGGCGATTTATTGATCACGATCAAAGTCGGAAACCACCCGTATTTCAAACGGGATGGAAGCAATTTGCTGCTGGAAGTTCCCATTACACTTCCTGAAGCAGCTTTAGGAGCAAAGGTCGACGTCCCCACGTTATCGGAAGGTGAAGTCACCGTGACGATTCCTCCGGGAACGTCCAGTGGAACGAAATTACGACTGCGCGGAAAAGGAATCACCGATCAGAAAACCAAACAACCTGGAGACCAGATCTGTTCCATCAAAATTGTGGCCCCCAAAGAACTCAGTGAGCAGGACCGCTCACTTTATGAGCAAATCAAGCAAGAAGCGCCTCGGTCGAAAGCATGGTGATCTCAATGCAAGCATTCCGCCTACTAGAGAAAAAGCAACATCGATTGTGTTTCCTGATGCTGTTGCTGTTCTTCATCAGCATGCCGGTCTCTAACCTGTCTGCACAGCAGAACGAGGAAGCTGGTTCTGCTACCGTCGATTCCAGCAATCAATCAGGAGTCGACGTACCGACTGATTCTGAGCTGGGGGAGAACGAGAAGTCAGATGGCAAAAAGAAAGATGAGCGACCGCGGGAACTGGGAGTATTGATCCTCATTGTCTGGATTCTGGCGGGAACCGGGATTGGCATTTTGATTTTCACATCCCTGTTTGGTCATTCTGTTCGCAGCATGATTAGAAGACCATATCCAAATCAGACACATCCTGACCAACAGATTCCTGTGGAACCAGCACCAGACAATCCTGACGATTCAGAGCAGGTCGAAGAAGAACCGCCAAAAGCATAAACATTTCTACGACGTCTGCGGGAGGCAGTGTTTCCCTGTGAAACAATTCGAATTTCCAAACACGAAAAGAATACGCAGCCAGCAGGATTTTGACACGATCTATTCCGCCAGGCAGCGGGCAGGAGACCAGTGTCTGCTCTTGTTTGCCGTGAGAAATGAACTGAACCAGACCCGCCTGGGAGTTAGCGTGTCCCGAAAGAATGGAAACGCAGTCAAACGGGCTCGTAAGAAAAGACTGATTCGTGAGGCCTTTCGGCTCGTGCAGCACCAACTCCCTCGAGGGCTAGATCTGATTGCCATACCGCGACCGACTGTCGAGGGTGACCTGAAACAGTATCAAAGTTCGCTGAAACGACTTTCCCAGAAAATAAACCACCGTCTGGAGCACAAGCAAAGCGGATGAAACAGATTGCTTTGCACATTTTCCGATTTCTTTATCAGATTCCGGCCAACATACTGATCGGACTGGTGCGGATCTACCAGAAGACGTTTCGCTATATTCTGGGAGGACACTGTCGGTTTCACCCCAGCTGCAGCGAATACTTTATTCTAGCAGTCCAGAAGTATGGGGTGGTAAAAGGGGGTATAAAAGGAATCTTGCGGATCTGCCGCTGTCATCCTTTTCACCCGGGTGGCTATGACCCACCTTAAAACGTCGTTCGACTTAATTATTCTTCAACGAAGTCGCCTTGGCTGGCAATGGTGTGTAGGGAGAATAAGTTGCTGGGCCGTTCGCATTTTGCGAATTCTGCAGGCCAATTTTGCGAATCGGTCCAGACTGTTCCTGAGAGATCATGGCAGGCACGGTCAATTGACTCGGATGCTTCTGCACTGGCTCATTCGGCATGAACTGAGGCGTTGAAACGGGTACCGTTTTTTTCAATTGAAATGCCTGTGCATTCGACTGCATGCGTTGTTTCGAATGAGGCCACTGTTCCAGTTGATCATCTAAGGTTGAATAGTCGTCGACGGGAAGCTGCTCCAAGGTAGCGGAAACGCGCCAGTTATTATCCCAATGCGTTGTTTCTCCCGGAGGGGGCAGTCGTGGAAGATTGTTCTCTTTTTGCGGTTCCGGTTGTGGGAACACCGGTTGTAGTTGTTTTGGCTGAGGAAGCACAGGCTGTGGTCCGATGGGATCTGGATTTACAGGCTCAGCTTGAGCAGGAAATTCCTCAAATACCGGCGCTGTTTCAACGCAGGACATATCAGTACAAAACACCTCTTCTTCCTGGACGACAACCTGACTGCCTGAAACTTTTCGAATCCACTCAGGCGTTTTTACATGCGATTTCATTTTGGAATAAAGGCCTTTGACCTTCCCATTCATCTGTTTGACTTTCTTTGAAACAGACGAGGAGACGGTCGAATAGCGAGGCACGAGCCCCAGATGTTTCTGGGCAGGCTCGACTGGTTCCGCACTAAATACCGACTTAAAATACTCCTGGTCGTCAACGACCTCTTCCTGCGATGTTCTCTGAATCAGAGGCCCCCCATTATTCGTCTGTTTTTCAGGCACGGGCAGATTCAAACTTGGTGGTGCCGCCGGAGGAAAATTGTTGTCGACCGGGGCAGGAGCCGGCTCATTAAAATAGTGTCCGGGGCTTTGATGCTCGGACTCCATTTGGCTGTAGGGAGCTGACTGGTATTCTGCACTGGGGCGAGCAGCCTGCTGATAGACCTTTTGCTGGGCAGACTGACAGCCATATGATCCCGTCAATGAAAGCAGGCAGGCAAATAACGAGACTGTTTTTTTATACGGCATTGTCATCTTGATTTCCTCTTTCCGTGTCGTGCGACTCGCACCATTTTCAAATACCACGATTCCAATTTGACAAACTCTCAAAATGTGGTATGGCACACGGAATAAAAATCGGTTAAATCTGCCGCTTTCTGATATATGAAAGTGATGAATCAGTTAGAATAGGTTCAACAACCATCCGTTTATTCTTGCTAAAACGATTTCTCATAAATAAAAGTGTCGTGATTGATAATTCTGTTTTTCGTTCTCTAACGGTCGTACTGTTTATAACCGGATTTGAGATGCGGAAAATCACTGCAAAGCCAGTTTTTCAGATAATACACTGCTTAGGAATTAGTCAAAATATAATGATTATTCCTGATAACAATATTCACTTGTCGAAAGCGGGACGCGATAGATTAATGAAGAATATTGCATAAGATCACGGCCGGTCACTCGGAAACAGGTCCTTAGATTTACTACAATTAAAAGAAGATCGACTCAATCAGGATTACTTGAGCCAGGAGGAACCCCATGATAGAACTCAAAAACATACTCGTACCCACCGATTTCAGTGAATTTGGCGAGCAGGCCCTGCTCTATGGTTGCGAATTAGCCAAACGATTTGATGCAAAATTACATCTGCTGAATGTCGTTCAGGATGCCGTCGCGATGTTCCCGGAACCGAATATGATGGGGACATCCATGAATGATCTCGTATCAGACATGCAGCATTTAGCCCAAAAACAGCTGGAAGAAATGCCTGGCCTGCCAGGAACCGAGGACTTGGAAGTAGTGCGGGAAGTACGTGTCGGACCCGCATTTCTCGAAATCATCCGTTATGCGAAACAGGCAGAAATCGACCTGATCGTCATAGGAACTCACGGCCGAACCGGCATTAAACACATGTTACTAGGCAGCGTGGCGGAAAAAGTGGTCCGCAAAGCCCCTTGCCCTGTACTAACGGTATCACATCCCGAAAGAGAATTTGTAATGCCGACTTAAAACAGGTGCCGTTAAAGCCTATAATGGATCTGAGTCTTTCCTTTCGGAAGGATTTCAAGAGTACTGGACGCTGATTCAAGATAAAATCACTAATACTGAACCCCACATTACATTGAGGAAATAATGCCGAAACTGACTGTTGAAAATGTAGGAGAATTCGAAGTGGACTCAGGGAAACGGCTGGTACTGGCCTTAACCGATGATGCCCACGTCGATCAATTACATGCTTGTGGTGGCGCAAGTCGCTGCACGACATGTCGTGTCGAATTTATAGAAGGTGAACCGAACCAGATGACCGTCGCAGAAAAAAATACGCTTGAGGCCCGCGAATTGTCCGGATGCCGATTGAGCTGTCAAATTCTCTGTGATCATGATATGACTGTCCGCGTTATCAGCCGACTCGAAGGCAGTGGACGTGCTGACGCAGGCCATAGACCGAAAGACGAAATTGAACCACAGCCCGTTGAATGGGTTGATAAATAGACAATGATCAAATCCCGGGAAGTTCTGTTTGCGCAATGATCAGGGCTTCTCTTTCGACCAATTCTGCTCCTGTGACTGGAATTGGAACCTCTTAATCGAGGGAGAACCTCATGCGAAGAGTTCTGGCTTTTCTTCTGATAACAGGCTGCGTACTCCTGCCTGTCACGGATTCTGCATTCGCTAAAACCCGTGATCCCAAGCTCCAGAAGGCGATTACGAATGCTCTGCAATATCTGGCCAGAGAACAGCGTCGCCAGGGATACTGGGAAGCAAACGGAGGCCAGTATCGTGTCGCGATGACGGCTCTTGCCGGGAATGCACTGTTATCTGAAGGTTCAACTACCACACGTGGCAAATACGCCAAGAATATCAAGAACGCCGTTGATTATCTTCTTGAAATGAGTCAGCAGAACGGTTTGATCGGCTACAAGAACGACTACCATTACACCTATGGGCACGGGTATTCGATGGTCTTTTTATCGCAGGTCTATGGAGAAGAAGAAGACTCATTGCGTCGTGAAGAACTAAAAAAAGTACTGATGAAAGCGGTCGAATTTTGTGCCGGCGCCCAAACAACGCGGGGTGGCTGGGGATATGTTTCTGCAAAAGACGGCAATGATTTTGATGAAGGCTCAACCTGTATTACTCAGGTTCAGGGATTGCGTGCCTGCCGCAATGCCGGCATTCCCGTTGATAAAAAGATTATTGATCGAGCGAAAAAATATATTGCAGACTGCACGACTCCCGAGGGGGGCGTTCAATACAGCATTCGCGGCGGAGGCGCCCGGCCGGCGATTACCGCTGCCGCCTGTGCTGCGTTATTTAACGCTGGCGAATTTGACTCAGATCAATTGAAAAACATGCTGGAGTTCTGTCGGAAAAACATCTGGCCTGGTGGAAATTCGAGAAGTTACTTCGGGCACTGGCACTACGCTCATTTTTACTATGCACAGGTCATGTACCGCGGCGAATCCAAAGACTGGGACAAATATATCAAGGATATCGGCCAGCAGATTATACGAAAACAATCGGCGTCCGGCGCCTGGCTGGAAGGTCACGTTGGTCCGGTCTATACCACGGCAATTAATGCGACGATCCTGCAACTGGATAATGGATATCTGCCAATTTATCAGAAATAGCATCTCTGCCGTTGCAGGAACGCGAACTTACTGATTCTGACTCAGCACTTTTAAATGGCTGACTACAGATTCAGCTAGTTTCTCTGGGTTGTAGCCCCCTTCGAGCAGACTGACGACCTTTCCGTCACAGTATTCATTAGCAACATTCAGCACCAACTGTGTCAGTTTTCCAAAATCCTCGGTCTCTAATCCCAATGAGCCAATCGGATCATCTTTGTGCGCATCGAAGCCAGCACTGATCAGGATCAGTTCCGGTCGACATTTACGAGCAGCATCGAGCAACATCCGCTCAAATTTCGCGAAATAGTCTTTCCTTGAAATTCCAAATGCCAGTGGCAGATTCCAGATTGTTCCCAAACCATCGCCGGCTCCCGTTTCCGCTGCGGTTCCTGTGCCCGGATAAAAGGGAAATCGATGGGCGGAGAAAAAGTACACCTGCCCGTCTTTATAAAAGATATCCTGGGTCCCATTACCATGATGCACGTCCCAGTCAACAATCAGAACCCGATTCAGTTGGTGCTGCTTAATGGCATGGCGGGCTGCGATGGCAACATTATTCAACAAACAAAACCCCATCGCCTGATCAGGCAAGGCATGATGTCCGGGCGGCCTCACTGCACAAAATGCCCGCTTCGTCTTTTTCCCCAACACCTCATTCACAGCTGTAACTGCACATCCTGCAGCATAAGTTGCCACATCATAAGACTCCAAACAGACCACCGTATCCGTCTCAATCCTGCCTCCCCCTTCAGCACAATATTGCTTCAGTTCACGCAAATAATCGGCGGTATGGACTCTGAGAATCTGTTGACGGGTTCCAGTGTCCCATTGAACTACGGACTGTAGATTGGTAATTTTTTCTGTCGCAACACGCTCCTTGATTTTTTTCAAACGAACAGAGTTCTCAGGATGCTCTCCTGTTTCATGGAGCAAAAAAGTCGGGCTTTGAAAAAAATCTGCCATGAAGATTCCATTTCAATCAGGATATCTCAAATTTTCGGATTTCAGTGTAAGTCATATAACCATTACGAAAGGACAAACCAGCTCTTACCAAACTGTACATTCTCATCGCACTTATGGACTCAACAGCGAACATCAACAGAACATGAATTTTGTAGAGTAAACAGGTAATCCGGATTCGATCCAACACAGATCCAATCAAGCTCAAGCCCCTTCTGAAGAGAAAACGACCTGGAGGTAGAGAAAAATCTTGACAGCTCGTAAGGTAAAGCGATAACGTAAGATAATAAAATTAAGCTGTAAAAAACAACCTTTTCTATTTCACAACATCATTTGATGTATTTTTCTCCGCTCCGTGGTATCTTTAAAACAGTAATTCCTTGTCAGCTATAGTATAAATTGACATATTTAGTTGGAATCTGACTCGAATTTATCGTATTATTTATAGTAAATCATCTCTTCATTCCGCTTCGTTCGGAACCATTATTACGGCCGACATTTAATCACAGGAATTCTATTCGGCTGCCATAGAGTTATTTGCCTTATTTGTGTAATATTTTCCTTGAATGTAAAGCTCCCTATTGTAGTTTAGAATGCCCCATAAGTTTATTTAATCACCGGGGTTCGAGCAGAACGTTGAATGAAGGAACTTTCCGTGCGACAATCTAGATGCTCGTATCAGGCCTTTTTGCAAATTGGAATAATGGCCGCCAGAATAACGGCGATTCCTCTATTAGCAACCGGTCTGTTACTCTCAAGCAGTTCGGTGCTTCTAAGCCAACAACCTGCTCAGCCAAATGCGAACCCGGCAAATGCAAAACCGGCTGCAGCACAACCAAAACCACAAATGCAAGATCCGGCCCTGGAACAGATCAAGGAGTTAATGACTCCAGAAGAGGCTGAACGGTTTCGTAAAACAAAACTGATAAATTTTGAGGAATTGCTGCGAGGAGGCAAGATCAGTTCCGCGGCAGACAAAAAACTGATTGCCGAAGGGGCTCGCTATAACCTGTATTTGATGACATTAAAGCAGGATCCCCGAAACCCGGAAAATAAGACAGACCTCAAAAAACTCCGAGCAAATATTATACGCGACATTCGATTTTCCGGTCGTGTTTCAGGCAATTTTCAGGCCAGAGAACTTTATCTTGAAGAACTGACCAAACGCGCCGAAGACTTATTTGATAATCATCGACTTGTACGTTTCAGTGCGGTAGTTCTGTTATCAAGTCTTGATCTTCGTGATGAAGATCGGCGGAAGAAGATCGAGCGGGTCGCGTTTACACCTGCTTATGCTCCGCTCCTCAAAGTTATCGCTTCTCCCAATCAACCTACAGAGTTAAAAATTACAGCAGCCAACGGCCTCGCTCGGATTGGAGAAATGAGCGAGGCTTCAAATTCTCGCCGTGTTTCAATCGTCGAGGCCATCATACCCGCTTTGGATCGCTCATTAAATGAACATTCCTGGTATCAGCGTAGCTTGGTAGACACACTGGGATCCATGGGGATCACAGATAACCTGGCCCGACGTCCTGTTGTTGTTGATGCCTTACTGAAAGTGATGAAAGATCCAAAGCGAACCTGGCGCGTCAGAACTGCCGCTGCATACAATTTAGGGAAACTCCCTCTTAAGGCCAATTCGGATATCAAACTGATCACATATTCGATCGTTGACCTGACTCGGAACATGATCAAAGCCTATAACGGAAATAACAAAGCCCGCTTCTGGAAGCGTTGTTTCTGGAACGTGTATCTGGCTTTTAAACCAGAGGCGGCTGGCATGAATAATGGTTTAACTCAAAAACCAGTCAATCAGACAGTCGTGAATGATGCCTACAAACAAATCATCAAGCCAGTAAACACGGTCCTTCAAACGGGAGTAACTCCCCCCATTGCCCCCGACGTCACCAAATCAATGGATGACTGGTTGAAAAAAAATCTTCCTAAAAACTTCCGCGTGGCCCCCGTTCAGGCGAAACCTAAAAATCAGCAAGTTGCTGAAGGAAATTAAACCTTTCGCTTGAAATCTCGTATTCTCTCTTATCTGACAACAGTGCGTTTGTCATGATTCATGTGCAGAAATCACTATTTTCTCTTATCAGAATTGAAAGGTGATCACTGCATTTTTCCAATAGTTCATGTAAACTAACTGCATGAAAATTACAGACGTTCGCGCAATACAACCGGTCGGAGAAAATTCACCTGCTGACTGGCGTACCAGCTTGGGGCAAATACTGGTCGCCATTGATACCGATTCAGGAATCACAGGCTACGGTGTTGGTGGTGGCGGACTTGCCGGCATGCATGTTGTCAAAACCGTTCTCCGCGACTTGTTGCTTGGTAGAAATCCAGATGAGATTTCCCATCTCTGGGACGAAATGTATCAGGCCACACTGGCTTTCGGCCGCAAAGGAATTGCGATCATGGCCATCAGCGGCGTCGATCTGGCACTATGGGACCTGCGAGGAAAACACGAACAACAGCCGATTGTCTCCCTCTTGGGCGGAATACCCGGAGCAAAAATACCCACCTATCGGACTGTCTGGGATCCCCAGGATTTACAGTCAACTACGGACCATGCCGGGTATAAACTACACCTGGGTAAAGTAGCTGCCCCGGATCAACGGGAGTTAATGATCTCTTCTGTAGAGGAGGCGCGTTCTTCCATTGGCCCCGATCCACTGTTAATGGTTGATGCCTGGATGAAGTGGGATGTCGAGTCGACAATCGCCATCTCGCAACAAATCGCATCCTCTCGAATCGAGTGGATTGAAGAACCGCTCTCACCTGACGATTTAGCCGGGTATCGACTGCTCAAGGAACAATCTGCCGTTCCGATTGCGGGGGGAGAACACGAATTTACATCGGCCGCCTTCAGTCAGTTAATTGAGGAACAGCTGCATTTGGTATTACAACCAGATGTCTGCTGGTGTGGTGGTTTGACGGAACTCATTAAAATCTACACAATGGCTAACGAGGCAGGATTACGAGTTTGTCCTCATCGAGGATGTGAAATCTGGGCCCTGCATGCGATTGCAGCCCTTGATCCTGATCCGCTTGCTGAAACAGGTCGCCCCTGGATGACATGGGTCTCAGGACAGCCTGAAGTGAAACAGGGGACAATCGAATTATCGGACCGACCTGGCTTTGGTCTGTTGTTCGACGAACAGAGTCTCTCCCTTGTCTATTGAAACAACACTAGCGTCCTTATCACTCTGGACACCGAAAGCGCTGCTGAATATGAAATACAACAATTCTCTTTCCCCCATGTTAGCAGCCTGTTTTCTGACAACTTTATTGTCTCTGGCAGGATGCAATCAGGACTCATCTCAAACAGCCACCCAACCAGAGCCGATTAAAGAGGATCCCCCTATTCTCACAGCGCCGGCCGGTCCAGCGATCCTGTCCGAAGAGGACGTTCATGAACGACTGAAAAAAGATAATCCGGATTACCAGAACAATGCTGAGTTCGGGAAAGTAAAAGGGGAAATTATTTCGGTCAATCTGTTCAACACGAAAGTAGAAAATATTTCTGCGCTTGAGGGATTGAAACTGCAGTATCTTGACCTGACCAATTGTCCGGTCGCTGATTTAAGTCCTTTAAAAGGAATGAAGCTGCAGGAACTTTATCTGGAAGGAACCTATGTCAGCGATCTACGTCCTCTAAAAGGAATGCCGATCCAGATTCTCCGATTGGAACATACTCCGATTTCAGACATCTCCCCCCTGGAAGGAATGCCCCTCAATCAGCTCAATCTATTTGATACAAAGGTCAAAGACTTAAACCTGATCAATACACTCCCTTTAAAAACATTGTGGATTCCGAAAACGGAAATCACCGATATCACTCCGCTCAAAGGAATGCTGCTCGAAAGTCTTGATATTCAAGATACGAAAGTAGCCGATATCTCCCCGCTGAAAGGCATGCAGTTTCTCAGGTTGAATCTGGCAAACTCAGAGGTCACTGATCTGACCCCGCTCAAAGGAATGCCGTTACAACGGCTGATCTTCACGCCATCCAAAATCACAAAAGGCATGGATATCATTCGTGAGAATCAATCCATTCAGGGAATTGGAACGAACTTTGAGAATGTGAAAGCAGCTGCGGAATTCTGGAAAGAATATGACCTGAGTCAAAGTGCGAAGAAAAAGTAACAGCCTTGCCCGCATGCAGGACGGCTTCAATCGACCAGATGCTGTCGGTTGTCGGAAAAGATATCTGACTTCCAGATCCCAAGTCGATTTGCCCAAAATTGCACAAGTACTCCCAGTGTCAGTAATCCATAACGGGAACTACGTCTGAAATTGATGCTGGAGGCTTCTTCAAAATAGCGAACGGGCACAGGGATATCGCTCAGTTTAAATCCAAATCGCACTGCCTGTGCAAGAAACTGACTGTCGAACACAAAGTCATCCGAGTTTTTCTCGAAGGGAATCTTTTCCAGAACTTCTCGTCGGTAAGCGCGAAAGCCACTGTGAAAATCGCCGAGATTCTGCCCGAGTGCGATATTCTCCATAATGGTGAGACCACGATTGGCAACATACTTGTAAAACGGCATCCCGCCTTCCAGCGTTTCTGCCCTGGTTCGAATTCGCGACCCCAGGATGACATCACAAATTCCCAATCGAATCAGTTCAATCGCCACCGGCACAACACGGCTGTCATACTGATAATCCGGGTGAATCATCACCACATAGTCAGCGCCAGCCTCTAATGCATAGCGGTAACACGTCTTCTGATTTCCACCATAACCGGTATTCTGTTCATGTTGAATCACGGTTAATCCCAGACGCTTTGCAACCTCAACGGTATTGTCGCTACTGCAGTCATCGACCAGCACTATTTCATCAACCGATCCTTCCGGAATATCAGAAACTGTTCGTTCCAGCGTGCTGGCTGCGTTGTAAGCCGGCATGACTGCGATGACTCGACCTCGGGGAGGCACGGAACCAGGCTCATGAGAAATGGGATCGGACATAGTATAATCGAAAAAAGACGGGGGTAGTAAAAGGCAACGTTGTGAGAATCACAATGAATGTCTGAACTACAAGATGAATCAAACTCAGCAACCGACAGCGATGCATTGTTTACGAGAAACAGTCCGTAAACAAGTCTAAAAGCGTCAGTTTTAGCGAATCTGTCAAACAGGAGAGGATGTCAGGCTGCAAACCCGATTTCTTCCTTCTGCTTTTGCCTGATAGAGAGCACTGTCTGCAGCGGCTACCATCGCTTCTACACTCTCCATGACATGGGGTGCATAGGTTGAAATGCCCAGACTGGCTGTCACTGGAATGACGGTGTCATTGAATTCAATCGTTGAAGATTCAATCGAATGACGAATCACTTCGGCAATTCGTTCAGTACCTGCCAAGCCGATATCAGGCAGCAGAATCGCTAATTCTTCTCCACCATAGCGGGCAGCAATGACACTGTCCGAAGAACGTATCTCTTTGATCCGTTCTCGCAGAATATGGGCTACCCGTCTGAGAACTTCATCTCCTGCCTGATGGCCATAAGTATCGTTTACTGATTTGAAGTGATCGAGGTCAATCAGAATCAACGAACACGACATCTGCATACTATGTGCGCGGTTAAATTCATCCTCAATCAATTCATCAAACGAACGACGATTCACCAAACCTGTTAAACCATCCTGTTTGGCCTGCCGTTCAATCGTGGCATGACTAAGCACTTTGAGTAGTGTATTCGATAGAAACTGAGAAGCCCAGGAGATCAGACGCAGTGAGCGCTCATCGTAAGGCTGACTTTCCTGACTGGTCAGGCAAATGGCGCCAATTCGTTTTCGGTTCGTAACCAGGGGAGAAATCAACGCAGCCCCGATTAACGAACGAATGCCATGCTTTTCCAGTTGATCGCCTGCCAGTGAAGTATTCTCCCCCGAATTTAAGCCGATTCGGACCAGATTAATCTCATGTTCTCTCCAGCGGGCTTTCACACCAGCCTGTAGTGTAATCCCACATTGCACTATGGCTTTACAGCCCGTTTCTTCACCGGGTGTCGACAGAAATAAACCAGCTCTGCTGGAATTTGTCAGTTGGCGGAGCCGGTCTAAAAATTCCTCAAGCATTTTGACGGGAGTTTTATATTGCTGATCGGCTAAAGATCGTAATTCGAGTTGCTCTCTTGTCACCCGTAATTCATAACGGTGAGATTCAAAATCCTGATTCTTCACGATGTTCCGCGAGATACAGATCAGCAATCGTTTTGCCAGTTTGATCTGCTGTTTTTCATCCACGCCTTTGGGATACAGGTCGGTCGTGATAAAGATGCCGGAAACATCTTCTTTATCATACACAGCCATCAGGCAAAGCTTTTGAACTCGTGCTCGATCCTGTTCGTGAAAGCAGGCGTATATTTGGGATTCACGCAGTTTCTTTCCGCGCAATATCAGAACATTTTCACTGCATAATTGATGTAGTATTTCCCGATCAACATCGTAGACGGCTTTGGTATTTTTAGTAATACCGCGTGCTTCTCTTAATTTGAATTCCCCATCAATCTGATTGAGATAAAGCCCAAATCCTTCACGTAAAGAAGGAACATACCGTTTTAGCAATAATTCAATCGTCTGGTCAAATTCAGACTGAGTCACAAACTCGCGCAGAATATGATTCTCGATCAATGTCATGGCACGATCAGATTGAACGTCATTTAATTCTTCTTCAACGGCAGAAATATTACGTTGGAATTCCTCATTTTCTTTACGAACTGCAGACATTTTCAAAGAGTAAACTGCATATTGCAGGAGACACACACAAGCGATCGCCACAACACTTAAGCTGGACACGCCATGCGCCACATTATTCGTAAATACTTCAATGATTGATGCGATAAGGTAAGACAACGGTCTCCTGCGCTTTCTAACATACAGGCCCAAATTAAGATGAATCGAAAATCAAATTGAATTTTGTAGTAGTTATTAAAACTTAGCTCAAAAAACGTGGTTGGGGAGCTTGGATTTTTCGTTCACCAATCGGGAAATCCCCCACTACTTCTGATTCCCCGCTGAATTCGTTATAATCCAAAGAAAGTGACTTTTTTCTCTTTCAGACCTAAGACCATTTATTTCTAATATTACTGTAGCTAAACTCTTTACAGATAACTTTTTACAGAGTGCCAGGTCCTGCCATGAATAAAACCGCCCCTCTCCCCTGTTCACAGTCCCGATACCGTTCTCATAAAATCTGTCTGCTGTTCGTTCTGGCTCTGTTTGTAACTCAGGCAGTGCCAGTTTCTGCTGAAAAGAAAAAAGAACAAGCCCCCGACAAGAAATCAGCCAAAGCGGACTCCTCTAAAAAGAAGAGCGCAACGCCATGGGTATCACTGTTCAATGGCAAAAATCTCGAAGGCTGGAAGGTCCCTGAATTCGGTGGAGAAGGTGAAGTCCATGTCAAGGATGGAAACCTGATGTTGGAAATGGGCGTCGATCTGACAGGCGTCACATTGACGAAAGTCAAAAATCTGCCTAAATCTAACTATGAAGTTGAGCTGGAAGCGATGCGTGTCGATGGCACAGACTTCTTCTGTGGCCTGACATTTCCGGTTAAAAAAGCCCCCTGTTCCTTCATCTTGGGCGGCTGGGGCGGCAGTCTGTGTGGAATTTCCAGTATCGATGGAGATGACGCCTCTCAAAACAGTACCACGACATTTCAAACTTTTAAGAAGAAGCAGTGGTATAAAATCCGGCTTCAGGTAACGGATCATAAAATTCAGGCCTGGCTGGATGACAAACAGATCGTCGATCAAAATTTAAAAGATCGAAAAATTTCCATTCGACACGAAGTAGAACTTTCCCGTCCTTTTGGAATCACATCCTTTGCCACGACAGCTGCTTTAAAAAATATCCGACTGCGCAAACTGACTCAGCAGGAAGTCGCTAAAACAGCACCGAAGTAAAAGATCAACATGTTGATTAATCTCAACAGACTGATGGACAATCTCACCACTCTGAATGCTGGTCCTCACTTTTGTGAATCCATAACCTGTTAACCCAATTATATTTAGACGAAAACTCATCAATTCAGGAAACAACCGGTATCGGTTTTGCATTTATCAAGAGACAGAAGGGTTTGGAATAGTGCGTGGTTTCAAGCCCTCTTTTTCTTTACTCTGGGCAAAACGGGTTTATCTTGAATTCACAATTAACCGCAGAAGTCGCTGCACTGATTGCATCGCAAAGTCTTTCTCTGGCAGAAGGAACGAAACCCTTCTCTCCCACAGCACTTTACGATTTCTGGTTTCATGGACAGGAACACCTGAAACAACGCCGTAAAGCTCTGGAGCCAATTGCCAATGAAACTGGGGATTCTTCTCTCTCCGAAAAAGAGCTGGAAGTGATCCTCAAAGACTTCTTCGCTGAAGAAATGCTGGTTCGTGTCGTTACCGCGGTGTTTACCGCCGCTGATAAAAGACGCAATCAATGCCAGGCTGAACCCATTTCCCGGAGTCTCTTTTTGTCATTTCTCGATGTCAAAAAGTTAGCGCTGACAATTCTCGTGTCTGAAAAACAGATGAGCCTGGAGACTTTAAAAAGCCTTAACCGTATCAGACGTTCAATCGAACGCTGGACTGACTTGTTTTTAGGACAATTGGTCTTCCAATTTGGCTTGGAAGAATTCGCTCACGATGCGGCCCGTTCCAGAGATTTTGGGGAAGACCAGATCTCTAATCTAAATGCACCTCATCCAGTACAAACATGGGATCTGATCACCGCCGGCCTGCGTATCTCGTTCCCCGCGGGCCTCTCCAGCAAAACCGACGATCATTGGGAAAAAATGCTAGCAGCAATTATCGCCTGCTACCCGTCAGAATGTTTTAACGATTCCGCCACGATGAAATCCCTCCAGCGAATTCGAATCGAGCGTAGTGGTCAGCATCCGGAAATGCACCCGGATCATCTACCGGAACACTTTAACACAGCCATGTACCGGAGCCTGTTTGGAACGCATTCTCAGAAACAGACAATCCCCAAGCCACCAGCCAAAGTAAAAGCAGATCTTTCCTCCTTCAATCAGAAAGCGTCGATCAGCTTTTCCAAGCTTAAAAAACGGAATCCAAATGAGTCATCCTCCTGATCACTTCCGACATGAGAAGAAACTTGAAGGAATATCAGTTGACTTAATTCCCTGCACAGGAGTATGATCTAGTTTGAAGTCATTTCGAAAGAAATTTCGTTGAATTAGTATTTTTATTGTTTTGGAGTTTCTCCGTGACACATCGGTTTGGTACTTTTAGCTTTAATTTTGTGCGGCTGACTTATTTCTCAGCCTGGCACTTTTTTAGCTATTGGTTTACCGGAACAGGTTATCAGACCGATCGAGCATACATTGTTCACAATAGATGAACAAACCCCGAATTCGATTGGCCCTGTAACCTGCCTGGTTACAGGGCTTTTTTTGTACCCTGAGTCTAAAATAGAAACGAGTCAAAGCCATGATAGTAGTAATGAAGCCTAATGCCACCGCGGAAATGGTTCAGGCAATGGTGAAGCGTGTGGAAGAAATGGGGTTGAAAGCACATGTCATCGTTGGCGAAGAACGGACTGTGATTGCAGCCGCTGGTGTTAAACGAGACGGCCATCAGGCAGAGCTTGAATCGTGCGACGAAGTGGAAAAAATCGTCCCCATTGTCGCTTCGTACAAAGTCGCTAGTAAAGAAACCAAACCGGACCCCACGGTTGTCCAGACCCGCGATCTTAAAATTGGTGGTTCCCATGTGGGAGTGATTGCAGGCCCCTGCTCCGTGGAAAGTGAAGAGCAAATCCTGCAGGTTGCCCGTCAGGTGAAAGCAGCTGGCGCGACGGGGTTACGAGGTGGTGCTTTCAAACCGAGAACCAGCCCTTACTCATTCCAGGGTATGAAAGAAGAAGGCTTAAAGTTGCTGGCATTGGCACGTGAAGAAACAGGGCTCGCAATTGTCACCGAAGTCATGACTCCCGAACACGTTGATATGCTTTGTCAATATGCGGATGTACTACAAATTGGTGCTCGCAACATGCAGAACTATCACCTGTTGCAAGCCGTCGGCGAAACGCGGACTCCTGTCCTACTCAAACGAGGCCCCTCTGCCTCCATCGAAGAATTCCTGCTCGCCGCGGAATACATTCTCGACCAGGGCAATCAGCAGGTCATGCTTTGTGAACGGGGAATTAGAACATTTGAAACACATACTCGCTTCACCTTGCCTCTGGCAACGGTCCCTTACCTGCATGAGCGAACACACTTACCTGTCGTGATTGACCCCAGTCATGGAACCGGAATCGCCAGCTTGGTGCCTCCCATGTGTGCCGCCGCGATTGCTGCCGGCTGTGATGGTTTAATCCTCGAAGTTCACCCTGATCCCTCTCGCGCAATGAGCGATGGAGCCCAGTCACTGACACCAGAGGTTTTCGCAAATACGATGGAAACCTGCCGCAAAGTTGCCGCGGCCATCGGGAAGGAATTAGGATAATCGTCTGTTAACGAGTACTGTGAATTCACCGTTTGACCGCTGGAGCCCGAACATGAAGCTTTGCCTCTTTTCTGTAAGTTATGCTGGGTTCTGGGGACAATCTACATTGAATCTCGTCGAATTCATCGCCCAGTCTTCCCAACTGGGTTATGATTCGGTGATGTTAATGGGCAAACGGCCTCACCTGTCTCCGTTGGATGTGACTCCTGAGAAGGTCGCCTCGATCCAACAAGCGCTCAATGAACATCAAATCAAATGTTCGATCATCGGAGGCTACACTGACTTTTCAGGTACGGGAGCCGCTGAAGTTCCCTTTCTGGAATTACAAATCCAGTACGTCGAGCAGCTGGCACAGTTAGCACAGCAACTGGGCGCGTCAACCGTTCGCATCTTTACCGCTTATGACTCCCCGCAACAGACACCACACGCACTCTGGTGTCGGGTCGTGTCAGCACTCCAGGAATGTTGTGACCGTGCTGCCGTTTATGATGTTACAATCGCGGTCCAGAATCACCACGACGTTGGCGTCCACTCGGATGCTTTGTTAGAACTGCTGCACGATATCGACCGCCCGAACTGCAAGCTCGGTTTTGATGCCTGGTCCCCTGCCCTGCGCGAAGAAAACCTGTTCGAAGCAGCCCGAAAAATGGCGCCTTACACCGCCATCACTACCAATGCGGACTACATCAGACTCCCCCGTTTCAACTATCAGCCTGATGTGATCAATTATCAGCGGCAGCAGCCTGATATGGTTCGTGCTGTCAAATTTGGTACCGGATTCATCGATTACTCTGCTTTCTTCCACGGCTTTAAAGAAGGCGGATTCAAAGGCACCGCAACCTATGAAATGTGCTCACCCATTCGTGGTGGCGGCAGTCTGGAAAACCTGAATGATTATGCATCAGAGTATCTGACCTGGATGAAAACACATTTGTTTTGAAACGCGTGAAATCAGTCAACTTTTTTTCGAGTTGGAAGATACTCTAATAATTCCTGAACCTTTTCCGTTTGTTTGTCTGCAAGATTCTCCACCGGGTCAGGCGTCTCTGATATATCATAAAGTTCTAGATTCACCGGCTGTTTTTTGCCGGTGGTGGCTATCAGACGATGTGTTTTCGTACGCACACTGATCGCCTTGTTCCAATAACTCAACGCCGCTTCGCGCACATCGGTCTTGCTTCCATCCAAAATTGGTTTCAAACTGATGCCGTCCAATGTATGCTCTGTCCTTTGAAATTTAGGCTGACAAAGATCGACGAGGGTAGGATAAAGATCAACCGTCTCCACCAGTGCAGTAGATTTCAAACCTGTCTGCGAAACTCCCGGCGCTCGGATTATCAGCGTACTTTTTAAAGCGCGTTCAAATGGTGCATGCTTGGCCCAGAGTGCCGTATCTCCCAGAAACCAGCCATGGTCTCCCCAGACAACAACAATCGTATTCTCACTGAGACCCAGTTCATCCAGCGCAGTAAGCACTTTTCCGACCTGCCGATCCACATAACGCACACACGCCAGATAAGCCCGTCGTGTCTTGATTTGGGCGGCTTGATCTAAGGGACGCGTTTTTTCGAATTGCATATTGTAACTGTAAAATTCACCACTTTTATGCCAGTAGGGAGAATTGATTTTCTCAGGATGAGGCGGCGGGGGAATCGTCACACGCGACATCGCTTCCCAATCTTGTTTAGGAGCCACGAACGGCAGGTGCGGTTTGGAAAAACCAAGCCCCATGAAGAAAGGTTGCTTCTGTTGTTTGAATTTACCTAGCTTCTGAATCGCCTGTTGAGCCAGCAATCCATCGGGCAGATCTTCATCCTGTTCGACAGTGAATTCCATTAGATCTCGTATACCAGAGCCATCTTCGCGGCTGCGCCCATTCGCATAGGCAAAAAAGATACCCCAGCCCCGTTTCCACGATCCAAAGGGAGTCGCCAGTTCATCCCAGGCATGAGGCAATTCATCACGGCCATCTCCCTTTCCGTTATATTCAAACACGCGCCCATCAGCCGTATGCGAGATTTTTCCAATACACGTTGTATGATAACCACTGCGGCGAAACAGTTCTGGCAGTGTCTGCGCTCCGGCAGTTTGCTTGGCAGAGAGTGCTGATTTCCCGCGATAGAAAGCCTGATTACTGCGGGTGACTCCTGAATGATTTGGACTACGCCCGGTCAACAAGGCATAACGGGATGCTCCGCACGTCGGAACCTGGACAAAGTGATTTGTAAACAGAACTCCCTGTGATGCCAGTCGATCCAGAGAGGGGCTCTGCACATAAGACACGCCGTAACATCCCAGTTCTGTTCGTAAATCATCAATGGCGATAAACAACACATTGGGACGTTGTTTCTGCTGTGCCGTAGCGGCTGGTACGGGTAACCAGCACAATAAAAAGATAAAAGACAAAACCAATATTCTGAAAGACAAAAAGCGACTCGCATTCACAGAAAATCACTCCCACCACAAACACTGACTGACATCAAAAAACAAAACTCAGTCTAGAGTTTGACACGGCGACACAGGCTTGTACACAGTAAAACAGTCTTAAAGTGCTGTATGCCGCGTGATCAAGATTCCATTACCAGCACGCCGGTCCCATTAATTTGATCGTTTTTCAAATCGATCAAGGCCCGATTCGCGTCTTGTAATGAATAGGTAGTGATGTGAGGACGGATCGGGATTTCGGCAGCTTCCAGAAACAGTTCTTGACCATCGGCTCTGGTATTCGCGGTGACGGATCGCAGACTGCGTTCATAAAACAGCGTTTCCTCGTAGTTCAACTGAGGAATGTCGGACATATAAATTCCCGCCAGTGCCAGCGTGCCCCCTTTTTCGAGTTGTTTTAAAGCGGCAGGGACAAGTTCGCCCGCGGGTGCGAAAATAATTGCCGAGTGAACTTTCACGGGCATCTGATCGGCACGTTCTCCCACCCAGACGGCTCCCATTTCCCGTGCCAGTTTACGATGCTTTTCCCCACGTGTGACGACAAAAACATCACAGCCTCGATGCAGAGCAATTTGAATCACGACATGCGCGCTAGAACCGAATCCATAAATCCCCAGCCGTTCTCCCGGCTTCAATTCACTTCGTTTTAAGGCGCGATAACCAATAATGCCCGCACAGAGCAAGGGAGTTGCCTCGGTATCACTGAAGACGTCCGGAATTGCATACGCATAATCTTCATGCACCACCGCCAACTCGGCATAGCCTCCATCTGCATGATACCCGGTGAAGTGAGACTGCTCACATAAATTCTCGCGTCCGGATTGGCAAAACTCGCAAACACCACAAGTACTACGCAACCAGGCAATGCCAACTCGAGTACCATGCTGGAAACGCTTGCAAGCCGTCCCCATTTTTATGATAGTCCCTACGACCTGATGTCCCGGGATGATGGGAGACTTGGTTTCTGGCAAATCTCCCTCGATCACATGCAAATCAGTCCGGCATATCGCACAACAATGCACGCGAATCAATATTTCATTCGGCCCCGGCTCAGGTGCAGGAACATCGACCAGCGATAAAGGCGAACGACTGATGTCAGCACGCTGATTCAGTATCATGGCTTTCATCAGGTCTTATGCTCCCACATTTTTGAATTGATACCAGAACCGTAACCCCAAAGACATTCTCGATCGGTTGTCAGGTACTATTCTGCAGAGGACTTGTCAAATGCCTCCTGGACCAATTGGATCTCATGATTTTCGTGTTCCCGGAGATCGGCGAGTAACGTTTCAAATTCCTGTAACGCGGCGTTCCAGTTTTCAAATGGTGGTTCCGGGTGCTTGAGACGCGAGATAAAATCATCAATCTGACATAAGATCGCGGTATGTTTCTCTTTGAAATCAGGGACCATAATACAGAATCCGGGAGTTTCATCTAACACCGGCTTGAAATAGCCTTCCTGCTCTTCATCTTCGAAGTGCTTGGCCAGCAACTCGCGAAATCGCTCCACTCGGGTTCCCATCTCACCGAATTTGGGCAATCCACGTTCATCGAGCTCGGTCCACCAGTCATTTAACTCTTTCATGTGCGTCAGGATTTGCTCATGCTCATCCAACAGATACTGCAAATGCTCGTGAGAATTCGTATTTTTGTTCATCATTTACTCCTTTTCCGGTTCGTTTTATTATTTTCGATCTTTCTGTTTGCTAAATGTTTATGACACGCTGACTTTAGCGCCTAACTCAGCTTCGACCTCAGCTATACGTGTGACCGTTTTCAGAACGGCATCGGGGTTGAGTGAGATACTGTCAATCCCCTGCTTCACCAGAAATTCCGCGATTTCAGGATAGTCGCTGGGAGCCTGACCGCAAATCCCGATTTTTCTCCCCGCCCCTTTAACGCGATGAATCGCCGCTGCAAGCGAATCCATTACGGCAGGATCGCGCTCATCAAAGATGTGCGCCACGACTTCAGAATCCCGGTCAACGCCCAACGTCAATTGCGTCAGATCATTGGAACCAATCGAAAAACCATCAAAGATTTCCGCAAATGCCTCGGCCTGAATCACATTACTCGGAATTTCACACATGATGTAGATTTCAAGGCCGTCTTCTCCACGGTGCAAGCCATGTTTGGCCATCTCTTCTAAAACCTTTTTCCCTTCTTCTACCGTGCGACAGAAGGGGATCATCAGTTTCATATTCTTCAGCCCCATCGTTTCGCGCACCTTGCGCATCGCCTGACACTCAAGACCAAAGGCATCACGGTAGTGCGGGTGATAGTACCGGGAAGCCCCTCGAAAGCCGATCATCGGATTCTCTTCTTTCGGCTCGTAAAGCTGTCCGCCAATCAAATTGGCATATTCATTCGTTTTGAAATCACTCATCCGCACAATCACATCACGCGGATAAAAGGCCCCCGCAATCATCGACACTCCCTGCGCCAACGTATCGATAAAAAACTCAGGCTTATTTGTATAAGAGGGAGTTAGACGATCGATTTCTTCTTTCAAAGACTGGTCTTTCAACTGATCGTATTCCAGAAGTGCCATCGGGTGAATCCGAATGAACGAATTGATGATGAATTCCATCCGGGCCAACCCGACGCCGTTGCTGGGAAGCATCGAAAGCCGAAAGGCCTCATTGGGATTCCCCACAATCATCATCACGCTGGTTTTGGGGTGCGGCAATTCAGTGAGATCGACTTCATCGACGTTATAATCAAGCTGCCCCTCATACACAAAACCGGTATCCCCCTCGGCACAGGAGACGGTCACCATCGTTCCGGAGGCAATCGCGGTCGTGGCATCTTCCGCTCCGACAATCGCCGGAAGTCCCAGTTCCCGGCTGACAATCGCTGCATGACAGGTACGACCACCGCGATTGGTAACAATTGCAGCCGCTTTTTTCATAATCGGTTCCCAGTCCGGATCGGTCTTGTCAGTGATCAGCACATCACCGGGCTGAACTTCATCTAAATGTTTCGCACTTTGAACCACACGTGCGATGCCATGACCGATTCGTTCCCCCACACTATGCCCGGTAGATAGTACTTTTCCGCGCTGATTGAGATGATAAGTCTTTAACCGTTTGATCTCTTTATTTGAATGAATGGTTTCAGGACGGGCTTGGACGATAAATAATTCACCTGTGACACCATCTTTGGCCCATTCCATATCCATCGGGCAGAAGTGTCCCTGCACATTGGAATAATGATCTTCAATCAAACAGGCCCAGCGTCCCAATGTCAGAATATCTTCTTCGCTGAGTGCGTACTGCTTTCGATCGGCGACATCAACGGGCACATTACGGGTCATTTTCCCGCCCCCGGTGTCATAGATCAGTTTGAATTCCTTCGATCCCAATGACTTCTTCAGAATCGGTTTATAGCCAGTTTTGAGCGTCGGCTTGAATACATAATATTCATCCGGGTTCACACTTCCCTGAACGACATTTTCCCCTAATCCATAGGCCGCGTTGATTAAAACCGCATCCCGAAACCCGGTTTCGGTATCAATAGAAAACATGACCCCGGACGAAGCCAGATCGGAACGGACCATCCGCTGAATTCCGATCGAAAGTGCAATGTCAAAATGATCAAAGCCTTTTTCCGTGCGATACGAAATCGCACGATCCGTAAACAGGGACGCAAAGCAGCGACGACAGGTATCCAGTAAGTTGGCTTCTCCCTGCACATTCAGATAAGACTCCTGCTGCCCGGCAAAACTCGCATCGGGCAAATCTTCGGCGGTCGCACTACTCCGCACAGCAACATCAATGCCTCCGGTCCGATTGTCGCTCAGTCTTCGATACGCCTGTACAATTTCCTCTAGGATGGATTCCGGAATTTCAGCAGCGAGAATCGCATGTCTGACTTTTAAACCATGCTCCTGAAGATTAGAAATGTCCGAGGTATCCAAATCCTGGAGTATGTCCCGGATCTGTTGATCCAGGCCGGTTTCCGACATAAACAGACGGTAGGCAGCCGCCGTCGTGGCAAATCCATTGGGTACAGAGATCCCCTTGGAATTCAAATTGCAATACATTTCCCCCAGTGAGGCATTTTTACCTCCTACCGCAGGGACATCTCCGATGCTGATTTGCTCGAACCATAAAACCAGAGGCTCCTTCGTCGTCACAGTGCTACTCCTTGCTTTCTAATTATGAATGTGCGCCATCAGTGCTCGGTCTTTCCAGATTAAAAGCGGCTCAACGCCTTTAAACCCCACCACTCTGATCCAGAGATCAGGCCCCTGATTATATCTAACCTGAGAACGCCGATCAAATTTTCTTGCCGCTTTCTCGTACCTATAATTCGCCAGTCTCATTAGTACCAAGAATATGTGGGACTTCAATAGAGGCAATTCCCGGTACTCCCATGGGGAAAACCATTAGTTGAATTGTCCCCTCTCGTTGGCATTACAAAATCGTACGAAAACAACCATAATTCATTTTCAATCGCTTGCGTTCTGCTAATATATCCTTCATTTTCACAGCTATAGGCTAGTAGTCAGACGGCTGCCAATTTGATAACATGAAGTTATGAGTCAACGGGAGACCTGTTTAGCACAGGAAGGATGCGTTTCTCTATGCAGCAGAAAATCCTGACCAATGATCTCAACCAGGGAACGATTCTCTCGGTTCGAGGTAGTGTCATTGATGCCCATTTCCCCCATCATTTGCCACCAGTCCAAAGCGAGTTGCATGCCGGTAATGATCAGGAGATCGTGATTGAAGTCCTCACCCAGTTAAATAATCACACCATACGCGGCATTGCTTTAACATCCACACGCGGGTTATCACGCGGTTCAAAAGTCAGCAATACCGGCCATCCGCTCAAAGTTCCCGTGGGACAAGAACTTCTGGGCCGGATGTTAAATGTGTTCGGGCAGACCATTGATGTCGGAGAACCAATTGCCAGCACCAATTGGCGCTCGATCCACCATGATTCGCCGGCATTAGTTGAACGCCCGCCTCGCTCTGATATTTTCAAAACCGGCATCAAAGCCATTGACCTGCTTTCCCCACTGGAACGAGGCGGTAAAGCAGGACTGTTTGGAGGAGCCGGCGTCGGAAAAACGGTGTTAATCACCGAGCTGATCCACAATGTGGTCGGGGCGCACAAAGGAGTCAGTCTATTCTGCGGTATTGGCGAACGCTGCCGGGAAGCCGAAGAATTATATCGTGAAATGAAAGAGGCAGGCGTCCTCGAAAACACTGTCATGGTCTTCGGCCAGATGAACGAACCGCCGGGCGCCCGTTACCGGGTGGGGCATGCCGCGCTGACAATGGCAGAATACTTTCGTGACGAGCAACGACAGGATGTGCTGCTGCTGATTGACAATATTTTCCGCTTCATTCAGGCAGGAACCGAAGTCTCTGGGCTGATGGGAGAACTTCCTTCACGGGTCGGCTATCAACCCACGCTGGCTTCCGATCTGGCAGAACTGGAAGAGCGGATTTGTACGACTACAAACGGATCGATCACTTCGGTGCAAGCTGTATACGTCCCCGCCGATGATTTCACTGACCCATCTGCCGTCCATACTTTCGCCCACCTTTCCACATCCGTAGTTCTGTCTCGCAAGCGGGCTTCAGAAGGGCTTTATCCCGCCATCGATTTATTGAACTCCAGCTCCAAAATGCTGATGCCTCCGATTGTAGGCGATCATCACTATCAGGTTGCGCAAGCAGTACGGGAAACATTGGCGAATTACGAAGACCTCAAAGACATCATCGCCATGCTGGGGCTGGAAGAGCTTTCCCGCGAAGACCGACGAACGGTGAACCGGGCACGCCGCCTGGAACGGTTTATGACACAACCGTTTTTCAGCACCGAGCAATTTACCGGTTATGAAGGCAAGTTTGTCTCATTGGAAGAAACCCTGGATGGTTGCGAACGAATCTTAAATGACGAGTTTCACGATGTCCCGGAACGCGCCCTGTATATGATTGGTTCCATAGCGGAAGTGAAAAAGAGCGACGCCAAATGAACCTGAAAGTACTATTACCCACCGAAATCAAAATCGACCAGCCGGTGACGAAGATCATCGCAGAAGCGGAAAATGGTTCCTTCTGTTTAAAGCCAAAGCATGTCGACTTCTTATCGGCACTGCTACCAGGGATTTTGACTTTTGTGGACGAACAGAACTGCGAAAATTATCTGGGAATAGGCGGGGGCATTCTTACAAAAACCGGATCAGAAGTGCGTGTTTCCACAATCTATGCCGTTCAGGGGGACGATCTGGGCACACTCCGCCAGAGAGTTGCCGAACAATTTGAAGAATTCCATGAGCGCGAGCGACTCGTTCGTTCCGCGATTGCCAAACTCGAAGCGGATATTCTCAGGCACTTTGTACAACAGGGAGCGACCGTCGATGTCTGAGCCCTCCCCGGAACAAAACAGTGATTCCACCAAAGCAAACTTTGAGCCGCATCAACTACACCTGCATAATCAGACGGAAATAGAACAACGGATTGCCGCTCAGGAAATGCGAAAACTAAAAGCAAAAAGCGAAAAACATCATACGATCTGGTTTGGGCTCGGGATGTTCGGCCTGATTGGCTGGTCGGTCACAGTGCCCGCCGTCGTAGGAGCCATCATCGGGATGTGGATCGACTCACGCTGGCCTTCCCGTTACTCATGGAGCCTGATGCTGCTGATCGGCGGAATTTGCTTAGGCTGCTTTAATGCCTGGAAATGGCTGCACAAAGAAGGAAATATCGAATAATGAATCAACTTTTGACAATCCAGCTGATTGTAAGCTTCATTGCGGGCACAATTCTGGGAGTCCTCTTTTTCGGCGGACTCTGGTTCACAATTAAGCAACTCCCCAAAGCCAGACACCCCTGGCTCTTATTTCTGATAAGTGCGATCAGCAGAACGCTGATCACACTGGCCGGCTTCTGGTTTGTTGGAATCTGGCTCTCTGAAACTGGACGCTGGCAACGAATGGTCGCCTGCCTGCTCGGCTTTATGATCGCCCGTTATGCCTGCACGCGTCAATTGAGACCGGAAAACACGAGATTTTCAGGAGAAACCGTTTCATGAATATTTCTCCTGATGAACCGCTCTGGCAATGGGAATTCATCATCCTGAACCGGACGATTCTGTTTACCTGGCTTGTCATGGCGTTGCTGGTTTTTGTATCCTGGCTGATCACACGCCGGCTCTCTTCCAGTACGAAATTGTCACGTGGTCAGAACCTGCTGGAGGTGCTGGTACTCGGCCTGCGCGATCAGATTCAGGAAGTCAGCCAGCAGAACCCCGGCTCCTATCTCCCATTTATAGGGACCCTGTTCTTATTTATTGCTGTTTCCAATATTATGGCGATCGTCCCCGGCTACCATCCTCCCACCGGTTCACTTTCCACAACAGCCGCACTGGCAACCTGCGTGTTTGTGGCTGTTCCCATTTACGGCATTGCTCAACAGGGTTTTCTGGGATACATGAAGCAATATATCAGCCCGTCCATTTTCATGCTGCCCTTTAATGTCATCGGCGAACTCTCACGCACCCTGGCTCTGGCAGTTCGCCTTTACGGAAATATGATGAGCGGCGCTGTCATCGGTGCGATTCTGCTGGGATTTGTTCCACTGTTTGTTCCGATACTGATGCAGGCGTTCGGATTACTGACCGGAATCATCCAGGCTTACATCTTTTCTGTCCTGGCGATGGTCTACATCGCATCAGCAACGCATTCAAATCTCGATCAACACGTTAAAGAAAACGTTCCGGACGATCACACGGAACCCGTAAACACAAAGAGTAACTAAAAGAGGATATTTTTATGGATTCAAATACGATTATAGCAGCCGTCTCCATCTTTACCGCAGGAATCACCATTGCCCTTGGCTCAATGGCACCTGCCCTGGGCGAAGGACGGGCACTGGCCCAGGCACTGAGTGCAATTGCCCAGCAACCCGATGAAGCAAGCACCATCACACGTACCCTGTTTGTCGGTCTGGCAATGGTGGAATCAACGGCAATTTACTGTTTCGTCATTTCCATGATTTTGATTTTCGCGAATCCGTTCTGGAATTACTTTCTGCAGGCAAACGGCGGTTAATCAGTTTGAAATAGAAGACAGGGTTAAACAATGTCCATTGATTGGTTTACTTTTACCGCTCAAATTCTCAACTTCCTGGTCCTGGTCTGGTTGTTATCGCACTTCCTGTATAAGCCAATCCTCAATGCCATGCAGGAACGGGAAAAACAGATCGCGACAGAACATGAAACCGCAGTCAAGCTTCAACAACAGGCGGAATCTGAAGCAGCATCCTACAAAGAGAAAACAGAGCAACTGACCCATGCGAAAGATGAACTGCTGGCCGACGCGGGGAAAGACATCCAACACTGGCGCGAAGAACATCTGACACGCGCCCGCGCTGAAGTGGATGAGGAAAAAACCGAATGGTATCGGGCATTACATCGGGAACGCGAGTCATTTCTGCGCGAAGCCCGACTACGGATGGCGGGTCACATTCATCACATGAGCCAATGTGTATTAAAAGAACTCGCCAATACCGACTTGCAGCAACAGACGATTCAGGTATTTCTTGACCGGATCAAAGGAATTGATGAGCAACAAAAAAAGCAATTCATCTCTCTGCTTGAATCGACACAAAATAACATTCTGGTGGAAAGTGCGTTTTCCCTGAGCCAAGCAGACCGTAAAAAGATCACTGCATTCGTGCACGATTTTTTAAGCACCGATGTCGACATCGAATTTCAGGAAAAACCGGAACTGATCTGTGGAATTGACTTTCATGTCGGAGGCTACAAAATTGCCTGGAATATCCAGGAACCACTTGAGGAACTGGAAGAGGAGTTTGTTCAATCGCTTAATGAAGTCATTACGTTGGAATCAGGAGTAGAAGTCCCCTCAACATCGTAATCAGGAACGAGTATTCAAACAGGCTGACGTACTATATTGAAAGTAAGACATGTCGATTTCCCCCGAAATCAAAACACTCCTTGATCGCACCTTTGAAAAATTTGATGGTGTACTGGCAGAGCATATTTTCGAGCCACGACCGATCGAAATCGGCAAAGTCACGTACGTCGGTCGCAGCCATGCACGCGTCAGCGGCTTACCCAATGTCCAATCGGAAGAACTGTTGCAGTTCCCCAACCACGTTCTCGGCCTGGCATTAAACCTGGACGTAGATGAAGTCGGCGTCGTTCTGCTTGACCACAGTGAGCAGTTGACTGCCGGCGATGAAGTTCGGCGGACCCATCGCCTGCTGGATGTCCCCGTCGGCGAATCATTAATCGGACGCGTCATCGACCCGGTGGGACGGCCGCTTGATGGTCATGGACCGGTTTCTGCAGCCGAGCGCAGACCTTATGAACGAGATCCCGCTTCGATTACCGACCGTGCGCCGGTGACCGTTCCTCTACAAACCGGTATCAAAGTCATTGATGCATTAATTCCCATCGGTCGTGGTCAACGAGAACTGATTCTGGGAGATCGACAAACGGGAAAAACCGCCGTCGCCATTGATACAATTATCAATCAACATAATAAAGATGTAATTTGCATTTACTGCGCGATTGGCCAACGCAATACAGCAGTCGCCAAGGTAATCGACGATTTACGACAACACGGAGCCCTCGAATACACGGCTGTGGTCGTTGCTGAAAGCGATGCCCCTCCCGGCCTGCAGTTTGTCGCACCTTACGCAGCCACAACGCTGGGTGAATATTTCATGGATCAGGGAAAAGATGTACTCGTTGTCTACGATGATCTCACTTCCCATGCGCGCTCGTATCGCGAATTATCGCTGCTGTTGAGACGCCCTCCGGGACGAGAAGCATTCCCCGGCGACATTTTTTATCTGCATTCCCGTCTGCTGGAACGTTCGACACATTTAAAAGAATCTTTGGGTGGCGGTTCTCTGACAGCATTGCCTGTCGCGGAAACAGAAGCCCAAAACCTGTCTGCCTATATCCCGACAAATCTGATCTCAATTACCGATGGTCAGATTTATCTTTCGCCTCATCTCTTTCAAAAAGGGATTTTGCCCGCAGTGGATGTCGGTAGATCAGTGTCCCGTGTCGGTGGTAAAACACAGCTCCCCGCTTATCGCGCCGTAGCTGGCGACTTACGACTCTCTTACAGCCAGTTTGAAGAGCTGGAAGCATTTTCCCGGTTTAGCAGTCGACTGGATGAAGAAACGCTGGCCACACTCGAACGAGGTCGCCGGGTTCGTGAAATATTCAAACAACCCCAATATGAAACGCTTTCTGTTCCCGAACAAATTACCGTGTTACTGGCAATGGCCGGAGGCGCATTTGACGAGACTGATTTATCTCAGATTCGAAAAACAGAAGAATTCGTGCAAAAAATCCTGATCAATGATTTTCCAGACCTGAGTGAGGCAATTCAGGAAGGCCAGAAACTCACTGAAGAAAATCAACAAACGATTATTAATACTGCCAAAGAACTCATTCACAAATTTCATCACAAAACTCCTGAAGACAGCCCCTGAAATGCAAGACCTGGAAACCTTAAAGCGGAGCATTGATAGCACCCGAGATTTGCAGTCCGTCGTACGCACGATGAAAACTCTGGCAGCGGTCAGTATCCGACAGTATGAACAGGCCGTAGACTCTCTGGAAGATTACTCGGAAACGGTCGAACAGGGGCTTAAAATGGTGCTCTGGGACCTGGAACAGGAAACCAGCCTCTCGGAGTTACAGACGGATGGGACTACCGGCATCATTATTTTCGGCTCTGATCAGGGAATGTGCGGGCAATTCAATGAGCAGATTGCTTTGTACGCTTCAGAATATTTTTCTGATGACAATTTGAGATTGGAACAATTCGCCTGGATGGTGATCGGCTCCCGCATCCAGGGAAAAATACAGGATACGGGTGTTAACATCGATTTCGAGTTCACTCTGCCGGGCTCCGCCACAAGCATCGCCCCCCTGGTCACTGATATCCTGACCAACATTGATCATTGGCGTCACCAGCGACGTTTAGGACGCATCTTTATTTTCTACAACCAGCGTGTTTCAGCCTCGACCTATAAACCGCATGCGCTGCAGCTACTCCCGATTGATCCAGAACGGTTTTTCCGCCATCAAAAACGAAACTGGCCTTCACGCACGCTCCCCCTGTTTACGATGAATCGCAGTGTTCTCCTCTCGCGGCTGATTCGCCAATATCTGTTCGTCTCGTTATTTCGCGCCTGTGCGGAATCGCTGGCGGGTGAAAATGCCAGCCGAATCGCCTCCATGCAGGCAGCTGAACGCAATATCAAAGAACGACTCGTAAATCTGCAATCAGACTTTAACCAACAACGACAGACTTCGATTACAGAAGAATTACTTGATGTCGTCACGGGATTCGAAGCCTTGAAAGATTCCAAATTGAACGAATCAGGATAAAATAGAATTCGTAAAAGTGACTCATTCCAACATCTTCCTCATAGAAAGCGCAAACCCATGAACGATCCTATACAATCACCGCATGCCAAGAATTTTATGACACACTACGTAGAAGTAGTGACGCCCGACATGACTCTCACCGAGGTCATTCGCTTCTTACTGAAACATAAACTTTCGAACGCACCTGTAGCTGAAATCAAGCATGACAAGAAATTTCTCCTGGGCTTTATCTCGGAAGGCGATTGTCTGAAGGCCGTTTCCAATGAACTGTTTTTTGGTAACCCCAGTCCGCCACAAAGTGCGAAAACCATCATGACCGCGCATCCAATCTGTATCGCTCCTGAAACGGAACTATTTTCGATTGTCTCTATTTTCACGAGCCATAACGTCCATCATCTACCGGTCGTAGAAAACGGAGAACTGCTGGGCATTGTCAGTCGCTCTGATATTCTGAAAGAGATGGAAACCTACTACAGTCAAATCGTGCATACGAGTGATCACGAACGGCAATTACGCGATACCTCGCAGATCATGAATCTCAGATTTAATATTGACCGCGGTTAAAGCCTGCTAAAAAAACGGTTCAGCAGATTCGCGGCAAAGGACTCCCGAGTGGATCGTCGAGAGGCTGTTCTGCGCCAAGGGTCCGCCTGATGGTCACGGCTGCAATGCCCCGGGGTTTTACCGTCCCGATCACTCGAGCTTCAGCCGTTTCGGATAACGACTGTAGCAGGGACACGGCTTCACTGCCGGCCCCTGATTTAACGGCGATCACCATTGTCCCTTCATTGGCAATATGCAAAGGGTCCAGACCCAATAGTTCCGAAATCCCCCGCACGTCAGCCGCGATCGGAAGACTGCGTTCGTCGATACTCAGGGTCATGCCACTCGCTTCCGCCCATTCCTGCATCACAGCGGCAACCCCTCCGCGGGTGGCATCACGCAGACAGCGAATCTGATGCCCCATTGATTCGCGTAAGCATTCAACAGGTCGCAGCAAAGATCCACAGTCACTGGAGGGCAGCGGCTCCAACCCCAGTTCTTCCCGTACGGCTAAAATCGCAATGCCGTGTCGACCGATGGTGCCACTGACAATCAATTCGTCACCTTCCTGTAGCGTTGCCGCACCGGGCGGAATCGGCGCGATTAACTCGCCGACCCCCGCTGTATTGATAAACAAGCCGTCCGCGGCTCCCCGGGGAACCACTTTGGTATCACCGGCCACTATCTTAACTCCCGTCTGTTGAGCCGCGTTCGCAATACTTTCCAACACACGATCCAAAATCACCAGCGGCAACCCCTCTTCCATAATCAATGAAAGTGTGAGCCAGAGCGGCTTGGCACCACTGACGGCTAAATCATTGACTGTTCCATAAACGGCGAGCGTGCCGATATCACCTCCCGAAAAGAACAAAGGGGAAACCACAAAGCTGTCCGTCGTCAGCGCCAAAGACCCCATCACCCGTGGGAGTTGAGCGGCGTCGTTCATCGCCTGCAGAGTTTCGTTACTCAGAGCATGAATAATTCGTTCCTGAATCAATTTCCGTGAAAGGCGCCCCCCTTCCCCATGGGCCAGCGTCACACAGTCTGCATTGGCGGGAATGGAAACGGGGCAATTCATCTGCCAGGAGGAAAACGCGTTTTGCTCTTTGTCATGCATGTTCGAAATAACTAATTAGAGTTTGAATCTTCTGTTCGATCAACGGCTGGCTGTCATTCCATAACGATAGTAAGCCGCGCATGCCCCTTCAGAAGAGACCATCGGCGCTCCCAGCGGCGATTCGGGATTACAAGACTTTCTGAAATGAGGACAATCGGGTGGCTTAAGATGCCCGGTCATCACATCAAAACTGCGGCACTCATCGACGTGAATCACCGGTAACGCGGACGCGGCAAAACGTGTGCGGGCATCAAACCGACGGTACTCTGTTCGCAGTTCCAGGCCTCCCTCAGGTATCACTCCGAAACCACGCCAACCACGATCACAGATTTGATAGATCTCCCGTACCAGATCCTGCGCTGGCTGATTGCCGGCTGCCTGTACCGTGCGGGCGTACCGATTTTCAAGTCGTGCCTCATACGCTTCAAGCTGTTTCACGCACGCCAGAATTCCTTCCAGTAAATCCAGCGGTTCAAAACCAGCCACGACCACCGGCAGGCGATACTGTTTGACAAACGACTCGTACGATTCATACCCCATCACCGTGCAGACATGCCCGGCTGCCAGAAAAGCCTGAACCCGATTATCGGGTGCCTGAACCAAAGACTCCATCGCAGGCTGCACACGCACATGCGAAACAATCAGACTGAAATTGTCGAGTTGATCCCGATCGGCCTGCTTGACAGCCAGCGCTGTCGCAGGTGCCGTCGTTTCAAAGCCAACGGCAAAAAACACAACTTGCTTTTCAGGATGCTTCCGCGCCAACTGCACGGCATCCAGAGGAGAATAAACAATCTGAATTCGCGCGCCAGCCGTCCTGGCATCGAGCAATGAACCACGGCTCCCCGGCACGCGTAACATATCACCAAAGCTGGCCAGTATCACATCGTCGCGTTGTGCCAACTGGCAGGCAAAATCGATCGCTTCCTGGTCCGTCACACAGACGGGACAGCCAGGGCCATGTATTAACTCTACCATCCCTTCCAGTTCAGCGGCAATTCCATGTCTTAACAAGCTGTGAGTCTGCCCGCCACAGACTTCCATCAACGTCCAGCAGCGAGTGGAGACTCTGCGTATTTCATCCAATAATAACCGAGCGGCCTCAGGATCGCGGTATTCGTCAAGATATTTCATTGAGGTGCCTCAGCTTCATCCGATCGTTCTGGACGCCAGCCTTCATCGTCACCCCATTCAGCGATCGTTTCGAAAATCCGTTTCGCTTCAATCGGATCGATGCGGCTGATGGCAATTCCCGCGTGAACGACCACATAATCTCCCAACTCCGCTTCAGTGACACACGCCATATGCACAACCCGGCGGACTCCATCAAATTCCACTTCGGCCTGGGCAAACGTCCCTTCCCGTTCCAGCCAGCGAACGACCTTACCAGGTATCCCTAAACACATCGGCCTATCTCTTTCTGATTCCGTCGTGAAACCGCAACCGCCAGTTGCCCCGCCGCCAGACCGCCATCGTTGGGAGGAATCATTCCAGGCAATCCGAGTGGCTGCTGATTGTCTGCAAATTCCTCAACAAACAATTCTACCAGACATTGATTCTGAAAAACGCCGCCCCCCAGAACAACAGGCATCGGGGCATATCGACTACACAATCGAGCTACTGCTTGAGCCAGCCCGCGGTGAAAACGCATCGCCATCACAGACGGAGCAACTCCCCTGGCTCGATCTTTCAGTATCTGAGAAACCAGCGGACGCCAATCGAGTTGAATCGGCTTGCCTGCCTGTAAAACGATCTCATAACTCCCCGATTCTGACAAATCACAGTGCGATTCCAGCATCATCGCCGCCTGCCCTTCGAACACCGCATGCGTCACTCCCAATATCAGCGACGCCACGCCATCAAACAGACGACCGGCGCTGCTTGTTTTCGGTGAGAAACGCTCTGAATTGATGATTTTCAAAAACGGTTCTATCGACTCTCCAGTCAGATTCAATTGGGAAGCCGCCCGTTTCCCTTCTGCCTGCGCCACCAGGGAAACGGCGACCCGCCACGGTTCGCGGACAGCACGTTCGCCGCCGGGTAAAGGAAACGTTCGCAGATGCGCAACTCTCTCGTAACTGGTCGCCGTGGATAATAGGAGTTCTCCCCCCCAGATTGTTTGATCATCGCCCCATCCGGTTCCATCAAAGGCGATTCCTAATACCTGTTTGTCAAGCCAGCCCTGTTCCAACATTCCAGCGACGATATGCGCATGGTGATGCTGCACCGTTTCCAGTGATGCTGACTGCTGTTCCGCCCACTGAGAGGTGAAATAATTGGGATGCGAGTCGCAGACAAACGATGCCTGCTCCATCCCATATAATGTTTGTAAGGCCTGTAACTGATCCTGATATCGTTCACGGGAAGCCAGATTTTCCAGATCACCAACGTGCGGTCCCAGAATACTTTGTCGGCCGTTACAGAGGGCCAGTGCCGCTTTTTGATGTCCTCCCAGAGCAATGAGAGGTTCGTCGCACGGCAAATCCAAGGCACAGGGCGCCAGACCACGAGCCAGTCGAATGGTCACGCGTCGCCTCGCCATCCAGCGTACGACACTATCATCAATTGGACGTTCGATGGGGCGATCGTGCTCCAACCAGAGATCGGCGACTGACTTCAGTGAATCGCCTATACGTTCACTTTGATAAGCCAGCGGTTCCCCTTCGAGATTGGCACTCGTCACAACCAATGGTCCTAAGCACTGCTGCAGCAGTAACCAATGCAGGGGCGTTGTTGGTAACATCACACCGAGTAGATTCAAGCCGGGATTGACGCTAGGCGTCACGCTGGAATCAGTTCGCGCTCGCAATAATACTATCGGGGCGGCGGGGCCGCTCAATTCTCGGCGCTCTGAATTGTTGAGAAAGACCAGCGTTTCCGCTTGTTCTACAGAGGTCACCATCAGAGCCAGAGGCTTTCCAAAACGCCGCTTTCGTTCCCGTAGATTCGCTACCGCAGTTTCGGACGTCGCATCTACCAACAGCTGATAGCCACCTAATCCACGTACGCCAAGAATCTTTCCCTGCTGTAATACAGCGGTTGCTGATTGCAGTGCCTCGCGTCCCGATGCGAGATGTTGCCCTGTGGAATCGGTAGACCAGATACCTGGACCACAGGCGGCACAGGCATTTGTTTGCGCGTGAAACCGGCGATCAGTGGCAGACTGGTATTCATCCCGGCACAAATCGCAGAGTGGAAACTCAGACATCCCCGTTTGTACCCGTTCGTAAGGCATGGATTGGATGATGGAATATCGGGGACCACAGTGGGTACAACTCGTCAGGGGATAACCATCGCGTCGATTCGTTTCATCCGAAACCTCTGCCAGACACTCGGAGCAGACGGCCAGATCAGTGGGGACTTGTGTCGCCAGAGGTCCCTCTGCTTCACCGCCGATGATTTCAAAGCCGGTGAAGCCACTCTTGGTACTTTGTGTCCGTTGCCGTTTTTCAATGCAGGCTTCCTGGGGCAGATGTGCGTCCAGTTCTGTTTCGAAACGTTTTACGGCAGAGACACAGCCTTCCACAGTCAGTTCAACTCCCCCGGTCGTGTTTTTGATGCAGCCGACTAAGTCCATTTCGCGTGCCCAACGTGCGATCGCGGGGCGCAATCCGATTCCCTGCACGCGACCATTGAGGGTCAACTGCACGGCTGATTTTGATTCGGTGAGATCAGTGATTGCCTGCCGTTGCATGGTATCGAGCCAAAAGTTGTTGATGTTGCTGCTCCAGATAGTCGCACCAGTCCGACACGCCTTCTCCCTTCAAAGCACAATTCGTGAATACATCCAACTCCGGATGAATCCGGCGTGCATCCTCTGTGACTGCGTCGACGGAAAAAGGGACATGCGGCAGTAAATCAAGTTTGGTAATCACCATCACCTGACTGGTGCGAAACATCTTGGGATATTTTCCCGGCTTGTCATCGCCTTCGGTCGTGCTGATCAGTACCACTCGCAAATGCTCCGCCAGATCATGCGACGCGGGACATACCAGATTTCCGATATTTTCAATAAACAGAAAATCGACAGCAGGATCGCCCAGCGCCTGCAGCCCGCGCTGCACGAGCGGCAATTCAAGATGACAGGCGCCGCCGGTTGTCAGTTGTGCGACCGGAACCAGCGGCGCTAATCGCTGCGCATCTCGATCGGTTTCCAGATCCCCGACCAGAACCGCCATACTCCGACGACCGGCAAACTCTTGAGCCGTTGCTTCCAGAAGCGTCGTTTTCCCGGCTCCCGGTGATGAGAGTAGATTGACGACCAAGGTTCCCCGTCGTCCCAGCTGCTCACGCAGAACGGCTGCATCTGCTTTCTGATCTGCCTGGATATCTTTTTTGACGATAATCGTACGTTGATTCATGAGGCAACTCCTTCTACCGGGTTGTCTGAGCTGACGTTGATACTGATTAGCTTCACCTCGTCCCCCTGAATCACCTGCACTGCTCCCGTTGGGCAGGCAGGACACTGAAACTGAAAATCGACAATTTCAAACTGCTGACCACAATCATCACAAACCGCCATCACGGGGACGATATCCAAGGCCAACTGACACTCAGACGAAAACAAATCAGACACCATTTCCTCAAAAGCCGCTTGAAACAGCAGCGGTTCGACGCCGGATAAATCCCCCACCTGAACTCGTATTTCCGTGACCCGACCGCCCCCGTCCTCAGCGACGATCTGCTGCACCTGATGCAGTAAACGTTGAACCAGAGAGCGTTCATGCATGCTGCTTCTCCGTTTCATTTTGGTGAATGCTCAGTGCTTGACAAATCGAATCGACAGCGGTTTTCGCTCCCGCTTCGACTGTGTTAGACATCGATTGATCAGGCTGGACCTGCTGCACTTCCACTGCCCAGATCCGGACTGATGCGGGAAGTCGTTCCAGTTGCTGCGCCAACGCTAGAACAGCCGGCAATGAAAGATTATGCGTTCCCGACCAGCTGATCGATTCCAGTTCTTGACAAGGCCACTCCCATTGATGGACGCTGCCGACTTCCCCTGCTCCCAGACAGGCATCGCAAATCACTAGTTCCTGAACATGTTCGATCCAATCCAGCAATGCATCGGGAGTACGCACCAGACGAACAGAAATAGCTCGATCACTGATTCTGCTTTGAATGGCGTTGGCAATTTCCCAACCCACACAATCATCACCGTGAGGAGAGCCAATCCCTGCTATCATGGTCTGTGGTTGCATGACGTTACCGCTTTCAAATTGACTACTTAAGTCCGCTCAATTTTCACATTCAAAAAATGCGTCGAACAACTGATACAGGGATCATAGGCACGCACCAGGTTTTCACATTGCCGGGCCGTCTGCTGTTCATCATCACTGATCACTTGAGTAACCCATTGTTTCAGATCCGCTTCAATTTGCGCCTGATTTTGTGAGGTCGGCGGAATAATCACCGCTTTCACAATCTTGCCCGCTTCATCAATCACATAACGATGGAATAAGGTTCCCCGCGGTGCTTCTGTGGCAGCCATTCCCTCACCCGCCTGATACGAATAAGATTCACGCGGCTTCCCGGTCGGGTGATCGCCGCGCATAATCATTAATGCTTCTTCATAGGCATGCACAATTTCCAGCCCGCGTGCGATGATCGCCCGATGCGGGTTTTTGCACAGAGGTTCTAGTCCCACTTCATCTGCTAATTGACGTGCGGTCGGCGAAAGCTGTTCCCGATTCAGATTTACGCGTGCTAACGGACCTAATAAATAAGGCCGCCCCGTTGATTTGCGAATCGCCTGCAGTGCCGTCGAATGGGGAACGTGTCGTTCCTGGAATTCATCTTCATAGTGGCTGACTTCAATCGAATCGCCGCTGCTGGTTTTTATGAAGCCTTCATTCATGGGATATTCATCGGGATGAGACAGCGAAATATATTCGCATTCGGTTTCGAAATCGGGAAACTCAAAGCCGGCTACCCACCGTGTGGTCTCCACAGCGGCGTTCAAGCCCCATTCGAAATCGGGAATCAGTTTCTGAAATTCATCCCGCCGCGGCATGCGATAAAAACCACCGACACAGACATTGACCGGATGAATGGCCCGTCCCCCCAGCATGTCAACCAGTTGATTGCCGTGTTTCTTTAAGCGCAACCCTCGATTGACTTCGTCCGGAAACTGCTTCGCCATATCCAGGCCGCTGTCGAAGCCCAGAAAATCAGGAGCATGCAGCAGATGCATATGCAAGCCGTGACTTTCAATCCACTCGCCACAATAGAGCAACCGCCGCAAACGGCGTATCTCTGCTGAGGCAGTCACATCAAGGGCCGACTCCAATGCATGCACGCTACTCATCTGATAGGCCACCGGGCAAATCCCACAGATACGTGCCGTGATATCGGGTGTGTCTTCCAGCGGACGACCGCGTAAGAGTGCTTCGAACAAGCGAGGGGGCTCATAAATTTCCAACCGCACTTCATCTACCGCATCACCACTCAAACGAACGTAAAGCCCGCCTTCCCCTTCAACTCGCGTTAACGTTTCGACTTTGATCGTACGGTCAGCCATCCGCTCTACTCCCCATCCTGTTCGAGTAACCGCTGGCTTTCATTCCGAAAGGCGGGGGCATAAGCATTGAAGTTATGCAGGCGATGAGAAATCTCAGTTCGGGAATCGCCCTCCTTTTCCATATGTGTCGCCAGGCTCACCAGATTCGATTGCGGGGCCGGTCCGTAACAGCCGTAACATCCTCGGTGATAACTCGGGCACAATGCATGGCAGCCTGACTGCGTCACGGGTCCCAGGCAGGCAATCCCCTGTGCCACGGTCACACAAACGGTTCCGCGGCGTTTACAATCAAGACACACACTATGCTGCGGCGTGCGTGGCTTTCTGCCTGCTAATAAAGACTGAATCACTTCGATCAACTGATACTGATTGATCGGACAGCCACGCAATTCAAAATCGACTTTGACATGATCGGAGATCGGCGTTGAGCTTTCCAGTACCTGAATATATTCCGGTTTGGCATACACGGCCCGTATGAATTCATCGGTATCCGCCCAGTTCCGAAGTGCCTGAATGCCTCCTGCGGTGGCACAGGCACCGATCGTCATCAAATATTTTGAGTCTTTTCGGATCTGCTGAATCCGCTCGGCGTCGTGCAGAGTTGTGACAGAACCTTCCACCAGTGCAATATCATAAGGACCGTCTTCCATCCGGCTGGTGGCTTCCGGAAAATAAACAATCTCCAACGCTCCAGCGACAGCCAACAGCTGATCTTCCGCATCGAGCAGCGACAATTGGCATCCATCGCAGGACGCGAATTTGAAAACGGCAAGTCGGGGTTTTTCCTGTTCCACGATTACAGTCCTTCGACTCTCATATAAGGTGAAATTCGATCGTAACGAAAAACCGGTCCGTCTTTGCAAATAAACTCCGGCCCTAACTGGCAGTGTCCGCACAATCCCACCGCGCATTGCATATTGCGCTCGGTGGAAACCCAGATCTGCTCGGCAGTCATTCCCATCTGCAATGCGGCTCGGGCAGTGAACCGCATCATTAAATCCGGCCCGCAGATCATGAGAATTGTCCGCGCAGGATCAAATGTCTCTAACCGCTCCAGCAGCATCGGCACCACTCCCACATTCCCGTGCCAACCGGGACTGGATCGATCCACGGTCTGTCTGACATCCAGACCTCCTTCGCTCCATTGTTTGTACTCTTCCGTATAGAGCCGCATATCTGGTGAACGGGCTCCATAGAGCAAATGCAAGCGTCCATATCGCTGGCGTTCGGCAAGCAGACGATAAATTGCCGGGCGCAATGGTGGTAAGCCAATTCCCCCTGCAACCAGAATCACATCCCGATCAACACACAATTCCAAAGGCCAACTGGTTCCAAAGGGGCCCCGAAGCCCCAGTGTATCGCCGACTTTCATGCCCGCGATGCTGCGCGTCACATTTCCGGCGTACCGAATTGTATGCAGCAATGAATCGTGTGTTTCAGGATTCCCGCTCATCGAAATGGCTGACTCACCGGCTCCCGGAACATACAGCATATTGAATTGTCCGGGCTGGAAGCGATACGCGTCTGCGACAGCAGGATCAGTCAGTTCTAGTTGATACGTGGCGACGTCATTGACTTCGGCCGTGATCTTTTGAATGATCGCCGAATGTGGTAGCCAGGGATTATTTGCGGAATCGCTGTCCCCTCTGGTTGTCGCGCTCCTGGAATTCATGTTTCTCCGTCTTTCCGAATTGCAGCGACTTCCTGTGTCAGATCAATGCCCACGGGGCACCATGAAATACAACGACCACAGCCAACACAACCAGAAGTTCCAAACTGATCGATCCAGGATGCCAGTTTATGCGTCAGCCATTGTCGATAGCGATTGCGAATATTATTTCGAACCAGTCCCCCATTCATATAACTGAAGTTCATATTGAAACAGGAGTCCCACACGCGCTGTCGTTCAACGTGGTCGCCTGTCAGATCGCTGACTTCTTCGACCGAACTGCAGAAACAGGTCGGACAGACCATCGTACAGTTCGTGCAGGACAAGCAGCGTTCAGCGACATCATCCCAATGCGGCGACTCCAGGTTCGACATCAGCAAGTCATGAATATCGGTGGTATCCAATTCTCGCTCAATCTGATCAACAGCCTGTTGACGCGCTGCAGAGGCTTGGGTCAGCTGTTCGTCAGAGAGTTCCTGTGTCTTCAGAGCCTCAATGACCGTCTCACCTGCGGGTGTCGCCACTTCTACCACAAATCCGTCTCTCAGTTCGGTCAAAGCCAGATCAAAACCAGACTGACAGCGGGGCCCCGTATTCATGGAAGTGCAGAAGCAGGTTGCAGCCGCCTGTGTGCAATTCACGGCAATGACCAGGGTTTCTGCACGCCGCCCCTGATAAATCGGATCGACATACGCACCACCTAGAAAGACCCGATCCTGAATTTTAAGTGCCGCTAATTCACAGGCCCGCACTCCTAAAAATGCCAGTTTGGGTAGATCTTCATCCACTTCAGAAAACTGCCAGCCTTCCTCCGTACGATCTGCAACAGAGAGCGTACTCACCGGAGGAAACAGATGTTTTTTCCAGGAATGAGGGCCGACGACATATCCAAACAAGGCGTCATCATCCCGTTCCTGAAGACGATACTTACCTGGCTCCTGAATATCGGTCCAACCACGGGGCAGATCATTGACTGAAGTCAGACGATCATAAGTAATCGCTCCCTGATCAACGGTCGGCCCGATGACCTCATAATCCAGGCCGTACAGGACTTCGAAGAGCTTTTCGAACTGTTTATTTGAGAGAAAACAGGATCGAATCGCTTCCGTCTGCGGTTCTTGACTCATTCAGAAGCCCCTTCCGGAGTGTTTTGATTGTAGGAACTGGCATCGCCAAACATGTCAAGCACCTGTAGTCGGCTGGCAACCAGCCGCTGAGACAATGCCTTCGCGATCAGCCGCATGATCTGATAGCCAATGTCATGATCTTCATCGCATAGCGCGCGTAATTTCGCAGCATCAATGGCAATCGTTTGCGTGTCATCTACCGCGGCGACTGTTGCCGTCATCTCCCCCTGTTGTAGAACCGAGGACCAACCTACCAGATCCCCGGCTTCCAATGTCAGAACCGGCAGACAACCACGGGCGGGAATGCTCATACAAATTTCAACACGACCGCTACGGATAACATAAATGTCGTTGTGCTCGCAGCCTTCCGTAAAGATCGTGGCATTTTTAGGAAAATCCTGGGATCGCGATATCTCAGCCAGTTTTTTCTGATCCTCTTCCGACAACCCTGCCGTAAAACGAAGTTCCTTCAAGATTTGCTGAAGCTGTTGAGTCTCCATTGCAGCCTCTCATATTTGAAGAGTAGAAACGATACATCCAGATCTCTCTCAAGTTTAACCTTCTGTTACAAAACCGTCTATAGAAAGAGAGCTTCCGTCTGCAAGCTTAGATTTCGTGATCGCGATTTTACAGCGACTCTTTCGCTGTTCCAGAAATAGATAATAAGCACGCTTTGCCACGTATGGGGGATCCCCCCATACTCAGTGAAGAATATCATCTGATATCAAATCAGACTGATCGCCTGATGTAATATCTAGAGGGCGATTTTAAACTAATTGGGCATCGTTTCAAACTGGCTCGCTTATCGGACCGTTGAAGAAATCGCACTGGTAACGGAAGGAGTGATCGCTGTCAAAAATTATCTCACTTTTAAATAAGCAGAGCAGAAAACGGAGTATATTCCACCTTCGAATTGTGCCACTGCCCCAAAATAACATAATTCAACCCGCCCGATCGTATCAAAACGTTCTCAAATTAATACGATCTACATTTTCTTTTCAGAGAACTATTTCTGTATAATAGAGGTAGTGATCAGAATTATTTTTTCAACAACAACACGATACCCAAAGAAGGAAAACTAAAAAGTTTCCGAGACAGGTCCTGCAATCGGAGGAGCCCCTTACGATTCAGGGTCAGATTTATCCGTTGAGTGCATACCCGTCTTACTCAGAATTTCATGATCAAGGAGCGTTCGATGAAGACCCTGTCACACGATGAACTCAAACCCCTGTCCGAGTGGGAACAAGGCCCTTGTGTTTCGATCTATTTACCACGCCATCAAGCGGTCTCAGAACATGGGAAAGATGCAATTCAACTTCGAAATTTGCTTGATGAAGCTGAAACATTGCTACAACAGCGTGGGCTGGGTGCAGTAGAAACACGTAAGTTTCTGGAAACAGGTCGACAGATTCAGAATGACGCAACTTTCTGGGAACGAGGCCCCGCACAGGGACTTTGTCTGCTGTTAGCACCTGGATTATCACATCAATACGATCTGACCTATCAATGCCCACAGATGCTGTCTGTTGATGAAGCGTTTTATGTCAGCCCCTTATTTTACAAAGCATACGAAGACGATCACTTCCATTTGCTGGCAATTTGCCCCAAATCAGTCAGGTTATTTCGATATCAAAACGGCGATTTCAAACAGCTCGAACTTCCGGACAATGTCCCTGCGAACCTGGAAGAGATTTCTGCAGAAACCCAATTTGAAGAATCATTACAGTATCATTCCACCTCTCCCAGTGGCTCCGGGGGAGAGAATGACGGAATGCAGCATGGACATGGTCTGACAAAAGAGCAGAATGAAAAGCTGCTTTCCGACTATTTTCAACTGCTGGCAAAACAATTGGAAAAACATCTGGATAACGATGGTCCGCCATTGATTCTGGTCGCTGCGGAAAAACAACAGAGTCTGTTCCGTAAACATTTTCAGTCGAAGAATCTTCTCAGAGATCGGATTCAGACATCGCCCGACCGTCTGGGCGATCAGGAACTACTGGAACTGGCTTTACCACTGGTAAATCAGTTTTCAAAAGAGTCTTTGCATAAAGCAGTCAAACAATATCGCAAGCATCTGGGTACCGAGCGAATTTCTCATCAACTGGAAGACATTTTACAGGCAGCCGGTGAAGGCCGTGTTGATGCGTTGTTTACTCCTCTCGGTAAAGAACTCTGGGGAAAAGTACCGAGTGATGGTGAATTGGTAAAAACACACTCACAGCCAGAAGCGGAAGACACTGCATTACTGAACTGTGCTATCCGACATACCTACAAGCATGGTGGCACCCCCTACATTATCGATAACGAGGATATGCCCGAAGACCAACCACTGATCGCTTATTTTCGTTGGTAAGAGATAAAACTTCGATCGTGTCGAAAACATTTGCATGACAGAGTTCTCTCATTCGAATTGAACAGATACAATCGCAGTCTTACTCGAATCCTAAATTTAAATTATCTCTATATCTTGCATTCTCAGGGCCTGTGATGGAAGAACCGAAGAGAGATCAGACAAATTGTTTGCAAACGCGAATCATGATTGTGGATGATCATCCGATTGTCCGTGAGGGGTACGTCCATCTCATTGCCAGACGGAAGGACTTACAAACCTGTGCACAGGCAGGAAGTAAAGCCGAAGCCATTCAGCAGATCTCAGAGAATACACCGGATCTTGTCATTGTGGATATCTCGCTCACAGATGGCAGTGGTTTGGAATTGATCAAAGACATCAAAGCACAATTCCCGGGAATCAAGATCCTGGCTGTCTCGATGCATGATGAATCACTGTTTGCTGAACGATCCATTCGCGCGGGAGCCCTGGGGTTTGTCAATAAACAACAGGCTCCCGAACAACTCATCAAAGCAATCGATCAGGTCATCCAGGGTAAAGTTTATCTAAGCCCTGAGGTCACCGAACGGATGATCTGCCGCTCGATCGGTTCCGATAATTATTCGGACCAATCCCCCATTGAAAGTCTCTCTGACCGGGAACTGGAAGTTTTTGAACAAATCGGCAATGGTGAAACGACGCGTCAAATAGCCAACAAACTCAATCTTAGTTCCAAGACCATCGAAACTTACCGGGAAAACATCAAGCACAAGCTCAACCTGGGAAATGCAACCGAGTTAACACGGCATGCGATCCAATGGGTTCTGGAAAATGAATAAGCCTTGATTGCTTAAGAATTCGAAGCATCGTGCAGGTTTGAAAACAAAAGAAATGGTGTGCCACAACACACCCTTGTGTGACACACCACTCCCGCGTTCTGAGAGTTCACTCTTCTTCATTCATGCTATTTCGCTTTAGGCTTCACAGCAATTTTATGAGGTTTCACAGATTCGCATTTGGGGAGACTCACAGTCAGGACACCATTTTCACAGTCGGCTTGAACCTGATCTTCATTGACTTCACAAGGCAAAGTCACGGCACGGGAAAAACTGCCTGAGTGCCGTTCAATACGATGATACGTCTTGCTTTTTTCTTCCGTTTCTTCTTTTCGTTCGCCGCTAATCCGCAATTGATTTCCGACGACTTCGACTTCAAGTTCCTCCGGTTTGATCCCCGGAACGTCCATCCGAACCTCAATCGCATCATTGGTTTCTGACATATCCAGTGAAGCATCAAACCCCTGGGTTAACCAGCCACCGCTCCAGTCATCAGAAAAACGGTTAATCAGGCTGTCCATTTCATCCCGTAACGACCAGAAAGGAGCACGCCCGAACAAGGAGTTCAGCTCCTGAGAAAAACGTGACAGCGGTGCTTTTTTACGCGCGATTTGAGTCGCTTCAGCAGGTGCACTTTTTTCTTTTTCCTTTGTCATTGTCGAAGCCATTGTCGTCTTCCTTACTACAAATATTGTTAGATTGAAAACCTCTGCAAAACTGCAGCAGTCATGCAGAAATGAACGTTGTCATTTACCACGAATTTCTGTCTTTACAATACGACAAAGAACACTTAATTCCGTTTTCTTTAATTCCCCCTCAATAATGAAAGCCGACCTGAGGAACAAAGTTTAAAAGCAGCCTTTACTGATATGGTCCGCCAGAATTTCCTTCATGCGGCTAATATTATCCTCTTCCTGCGCTTTGATATCTTCCCAGAACTTCTGCAATTCGGAATGACCTTGCGCATTGGCAATGTATTGATCGCAACGCCAGAGAGAGTCCAGCCGCTTACTTAACTCATGAATCATGTCGTGATCATGATCAGCACAGCCTTTGGTTTCGCCTATGTGTTCCATTTGTCGTTCGGCTACTAATGTCATTACAACTTCCTTTCTTTACCTATCAGGAATTTGAAGAAATCGACACACTCCTTTGATTCAATACAATACCCTCTCCCAACAAGAATAAAATCAGGAATTGAGATAAACCTGACTAGGGAAATCCCCCAATAAACCATACGGTTCATCTACCACCCTTCATGTATTTACACACTAATATCAGAAGGGTATGTTGAGAGTAGATTTGATGTTGTGCCAGATCTTCTTGTGTTTTCAACTCACTGGCAGATCATCAGAAACGTGAATTCTTTTTAAGGAGATCATCATGACCGTAGGCCGAATTTGCACCAGAGAAACGGACTTAGTCGATGCGGATGAATCAGTCCAGGTGGCAGCAGAACGCATGAATGCGCGAAATGTGGGAACGCTCATCGTACTGGATCAGGAATCGCATCCAGTCGGTCTGATTACCGACCGTGATCTGGCCTTGAGAATCGTGGGCAAAGGCCGCGATCCGATTCAAACGCTGGTCGGCGAGATCATGACTCAATTCCCTTACCATGTCAGCGAAGAGACACCCATAGAGACGGCACTTTCGAAAATGCGATCGGGCGGCTTTCGTCGACTACCTGTTGTCGATGCAGATGAAAAACTGGTCGGCGTGCTCTCACTCGATGACATTCTTGAGCTGCTCTGTTCTGAATTTACCGAGATCGGGAATCTCATCCGAAAAGAAAGCCCCCGCAGTCTGGCGCATCCTTAAAACCAGTTCGACGAAAGAACGAGATAACATGACCGAACCAACATCGAACCACGACAGTGATCTATGGGAAACGGCGCGACAAAAAATGGTCGAAAACCAGCTCCGATTTCGAGGCATCAGTGATCCTCGCGTGCTGGATGCCATGAGCCGCGTCCCGCGTGAGAAATTTGTTTCCCCCGAGCAGAAACAGTTCGCTTATAACGACTGTGCCCTCCCCATTGATTGCAGCCAGACGATCTCCCAGCCGTATACCGTCGCCTTTATGTGTGAAGCAGCTCGACTGACCGGGCATGAAAATGTGTTAGAAGTCGGCACTGGTTCCGGTTATGGGGCGGCTGTTTTATCTTTGCTCGCTCATGAAGTCCATACAATTGAACGCATCCCGGAATTAGTACAACAGGCGAGCGCACGACTGACGTCACTGGGATACTCCAACGTACACGTTTACAGTTCTGACGGAACATTGGGAGTCGCCGAAGCGGCTCCCTTTGACGCCATCATTGTCACTGCTGGAGCAGAAACTCTGCCGGAACCTTATGTCGAACAACTCAATGAAGGAGGCAGAATCATCATCCCCATCGGGTCAGAAACGATGGGACAAACCATGTACCGATACACGCTGATCAAAGGGGAATTAACACAGGAAAATCTGGGAGCGTTCGCCTTTGTTCCCCTGATCGGAGAATATGGCTGGTCGCGATGATAAATCTGCTTAATAAACGCTGAACTCTCCCCTCGAAAGCCGTAGAACAAAATCGTCCATCCCCGCCAGCTCTTTCTGAAGGATCTCCTGAATTGCCGGCTCAACATCCGACAGACTGGTATTCGCGGTTAAGATCACTTCCACGCTCATCATCCAGGGATCACTGATTTCACGTCCGATCTGACTACAGAGCCTGACGCAGACCTCTTTCACAGGCGGGATGGAATTGTAGATCTGGTCCGCGAGATAATGGCTCAATACATTATAAATCTTACCGACGTGGCTGACCGGATTTTTGCCCGCGGCTGCTTCCGTACTCATGGGACGATTCAAGGTAATTAAACCATTCACCCGATTTCCACGCCCAACCTGCCCCCCATCGGCCCCTTCTGCTGAAGTCCCCAACACAGTCAGATACATCCCCCCTGAGCCACGCTCCGGATCATCGAGCGTATTGATTTCAAGTTGAACCTGATCCAGCTCTTTCAGTTGAGGCTCTAAATATTGAATCAACTCTTGTTGCAGCTCCTGTTTCCGGTCGAAATACTGCTTTGCATCTTTGAAATGATAATCGACCATCGCAATAGCAACCGTCAGATATAAACTGCGATCGCGTCGGACCCCCATCACTTTGACATCTTCCCCTGTATCCGGATATTCAACTTTGAATTCCTCAGAATTGATCCGCTGTTCCGTTGCCAACACCAGTTGTTCGGTCTCCGATAAAGGTGCATAGCCTACCGCGGCGGACGTATCATTGGCAGAGAGTAAATTCCGGGCAAAGATATCGGTCAGTTCCGGGGAACCGGCTTTCAATTCATTTTGAAAGATCAGATGCTTCTCTGGATTCACATGTCGTAAATTATCCTGGATCCATCTCTTTGCACTGTTAATCGCGATCTCGTCTGTCGAAATCCGGTAACCGTCGCATTCTGCGGTGGCACGATCCCCAATCACCAGACGCATCGGTTCATTCACTATCCCCCCGCCCAGAGCAGGAGTTGTCTGCCCGGCGACCAGTAGCCCTTTATCAATATTATGATGTAACACACGGCCGATCATTTCAAAATAGGCCTGAGATAAATCGATGGAAATCGACTCGGCAATCCCGTCACAAATCGTATCTGGATGTCCGATCCCCTTGCGTTCGACAAATTCGGTCTGTTGTTCAGGAGTCGCAACCGTTCCCGACAGTGCCAGATTGAAGTTTTGCATCTACGTTCTTTCTTCTTGGTTCCTGTATTCAACTCAGATTACGGCGCAAGTTGATCTTATTTGTTATTCTTAAACAGATCCAGAAAACGATCTTCATAGTCTTTGAACAAATCCAGTCGGTCCAGTTCCTGTTTCAGCTCATAGGCTTTAGAACGATCCTGCTCCGCCTGGGCAAACAAGTTCTCAATGTTTTGCTCTTCCTCAGGTGTCAGCTTTGGTTCTTCCGGAGGCTCAGCTTGATAAGCTTCTTCATAGGATTCTGGCTGTTGTTCGCCCATTGATTGTTCAACACGCGATAGCAGTTCGCCCAGTCGTTGCTCCACTTCCTTTCCCTGCTCGGCCAGCTCTGTGGTATCGATGTCAATTCCGGAAATCAATTTGAACGACTCCAGAACTGCCAAAGACGCCTTGGGAAACGGGAGCTGAGAAAAAACATGCGGCATCTCGCCCAAAAGACAAGTCCCTTTAAGCCCCTTATCGGCGGCGGCCCCCAGCAAAATCCCGTTTAAACCACTGATGTTCCCCTCTTCCAAAATATTCAAGTCCCATTGTTTCAACTCATCCAGACTCTCAACATCAGTGACAGCGCTAAACACCCGCGATTCATGATCGGGATGCATGGCGGTAGCCATCGCGGCAAAGGTCAAGACGCGTTGAATCCCTAGATCATTCTGTGCATAGGCAATCAGTTTCTGGCAGTAGCTGTACTTGCCAAATTGAGGCTGCGCCTCCCCAATCAATACGACCAGATCATGTTTTCCCCGTGGATCTTTCCAGAGAAAAAAACGACTGCGGGGACGAACCCCCGTGCGAATCAGACCACGCTTCACATCCACATGATCGACATCAAAATATTCCGGCGGGGAATACTCCGCAAGCAGCTCCATCCCCAACTTCGCCATCAGGTAATAACCAGCGCTCAAACCAACATTCCCCATTCCCGGCCAAACTGCAATCAACCAGGGATCTGACAATTCTTCGGTATCGTCTATCATAGTTCATTCCTTCAGAATGGTTTTACTGAATCATTCTAGCGCTTTCATGTTATGACTTTTCAGAATTAAAACAACAATGACTCCACTCAGTAAATTCTGAGAACCTCCTAACACGTAAGACGTGCGTCAGTATTATTACTTAGGAAATTCAAAAACTATCGGGGTACTCCTGATATCGGGTCAATAAAATCAACATCCGAAATAATGAATCCACAAAACTTCCAGCGCGTTAATCTCCTGTGCTACCGAATTTTTACAGGCGGCTTTTGTCCCTTGGGAATCAGTGTAATATATTTTCGCTTTTGCATACGTTGATCAAAGTCCGCTTTCGCTTCCGTCACCAACGCCGGGTTTTCCAGCAACTCCACAGTGGAAGCCGCCAAGGCCTGAGCCGCATATAAAATCCCTTTTTCACCAATGGATGAACCAATACAGGCAACGTTCTGCCAGCTATGCCCCGGGTTCCCTGCTGCAAAACAGGTCGTCCGCAGTCCCCCGGTCGGAATATGCCAGCTGATATCTCCCACATCGGTTGAACCTTTCGATGATGTTCTGGACTCGACCAGCGTATGCACGCGGCTGTCAATCGCGACGGGGAAAGTTTGACCGAATTCTTCAATCAGCGGTTGTTGAATCCGCCGTGCGAAGGCTTTTTCTTCCGCGGAAAACTCCGGTGGTCCGATCGTCGTCAATTTTTGATGAATCATTTCCGATAAAGGCGTATTGGGAATCAGTTCGTGATTGTCGGTATCGACGTCGATTTTCAGTTTCGTCCGCGTCATCAACGCCGCCCCTTTGGCGATATCAACGACCCAACGATAATTACGTTCCAGATCCTCATGCGTATTCGCCCGCACGTAATACCAGACCGTTGCTTTCGCCGGCACCACGTTCGGCTGACCTCCCCCATCAATAATCACATAATGCATCCGCGCGTCTTCTTTCACATGTTCCCGCATATAATTCACGCCGGTATTCATCAGCTCAACTGCATCCAGGGCACTCACACCACTTTCCGGGCTCACTGAAGCATGCGCCGGCAGACCGGTGAATGTAAACTTGACTGAAACCAGCGCTTTGGAACTCCCCAGATGCACGTTCGTATTATTCGCAGGATGCCAGTGCAGGCAGATATCCAGATCCTTGAACTGCCCGTCGAGCAGCATGTAAACTTTTCCCAGTCCCGTCTCTTCTGCCGGCGTTCCATACAGACGAACCGTTCCTTTGAGCTGATGCTTGTCGATCGCCTCTTTCACCGCCAGCGCTGCTCCCAGAGCGGCTGTTCCCAAACCACTATGACCACAGGCATGCCCCGCTCCACCGTCTGCTTGAGTTTCGCGATAAGGAACTGCTTGCTGTGACAAGCCGGGTAACGCATCATACTCCGCCAGAATCCCAATCACCGGCTTGCCGCTCCCGTAACTGGCCACAAATGCGGTCGGCATATCTGCCACACCACTTTTGATCGTGAATCCATCCGCCTTCAGCTTCTCGATTAAGAGCTGCGATGACTTCGTTTCCTGCAAGCCGACCTCCGCATAATTCCAGATCGACTGATTGACGGCTTTCAGTTCTTCTGCCCGTTGAGTCACATTATCGACAGCCGTCTGCTGAGACTCAGTCAGCTTCGTAGCAGACTTTTCCGCAGCGGAAGCAAGACAACCCATATTCGAGTGCAGCAAAACCAGGACACATCCAGCCCACAACAGTTGTTTATTCAGGTTCAATCGCATGATGTTTTTCCTTGTAGATCAACGCGGGTCAGTTTTCCATTCATCATTCCAGCCTACCAAAGCCTGCGCATGATGTCATCTGTTTTCCCTGTTCATTGCCCTTCGATCCCCAGTGGAAGAACAGAACTTGACACTCAGTTGTCCAACACGAGAATGCGGAGCAAGCGTCGCGCGCGAGTGAGACCACATATTTGCTGACCGTATCGATAGCAAAACATCTCAGCACTATAAAACCCGCTGGTTTCAGCACGATTTTGCTTCTGAACAACTTGCCCCACTGCACAAGCTGCTCCATTTTCTGCGACAAACTGGACACAATTTGAACCAAACTGCGACAAACCTGAACCAAATTCTGACAAAGCTGAGCCAGAATTCGACCAGCTTTCCGCTTGACCTTGTCGCGTCCATCAGCAAAATCACTCCAAGTCAACATGCTCGCAATCTCCACAAGAAATAAAAAATTCATGTATTCCAAAATAAAAACTCCGTGCAAACATCAAGAGCCCCAAGTGCCACAAGCAATCTCGATGGGTGCTAATATCAAGCTCACCGGGTGCCGCTATTCAACTTACCGGGTGCCGCTGTTGGCTTTCCCAACAGTGCCCAAACAGAGCCGGCAATGAGTCAGTTCAACAAACGATTAACCCAAATACAGGAGCCCCATTCTATCCCATCACCACCAACAACAGCAGCTGGTCAACCAGCAGTAGTGCATGAAACAGACTGAAAGAAAACACTTGCTTATCTGAGTACCGCAACTCAGGATAAAAGAGACCAGCGTCCCTTCACTCAAGATTCAGAAAGTGTTTCCCATGAAGCCATTCCCGATCCTCTGTTTCACTGCGACAATCAACCTGCTAACAGGCTGATGTTCCAGCACGACTGCTTTCTTTCATTTTCAGCTTGAAAGAAATTTCCTCTCATTCACTTACCGGGAACCAAATTCACCTCACTACATCCAGAGAAGAATTATTCCAGAAAGCTCTTGACATAACTACATCCCGTAGGCATTATAACTACACAATGTAGTCATTCGTTTTATTCTGGAGTAAAAAAATGGTCCCGCCTGATTCAACCCCGCTCACCAAAGCCCAACGCGAGATTATGGAAATCGTCTGGGAGAAAGATGAAGTGACCGTCAGCGAAGTACGGGATGCTTTGGAAGCAAAGCGGAAGCTGGCGAGAAACACCGTGCTGACGATGATGGTGCGGTTGGAAGAGCGTGGCTGGCTGCAGCATCGGACGCAGGGCCGTACGTTTATTTATTCCGCCGCCCGCCCCCGGGCAGCCTCCCTGGGAATGAAGGTCAGTCAGATGGTCGACCGTTTGTTTGCCGGTTCCCCGGAAGATCTGGTCACCGCTTTGATTGAATACCGCGGCCTGACCAGTGAAGAGACAGAACGCATTCGCGAAATGATTGAACAAGCGGAGTCAAAGCAAAAACAATCTCGAAAACGGAGAGGGAAGCGGTCATGAACAGTTTGATTGGAAATCCCTTAGATCAGGTCCTGGTCTGGAGTCTGAACCTATTAATTCAGGTTGGCTGCATCGCCGCTCTCGCATCATTGGTAAGTCTTATGCTGCGACGCTCCCCGGCAAGACGTTACTGCCTGCTCTGTTCCTCACTGTTCCTGATTTGTGTGTCCCCCCTGCTTTCCGCAGTGATTCAGTCAACCGGAATGAACATCTTTTCGATTTCACTGATACAAAACACGCCTGCGTCAACAAAAGTGAGCACACAACCGGCTGCATCTTCACCCCATCTATTGAGCCAGAAAGCTCCCGAATCCTTCGTCCAGCAACAACCTGATCATCGGGCCCAGCCTGAAGAGAAACAGAACGCCGGATCTGACAAAGCCAGCAGTTCATCCCCCATGACTGCTCCTGGCCGGATGAAGAAATCAGAGACAGCCGCAGTAACCATTACCCGGGCTCCCACTGTTGCAGGCCGTCTTTTACACTCTGTTGTACTTCCGCTACTCATCCTCTGGTCCTGTATTTCACTATTTCTACTGATTCGACTGGCTGTGAAATGGTATCGTCTAACACTGCTATTAGAGTCAACAAAAGTGAATACCGATGAAAATTTAGCACAACTGTTTCAGCAAACATGGCGGTCTCTGAAAGTTCCGCAAAACAGAACGATCCCGGACCTGGTTTTTTCAGACCGGATCTCAGGGCCCTTTGCCGCCGGAATCTGGTCACCTAAAGTCGTACTCCCCGAAACCTTACTGCAACAGGTTTGTGCAGAACAAATGCGCGGAATTCTGATTCACGAACTGGCCCATATCGCGCGACGCGATCAATTTGTGGTCCTGCTGCAAACATTCATGGACGCTCTCTTCTGGGCGCACCCATTGGTCAGGCTGCTCAATCGTCAGCTCGCAGAGGCCCGCGAAGAAGTGTGCGACAATTACGTACTGACCGTAACTGATGCCCCCTCTTATAGCCGAACGTTGCTGACGATGGCTCAAATCCTGAATTCGCCCCGTGCCATTCCCGGTACCGTTGGCCTGTTTACCTCGCGCTGGAAATTGGAGCAGCGGATCATCGGTCTTTTGGATGAACAACGCTGTCGCATCACACGTTTGAACAAGCGAACTCTGGTACTCCTCACTCTCATGTCGGCGGGAATCGCCAGCATGGCTGCTTTCGGCACGCTCTCAATGGTGGTCGCTGAGAACACCACAGGAAATGCGCAGGTCAAACAGCCCGATCAGGCGACTGGTTCTGGGAGTTCCACAAAGCAAGTGGTCGCTGATGAGAAAGCAAAGACCGATGATGCTGAAAACAATCATTTCGTCTATACTGGTCGGATTGTCGATTCACAGGGACATCCCATCGCAGGTGCGAAAGTCGATGTTGACAATTCACAGTATCACTCCAAGCACCGGCAATCGAATATTTCTTTCCCCGTCCATAAGCAGCTGACAGAAACCCTGACGAATGCAGATGGAACATTCCGTCTTGAATTTGATGACGCCTGGACGCGCGTCATGCGTGCAAGCACAGTACGCAAAGCAAACTTTTACTACAGACAAAATCCTGGCACGCTCATCATTGCCTCGGCTCCCGGATATGCAACGGAATGGATCACTACCACCGACGCCGATCCGGATGTTCCATTAAAGATTACTCTAAGCAAAAGTGCCGCCCCGATTCGCGGGCGACTGGTCGATCTGGAGGGCCGCGGACTCGCAGGTATCACCGTGTCGGTAGAGGGAATCTGTTCTGCAGAAGAGGGTGCCGTAGATCGCTGGCTGCATGATTTACCCACGCTGCACCAACAGGGACTACTCCCCCCGGAAAAAATGAATATGAAATCAGGCAGCTACCGCGCCTCCATCGGGAAGTATCCCGGCGCATCCATGGTGAGCGCTAACACGCCCGGATTCCCGACCTCGGTCCAGACAGATCAAGCAGGCCGTTTTCAAATCACGAATATCGGTGCTGACCGGTTGCTGATTCTCAAAACCGAAGGCCCGCAAATGGCAACCGAACGTATCGCGGTTGTTGCAAGAGAGATGCAACCAGTTCAGGCACGTCCGATCGGCTATGGTGGTCCCCTCAATGGGACCCACTATGGAGCGACGTTCACACATGTGACAGAGCCAGGTCTCGTCGTGGAGGGTACTTTGCAAGATCGAGAAACCGGCATCCCCATTTCAGCAAGATTGATGGTACGCCAATGGGCTCGAGGATCAATGAGAGAAATTGAGCTTCCGAATCCCCATACAGACTCGAAAGGCAAGTATCGTTTTGAGCAACTGCCCTACTCAGGCACTTTACGGCTCTACGTGATCCCCGACGTCGATCAGCCCTACTTTGCGTCAGATTATTCTCTGCCGAAGCCCAGCGGTCTCAAACCAGTTTCGTTCAATATCAAGCTGCGGCGTGGCGTGATGTTTCACGGCACATTGACTGACAAGCAAACAGGCAAACCGATTCCCAATGCCAGCTTTGACTACTTCCCGCTGCTCACTAACAAAAATGCAGCCAGTTACAAACGTTATCAGGATAATTCGACCAGCCTGGAACCAATGCGACACCGTTTTATCTCAGCGGAAGACGGTTCATTTTCGCTCGTCGGAATTCCAGGAGCGGGAATCATCGGAGTGCGTGTCCAGAAAGGCGATTATCTATCAGGAATCGGGTTGGAAAAACTGACTCACCTCTTCGACAAAGAGCGACTTCAAACACACGACGATTGTTTCACAAAACTCTACCAGGTTGTAAAACTAGTAACGGTGCCCACAGGAGAAAGCGAAGTTCAGGTTGACTTACAGGCAGATCGTGGGGAATCGCTCCGGTTTGAAGTGGTCGGACCTGATGAAAAACCACTCACAAACTACACCATCAACCACCACCGTTTTCCCGGCACTGCTGGAGAACCCGCTACGGTAAATGGCTTTCATCCACAGCGAACCCGAACGATTTATTTCCGACATCTGCAGAAGCAACTGGGGCGCGCCGTCACGATTTATGGAGTCCCCGACGATCGCAATATTCGCAAAGTAAAACTAGAGCCTCTCGGGTCAGTAAAAGGTCAATTACTCACTGCGGAGGGGAAGCCAGACATTGATGCCCCGATTTCAATCCATCGGGAAGCGGTTCCCGGCACAGAAGCTTTACCCAATTTTGAATCCGTACTCGTCATGAGTCAAAAAAATTGCGATGCTGAAGGAAATTTCCTGTTCCATGATCTGATGGTTGGTGCTGAATTCACGTTGCGTGCAAACCAATGGAAAGGACGGCGTTTTTATCCTCTGCCGGGTCAGATCAAAATCAAACCAGGACAAAAAATCGATCTGGGAGCGATCACAGTACCTGACAAAAAGTGAAACAGGGCGACGCGCTTATTTCATATCCAATGAAAATCCGCCGATTTCACCCGAGACTTTCATGGCGTAATCATCAGTCATGCCGCTGACATAATCCATGACCTGCTGAACCCACCAGCTGTAATTTTTCTCCAGATTCTGTTGAACATGATCTTGTCCCCACGTCAGTTCGATACAACGTTTGGAAAGAAAATGGATCTGTTCATAGTCTGTGGAACTGACAATGGATTGAATGGTTTTAAACAGTGACTTCAGAACGCGCCCCAGAATATGATACGCTCCCAGTTCGGTCGCGATCTTTTTCCGGTGCCCGAAGATATCGTCATAAAACTGATTGACTTCGTTGAGCAGATCAAAATATTTTTTGTCTAGAGACGCTTTGAGATCATCCTCGCGCTCGCCGTTCATAATAAATCGGAAATTAGTTTCAAACACATTCCAGAACTCTTCGATCAGGCTTTGAATCGCCTGACCGCGAATTTGCGGAAGACTCATCCAGGCATTGTTCGGATTATTTGAAATATCCAGAAACAGTCTGTGCACATCTCGCCGCTTGCAAATCCCCATTTCGACGGCATCTTCCAGATCCAGAATACGATAACAAATATCATCGGCCGCTTCGGTTAAAAAGGACAAGGGATGTCGACAGATCTCTCCCTGTTTATTAGACAATCCCAATTCCGCTGAGATCTGCTGAAAGAGTTCTGACTCTGACGTATAGACATTGTGCTTCTTTTTCCGTTCCGTTCTGGGATCTGTTGAGAGCCACGGATATTTGATGGCAGAACTCAGTGTGGCGTAAGTCAATCTCAGATATCCGGCAATCGCATTGTCTCGTCGGGCGGCAACCCGAAATCCCTGCGCGTTCCCTTCAAAGTTCAGACAATCGCTGACACACTGGTTACGTTGCTCCTCGTTCTCAAAGGCATCCTCGGAAAAATATTCGTCCAGGTGTTCCTGGACCCAGGCCCGAACCACCTCTTCTCCCGCGTGACCAAAGGGGGGATTTCCGATATCATGAATCAGGCACGCAGATTGAAGAATCCAACTGACATCAAGTTGGGCATTCTCAGAAAGATCGCTCTCTTTTCCTGCCAATTCCACAACGAGATCGGCAAACGTACGCCCTACACTGGCCACTTCGAGTGAATGAATCAGCCGATTATGAATATGATCGTTACTGGCCATCGGATGAACTTGTGTTTTTCGGGCCAACCTGCGGAACGGCAGAGAGAAAACGATCCGGTCGTAATCGGCTTCAAACGCCGTTCTTCGATCTTTTTCCACATAACTCCGGTCAAATTCTTTGACAGCCTCTTTTTGGGGACTGGGAACTCTACTGGCTGAGAGGAGTTTATTCCACGATAATTTATGAGACATCGACTTCGATCTCACTCCAGAAAAACAAAAACAGGAAAAAAGTATTCAGAGAGAATAGGAAAGCAGCAAATAAAGGTCAAAGGGGTGATAGCTGAAAAATACCAACACCACTACATTTCTTGCGCAAGCATTCCCGTATTCAGACGATCGCTGGGACTTGAGACTGTTTTCATGCCCTCTGCCGCTGATTGGAAGTTAGATGATCCGGTCTGTGAATGAGTACTCTTTCTCAAACACATTGGGCATCAACTCCTTGCCTCGCTCGCGATCCCGTTTTGCTTTCTCTTCCTCGCCTTGAAACTGATAAGCCAGCCAGCGATGGAAATAAGCTTCCCAGTCATCGGGTTTGAGTTCAATTGCCTCAGAATAATCGGCAATTGCCAGATCGACCTGCTCGTTGTCCCAACGGAGGAGCCCCCGGTGCACGTAAATGGAAGCGAGTCGGGTTGAATTATAATCAGGCTGTTTTTCCGCCTGCTGAATTGCCTGATCCAAATCTTCCTTGGCAGCCGTGTAGCGCCCGACGCCCATATACAATACCGCCCTCCCAAAAAGCGCATCGACGTCTCCTGAATTGGCATCAATGGCGAGATTGTATTTTGCTAATCGCTCCTGATATTCTCCCGCATCATCCAACGTGCGAAAATAGGAGAGTGGCTTATAGTGCTCAGGCGCAGTCATATAGACCGGAATGCATCCCGACAGACTGAACAGGCACAGGACCATCCACGACAAGGGGCGCTTTGACTGATTCCGCATAAAACATCCTGATCCAGACGAATTCGGTTCTGGATACACCTACTTGAATGATAAAGTGGGTAAGGAACACAGTTCCAGCCCCGTCCGCCTCACGATAAAAACCGCCCCTGTCGCGCGTAATGTAGTCCAGAACACGCCATTACTGCAATACGATTCCGCTCGCTGTAAACTACCTGAATCCAGCAAATTATTGAATTTTTATCATTTTAACTCAACTTTATTCTTTACATTATTAAACAATAACTCAACAATATTAAACATGAGCAACATTAAGCAAAATGAATCTATGAACAGAATCACCAACAAATCACAGCTGATTCCCGGTCGAACTCAACGCCCCGAGCATCCATTACTGTCTCTGGATCAGGAGAATCTTGAGTTCGTTCTGCAGCTGGTCCTGGCATCCGGTTCACTGAAAGAACTGGCACGCTATTACGGGATCAGCTACCCGACGGTGCGAGCACGGCTGGATAAATTGATCGTGCGGCTGCAATTGATCGTCGAAAGCCGCGAGCGGGATGAAATGGCGAATCTGCTGGCCAATCTTGTTGAAGCCAGCCAACTCACCAGCACAGCGGCTCAGAGCATTCTCGAGTTGCATCGATCCAATCACTAACAGCAGAGAGGAATCCTAATATGGACGCACCCTGGTTTGACCCTAATACATTTGGTGCCTGGTTCGGCATGATTGTCGGCGGAGGTGGAGGTACGCTGTGTGGTTTATTGGGGGCTCTGTGCGGGATCCTGAGCCCGCGCGGGAAGGGACGAAAATTCATCCTTGGCGGAATGTTCGTCTTTGCCATCATCGGACTGTTTTTGTTTGCCACCGGCCTGTTCGCCTTGTTGAGCGGGCAACCGTATGGGATCTGGTATCCATTCCTGATGTCGGGATTCGTTTTTGCGACCGTCAACGGCGCACTGATTCCTGTGATTCGCAAAAACTACGAGCAGGCTGAGAATCGCCGCATCGCCGCAAAGTCAATTCGCGTCGGCTGAATGAAGGAAGACGAAACGTGGTCATCGAACAAAAGAGACGTTTGGCTTCGATCTGGACCTTCAGTCTGATCGGAATTACTGTCGTCGGTTTTGTCCTGTTCTCTGCCTATCAGCCGTTCGCACTGTCAAAGCCGCGTGAACCACTGGCCGTTCGAATGGATTCGTCAGGCCCCTATCTCATTCTCGCTTCCGCAGCCGCAGATCGCGACTATCAGCAGGCAATTCAAAAAGCGCAGGCTCTGCATCCCAAAGCCACCCGTTTGAAGTTCTCAACCGACGATTTGGAATCGGTTCTAGAACAACTCAGAACAATCCAGCCGCGGTATGCGTTGATCTTTATCAAGCCGGACGAACTGGATGTGAACTTTGCCTGGAAATGGCTGAAATTGACGACGCAGATTGACGACGACACTCTCGTTGACGTCAGCAGCGGATTCATCACCGGCTCAACTCCCGCAGCAGCCGCCACATTCGTTGACCGGATTGCCAAAACCGTAAGCGGTGAATTGACATTGCCGGGTAAGCTCATCGATAATTTCGGGCCCAACCCCCAAGCATTAGAAAACAGTTTCATCCAGCAGCCGGGTTGTTTTATGATTCCCGTTTATCAGGAACGGACTGCACTCGCAAGCATCTCTCACGGAACAAGTGGATTCACCAATCATCGACTGGGATCAATGCAAGACGCAGGTCTAATCCATCTCGGCGGGCACGGCTATCCGGACCGGATTGTTGACGGACTACAAGCGCAGCAGACGAAACAACTGAAACTCTCCCCCTGCATCGTATTCAACGGCGCCTGTTACACGGGTGTCACCAGTCGCTGGTTCAATCAATGGACGGCGAATGGAGCAGTCAAAAGTGAAACGATTGCCACTGAGAAATGTTTTTGCCTGAACCTGCTCGGTAACAGCGCCATCGCCTATCTGGCCGCACTGCACCCTGACCACGGGATTCCCGTTTACCAGGAAATGGAATACCTGGCCTACTCTGGAAAATCAATCGGCGATGTCATGCGACACACGCACAACGGAGTCATATTGGGAAACGGTGGGACGCTGCCAACCTTCGAGCCGTTTAGGGACAAGATGCCCTCGCCAAAATGGACTCCCAGCGATGTGATGCTTAAAGGGACGGCTGCGCGGATTTTGTTTGGCGACCCTGCGTTGATCGTTTCAGAGGCTTTCACCAAACCGCCGTTTGAGGTGACGACATCACTCATCAGTTCCGATCAGTTCCAAATCACGGCGCTCTTGTCGAACACTCAATTGAAGAGCGAATTCACTGACACCTACCACTCCGATCTGTCCTCGAATAAGCAACTGTTCAACGATCGCGCCCTGATCGTCGTTGATCTGCCAGAGGACTGGAAGGAAATCAGTTCGGTCGAAGTTTCTTCAGCACGTGCTGCTGGACAAGACATCCAAAACCGACTGCTAGGCTATACCGTCGAGACGGAGGGCCAGCGGCAGCGATTGCATATCCAGGTAGACTTGCCTACCACCGGCTACATGCAGTCTGCATTTCGACAAAAAGGCTCAAAGATCGTCCTCAAGGTCAGCCGCTAAAAAGTATCAAATGTAAGCACAATCACGTAGTCGCTGGCGCCCCCTGGTTTCATTCTCAGTCACTTTGAGACGGACCGGAAATCAGAGTTCAGACCGATCGCATCTTTGGAACAAAATACACGGGATTGATCGAGATAAGTCTCTCTGACAATTTCAAGTTAACATCGAGTTAACAATTGATGAATAAAAGCGAAGTCAAACACAATGCCATTGAACACGGAACAATCCGTGGATAACGTATCCGCATGAATGCGATTTTGTAATGGCCTGGAAGTAGAGTAAGCAGAATTCCAACATTTGCTGATGATTGAGTTCTTTCTCCATACAATTCTACAGAATAAGGAATTAACGATGCGAAATCATTCCTTTTGCCGATTTGATTCAAAATTATTTCGACGCTCCGCATTCACTTTGATTGAACTTCTCGTTGTCATTGCCATCATTGCGATTCTGATCGCATTATTGCTGCCGGCAGTCCAGCAGGCACGCGAAGCGGCCAGACGCTCTACCTGCAAAAATAACTTGAAGCAACTTGCTTTGGCATTACATAACTATCACTCAACGCACACGGTTTTCCCCCCCGGCAGTGTGAACGGTGCCGGCGATAATCCCAATGGCTCGAATGGGTCCGGAGGGGTCGCCATTGGTGGCTCATGGATTCTCATGTTACTGGCAGATATTGAGCAGTCGGCCATGTTCAACGACTTCATGAAAATCGCCAACGAACGACCGGAAGTTCTGGACTGGCTTGGAAATGGAACCTATACCTCACAAGGCATTGATGTTGGCAGCAAACAGATCAAGTCGATGCTTTGCCCCTCGCATCCTCAAAATCTAGAGCAATTTGGAAATGGAACCGCCCTGGAAAATTTAGCCCGGGGAAATTACGCAGCCAACTATGGCAAAGCCGGCTATGGCCGGATTCATACAAACGATATGAAAAAAGGAGGCGTCTTCGGCAATAATTCCAGTATCGGCATACGGGACATCATCGACGGCACATCCAATACACTGGCATTAAGCGAACTCAAGTTTCGTCTGCAAAGTTCGACCGGACCATCCAGGCAGGATACCCGTGGTACCTGGCCTTACGGCGTCATGGGCGGCAACGTTTTCAGTACGCAGACCGGACCAAACAGCTCGACACCCGATGGAATCTGGGGCTGCCGCAGTTATCCCGAGGAAGGCATGCCGTGTATTCAAATCGGCTCGCCCTATACCGAAATGTACTCTGCCGCACGCAGCTATCACACAGGTGGAGTTCAGGGCGCCATGGCAGATGGCTCAGTGAGATTTTTCTCTGAGAACATCGACCTTGCGCTCTGGCAAGCCTTGAGTACCCGAGGCGGTCGCGAAGTTGTGGATAACTTCTAACCAGAAGTCGCAGCCTTATAAAACGACTCGCTTCATGTTGTTCAGGACCGAACCGCTCTTTCGCTTCTCACTTTCGCTTCCTACACAATGAATTTCATCATAACCGAGGACATTGTGTGAGATTATTTTTATTCAAAGAAATACCATGATTTCATTCAATCGAAATACATACTCCCTCTTTGTTTTTCTGAACTTGTCCATCATGCTGAACGGCTGCGGTGGTGAGGAACGGGCCACAGTTTATCCCACCAGTGGCATCGTCCACTATGATGGCAAGCCGATGGTGGGGGGAGGGGCAATTTCGTTCGTCCCGATTTCCAGTCAAAAAGGTAAGGCCGCCGGTGGAATCATCAAAGAAGATGGCACCTTTGTCATGTCTACTTATGAAGAAGGCGATGGTTCCATCGAGGGAGAATTTCGCGTCATCGTTTATCAAACCACGGTGCAAGAACCACAAACAGTAGAAGATAGTGATGGCGCTGCATCGGAAACAAGTCCCGGACCTGCTCCTACTGAACCAATTCAAACAGTAGAAAAGAAGGATCGAATCCCCATCCTCTATTCTGACGCAGCAAAATCGCCTGTGACAGTCAAAATCGATCCCAACGGCCAAAATGAATCATTGAATATTGATCTCAAACCCCTGTAATCATTGATGGGTTGTCATGAAAGAGACCAGTTGCCCCCGCCAAATTACTAGAGGCAGACGCTGGTCTTGAAATTTATCCCCGCTTCATCACAGCATACACAGCCTCGACGGTGCGTTTCGAAACCGGTAAGCTATGCAGGATGAAACGACATGTGGCACTCATTATTGAAACTTCCAGCAGCTACGGCAGAGATCTTCTGGCGGGCATCGTCCGTTTTATGCGGATGCATGATGAATGGTCCGTCTTTCTGGAACAACGCGATCTCAGAAAAAAGCCGCCCGCGTGGCTGAGAAAATGGAACGGCGATGGAATCATTTCCCGTGCCACCACTCCTGATCTGGTCAAGGCCATCGCGACGACCGGCGTTCCGTTGGTCGAACTCACGGACCGCGGAGAAGACCTAGGCCTCCTGCAAGTCAGGTCAGACGATCATGCAATCGGCAGGATCGCAGCCGAACATTTACTCGAACGCGGTTTCCAGAAATTCGGATTTTGTGGCTTCACCGGTGAAGCCTGGTCGAAACGCAGACAGGACGGCTTTGTTGAAGCGTTAGGTGCGGCGGGATTTGACTGTGACATCTATAATTCCCCCTGGCATGGTCCTTCCGTTCGATCATGGGAAGACGTTCAAAGCAAACTGACAAAATGGCTGAAGCAGTTTCCGCGCCCCTTCGCCGTCATGACCTGTAACGATATGCGCGGTCAGCATGTGCTCGATGCCTGCTCGAATGCCGAACTGGCAGTGCCAGAAGAGGTGGCCGTCATCGGCGTTGATAACGACGATTTATTATGCCGCATCTGTGCGCCTCCCCTGTCCAGTGTCATTCCGAACGCCGAAGCCGTCGGATTTCGTGCCGCCGATCTGTTGTCCCAGGTCATGAATGGCAACAACATCACGGAATCGTCTCAGGTGATCTCGCCCATTGGTATCGCCACGCGACAATCAACGGATGTCGTCGCCATTGATGATCCGGAGATCGCAGCGGCCCTGCAGTTCATTCGCGAAAATGCCTGCCGGGGAATCAGCGTCGATGAAGTCACACAGAACGCTTCCATCTCACGCAGCACTTTGGAACGTCAGTTGAGAAAATATCTCGGACGTACCCCGCAGGAAGAGATCCGACATGTGCAAGTCGGGCGCATTCAGGAATTGCTGCTGACGACAGATTTATCGATCGAACGTATCTCTACATTATGCGGTTTCGAGCACCCGGAGTACATGCACGTCGTGTTCAAACGGCTGACCCAGATCACTCCCGGAGAATTCCGCCGACAGTCACAGGCCTGATTCCAAATTGACAATATATCTTACATCCGTGACGTTTCATCTCATTGTTTCCGGTCAGAGCGCACTTATAATCTGATTTGCTTCCCTTCATCAACTGTAATGATCCCTCAAACTAAATCGAATATCGTGAATGGGCAAATCACTCTGAAGTAAACCAGTGCAACAGACAGTGAACGCTGTTGTTTTACTGGTATTCAGAGTAGAGGCTGTGTACTGTATCGTGTTGCCTTTCAATAAACGCACCATTTCGATGCACTAAAACCAAATCATAGCCTCAAACGATTATGGGAACGAAACAACATGCTAATGACAATTCTTTCATTTCTGTTCTTCACCGGTCTGGTCGCCTTCCTTACCTGGCGAATTACGCGCCGCGATGATCATGCCAGCAGTAGCGGCTATTTTCTCGCCGGGCGTTCGTTGACGTTTCCCTTAATCGCCGGTTCACTGTTACTGACCAATCTCTCCACCGAACAGATGGTGGGGCTCAACGGCGCTGCCTTCACCGACGGGCTGTGTGTGATGGTCTGGGAAGTGCTCTGCGTAATTGCCCTGGTCTTCATGGCCTGGTTCTTTTTGCCGCGGTTCCTCAAAAGCGGGGTCGCTACTGTGCCCGAATATCTGGGAATTCGCTTTGACCACCAGACACAGGTCATCACGAACCTGATCTTCCTGGTCGCCTATGTAGGGATTCTGCTCCCGATCATTCTCTACACGGGTGCTACCGGAATGATTGATATTCTCGACATCCATTCCATCTTAGGGAGTTGGCCGGAATCACTGGACATCGATGCTCACACGCTGGCTCTATGGCTGATTGTCTGGATTGTCGGCATCATCGGATCCATCTACGCCTTGTTCGGTGGTTTGCGAACAGTGGCCGTCTCCGACACATTAAATGGCATCGGCCTCTTGGTCGGCGGCTTTTTAATTACCGGTTTCGCACTGGCGACGCTGGGTGGTGAAGGCGGAATCTCCGCGGGTGCCTCTCAGATATTTGAAGAACAGAAAGAGCGATTCAATTCCATCGGCAGCCGCACCTCATCGGTTCCGTTTGGAGCTGTCTTTTCGGGCATCTTTCTTCTGCACCTGTTCTACTGGACGACGAACCAGCAGATTATCCAACGCACGCTGGGCGCCAGCAGTTTAGCAGAAGGACAGAAAGGAGTCCTGTTGACTGGAGCACTCAAGCTGCTGGGCCCCCTCTATCTGGTGATTCCCGGCATGATCGCCTTCACCATGTTTGCAGGGGACAACATCAAAGCCGACCGTGCCTATGGGTTACTGGTACAGCATGTCCTGCCTGCACCACTGACCGGTTTTTTCGCCGCCGCCATGATCGGCGCGATTCTTTCCAGTTTCAATTCCGCGTTGAACAGTTCCTGTACCCTGTTTAGCCTGGGACTGTATAAAAATGTATTTCAACCGAATGCCAGTGAAGCCGCCGTCGTGAAATCGGGAAAAGTATTCGGCTGGATCGTTGCCGTAGTGGCAATGTCGATCGCCCCGTTACTGGCAAATACCACCAGTATTTTCGGCTATCTGCAAAAGATGAACGGCATTTACTTCATCCCCATTTTCGCTGTGGTGTTGATAGGGATGTTAACCAAACGCGTCCCATCAATTGCCGCCAAGGCTGGACTGATTGTGGGCTTCACCGTGATTGCCATCGGTTATTTCGTGTATCCGTTCTCTACCATCGTCACTTCTCTGCACGAATATCACTTTCTGGGTCTCGTCTTCAGCTGGTTAGTGATTTTAATGCTGATCATCGGTGAAATCGCCCCGCGCGAAACCGAATTTGAACAGGAAGACGTCGGAGCCGTAGATATGACGCCGTGGCAACTCGCTAAACCGGCCGGCTATATCCTGATTCTGATCGTCTTTACAATTTACGCTACATTTGCAAACTTCTCAGTTCTCGCCTCATAAGGAAGTTGAAATGAAAACATGCTCATTATTTACTGCCATTGTTTTATGCCTGGCTGCCTCTGCCTTGGGTCAGGTGGAAGATTTCGACAGCATCAAGCTGTATACGTTGAAAAACAATTCTGGCATGACAGTCAAGGTCACCAACTACGGTGCCATCATCACATCCATTACCGTCCCAGACCGCAACGGAAAAATGGCAGACATTGCCCTCGGTTACAATCGTGTTGAGGACTACATCAACGCGGTGGATAAGCCCTACTTCGGCGCCATCGTGGGCCGCTACGGTAACCGCATCGCCAAAGGCCAATTCACGCTCAACGGCGAAACGTATTCCCTCGCTAAAAATAATGGCGAGAACCATCTGCACGGCGGCATCATCGGCCTCGATAAAGTCGTCTGGGACGCAACCCAGGTTTCTCCGACAAAAATCGAACTGACCTACCTCGCCAAGGACCACGAAGAAGGTTACCCGGGAAACCTCAACATTAAAGTCACCTACACACTGACCAACAAGAATCAATTGATCGTGGACTACCTCGCGACAACCGACAAAGCAACCCCCGTCAATCTGACGCAGCACACTTACTTCAACCTGAAAGGGGAAGGCGCCGGCACCATTCTCGACCACGAACTGATGCTGAATGCCAAAAAATATACACCCGTTGATGAAACATTGATCCCCACCGGCGAACTGGCGGCTGTCGCAGGCACACCATTTGACTTTACCTCAGCCAAACCCATTGGCCGGGACATCAATCAAAAGGATGAACAGTTGAAATTCGGCGGCGGCTTTGATCACAATTGGGTCCTCGACAAAAACGGCAAAGAAAATCAGCTGACACTCGCCGCCAAAGTGTATGAACCTGAGTCAGGACGCGTTCTCGAAATCAGCACCACCGAACCCGGAATTCAATTCTATTGCGGCAACTTCCTGGACGGGCGTTTGACTGGAAAGTCGGGCAAACCGTACGTGCATCGCGGCGGCTTCTGCCTGGAAACACAACACTATCCCGACAGTCCCAATCAACCCAATTTCCCGACCACGATCTTAAAACCGGGTGAGGAATACAAATCGACCACGGTCTTTCAATTTTCAACGAAATAACGAAACCAGATCAATTTCGATCACTTCAACAACAAACTTTTTGGAATGGCGCTATGCATCCAAGACGACTAATATCCTTATCCTCGCTTGCCGTATTGTTTCGCAATGCTCTGGCAATGGCGTTGATGATCTGCAGTCCCACATTGGCTCTGGCACAGGAAATCAATGATCAATGGCGATATACGCTCCAAAAACCTGCCGAAGGATGGCAAGCAACAGAGTTCGATGACCGTGCGTGGAACGAGGGCTTCGGCGGATTCGGTACACGTAGTACTCCCGGTTCACGTATCGGAACCATTTGGAAAACGAAAAACATCTGGTTGCGGAAATCATTTCAACTGAAAGAGATCCCGCAAAGGCCCGCGCTGATGGTACACCATGATGATGAAACCGAAATTTTCATTAACGGCAAGCCGGTCACGGAATTAAAAGGCTGGACTTCCAGCTACAGCGTGATTCCCTTGGATGAAAAAGGACGTCAAACCCTTCAGAAAGGGAAGAACCTGCTGGCGGTCCACTGCTTTCAGGATGGAGGGGGGCAATTTATCGATGTGCACGTGGTCGATATCAAGCACGTTCCCCAGTTGCCCCCTCCCCAACGCAGTACGGTCCCCTTTAAATCCAAATTGATCACAAAATGGGGCGAACAGGTTACCCCTGAAGACGCGTGGACCGAATACCCGCGTCCGCAACTTGAGCGCGACAACTGGAAGAATTTGAATGGTCACTGGGACTATGCCATCACAGCCCTGGATCAGAAGAAAATCCCCCGAGACTGGACGGGAAATATCCTGGTCCCATTCTGCCTGGAATCGAAACTGGGGGGCGTTCAACGGTTACTCAATCCCACGGAAGCACTCTGGTATCGCCGCACCTTCGAAGCACCCCAGTCAGTTGATCGTCGTACGCTGCTCAACTTTGAAGCTGTCGATTACTTCTGCGACGTGTTTGTGAATCGCAAATTTGTCGGCTCTCATCGAGGCGGACATACGCCGTTCTCGTTTGATGTGACTGAGCAGATTCGCCCCGGTAAAAATAGTGTGATCGTTCGCGTCAAAGATGCCACCGAAAGCTGGCAACTCCGTGGCAAACAAACACTTGATCCACGCGGAATCTGGTACACCCAGGTCTCCGGCATCTGGCAGACCGTCTGGCTGGAACAGGTCGGAGCAAGTTACATCGAAGATCTGAAGATTCAAACGGATACTAAGATGGGCACCATCACAGTTCGCCCCCAGATTAACAACGGTCAGCCCAATCAAACGGTCCAGATCATCGTCAAAGACGGGGATCAACAAGTCGCCGAAGCCAAAGGCACCGACGGTGAATTATCAATAACCGTTCCCGACGCGAAACTCTGGTCTCCCGACTCACCGCATCTCTATCATCTGGAAATCACCTTGATCGAGAACGGCAACGTCACCGATCAGGTCAAGTCTTACGCGGGAATTCGCAGCGTCAGCAAAATCCGCGACAAAGACGGCCAGCTGCGATTCACCCTCAACGGAAAAACGATCTTTCACTGGGGACCCCTGGATCAAGGCTGGTGGCCCGATGGGCTCTTAACTCCCCCTTCGGATGAAGCCCTGTTATTTGACATTGAATATCTGAAATCCGCCGGTTTCAATATGATCCGCAAGCACATTAAAGTTGAGCCACGACGGTTTTACTATCATTGTGACCGACTGGGCATGATGGTCTGGCAGGATCAGGTCAGTGCAGGACACAAACCGCCCTGGACACGACTCAAACCCAATCCGAAAGACGCCAAATGGCCCGATCAACATCACGATCAGTACATGGTCGAACTGGAACGGATGATCGACACGCTGGAGAATCATCCCTGTATCGTGGTCTGGGTTCCATTCAACGAAGCCTGGGGACAACACCGAACCATGGAAGTCGGAAAATGGATCGTCAAACGCGATCCGTCTCGGCTGATCAACATCGCCAGCGGCGGCAATTTCTGGCCCGTCGGTGATGTGGTCGATGCGCACCAATATCCTCACCCCGGCTTTCCCTTTGAACCCGGTCGTTTTGACGACTATATCAAAGTCATCGGAGAGTTCGGCGGACACGGTTATCCAATGAAAGACCACTTATGGGATTCCACCCGCCGCAACTGGGGTTATGGGGATCTACCCAAAAACGAAGCCGAATATCAAACCCGTTATCAGAAATCACTCCAGTTACTGGACGACCTCCGCAAACGGGGCATCGCAGCCGGAGTGTATACACAGACAACCGATGTCGAAGGAGAAATCAACGGCTTAATGACCTACGATCGCAGGGTCATTAAAATCCCCGCAGAAGATCTCGCCAAACTCCACGAATTACTCTTCTCAGACAACCCCTAGACACATCGTGCTAACAGGCAGTCGAATGCAGGGGGGCGATGCGGGCCTGCCTCCCTGCTCTGCCTCCATTTTTTAATTTGCCAGTGAACAATAGGACCGAAATATCTTTCGTGGTAGTCAATAAAAGAATCAATCACTCAGTCGGCTTCCCATACACCTTTAATTCATGAATCGACCAGAACAGACCATGCTGGCCCGTTTGTTCAATCTTCACGAAGCGGGTTGACACACCTTTGGGAAACGGGAGATCGGTGATTGCGGTCGTCGCTTTGCCTTCGATAATGGGTTCAGACCACGTCTTGCCATCGTCGCTGATCGAGACGGTATAGCCGCGGGGATAGTCCCCCTTTGATTTCTGCGTGTCGAGCAGAATGCTGGTCACGTTGTAAGGCTGTTGCATATCAAACGAAAACCACATACCGGGCTTCATACTCTCGTTTGTGGAATACCGCGTATTCGAATTCCCGTCAATCGCCGCCCCCACATGCTCTCCGCCATGCGAAGCGGAGAGTTTCCACGTTTTCATCACATCCAGTGTGATCGGCAGGAAATCGGCTAGTTCTTCAATCGTATAAGGTTGATCCCGGTCCTGTGTCATGCTGCGTACAAGGGCAACGTCTTCTACCGTGACTGCAGAGCCGTTATTGCCAAAACTCTTGCGAACATAAGTCAAAGCCGAGGCGATCCATGCATCGTCCTGTCGCTGCATCGACTCCATCAGACCTGGATACTTCTTCCCCTCAATCGGCCCCTTGAGACCGTGCAGGAGAATCCGGGCCGGAAGTTCGGGAGTTGCCAGCAGGCGAGGCGATTTGGCCAGTGACGGTGCCAACTGTAACCCGTCGCTCGAAATCGCTCCCTTTCCATCGTGCCCGTGACAGCGGATACACAACAGCGTATAAGTCTGATAACCCTGCTTCATCTGCTCTAGTGTTTTCGCATCCAGGTTGGCAAACACCGGTTGATTCCCCCCTTCCCGATATCGCAGGCTGGCCTGTGAAGAAACCAGTACCAGATCATTCTCAGCATACGCGGCGGCAAATTCGCTGATCAACTGCCGCCCCAGGTCAGACTTTGCATACCGCAACGAATTCACCGCCTGCACGACAACACCGATGTCGTCATCATAGCCGGCATCCGCAACGTACTTCACAAGATCGGCATCGTCTGCCAGTAAAGGCTCACTGAGTCGCATCGCCGCCTGTTTCACTCGCGAATCGGAATCACCGAGCGCAGTCAGAATCAACACTTTCGTCGTCGCTTCCAATCCGTCCAATGTCCACAGTGCATGCAAGCGTCCCAGAGGGTAATCACCGGTTTTTACTAACTGTTCCAAAGCGGGAACGACTGATTTGTCACTTCGTAACACGATCAACTTCTGCGCCGTATCACGTCGCCAACCATTGGAGTGCGAAAGTTCTTCCACCAGTTGTGCAGTGGTCATACCTAACAGTTTCGGAGGCGGCTGGCGATTCGTTGTTTCATGCACAACGCGATAGATGCGACCACGGCCGATGTTTTTCGCAAAGCCCTCTTTGTCGATTACGCCTCGCAAATAAGAGCCTTTCCGCGTCCAGTTCCCTTCCTGAATAATGCCGCGATACATATCAACAATATAAAGGCATCCATCAGGACCGGTGGCCGACCAGAGCGGACGAAAGTTTTTATCCGTCGAAGCAATAAATTCCGAATTTTCATAGGCATTGCTAAGCATTGTCTTGCCGTCGATCTGTGTCACTTTCGCCCGTCGCACCAGGCGACCGACCGGCTCGGGGAGAATATAGTCTCCCTTAAAATCATCGGGCATCTGATCGCCACGATAAATCGATTGTCCGGCACAACCAGTAAATCGATTCAACCCGCCCCGTTCCTTATCGACGCGTCCCAGTCCGCCCTGAACATCGACCATCTTTACAATCGGGTAGACGGCTTCGAAATTCGGTTCAAGTTCTCCGGGTAAGTTCAATCTGCCGTACTGCGGCAGTTGTTGGAATCCATACGCCGGTTTCTCTCCCCCCGCAGCTGAGAGGAAGAACCGCCCGACATCATCCATCGCCAGCCCCCATTGACCGTGATCACCGTAGATCCGCTCGGACTCCCATTTCCCGTTTCGGAAACGGTGCCGTTGGGATCCCAAGCGTGCAGAGTAAATCCAATTATCAATGCCCCAGGTCAGCGCACTGTTTTGGTGTTCGAGGTTCCCCCCTGCTTTGCCCCCCGGATAGAGCAGAATTTTTTCGTCCGCCACGCCATCGCCGTTGGTATCGCGGTAGCTGTAGTAATCTTCGGTGTACGTTTCATTGACGATAATCCGATCATCGAACGGCAAAATCATGCGCGGCAGGACCATATTGTCAATGAATCGCGAGACTTTATCCATGCGGCCGTCACCGTCCGTATCTTCCAGCATCGACACGCGCGACCGGGGCAAATCCTGATCAACACCATCCGCATCCTGCATATAAGTCCGCATCTCAGCCACATACATCCGCGCGTTGCCATCCCAGACACAGAGCACCGGCTCTTCAATCATCGGCTCCGCAGCCACCAGTTCCAGCCGGTAACCGGGTGCCAGATGAATCCGCTTCATCGATTCTTCAGGAGAATAAAATGTGGAATCGGCGTCTTCCGGTTCGCGCATCACACCCGGCTGTTTAGCAGGAATCGTCACACGGGGTGGTGCCGTCATTTTCGGGTCACCCACAGAGGCAAGGTAAGCCAGCAGATCAGAGACCTGTGACTCGGGAACTCCCTTCAAAAGTCCCTTCGGCATCACGGAAACCGATTGTTTGACAAGTTCCTCAATTTCATCGCGGGGAATCGTCTGCTCTTCGACCAATTGATGATCCGGGATCAACACAGTCACTGCGTCGTCGGTCTGATTCGTGATCCGTCCCGTGAGAACTTTTCCCGACTCCAGCAGAATCGAATATGCCTCATATCCCTTTTTGATCTGTTTGCTCGGCTCATTGATCGACTCCAGAAATTCCTGCCGCGTCAATGGCTTCTCAGGCTTGGTCAAATCCGGCCCCAGTGAAACCGTTTTCCCATCCACGGCATGACAGGCCGCACACCCCCGCTGCGCAAACAGAGCCCGCCCCCGGCGATAGTTGCCAACATGCTTATCTGGTTTTGAAACATCAGCAGCCTGTGAATCAACCGGAAAACAGAGCATAAACGCAAGCGCAAAACAACAGAATTTCATTCCGAGACTTTCAGAGAATCAAGGCAAGGCAGTGCTTATGAAAAGCGTAAGAAACGAACAAAGTAATGCTAAATATCAACGACATCTTCCGCGTTGGGTGCCACTGTCGGCTGGCCCGACAGTGCAGATCATCTACAGCATCCCTAGCCCGGACAATTCCCACAAAACCAGCATCACCCCAAAATGTCGTGCATGACGTGGGCTTCTTCGACGCCGGTGAGGCGGGCGTCGAGGCCGCGGTATTTGTAGGTCAGGCGACGATGGTCGATGCCCATGCAGTGCAGGATGGTGGCGTTCATGTCGCGGATGTGGACCGGATTTTCGACGATGTTGTAGCAGAAATCGTCGGTCTTGCCGTATTCGAAACCCCGTTTGATGCCACCGCCCGCCATCCAGATCGAGAAACAACGGCCATGATGATCGCGGCCCGCACTCGGGCTGCCAATGGCGCCCTGACTGTAAACGGTGCGACCGAATTCGCCGCCCCAGATCACCAGCGTTTCATCCAACAGACCACGTTGTTTCAGATCTTTGATCAGCGCGGCTGAGGGTTGATCGACGTCGAGACACTGGTTCGGCAGTTGTGCTTTGAGCGAGACATGCTGGTCCCAGCCACGGTGGAAGAGTTGCACGAACCGGACGCCGCGCTCGGTCATCCGGCGGGCCAGCAGACAATTGGCAGCAAAGCTGCCCGGCTTGCGGGATTCGGGTCCGTACATTTCAAATGTTTTCTGCGTCTCACTGGAGAGGTCCATCAGTTCGGGGACCGAGGTCTGCATTCGGTACGCCATCTCATACGAATTGATGCGAGCCTGAATTTCAGGATCGCCGATTTCTTCAGCCTGACCCCGGTTCAGAGTGGCTAAATCGTCTAATAATTTGCGACGCTGTTTTCGATCGATACCCGCCGGATTCGACAGATACAACACCGGGCTGGAACCGGGACGCAGTTTGACGCCCTGATGACTGGGTGGCAGAAAGCCGGAACCCCAGAGGCGATCAAACAGAGGCTGTCCCGGATTTTTTCCCGTTCCCTGTGATAGCATCACCATATACGCGGGCAGGTTTTCGTTTTCGCTTCCCAACCCGTAACTCAGCCAGGAGCCAAGGCTCGCATGGCCGATCTGCTGGGTGCCCGTATTGATGAAGGTAATCGCGGGATCGTGGTTGATCGCTTCGGTATTAAGCGATTTGATAATCGTAATATCATCGGCGATGGTCTGCGTATGCGGCAGCCGCTCGCTGATCCAGGTCTGATGTTCGCCGCACTGCTTCATTTCCCAGAAGGGTGCCACAACCGGATACGATTTCTGGCGGGCCGTCATCCCCGTCACCCTTTGTGTCCCCTTTACGGAATCGGGCAGATCCGAACCGTGCAGTTTGCGCAGAATCGGCTTGTAGTCGAACAGGTCGACGTGCGAAGGTCCGCCCGACTGAAACAGGTAGATAATCCGTTTCGCCTTGGGTGCAATTTGCTGTACGCCTTCGGGAATCGCTTCCGCATTCGCACTCTGATTGAACAGTTCCGGGTAAAGCAAGCTCGCCAGAGCTGCCCCGCCGATGCCACGTGCCGAGCGTCCGAGCAGCGTGCGCCGTGTTATATTGCGTTCGTATTCAAATATTGGGTCCATCACTATCCCCGGGTAATAAATTCGTAAGTATTGAAAATCATGCTGGCCACCGCGGTCCAGGCAGCCACTTCCGCAGGAGCCAGCGCTTCATCGCGGCTCGACTCTCCCTGACTCAACAAAGCCAGTGCGGCACTTTCATTTGTTTGATAATTTTTCAGTTCGCGTTGGTAAGCGGCTTTGGCCGTTTTCACTTCCCACGCTTCAGGCAAACGCCCCAACGCTTCTTTGAAAGCAAACTGAATCCGCGAATCGATGTCCGAACCACCTTCTTTCATGATCCGCTCGGCGTAGTTCCGTGATGCTTCCACGAACTGCACGTCATTCAACAGTACCAGCGACTGCAGCGGCGTATTCGTGCGTGCCCGACTCACCAGACAGACTTCGCGGTTCGGTGCGTCAAAGGTCTGCATGTTTGGCGGTGGAACGGTCCGTTTCCAGTAGGTATACATACTCCGACGATACAGTTTCTCGCCGTGATCCTGCACGAAGACCTGCGCGGTTGCGGGAGAACTGCCATAGTGACTGACTTCCCGCCAGAGTCCTTCCGGCTGGTAGGGGTTCACACTCGCTCCGCCCACGCGTTCGACGAGCAAGCCGGAGACTTTGAGGGTGGCGTCCCGAATCGCTTCTGCCTGCAAACGGAACCGACCGCCGCGCGCCAGCAGACGATTCTGCGGGTCCCGCTTCCAGAGTTCCGGCGTTCCCGAGGACGACTGTTGATACGTGGCCGACATCAGGATCTTCTTGATGATGCGTTTGACATCCCAACCCGACTCATAAAAATCAACTGCCAGCCAGTCAAGCAGTTTCGGATGCGTTGGCGGATCACCCTGTGAACCAAAGTCGGCGGTCGTGGAAACGATGCCCTGCCCGAACAGCATTTCCCAGAACCGATTGATGGCCACGCGGGTCACCAGCGGATTCTCACGCGAGGTCAACCACTGGGCGAGTGCCATCCGATTCGCGGGTGCTTTCTCTGGTAAACCGGGTAAGAAGCCGGGCACGCCTGTGGAAACTTTCTCGGTCGGCTGATCGTACTGTCCACGATTGAGAATAAATGTTTCCCGCGGCTTTTTCGCCGTGTTCATGATCATGGTTTCAAACGAACTTGTCAGCATCTGGCGACGCTCTTTGAGATTAACTAATTGATGCCGCAAATTTTTGAATTCGGGAGCAATCTGGCTATAGTAGGCTTTTAGAGTTTCGATCTGTTTCGCATTGCGGGCGTTCGGATCGACGGCAAGTATGCTTTGAATCTCAGCAGGAATGTTGGTGCCGTCATCCTGGCCTGAGATTCCGAAAACCTGATAATCGCCGGCCATCAGAGTCTGACCTCCGCCAAACTTGCCGCCCCCCCAGACCAGCATCACAGTGACGTAGTGCGAGTTTTTCGCATCGTAGGGTTTGTCAAATGTCACCGTCAAATGTTGCTGCTTCTTGTTTTCCGGCGCGGGAGACCAGCCGTTGTGGTCTCGCGGATCGAGACAATCGATGACCGGATAATCGGGGTGTGAATTGCTGGCAGTGATCTTGGCGATATTAAACATCGCATACAGGTCAAGCTGATCGGAATGGATTGCGGTTCCCGAGGCCGCGAAGCTCGTCAGAATGAATCCGCCGGGGAAGGACTGTTTCTTGCCGTGCCCGATGCCCCCTTCCGGTAATTTTTCATTGGGATAAAAGACAATCCGCAGCCCCGTGAGTTGGTCAACGCCTTCTTTGACTTTGAGAGAAATCGAAGGCGAACGGCCACTGGGCTTTAATGCCAGCACGTGCCCGTCCTCACTGGTTTCAAAGGCGGTCCGCGTATTTGGATCGGAGACCTTGATGATCTCCAGTTCGTGCAGTTTCAAACCCTGGCCGCGTTCCGCCAGTTCCCGTTTTACTTGCGATTCCCAGGCAGCAAGCTTTGTCTCGTCTGGGTGGGCCAGTTCGTTCTCCAGACGAGTCAGCTCCTGATCCAGAGATTTGATTTCTTCAGCAGCGAATGAAAGTTCCGTTTTCACCGACAACTTGGGACCGGCATTGATTCCGGCGTTCCCGTCCAGCCCCCGGTCTTCAAGCGTATTGAAGTAAGCAAAGAACTGATAAAAGTCTTTCATCGTGATCGGATCGTATTTGTGATTGTGACACTGAGCACAGCCCATCGTTAAACCGAGAAAGACTTCGGACGTGGTCTTCACCCGATCGACGGTGTAGTTCACCAGATTCTCTGCGGGAATCGTGCCCCCTTCGTGCGTGATCATGTGATTGCGACTGAAGCCGGTGGCGACTTTCTGCCAGGGAGTCGCGTCGGGAATCAGATCGCCGGCAATCTGTTCGGTGATGAATTCATTAAACGGTTTATTCTTATGGAAGGAGTCAATCACCCAGTCCCGCCAGAGCCACATATGCCGGCCGCCGTCGATCGAATAACCGTTTGTGTCAGCATAGCGGGCCAGATCGAGCCACTTGAGCGTCATGCGTTCCGCGTACTGTGGAGATGCCAGCAGTTGGTCGACCAGCTTTTCATAGGCGTTCGGATCTTTCGAATTCACAAATGCATCAACTTCGGCTGCTGAGGGGGGTAAACCCTGTAGATCCAGATAGAGGCGGCGAATCAAACTCCGACGGTCGGCTGGTTTGGAAGGAGCGAGTCCCGCTTGTTCCAGTCTCGCGAGCACAAAATAATCGATCTCGTTTTTCGGCCAGCCGGTCTGTTTGACTTTGGGTAAAGAGAGTCGTTCCGGTTTGACGTACGCCCAGTGATCGTGCCACTCGGCGCCTTGCTTGACCCACTGCTTGAGCAGTTCAATCTCTGCGGGCTTCAATGTTTTTCCTGAATCAGCGGGCGGCATTTGCTCATCGGCATCGGTCGACAAAATTCGCTCGATCAAGGCACTCTCTTTCAGATTGCCCGGTACGATGGCGCTCTCGAAAGCGCCTGCTTTCGTATCGAGCCGTAAATCGGCTTCGCGGTGTTTCTCATCGGGGCCGTGACAGAAAAAACAGTTATTGGAGAGAATCGGACGGATGTCGCGACTGAAGTCAACTTTCGCTTCGACAGACGCCGTGAGCGGTTGACTCTCTTCCGCAGCAAAGACCGAAATAAATGTAGCCCCCAACACAACACAGGGGAGCCAGATTAAAAGGGAACGAGAACGCATATTGATCATGCCCTATATTTTCTCATCTGGTAGCGATCCTGGTGCGTCTCTTAGAAACCAAACCATGCCATCATGGTCCGGGAGAACAGGTGGGTCCCAGCAAACGGATCGTTACCTTGATCTTAGAGCCTCAGAATGGGGCCTGTCAAGCAAGGAATCGACGCGTCCCAACCATTTATGGTGTCTGAATTTAAAACTACTTATTTTGCCAAGAAACATTACAAAAAAGGCCCGCAGAACGCCTTGATTCAAACGTTTTGCGGGCCTGAAAATCTCACAAGTAAAGATCGCTTACAGAGGACGTACGACCGACAGGCTACGCCAGTAGTCGAACAGGGTTTCGACAGACAACACGCCGCCACCCATGCCGCTCTTATTGATGCCGGCATAAGGCACGCCGTGAGCGAAGACATTGTGTGCATTGATCCAGCTATTGCCGGCACACATAGCTTCCGCGACGCGAGCCGCGCGGCTCAGGTCAGACGTCCAGACGCTGTTCGCCAGACCGTAGTCGGTTGCGTTGGTCATCTCGATTGCCTGCGCTTCGGTTTCGAACGGCGCCAGATACGCGACGGGGCCGAAAATTTCTTCGCGGGCCGCGACATTGTCCAGTGAGCCCGCCAAGAGCGCCGGCTTCACGTAGTAACCATTGTAGCCTTCGACTTTCGCAGCTCCCCCTTCGAGTAGACACTCGGCCCCTTCGGCCTGCCCTTTTTCCAGATACGAAAGCACGCGCTTGTGTTGCTTTTCATTCACTACGGGCCCCATCTGCGAAGCATCATTCAGCTGATACCCGACCTGGACTTTTTTCAGACGCCCGACACATTCATTGACGAATTCATCGTAGATATCTTTGTGAACCAGCCAACGGGTGGCATCACAACAGACCTGACCGGTGTGGAAGGTAATCGCATTCACCAGTTTTTCTGCCGTATCAGGAATGTCGATATCATTAAAGAGAACGGCAGCCCCCTTGCCACCCAGTTCCAGTTTGACCGGCACCAGATTACGGCCGCAGGATTCTGCAACCAGACGCCCCACTTCGGGAGAGCCGGTGAAGGACATGCGTTTGAGTTTAGGATTGGCAGACAGTGCGGCTCCCGCGACTGAACCGAGTCCGGGAACGACGTTAATGACACCATCGGGAATGCCGACTTCTTTGGCCAGTCGTGCCAGATAAATGGCGGACATCGGCGTATCTTCCGCCGGTTTAATGACGACTGTATTTCCCGCTGCCAAAGCAGGTGCGATACCCCAGCCGATCAGCAGAAACGGGAAGTTCCAGGGGAAGATGAAGCCGCAGGCACCGTAAGGCTGACGCACGGTCCAGGCTTCGTGATTGGGAACAGCCAGAACGGAACGACGTTGAACGTGTTGAGCCAGGTCGGCGAAGTAACGCATCGTATCCACAAAGTTCTGCACATCGCCTTGTGCCTGTGCTTCGATTTTCCCGGCGTCCAGCGATTCGAGTTGAGCGATCATCGGTTTGTGCTTTTCGACGGCATCCGCCAGACGATGCAGCAGCGCACTGCGTTCGTTCTGCGGCAATTGGGCCCAGCCGGTTTTGCGGAATGCGGCATCCGCGACATCGACGGCCATATCAATATCAGCAGCCTGGAAGCTGAAGACTTCGGCCAGTTGTTTTCCCGATCCCGGATCGGATGTGACGAACGTCTCACCGCTGTTCGCTTCGACTTCGTTTCCCCCGACAATACCTTTCAATGGCCCCCCTTCGAGAAAGGCTTTGACTTCGGGATACAGTTCACTGGCTGTAGTTGTTGACATCGTGCGCTCCTGTTCAATGAATTTCAGAAATGACGGATTCGCGCCTCGATCTTCAAAACATCATTTGTTTGATCCAAGGCTGATTTCTTGCGTTAATTATCCCCGACGGCCTCCTGCTGCCTCATTTCATCATAACCGGAACGCATCCCGAATTTAAACTCAAAACGCGGTTTAGTTTGGTAGTTCACTGTGATCTGGCTGTGGTAAATATAATGCCTTAAATCGACCATCTGATAAAAGAGACAGGCAAATCAATTGAGTGAGCTTATGAAGTCTGGGACGGGTAGCCTCAGAACATTCTAGAACCAGCTTCTTGATCTTTTAATCCTGAAGCTGGTTATAGAATTAATCGTAACAGAAACCGACTCGATTATCAGAAAAAATACCAGACGCTCTGGAAGTCAGTTTTAATGATGCTATCAAAAAGAGCGATCTGAGCGAGTTTTGGCAGGCGGGTGTGACAGGATACGTTTTCCTGTAACGCCGGGACGTTTTACTGTTCCCTCAATGCGTCGGCCTGTCCTGGAGGGCGTCGGATTCTGTTGAACCTGAATGGCTCCGACACCATCGGGAATCCGCAGTTGATCGCGTTCCAGCTTCTTGTCAAAATATGCAGACCCATGGCCGAATATTTCCTGGGTCGTTTGATCATGAAAGCTGACTCGCACTGTACCATCCTGATTGACGGTTCTGACAATACAGTCTGCCCAATTGCAGAAATCATCGATTCCCTGAAGATGCATGCCTTCTGCCAGACGCGTATCGGCTGTGACGGGCGAATAACCTTCCTTGAAGGCACCTTCTTTTGCTTTTTCCAGTTTCAATTCTTTGCCATATTTGTCTGCTTCTTTTTTCGCCCTGTAAACAAGATAGCTGATATGAGCACCTAATTTTCTCGCATCAGCCGGTCGACTTGATGCCCTGGTGAGTTGAGCCGGATGCTGTGACATCAGGCGGCTGATTTCCTCTGATATCTGTCTTTCCGCTGCGACTACTTCCGGCGCGCGATTCTGAGCCGCCCTGATTTCGTCTTCGTCTGTGGGGTGACGCCAGTTGTCGTATTCAACAGAAATTTCCGCCAGACTTTTCGCGAGCTCATCCAATTGAGAAGCCGCCGCATCAGCCTGTTCTTTACTGTCTAATGAGGCGACTAAATTTAACTGTTTCTGCTGATAATACTTTAGATCATCCCGAAGTTTCGCTACAGATCGATCCATGCCAACCGCCACGCCGACATCTCTCCAGTCGAAGATAAAAACAAAGTAGATTACCGCAAAGCAGACTGCCACAGCGGCGATTGATTTCATGATAATTGTATCATTCACGGCCTGCTTTCTGACGGAGCCGTCCGAGGTTTTCTTACGCCGGCGAGGAGACACAACTTCATCGTCGGCACTTCGTTTCGATCTGCGTCGGCGGCGGGGAGGCTGAGTACTCAAAATGCAAAGCTTTTCTGCAAACAGGAAGTCATACACCTTTGTTTAAACCAGACGTTTATACTATAGAAAAGCAGTGTACAGAGTCAATAACTGACTCAAACACACCTGTTATGTATGAACGTGGCTTACTTCCCGTTTACAATCGACACCTGGGCTGGTGACTCTTTTACGTCCAGCAGTTCCAGCCGCAGCACATCCCGTTCGGGAGTCAGGTCAATCGAGAAGGTTAACCGGTGCTTGCCTTTGGTGAGTTCCAGTTCGGTCTCCGGTTTGAGGACCACCGGTTTTTCGCCGATCCACATTTTGAGACCATCGACCGAATCGAATTTCAGAATCGTTTTGCCAGGCGAAGTCGCTTCCAGTTCACAACGCACAAATGCAGCACCCTTGGCACGATTGGAAATGTGCAGTTTTCCAATCTCGTCGAAAGATCGAACCGGGAGACTGCCGTCCACGCGGCTGTATGCAGGCTCCCAGACAAACGCAGGGTTTTCCGTGGCAGCGGTTGCATGTCGGGTACGGCGGATGGCATGCATGGCTTCCGGCGTCCCTTTCATCACGCGCCAGCGACGTACGACACGATCTTTGCCTACGGTATAAGCTTCCGTTTTACCAAGCTCTGACAGGAAGCGAACCAGGTCGATCAGTTCCTGCTGAGTCAGTTTGTCGAGCAACCCAACCGGCATCAGTGAGGCAGCTGGGACTTCTTCGTCAATCTGATCCAGTGGAACATTCATGATCTTATCATTCACATCTCGCAGAACCAGCTGGCTGTCGGTGCGACGCACCAAAACCCCGGAGAATACCTTCCCCTGATCGGTAATCACAGTCACTGCATTATAATTTTCTTTGACGGCTTTGTTCGGGTCTAACAGGGAATCTACGATGTAATCCAGCTGCGCACTGCCACCCAGACTGATAATGTCGGGACCGACTTTGCCGCCGGCGCCCCCAATGGCATGACATTTAAGGCAGGATAGATCTTCACGGCGGAAGATGGCTTCGCCACGATGGGCGTCCCCATTGGTTTTGACGGCATTGACGATCTCGGCCATCTCTTTCGGAGAGAGTTTCACTGGTTTTGGAGCACCACTGCTGGATAAACCACCGGCAACGGCGATTGCTTTGGCGAGATTAGGGTTGGATCGTCCGGTTGATTGAATCAATCGTTCCAGTTGAATGGCGGCGTCTTTCGCGATCTGCTTCCCTTTGAGTGCGTTGACGAGCACTCCTGCGCCCCCTTTACGCTGCAGGAAGATATTCGACAGCGCGGAAAGCTGATCTGATGCGGTGATCTCTTTCATCAAGCTCACCGTTTGCTTGGCTGCGAGTTTCAGATTCATCTCTGCCAGTGCGGCAACAGATGCGATGCGAAGATCTTGTGAATCACCGTCAATACTCAGATTCTCGAGAACATCCTGATTCTCTACGCCGCCAAAGCGGGCTAATGCAAAGAAACACGATTTTCGCAGCGCTAATTTGGTCTGATCTGATTGTGCCAGATTACGAATGGGTCCCTGCAATGCTTCGATTTTCCAGAGCCCGGCACAATCGATGGCCGCCTGTTGTACAGACAGATTTTTCGAAGAAAACAGCTGTTGCAGTGAACTCAAGTCACCCGTCGGTCGCACTTTTCTCGCTTGAAACGCCTGCGACAGCGTCCGCAGAATAGCGGCCTGTTGAGCCGGTTTGGTATCGGTTTTCAAGGCGAGTGCAAACAGTTGCTGCAAATCATTGGCGTTACCAAATTTGGCGATCAGATTCAGGCTGGTTTGCAGTTCGCTATCAGGGATCTGTCCGGTTTTGATCAGTTTAGTAATCACCGGTGCCACTTCAGGCGAATTGACGGCAGTCAATGCGAACAACAGTTTCTTCGGTGTTTTTTGCAGTGAAGACGTGCCTTCCAGTACTTGAGGCAGCCAGATCGATTTTGTTTCGCGCGTGGTCAGCCAGAGTGCGTAGTCCAGATATTCATCAACGGGCTGATCGAGAGCCTGCAATGCATCAGTCAAGACAGTCGGTCGATCATAGAGCGAAAGTGCTCGGACCGCTTCCAGACGCACTCGGGGATGCGTATCACCGGCGAGCGGTGCGATTAGCTCATAGGTGTTGGGAAGTTTATCCTTCCAGTGCCGTGCGACGCGGATCGCGGCGGCGCGGGCTCTGCCGTCTTTTGATTTCAGGCAACTCTGCAGCAGTTCAGGCTGCACACTGTTAATACATTGTGCCACCCAGAGGGCTTCGAGTTGATTGTGTTCGAATTGCGGGTCCTTAGGGTCGAGATTGCTCACCCAGGTTTCCAGATCCTGTTCAACTTTCGCCTGTCCCCGTTCCCGCAGAACATTTTTCGCGTTTTGACGGGTCCACTCTTCTGGTACTTTCAATGCATCCAACAATTCCTGATTGGTGGCATCAACCAGCTTTGGTCGGGGCAGTGTTGGTTTTCCTTTATAAGTCACGCGCCAGATGCGACCATGCGTATGGTCGCGGCGGGGATCGCGGAAATCAACTTCGCCGTGCTGAATGATGGGATTGTACCAGTCGGCAATATAGATCGCACCGTCGGGCCCCATCTTGACATCAATCGGTCGAAATGCGACGTGGTCGGTTTTAATGACTTCGACCTGTTCGCGAGAAACATAACCGGCTTCATTTTCCGATACCACAAAGCGGCAAACGCGATGGCCGCGGAAATCGTTTGTGATCATATTCCCCTGCCAGTCATCGGGCAGATGGCGACCGCTGAGAATTTCCAGGCCACAATGTTTGGGACTGCCGAGATTCAATCCTTTCAGAATGCGATCCATGCCGACCGCCGTCACAAAAGCAGCGCCGGGGAAGGTGTAATTGATTCCGTGCCCGTAGGCACCATCAGTGGCGAAGGACTGGCCCCAACGATCAAAGTGATGGCCCCAACTATTCACCATGCCGCGCATGACGACTTCGAGGTCCATCGTTTCGGGACGATATTTCCAGATGCCACCCCCGTTTAAACGACGGACGCCGTGCGGCGTTTCGATGTGGCTGTGAATATAAATTGACTGATTGAAGTAAAGGTGTCCCCCCGGTCCCCAGCGGAGTGTGTGCAGAATATGATGCGTGTCTTCGGTTCCGAACCCGGCGAGTACCGTCTTGCGAACGTCTGCTTTACCGTCGCCGTCCGTATCTTTCAGGTGTAAAAGTTCTGTACTGTTTCCGACATAGGCACCACCATCGCCGGGCATCACTGCGGTTGGAATCAACAGGCCGTCTGCGAAGACCGTGGTTTTGTCTGCGGTGCCGTCTCCGTCTTTATCTTCGACGACCAGAATTTTATCGTTGGCTTTTTCACCCGGCTTGATATGCGGATAAATTTCCGATGCGGCAATCCAGAGTCGGCCTTGCGCGTCAAAGTTCATCTGAATCGGCTTGGCGATTTGGGGGTCAGCCGCATACAGGTTGACTTCGAAACCCTCTGCCACCTTGAACGACTTCCGTTCGAGTTCGGGATCGGCAGGAGGAATATCAGTCAAATCACGCTGTGCCCAGAGAGTGGAACTGCTCAACAGACAGAGCAGTGAAAGTGAACCGGAAATAATACGTTTCAGAGGAAGAGCGGCTTGATTTATCACAGGAACGATCCTTTAGAGATCAAAAACAGGTCGGAAAGAATTTCGTATGCAAAGAACCATTGATTTGGGTTACTGAGTGGAAACCAGACGATGGATGGTCGCCTCTTTTTCTTCAATCAGCGGAATGAACTGAGGCAGTTCTTTGGCATTCTGGCCTTGCTCATGTTTGCGGAAGCCCAGCAGATAAGTAATATTCTGCGGTCGCCAGTTGTAAAAGTACTCACGGTTTTTATCGAATGTTAACTGACTCACTTCCTGCTCAACAGAAGGAGATAATGTAATCGGTTTTAAGTCGAGATCGGCGGCAATCAATTCAGCCGCTTTCTGATAGCCGGCTTTGGTCAAGTGAATCCCGTTGGTCGTCAGCTTGAGTCCGGGCTTGCCGGCAGGTTCCAGGATGAGCTCAGAGTACAGGTCGACATAATAATGATTTCCTGCGGCGGCGGTCTCCTGCAACAGGTCAGCGTAGAGCTGTAGATCCCGATTGTGTTTGGCAGGGTCCGGCAGTGGGTGGCCAGCATTTTCGTAACGATGCGGCGAGACCAGAATCAGCTTGGCGCCGGTTGGCTTCAAATCCGTGATGAGTTGATTCAACTGTTTTTGAAAGGCGGGTAAGCCCTGTTCGCCGGCAAATGCTTCGTTGCCTCCATAGCCCAGCAGAATCACATTCGGTTTCAAATCTTTGACTTGTTTGAGCATCCGCTGATAACCGACAGCCGGGGGATCAAAAATGCCACGTGAGTCAGACCAGACGGTATCTGCACTCCATCCCAGGTTTCGGAACGAGAGTTTTGCTTTCGGAAAACTTCGCAAAAAGAGGCTTTCCCAACTTCCGAACTTTTGTGCCCGTTCGATCATGGTATTGCCCAGAAAGATAATCCGATCACCCGACTTTAATTCGAATGTCGGCGGGGCAGCAGGGACGGAAGTCGAAGCGACGAAAATAAACAGAAGCAGAAATAAGGTGAGACGCTTTTTCACGGAAGGACCTCTGATGATGATTGAGAACAAAGAATGTTGTATCTATCTAAAATAACAGGCCTTGAGGGCAACGGCAAATCTGGATTGAGAAAAAATCAGAGGGAAACTCTAATCAAAACCGGATGCACAGGGCCTGCATTTATTAGTATTGTAAAGATATCGGCGTCATCCAGAATCAATCAGGATTCCGCAGACAATTCATCCTGATCCTGCTCCTGCCAGACACGTGTAGTGAACACGGTCGTATCGGGGTCGGCCGGAAATTTTCCTTCATCAAAATAGTCGGTCTCGACTTCTTCAATCCAGAGCCGCAATTCATTCTCGTAATCACTGGGAAGATCGCTCTTCACGAGTAAACGATGGAATTCGGCAGCACCGTCTTCGCCCAGGTCAGCGGCTTCGGCACTGGCAAAACGCTCGGCAGGGTTGGGATGCACCAGGCGATGAATCAGTTTCATTAAAGGTTCGCTTAGCGCGAATTCTTCGTCGGGAAACCACTGGGGAAGCTGCTGCAGGATATTCTGTTTGGCTTTAATCAACTGAGCATATTTCAAATTCGCAAACGGCTGAAATCCGGTGATGACTTCAATCAGAATGTACCCCAGACTGGCAAGGTCGGACTGCGGGGTGGCCCGTTCACCTGAAAGCACTTCCGGTGCAGCATAGGTGGGCGTGCAGGGTTGAATGGACGGCAGGTTATTCAAATCGATGGCCGATCCGATATCAATAATTTTGGCATTCCCGCTGCGTTTGAGCATGATGTTGGCGGGTTTCATATCGCAGTGAATAATATCGTTGCGATGTAACGCTGCCAGAGCAGCCAGACACTCGCGAAGAATGGCGACGGCAATGCCCGGTTTCAAACGGGGCTGTTGTACGCCCTTGGTAAAAACATTGTTATTGATGTTCTTCCAGCGACGCAGCGTTACCTGTTCACGAATCTGTTTGAATGTGGCCGGTGTGAGCAAACTGCGCAAGTCATAGCCGTCGACCCACTCCATTTCCATAATGTAGATCTGCTTCCGCTTTACAAAATTCTGTACAGCGACCAAGTGATTTTCCTGAACCCGTGCTACACGGGCGGCGACCTGAGACAGCCGGCCCATTTCGTTTTGATAAGCACGACAGTTGTCATAGCGTTTTGGAGAAAAGAGTTTGAGTGCGACCGGAATATTGAAGCCATCGGCACCTTCGCGCGCACTCAAGTAGACAACCCCTTGACCTCCGACACCCAGACAACGTGAAAACGTCCGGCGGTTGTTCCATTGCAGAAAATTATTATTGAGCAAATCCTGGTATTGCTTCTCTAATTCTGCCAGATGACCTGATTGTGTTGAGTCTTGGTTCGTCAATGGAACTCCGCATGAACAGGATGAGAATGTGATCCTGTATTTGTCTGTATCAGACGTAATAATCGAGTGAGAAACCGTGTTGATTTTAATCCGAATTCAAAGATTTCCTATCTTCAAAAAATAGAATTCGGCAAGCTATCAAAAAAAATGTTGCTTTTTTGAAGCGAGTTGCTAAACAATAGAGATGTGAGGAACATTGAAATCGGTCCGATCTCAGGAATCGTAACAGATCTTTGTTGCAAAAAAAGGCCTGACTTCCTGAAAGTAATGGTTTAGACAGAATACCAGTGCATCAGGTTCGATTACGCTGGGTTCTGAAAGTCGGCCCACGATTTCAATCAGTGGTTTTATTTGTTCAAGGAGTAGGACAATGATTGCGACAATAAAAACGGCGTTGAACACGCAATCGATTTCAGAGTTGATTGAAGAGGTGAGCACGATCCTTGAGACGGGAGAAGGTTGCTGGAAAGCGGAATATGAGAAACGGGTTCTATTTTTGATTGTGGATGAAATTCACGACCGCGTACGGATCATGACGCCGATCCTGAAAGAAGAAGACCTGGACGAAGATGATTTATGGGAAGTCATGGAAGCCAATTTTGACCGCTCGCTCGATGCACGTTATGCCATCGGTGATGGCGTGCTCTGGTCTCTGTTTCTACATCCCCTGACTGACTTGAGCCGCAATCTGTTTCTCGATGGACTGGATCAGGTCGTCACTCTGGCAAATAACTTCGGCGGTTCCTACTGCAGCAGCGATATCATTTTCGGTTCCGATTAATCGAAATCCTCTTCCTGATCGATGATCACCGTACAGTCAGGCAGACTGTCCAGAAACTTCTGACCATATCTCTTGGTGCGTACCCGCGGGTCGAGAATGACGACCTGTCCCCGATCGCTGGCAGAGCGAATCAACCGTCCAAACCCCTGTTTGAGTTTGATGACCGCTTCGGGAATCTGATAATCCATGAATGGATTTCCGCCTCGATTGCGAATCGCTTCGACCCGGGCTTCGAGCAGGGGATGATCGGGCACGCTGAAAGGGAGCTTGGTAATAATCACGTTGATGAGCGCGTCGCCGGGTACGTCGATGCCTTGCCAGAAACTGTCTGTGCCAAACAGAACACCCCGAGGGTTGTTCCGAAACCGCTCCAGCATCAAGGAACGTGGTAGACCTTCGCCTTGCAGATACAAAGCCAGATTATGTTCCTGCAGCCAGCCACTAATCCGTTCGGCACACTGCGTCATCATTTTGTAACTGGTAAACAGTGCAAACGCATGACCGTCTGTCTGTTCGATGTACTGTTTTAATTTATCGGCCACCGCCGCTTCGTAGGCAGCCGGTGCATCACCGGGATCGGGCATTGCTCCTGGTAGAATCAAGCGGACCTGTTCCCGGTAATTAAACGGACTGCCCAGCTTCAACTCTTCACTCTGCGTTAAACCGAGACGCGAACGAGTGAAACTGAAATCCTGATCGCCGACCGCCAGTGTGGCGCTGGTCAGAATCACGGTGTTCGCCTGGTTAAACAGTTCGTCGCGAAGTACCGGCCCGACATCGACAGGCGCATTAACCATTTTGACCCGCTGTGTTCGTCCCCGTGAAACTTCTACCCAGTAAACCGAATCGCCGTCAGCCTGCTGCGTCAACCAGCTGTTTAACGCATCCCCCAAAGCAGAGCTGCGTTCGGCGACCGCCTGCAACTCAATCTTTTCCTCTTCACTCTTCAGTGAAAAGGCGTATTCGGAGATTTGCGCTGCCAACAACTTCATCTCATGCGTGACTGCATTCTCAATCGGCGGCTGCTGTCGGATACGTCGGTTCGACAAGCCCTGACTCGACTGCCACTCCAGCAAATGATCAAACAGATCTTCGACCATAAATCGCAAACGCGTTACATGCTGCTGACAATCGACCAGATTGTGGTGCAACAGCAGGCCTTTCTGGGTGCGGTCGTTATAGAGCTTGTTAAACAGGTAATCGAACTGGCTGTTGGTAATCGAGAGACCAAGATGGTCGCCGGCAACCGCTTCAATCGTGTGCGCTTCATCCAGAATCACCGTGTCGTAATCGGGTAAAATGCTGCTGCCTTCCCGGCGGATTGCCAGATCAGAGAAAAACAGAGCGTGGTTCACAACAAGCACATCCGCATTCCAGACACGACGACGTGCTCGATAATAGAAACAGTCATTATAAGTTGGACACCGTTTCCCCAGACAGTTCCCATGTTCGCTTTGGATTTCATCCCAGATCTTGGGCAGAGGCCGAAATTCCAGGTCCGACCGACTGCCGTCACTGGTCTTGCGCGACCATTGCACAATCTGATCGAGTTGACTTAACTCATCTTCACGCGAAAATGTACTGCTGGCTCGATCGACGGTCCCTTTCAAGCGACGCAGACTCATGTAATTGGAGCGGCCTTTGACCAGTACCGCTGAAAATTCAACCGGAAGAACCGCATTCAAAAACGGGATGTCCCGGTTGATCAACTGCTCCTGCAGACTGATGGTATTTGTCGAGACGATCAGCCGTTTACGATCTTTACCCGACCGGGTTTCATTCTGTTTGCAGGTCGCCAGAATCGCAGGCACCAGATAGGCAAAACTTTTTCCGACTCCAGTTCCTGCTTCCACCAGCAGATGGTTTTTGTTCTCAATCGCCTGTGCGACGGCTTCGGCCATTTCCAGTTGCTCGGGACGATGCTCGTAGCGTTCGAGCCTCTGGGCGACCTTACCCTCATTGCCGAGAATTGAAATCACATCGGTTGTCAAAGTGGGCCTCAACTGTTGAGTGGAACAAAAAAGAGACCAGCATATTCTTGAGTGGGCTCTGAGAGAGTGTTTTATTTCTTGCGACGAAAACAGACAACGCACATGTCATCTTTTTGCATGGAATCGTTTTGAAACGCCTCAACATCAGACAGAAGGCCTTTCACGAGCGGCTCAACCTCATCTGGTCCCGACTTCAGATATTTGACCAGGCGGTCTTTGTGATACAGGTTATTATCATGGTCCATCGCTTCCGTGACTCCATCCGTGTAAAACAAAAGGGTGTCCCCCGGATCGAGCGAAATCGTTTCGACATGGAACGTCTGTTTCTTCATTACGCCCAACGGCATACCCGATTTCTCTTGTGCTACCGGCTCCACGGTTCCGTCAGAACTCTTCCGGAGCAACGGCGCCATATGCCCTGCATTGACGATCGAAACCGTATGTTTTTTCGGATCGAGCACAGCCAACACGAACGTGATAAACCGCAGCCCGACTCCACTGGACGCAATTTCCGCGTTCAATTCGCCTAAGGCTTTTTCCGGAGTATTTCGAGATAGAACCTGATAACGTGCTGAGGCGTAGAGCCGCGCCATCAGAATCGCCGCGGGAACACCTTTGCCCGCGACGTCGCCTAACGTCACAACCATTTTTCCATTCGGCAGTTCGATATAATCAAAATAATCGCCGCCTACGCTCTGAGCTGATTCATAGTAATCAAAGAACTCATACTCTTTGAATTTGGGTCGATTGTGCGGCAGCAGTCCTAACTGAATCTGATGGGCAAATTCCAGATCGCGTTCGATGTCCCGCTGTTTGACCAGATCTTCATGCAGTTTGGCATTTTCAACAGCCAGACTTGCCTGTTGTGCAATCGCCACCATCACATCCAGATCGTCTTTGTTAAACTGCTGACCGATATCGCGGCTCGCAAGTTGTATGACTCCCAGAATGTCTCCCCCCTGGGAAACCAGCGGCACACACATCATTGAACGAATGCGGAGTGACGTAATGCTCTCGCTCATTTTGAAGCGATCGTCTTCGACAGCGTCGGCGCTCAGAATGGCAGAACCACTCATGATCGCCTGGCGTACGATGGTCGTACTGATTCGAATCGAATCTTCATCTTCCGCACGGCGGGCTTTCGTGGCTTTCACCACCAGCTTCTTCCGTTCTGGGCTCTGCAGCATGATGAAACCCTGGTCGGCCTGGGCAAATATTTTAAACAGACCATCCAGAATACGGGGCAGCACCTCATCCAGTTTCAGAGCACGACTGAGGATCTGACTGATTTCCAGAACCGCATGCAGTTTGACTTCTGGTTTCACGCTGATTCGGAGCTGACTGCTGCTGTTCAGATCGAGCTGGCTGATAATCGAGGAACCATCCAGCACACCTTCATGTGAGCTTCCATCCAGGGCAACAACATGTGAGCCCTGTTTCAAGCTCTGATTACTGACTTCCATGGTCTGTTGAATGGCAGAGTCAAGAAAATCGGGGGTCTCCTGATAATCGAGCAGGAACTGCATCTGAATATCACAAATGCTGATCGTATCGTTTTCGTGTAGTTCCGTGCGACCTTCGATGACCGTCCCGTTCAGCAGGGTTCCGTTGCGGCTGTGCAGATCTTCCAGATAAAAGAAGCCGTGACTTTCCAGAATCTGAGCGTGATAGCGGCTGACAGCGACATTATCAAGCACAATCTCACAGTTGGGATGCCGGCCCATGATGACCCGCTCGCCACTGAGTTCGATAATCTGTTCGGGAACTTTCCCTTTTAAAATTTGTAAAATCGCCACCGCTGTGCCCGAATGTACTTAAATCTGCCTGATAAACTAAATCGACGCTTAAAACTGGAGCGCCGTTCAAACAAAGCTGAAACTGCAGCCATTATAGGTCATTGCTCACGAAAAGACATCTCTCCTCGACAGGAGCTCGGAAGATTGTCAGAACTCTCCCTGAATTCCATCCGTTGTGCCATCTAGATCAATCAGGAGAGGGGCCAGGGGATCGATCTTCCTCATCAGTGAAATTAGAAAGCCTGCGAATATCCTCTCTGTTATCAACCTTGTCCCCCAGAGTCTTCTGGTTCTCTTCCAGTGCCGTTACGACATAATCAATCAATCCGGCATCCAAATAGTTCATATGATCCCCAACACGAATATCCCAGATATCCTGTGCTTCACGCGCATTCCCGTTGATACTCTCCAGAGCCATTAACCCCGCATAACCATTCACTTCATATTGAGCCTGCCCTGAGTCCTTCAGCTCCTGAAAAATGGCTTTGGCTTCGTCATATCGATCTGGTTTGATCAATAACCCCCCTAAACGAATCTGGGCACGTCTTTTATAAACTTCACTAACGGGTTCATAATCAATCACCGACTGCCAGGCTTCTTCTTTATCTTTCAAACGTGTCGCGAGCAAGAACTGCGCAAACGCCGTTTTTTCATGAGGGATGATGCTCTCGACAGCTGCTTTCCCTGCCTGCTCCTGAAAAGGTGCATTCAATGGATCGCCGGGACGATTCACCCATCCGATGGCCGCTGCCACACTCCCCAGACAGAGCGACGCCAGTACAAACGCAAGGAACTGCTTTTGAAAGCTACGATTCCCCTGAAAGGGAATCAGTGACATCCAGCTTCGCCCCTGCTTCAGAGAAGGCTGCTCCGGAATTTTCTTAATCGCCTGCATCAGCTCCGCTGCATTCGCCGGGCGTTTCTCGGGATCTTTTTCCATCATGCGATGCACGAGGTCACAGAGCTCGACGGGAAGATCCGGTCGGCGTTTTGAGAGCGGCGGAGCTGGCTCGTTCAGATGCTTGACGGCAATCGAAAGCGCCGTTTCCCCGTGAAAGGGCGGACGTCCGGAAATCAGATGATAGCAGGTGACTCCCAGCGAATAGATGTCACTTCGCTGGTCCAATGGCTTGCCGTTGACTTGCTCCGGACTCATATACAAAGGCGTGCCCATGGTCGTGCCGACCTGGGTTAGTTCGACGCGTTCGTCTGACTGGGCAATTTGCGCGAGGCCAAAGTCGGCGACTTTGATCAGTTTTCGAGAGGTGATCATGATATTTTCGGGTTTGATATCCCGATGCACAATCCCTTTTTCCGCAGCAGCATTTAACGCAGCAGTTACCTGTCGCATAATCCGCAGAATCAACGCACAATCAGGGGGTGCATTGCGTGCGAGATGTTCTCTTAAATTGATCCCGCGCACATATTCCTGCGCAATGTAATGCGTACCTTGAAAGTCGCCGGTCATATAGACCTGAACGATATTCGGATGGGTCAGGCCGGCGGCTGCTTTTGCCTCGCGTTCAAAACGCCTGACGTGCGTTTCATCGCTCATCAGTTCATTATGCATCACCTTGATGGCGGCTTCTCGTTTGAGAGAGACCTGCTCGGCCAGATAAACGGTGGCCATCCCGCCCTGCCCCAGCTTTCTCAGAATCTTGAAGTCATCTAACTGAACGCCGATCAGACTCGCTGATTTGGCTTTTTTTGACGGCTTTGAAGAATCACTGGTTTGAGAAATCGTTTCCTGAGTGGTATCAGCATCGTCAATCCCTGTCGCCTGCTGCGTACGTACTCCTTTTCCCTGGCTTGAGGGCGGCGGGGAACTTTCTCCGGTCGCTCCAGCCGAGACCGGTCCGATCTTTTTTCGTCGTTTGTCAGATGGCATAAGTTGTTGTCTGGCAGTATCGTAAGTCGTTTATCACCTGATAGAAAGAAGTACACACTCTCCATAATAGAGGTGATACCCTTTGAGGTATAGAGAAAGTTTTCAATTGTCGTAAAAAACTTACTCTGCAGAGAAAAACAACAGGCTTTCTGCCCGGTTTTTCACATTTTGCGGTCTGCCAGACGATTGAGAATTGCGGCCCCTTCTTCCAGAACCGGGTTCTCCTGCGCATAGGAAATGCGAAAATGCGTATCGCGATTACTGAACACATTGCCGGGTATAATCAGTAAATTATTTTTGATCGCTTCCGTGCAGAATTCGGTGCCGGTTCCCCATGGCGTTTTGAGGAACATGTAGAAGGCACCGCCAGCGCCGGCAATTTCAAATTTGTCTGATAAGCGATCCCGCATCAGATCACGTTTCTCGTGGTATTCTTCCACCCGATCCGAGATGTCACATTCCAGAGCAGCCAGCCCCGCCCATTGCACCGGATGCGGCGCACAGACAAACGTGTATTGTTGTAGCTTAATCATCTGCTGCACGACGCTTTTGGGGCCATGCACAAAACCAAGACGATGTCCGGTCATCGAGTGTGATTTACTGAACCCGTCGATCACAATCGTTTTCTCATTAAAGGCAGCCGGGCTGACAAACGGCTCGTCATAACAAAAGGAACGATAGATCTCATCACTGACCAGTGCGATATTCTTTTCCGCCACCAACTCTGCCAGAGCACGCGTCTCGGTTTCCGATGCAACGTGCCCGGTCGGATTGCTCGGGCTGTTAAACAAAATCAGCTTGGTGCGATCGGTAATGGCAGCGCGGACTTTTTCAATGTTGATCGTGAAATCCGGATAGGTCTCCACAAACACCGGTTTACCACCGACAACACGTGTCAGATGTGTATACATCACAAAGTAAGGATCGAAGACAATCACTTCATCACCAGGATTGATCAGGGTATTCAAAACCAGCATCAATGCGCCACTGGTCCCGCTGGAAATAAACACCTGGCGATCTTCATGATGATATTCGGCGTCGACCCGTGATTGTATTTTCTCAATTAATGGCGCAATCCCCTGCGTCTGGCTATAAGCATTTTTGCCGTCTCGGACCGCCTGACATAAAGCATCCTTAATAGTATCAGGAGTATCAAAGTGCGGCTGTCCGATACTCAGATTCACCGGGTTCTTCATGTTCGCCGCCAGATCGAATACTTTTCGAATTCCTGAGGCATCGATCAGATGCATGCGGTCGGCTATCCATTCTTCACTCATGTGATTCACGTTCTTTTCCTGAAAGGTCTGTTGTTATCGCAGATTAATGTTGAAAGATCCGCTGATTATATCGCGGAAATGACTCTGAAAGAAAGAAACCGATCAGAGGTTTTCGGGAATGTGTTTTGATAAAAAGTAAAGGCCGGCGTAAATCCGCGCATCCAACAGGCAACCTCGCTCCTGTGCGGCCTGTAACCACGACTCGATCTCTTGGAAGGGAACCGCATGTACGGTGATATTTTCTGATTCATCACCGCCCCCGGCCGCGACTTTTTTCAGATCCAGCGCGAGAAAGAAATCAACGGCTTCGTCAGTCAGACCGGCGGAAGAGACAGTGGATCCCAGTGGAATCATGGTCTGTGCTTCATATCCTGTTTCTTCGATCAGTTCTCGCGCAGCGGCTGTCTCGAACGCTTCTTCCTCCTGCCCCTTGATATCTCCGGCCAGTCCTGCAGGAAACTCGATCACGGGCGCATTGACGGGGGGACGAAACTGTTCCACCAGAATCACCCGGTAATCTTCCGTAAGCGGAAACAGACAGACGACCCCCGACAGATTCACACGCTGGACGAATTCCCAGCGTCCGCGTTTGATTAATTTTAAGAAACGGGTTTCGGCGATCGTCTGATCTTCGTCGCTCATTGATGTCTTTCTTTTTGTCCTGTCTCGTCCTGGTCATTCACGGACAGAAAAGGTTTCTTTGGAAGAACTGTCCCATTCACTTGTTTATCGATTGATCTGCCGATTGAGATCATCAAGAATGGAACATTAATTTCACTGACTTCCATTTTCAACATCAATCGAGAGGCACTAGTTTTGATGCACAACTTGACGTTGAGGTTCACTCGAAATCTCATCCCCCAGTTTTCCGTGCTCTTAATTGTAGGGACCGTGGTCTGTTTTTTCCACGGTCACTCAGCCCTGTCCGCGACGAAATTCGCTGCTCAGACAGACCAGAAACAATTTCCCATCAAAAAAAGCTGGGGAACCATCAGTGCTTTACCGCAAGGCCTGAAACTGAAGCTTTCTGATTCCAAGCCCCCCAAAAGCGTCACTATCCCGCGTTTGAATAACCGTGTCAAAACGATTTACCTTGCAGACGATGACACGAAAAAACCACTCACACTCAAACCGGGCATTGAAGAATGGGAAATCCAGCTGCCAGAGTCAGTGCCAGCATCGGCAACGGTGATCGTGGAATTTAATGAGGCCCCTTATCTGCCTGTGAAACCGAAAGTCATTTCCGAAAATGCCGATCAGCAGGTCGTTCTGGATGCCAAAGATGCCCTCGTGCACGGCATGCTGCTCCGCTATGAACCGCAGCCTCATAAAAATACGGTCGGCTATTGGGCTAATGAAAACGACTGGTGTGAATGGAAACTGGATCTGAAAACACCCGGTGTATTTGATGTTTATCTGCTACAAGGCTGCGGCCGCGGACAGGGAGGCAGTGAAGTTCAAGTTTCAGTCAATGATCAAAAGCTGAAATTAACCGTTGAAGAGACGGGGCACTTTCAAAATTTTAAAGAACGTCACATTGGGAAACTGAAACTCGATCAAACCGGGGTCCAGTCGCTCCAGGTGAAACCAATCAAAAAAGCCAGGAATGCCGTGATGGACGTACGACAAATCCGTCTCGTCAGGCAATAATAAGCTTTTAGACCGATCAATATTCTTACACCTTTGAACCGAATTTTAGGAACGATCTATGAAACAACTCGCCCTCTTTCTTTTGTCGCTTGCCTTATTCAATCAGATCGGCACCGCCGCCGATTCGATTGTCGATACTTCATCTCCGCTGGAAACCATCGCCACCGATTTCGGTCTGGCGGATGGCCCTGCCTGGGACGGAGGAGGCAATCTGTATTTCCCCGACGTGAAAGGGGGCAAACTATATCGTTATCATCCCCGCTCGGGAAAAGTTTCGGTATTTCTGGATGACGCCGGCCGGATCAGCGCCAGTTATTTCAATCATGGTAAACTTTATCTGTCAGACAACGGAGCCAGTCAGATCAGTGTATTGAATGGCAAGCAAAAAAAACGAATCGCTGGTCAACCAGCGGACGCCAAGCCTCCCCGCCGCCCCAATGATCTGGTCGTTGATCAAGATGGCGGGATCTATTACACGCTCACCGGCCAGGGAGAAGTCATCTATATTTCCCCGGAGGGCAAACAGTCTGTCGCCATCGACGACATTAAAACCCCCAACGGATTGATCCTGTCACCGGATGGCAAGACGCTGTATGTCGCCGCTTATGTCCCGAAAGAAATCTGGGCATATAACGTGACCAAACCAGGTGTTACCGCTAACGGGAAATTATTTGCCAAAATGGATTCGGGTCCGGACAAAGGAGCCGACGGCATGACAGTTGACCGTGCAGGCAACGTCTATTGCGCGGGTCCCGCGGATATCTGGATCTGGAATCCCGAAGGCAAACTGCTGGCGAAAATTCATACGCCGACGCGTCCCATTAACTGTGCGTTCGGCGATCGGGATCTGCGTTCGCTCTACATTACCGGTTTTGGCGGTTTATATCGTCAACGCATGAACGCCTACGGCTGTGTGCCTGAACCTGCTTCCGAGCCGACTACAAAAACCAGTTCAAAACGTCCTTCGACAAATGTTCCTGATACCGTCACTCCCCATCTGAATGTGGTATATGGACAAGCTGGACCACGGAAATTACTGGCTGATCTCTTTGTCCCGAACGGAAAAGGCCCGTTTCCCGCGGTAGTTGTCGTACACGGCGGCGGGTGGCTGAATGGAGACAAAGCCAAGTTCCGAGCTCTGGCGATTGCATTGGCGGAACGCGGTTATGTCACAATGGCCGTTGGATATCGCCTGGGACATGAAGCAAAGTTTCCGGCAGGAATTCAGGACTGCAATGCCGCCGTCCGGTTTTTGCGGGGAGAAGCAAAACAGTATCATGTGAATCCACAGCAAATTGGTGCCGTGGGAGGTTCTGCCGGCGGTCATCTGGTCGGACTTATGGCGGCGGCACCGCATGTCAAAACATTGCAGGGAGACGCCGGTCACCAAGATCAGTCTTCTGCACTGCAGGCAGCCATCGTCATGGCGGGGCCGATGCAGATGGCTACGGGCTCAGTCGCGGAACGCTCTCACAAGGATCCCCAGAAATCCAATTCGAATCAGTGGCTGGGAAAAACCATTGATGAAGCACCCGAGTTATATGAACTCAGTGACGCGTATCTGCATCTTTCCGAGCAGACTCCGCCACTGCTATTCATGATGGGAGAGCACGATCATCCCGAACGGAACGCGCCTTCGCGTGAAAAACTGACGTCGCTGGGCGTCAAGACCGGCGTCAAAGTGTATCCCAACGGGAAACATGGTTGCTGGAATCAACTCCCCTGGTTCAACGACATGGTCGCTGACATGGATCAGTTTTTTCAGGAACACCTGAAATAAGCAAAATGATAATGAGAATGAAAGAGGGCAATGGCCCGTTTACTTGTCCTCTTCATCCTCATCATCGAATTCGTACTCATCGCTGAAATCAAATTCTTCGTCTTCGATCTCACCACTGATTTCACTGTCGCTGAACTCATCTTCTTCGCCGAAATCCAGGTCATCTCCTGAGGCCGCCATTTCGTCGTCGTCTTCAAATTCGTCTTCGGCGAATTCATCGGAAAGTTCGGCTGCCGAATCAGAAGCATATTCATCTTCTTCAGCTGCAGGCTCGGGCTGATCCTCGTCTTTCGCTTTTTTCTTCGAGGCTCCTTTGGGGCCAAAAATCAAAGCACCAATTGGTAAGATTGTCAGAAAGCCACTCAGCAAAAGCGTCAGTCCTGCCACACCAAGCAGGGGGGTCGACATGGCTTCTGCATGATTCAGAAATGCCATCACCAGCAGGTAAGTCAAAAAACCACCGGGTATTGCCGCTACCAGTGACATCAGAGGGAGTTGAAGTTTCGACACAATCACTGTTCCTGAAATGGGCTTAAATTCAAAAGCGGAATATCATTGACAAGCGCCGTGCCGATGCAAAATCGAACTAAGCAGCACTTTGACACTATCGTAAAGTGGCATCAGACGGCTTTTCAAGTCTGGATTTTAAAATGTTCTCTTTAAATATAGAGTCCGGTTTGACTGTCTCACCTGTTTGCTGGTATTGGTAATGCAGATATGTCGTATTTAATCGGTTTATCTGAACTAAGTATCACAACAGTTATAATCCGGTATTTTAATGAATGAGCTTGAAAAAAAGAGGGAATGATGCCTGGATCCAGATGGAATCAGTTGAATCAGAACATCGTGAATTGCACGAAATGTGAACGATTACTGGCCCATTGTCAAAAAATCGCCGCTGAAAAACGAAAGTCATTTCAAGATTGGGAGTACTGGGGCAAACCAGTTCCTAATTTTGGCGACCCACAGGCGGAATTGTTGATTGTGGGACTCGCACCCGCTGCACACGGGGCAAACCGCACCGGCCGCATGTTTACGGGAGACCGAAGCGGAGACTGGCTGTACCGGGCACTGTTCAAAGCAGGCTTCGCGAATCAGCCTCAGGCAGAGCACATAGACGATGGACTGCAACTACGAAACTGTGTAATCACCGCCACCTGCCATTGTGCCCCCCCGGCCAATAAACCGACGCGTGAAGAAATTGAAAACTGTCATCCCTGGCTGGAACAGACGGTCGACCTGCTTCCCGTCAAAGTCTTTCTGGCATTAGGGCAGATCGGCTGGAAAGCGGTACTGGATTTCAAAAAACGCCAGGGGATCAACTGGACCGGCAAACGCCCCGCTTTCTCACATGGCGCCTCATTTCAATTCCCCGATGGGCACTGGCTGGTCGGCAGCTATCACCCCAGCCAACAGAATACCTTTACCGGGCGGTTGACCGAACCCATGTTCGACTCGGTGTTTGAGCTGGTCAAAACCAAATTGCAAGAAACCTCATAGGCGTCGAGACAACATTATTTCCGGTCTTCCATGCCCACCACACGATGGAAGTGGAGTTCGACTTCGCGATCGATGACTCGACGGACCCCTTCCACGAGACATTCCGGCTCATGCTCCGTTTCACCAATTCGCTTGATCTCTTTTAATGATGTCCCCGGTGAAACCGTGAACGCGTTCTGATGGATGATCTGATTGCCCGCGTCTAATTCTGGAATAATAAAATGAATCGTGGCGCCAAACGTCAGCATATGATGGCTGAACGCATCTTCGTAAGGTTGGAAACCGGGATAAGAAGGGAGTAGCCCGTGATGCAGGTTGATGATTCTCCCACCGGCAAAACTCCAGCAGATACTGGGGGGCAAAACGCGCATGTAACGGGCCAGCAAAACATAATCGATATCGTAGGAGTCGAACAGTTCGACCATACGGGAATTATCCGGGTTACCGCGATCATCGCCGATATTGTGAAAATCAACCTGATGCCTGTCGGCTAAAGCCTGACAGCGATCCCGATTTCCAATAATTACAGCGGGCTCTGCATTGACGACACCAGACTGAATAGCATTCAGCACGGCTTCCGCAGGTTCACTACGAAAGGTCGTACAAATGGCAAGGCGTGGGGGACGATCATGTTCATCCCGCGCCCAGACCCTCAAGGTCAGTCCCTTTTGCGTGCCGATCTGCATGATCCGCTCGCGCAGAACTGCAATGGGTTCCACGTCGATCGGCCAGTCGATTCGCAGCAACATCGCAAACAGATGCTCGGAATCATGGTCGTACATCTGAATTTCGTGAATATTCGCCCCCACACCTGTGACATAATGCACGATGGGATCAGCTAATCCACGATTGTCCGGACCGACGGCGGAAATGGTAACCTGCATAGCTAAAAAACGCTTTCTAAATTAGATCATTCACTCGTGCGTAACGACACGAATTATCTCTCACTTAACTTTAACACATGACTGCGTTTCTTACTGAAATAAAGTCGATTGGTTAATCAGGTTTTCCGGGAGACCATTTATACTTGCATTTGATCGCCAACCGCTGTGCCGACAATTTAACAGTTCCCTTGAATTCATTGATTTAGTAAACTCTTACTATAGGAGGCTTTACACTCATTGCATTTCGACACACGTAAAAAATCGCAAACAAATATTTAACATGGACTGAGCATTTTGTTTCACGAATTGTACAAAATCGTTCATCATAATATCCACCAGAAGACACCATATGATCAGGTACAAAATCACCTATACACACACTAAACACTACCGATAAAAGTGATTAGGAAGCTTTTTTTGAAATTGCGATTTGAATCGTTTGGAAAGAATCTCAGCTTGGCATGTTCTCTGCGTTTTATTCAGCTTAGCAGTTTGGGAATTCAATGAAACAGACCTGTAAAAAGGCTGACCCCAAACGCAATTTGTATGAACCGGTTCTCACATCTTCGTTTGGTTCTCCTGAGTTTTCTGGTTAGTGGGTCATCTCAACCAGTCATTCTGACTGTAACGGATACTTTCTAACAATTGCTGAAGTGTATGGCACCATCCATACCTGACACATTCTCTCGGTTCAAGATTTCTCAATCTCGGACCTGATTTTTGTCCTCTCTAAAAAGGAACTCATTATGATTAATCAATTCTGGAAAGAAGAAGCGGGCTTCATTATCGCCTCAGAACTCGTTCTCATACTCACCATCGGCTGCATGGCGATGATAGTAGGCCTCAGCCAGATTGCTGTCGCTGTGAACACAGAACTCAACGATCTCTCAAATGCCTTTGGATCATTCAATCAAAGTTACGTAGCCACAGGTTTTGAGGGGAATGATTCATTGTATCTTGGGTCCATGTTCCTGGACACGGTCGATGACTGTGATTTGAACACGACCTGTGACTTGTTAATACCGGCTAGCAGATCAAGTTCTGAAGGCGGAATCTTGAGGTAAGAGTTAATTCGATCGGTTCAAAAAGAGTGATTCGATTGCAACTCTGACCAGATCTCCGGGAGAGGTTCGGCTCTTCCGGAGATCCTTATCCAAAACAAATTCGATTTTCCGCTGCTAGTTTTGAGTCTTAAATGATGTCAAAAATCAAATGGCACAACTGAAACAGGGTCTGGAATTTATCTTGAGAGTGGAACTGCTTTTAAGATAAATCAACAGATTATGATCAATAAAACGATTTGTAGGACATTATAAACAGAAAATGTAAAGCAGTGTTTCAGATTCCTTACAAATAGGCCACATCTTAAGCCATCGTGCGACTTATAGCTGCAGCAATTCCGCATGTTAAACCTGAACAATAAAAGGCGTTAGCGAAAGTTTTCCTGATCTACCCATTGTAGGGCTTGTAAAGATTACGCCTTCGGCACGATCTGTGCGATCACCATAACCAGCATAGTGGGAAAACTCTGCTTCGGACCTGTGACTTACAGGTTCGCGTTCCAAAGACAATATGGGTGAACCGGTTCTCATATTTTCGCTGGTAGCAGAAGCAGACTGTTTCCCCGATCGCTGGAAGTATTCTGATAAGTTCCTTGGTGCTTGTCCGGTCTTTCAGTGATCAATGCTGGTGCATTTGCGTGAAATCACGTGGATGTAGTCTCTCGCGGTTCATGATTTCTCGATCTGAATCGAAAACAAAAACTCTTATTCTCAAGTAAAACAATTAAGGAACTCAAACATGTTGAATCAACTTTGGAATGACGAAGCTGGTTTCGTAATTTCTGCGGAATTAGTTCTCGTTCTGACTATCGCCGTTCTAGCCATGATCGTTGGACTGAGCGAAGTCGCTGTCGCTGTAAACACTGAATTAAACGATATTTCAAACGCAATCGGAGCCCTGAACCAGAGCTATGCTTACACTGGTTTCGTTGGAAATGGTGGAAAAAGCAAGAGCTTTTATGCCGGTTCACGGTTTAACGACGCTACTGATGACTGTGACCTGAACACCACATGTGACCTGGTAACTGGTACTGGTGTTGTGACTGCTTCTGAAGCTACTACTCCCTAGTATTAGTTTTGGGATGAATGTAAAGACGAAAACTCTGTTCAGGGCTTCTCCTGAGCAGAGTTCTTCCCAGATTTTGATTCACCACCCTTTACTCCAGGCCTGGCAAGACAGACAGGCACTACGGGGGCGATGTATAAAAAACCGCTCAACTGTTTGACAGTTGTTTTATCAGACTGTTCAAATTTTTTGATAGACCGCGTTGCCAGAAAACAACCAATCGCTCTTTCTACGTCTTTGTGACTCTCCTATCGACTATCTGTGTAAATTCTATCTTTGATTACATTTATAGCGATTCCAAAGATGTGTTTCTTTCTCTCCACACGCTTTGTGGACTTCTGTCATCAATGTTTCTTTTTTTGTCTGGCACACCGACTGCGTTATGGGCTGAGCATAACAAGTTGAATCGAATTGAAAAAACCAGGAAGTCTGGTTGGTTAATACTCACATATTGATTCGCAGCGTTGTGACCCGTGTTGAGGCTTCTTCTATTTCTTGCGATTTGTCCCCGAAAGAAGAAGAGGAGCTAACTGCATTGCATGAAGGTGAGAGAGCATTCAATGCGAATGGTGCCAATGTCATCATTTTGGGCTTCCATTGCTCCGCGGGTCATAACGTGTGCATTTAAAAATATTTAGGAAAACAATACTGCAGTTTGTGACGTGAAATTACGGGCCGGTAGTTTCACAAAGTGTGCCTGAATGGAGCGTTGTCTCACTCTGGCTCAGAGAGAAATATTGCATCTGTGATATGGATCTCTTCGTTATGGGATAGGTTTCTCATTTTGAGAAATCGATCCACTATTAGTCTCTCAACTAAATTTTAAAAACCAAGGAACTCACTAGTATGTTAAATCAACTTTGGAACGATGAAGCAGGTTTCGTTATTTCCGCAGAATTAGTACTCGTTTTGACCATCGCTGTACTGGCTATGATCGTCGGATTGAGCGAAGTTGCTGTTGCTGTTAACACTGAATTAAACGACATTTCAAACGCAATCGGATCTCTGAACCAGAGCTATGCCTACACTGGTTTCGCTGGAACAGGTGGAAAAAACAAGAGCCACTACGCTGGTTCACGTTTCAATGACGCTGTCGATGACTGCGACCTGAACACCACTTGTGACCTGGTTACAGGTACAACTGCTGTAACTGCTTCTGAATCAGTTACTCCGTAATTTTATTACGGCTAAATTCACAAAACTCTGCTCGGGAACTTCCTGAGCAGAGTTTTCTTCAAAACAGGAGATCAAAATCATGATGCGGGCTTTTTGGCAAAATGAATGTGGATTTGTTATTTCGGCAGAACTGGTTCTAGTGCTGACTATCGCTGTTCTGGCTATGATTGTGGGATTGAGTGAAGTTGCTCTTTCTGTAAACACCGAATTGAACGACGTCTCAAACGCCATCGGTGCTCTGAATCAAAGTTATGCTTATACCGGTTTTACTGCCAGTACTTTTTGTGAAGGCAAATCGAAAAGTCACTACGCAGGTTCCGGGTTCCACGACGCTGTTGATGACTGCGATCTGAACACGAGCTGTGATCTGGTGACAGGAACAAACGCGGTGACTGCTTCTGAAAGTGTCACTCCGTAGTTACCAAATGCGATAATTCAACTCTCTCATTGAACCGGTGGGGACCCCCGCCGGTTCTTTTTTTACGATTAGCAGATCTTACACTTTGTTCAAAAAAAGTGTTCAATCCAGTTTACATACTGGACTAATTTGTCTGAAAGAAGTTTCCCCGTGGCAACCCGACCAAAAAACTCGTAAACAAAGGGAAACAAAAGAGATAGCCCCACGCGTTTGACTGTTGATTTCCCCGACAGAACTGTTCTGGCACACAGTCTGCATTCTTATCCTACACGTCAATTCAATTGAGTGCGACCTCAATGCAGATTGATGAAATGTAAAACTCTCTCACGAAAAGAATAACTCTCTCACTGTGCTGAATAACAATCCATCGTTTTTCGGCACACTCTACAATCAAGTTAAGGGGACTCTCAAATGTTAGGTATCGTACGCCGTTTGTACAATGATGAAGCGGGGTTCATCATTTCTGCTGAATTAGTCTTGGTTCTGACGATTGCAGTTCTGGCAATGATCGTTGGCCTGAGTGAAGTTGCCGTCGCCGTGAATACGGAATTGAACGACGTTTCCAACGCAATTGGTGCTCTGAACCAGACGTATGCCTTCACTGGATTCTGGTCAGGTAGCCACGGCAAAACCAAAAGCTATTACATGGGCAGTGAATTCGATGATGCGTTTGACGATTGCGACTTGAACACAAGCTGCGATATCGTCTGTGGTGCCGAAGGACTGCGATCTGAAGGAGGCTATTAAACCTCACGAAATGACACACTTGTCGTTTCAGACATCGTCATCATGAGAAGGCCAGAGTTTTGTTCCTTTTCGTCAGTCCCTTTGTCAGGGCTATAAAAAAAGAGGCAGGTTTCAATTGAAACCTGCCTCGATTCATTCACATCACAAGCGAATCACTTTTACGACTAAGCGGAAACATCTGGTTTCGCTGGAGCCGTCTTAGGATTTGCTTCTGGTTCTGGTTGTGGTTCCGGAACCACAGGTTTTGCTGATTCCCGAGTTTGAGGTACCAGTCCACAATTGCCGGTTGCACAGGCAGTTGTCGGACAGACCGTTTGTGGAACCATGGTGCAAACTTCGTAAGGAACCTTACGGGCCACACACTTGGAAACATAACGTGTGCAAGTAACAGGTACCTGTTTCGGTACGCAACGAGCAACACGGTGAGTGACTGTGAAAGGAACTTTACGAGTCACGCACTCAGCAACTTTGCGGGTGCATTTCTCTGAAACCATTTTACAGGTTTGCACGGGAACTTTACGGACTCGCTCTTCGCAGACCCAGTTACAGGTCTGGTAAGGAACTTTCTGAGCAACCGTTTCGGTGACCCAGCGACAAGTCCGGTAAGGAACCTTGGTGACAACCACTTCAGGGACCATTTTACAGACCTTCACAGGTACTTTGTTCACGATCACTTCAGGCACATAACGAGTCACCTGAACCGGGCAGCTCTGACGAACTACCTGAGGCACATACTGCGTACAAGGAACCTGGCAAGCGACTCTTTTCAGTCGCCAGACTTTCCGACAGTGTGTTCTGCCGGGAACCTGAACCATGGTCATCCGAGGAACGCCACAGGCATCCGTCGTCCAGCAGGGACGGCATCTTCCCCGTTTTTGAATCTGTTTGGTTTCCCAAACACCCTGTAAACGATGTACCGTACGGTAGGTTGTTACTGGTTTCATGACCGTGTAGCAACGTTCCTGGTTTACAGTTTCCGTAACAGGACGCATCACCGTCTGGCGGCATTCCTGTTCGATTGTTTCCACAACCGGTCGCATCACGGTGCGACGACACTCCCGCTCATGATTTTCCCAGACAGGGCGCTGTACCTGATAGCTGCAATCGCGATACTTGGTCTCGACTACAGGGCGTCGCACGGTGTAACGTTCTTCACGTTCCGATGTTTGATATACTGGTTTCTGGACCGTATATTCGACATCGCGGTAAACGGTTTCATTCACCATGCGATAACAGGTCTGCTGCTTGTCTTCGTAGACTGTCTCGTATTCAGTACGATAAGCCGTATACTGCTGAGGTTCTAAAACCCGGTCGTATACAGTACGGTAGCATGTTTTCCGCTCAACACGACAAGCGGTGTAACAGGCCGTTGGTTGACAGGCAACAGTGGGGCAACAGTTATAACTGGCTGCTCCAAAATACCTGCAGGCTTGTGCTGAATCACTGACAGCCAGCATCGCCACAGTGGCAAATGCCAAGGCTAAAGTCTTTCTCATTTTTCCCCCTCCAAAAAAGTTCGTCACATGATGAAAGTGTGCGTTTTCCGAATTTTCATTTCATACATGACTGCCTGCATTATTGACATGACCTGAAAAAAGATGCAAATCAAAAGCTGACGTCTCGTATGGAAAAAACAAAATCGCATCGGATTGTTCTATCTAGCACTCAAGCATAGATCACATAGTTTTGGCAACTTGAGGAAAAAAGGGGGATATGACTTTTTAGTTAAGAGGTCGATCAAGCTTTCACTTTACAATCGTTATCACCTGCAAAGTTTCACAAAAGCAACATGGGTGCGCGTTAACCTATTGTCAGATAGCAACATGAGCCCGAAATACAACAGAAAACCAAACCCGGAAAATGGCTGGCATCCAAGCATCTAAATTGTTGGATGCCTTCAGGTTCAGAAATCTTCAGAAAATTGCTGCTGCACCGACTCGAAATCTTCAGGCGTATCCAGATCAATCAGAATTTCCGGAAAATCGCATTCGAACAAGTCAGGTTGAACCCGGTGCTTTTTCCATAATGCATTGATTCCTTCATCATCTTGAAGTTCAAAAACGTCCTTAGAAACGGGCCAGCGAAAAAAAGCGGGGTGCCCTTTTTGATTCTGAAAGGTAGGAATCATGACGTCTGCCTGACATTGCTTCCAAGCCTGATAAAGCACTTCAAGCACCTCACGTTTGAGGACCGGATGATCGGCGGGGATTAACAGCCAGCTGTCCTGTTCTGAAGGCTGATAGTGCTCGTCAATCCATTTCAGACCGATTTGCACGCTACGTTTCATATCAGGCGGATCGACATCAGGTTGAACTAAATCCAGATCCATATCGGAAAGATGATCTTTCAATCGATCATCCTCTTTGCGGGCAACAATCACGATCCGGGTAATAAATGGTGCACTTAATCCGTGAACCAGCCGCTGGATCACCGTTTCTTTACCCAGTGTCAGCAGTAGTTTGTGTGTGCCCATGCGACGGCTCCTGCCGGCAGCCGGAATAATGACAAAAAGTCGTGGCGGTGTATTTAAGTTGCTCATTCGGATAAAATATTAATGACTCGTTCAAACAGAAATTAAGTAAACCACAGGGAAGCTCGCAAACTGAGCCCCCCTGCTCTCTATTTTTCACTTGAGGTCGTTTCGTGCAAATCTTATTAACCAACGATGATGGAATTCATGCCCCTGGGATTCGGAGCCTGCAAAAGGCGCTCACTCAACTGGGCGATGTCGAAGTCGTTGCTCCCTTATCTGAGCAGAGTGGCGTCGGCTTAAGTATTACCTACCTCCATCCCCTGATGATACACCAGGAATTCGAAGAGGAACAGCACTGGGGCTGGGCCGTTGCCGGCAGTCCAGCAGATTGTGTCAAACTCGGGATCCTGGAATTCTGCCCCAAACGCCCTGATCTGATCGTGAGCGGAATTAATTCCGGATCGAATGTGGGAATCAATGTGCTGTATTCGGGAACGGTGGCTGGCGCGATCGAAGGTGCTTTTGCCGGAATCACGTCGATTGCCATTTCTGCCGCCAGCAGTTTTTCGAATGATATCAAGCCGGACTATGATCAGTGCGCGGAACAGAGCATTCCGATTATCAAAAAACTGTTACAGGAAAACTCGGGTTCCAACAGACTCTGGAATGTGAATTTTCCGGAAACGAAACCAGAATGGCCTCGTGGTGTGAAATGGACATCGCTCGGCGTCAAACGGCACTTTGATGTCATGGAAAAACGGATTGATCCGCGAGGACGACCTTATTACTGGAGCGGCCTGGATCCAATCAGCAATCACCGTCTGGAAGCAGGCACAGACATACAGGAACTTTCCGAAGGCTTTGTGACGGTCACACCGCTCAAGTTTGATTTAACCGACCATGTATTACTCAACGATACATTAAACGGACAGACCAATAGAGAACTCGACTTGGATTTACAAAATCCCGCATGACAGACAGTTGAAACGGGGCGCAAAATTTGACTTTCTCCTACATGCCCAGTTACCATTGACAGTAGTGATTTTGTTTCCATTTAGTTGATTTTTTCCTGAAATGCATGATAACAGGCTATTCAGAATTATTCAGTTTCGAAATCGACTCCTGCTAACCATGATACTTTAGGACGTTCTTCCCAATGCGATTAAGAGGTAAGCAGTGACAGAGAAAAAATCGCTTCAAAGCCCCCCAGTCGATTCTTCATTTCCAGGAGTGAATGTTACGGAATTGAAAACCAGCGACTTTTTGCAGAATCTGGTGCAAATCGATCATCAACTGCTCAGGAATATTCTTGCCAATACGCCGTTGATCATCTGGGCCGTGGATCGGAACGGAATCGTGACCTTCTCAGAAGGAGGAGGATTGAGAAAGGTAGGCTATCAACCTGGTGAATGGGTTGGCAGGTCTATCTTCGAAGAGTATTCCGATGATCCGGACTTAATCTCAATCTTCAGAAAAACTCTGAGGGGTGAAGCATTACGCCTGGAACGCTCGTTTGACAACCTGATTTTAGACGTGGAATACACGCCCCTGTTTGACGAGCAGGGAGAGGTGGATGGTTTTCTGTCCGTGGCTACGGATATTACAGAAAAAACGCTTTCCCAAGAGGAACTGCGACTCTCTGAAGAACGATTCAGTAAAATCTTCCAGGTCAACCCGATTGCGATGTGCATCACCGAAATGGAAACGGGAATTTTTGTTGAAGTCAATGAAGGCTTTTTGTCTGCACTGCAATGCAGCCGGGAAGAGATCCTGGGACAAAGTGCCTTAGATATCGGTTTCTGGCCGAACCAAGACAAACGCCGAGAAATGATTGAACAGGTTAAACAGGAGGGCACCGCGCGGGAACTGTTTTTCGACTTCGTAAACCTGAAAGGGACCCGCATCTGCGCCTTATTGTCGGCAGTCCAGATTTATTTCCGGGGCGAAAACCTGCTGCTCTCATGTGTCAAAGATGTCACTGGAGAACATCAGGCACTGGAAGAACTAGAAAAATTAAATGAGCATCTGGAAGCCAGAGTCGTATCTCGAACAGCCGAACTTCAACACGCACATTCCATTCTGAATGAAGAGTATAAAAAACGGAATCGGCTCTATCGTGCGTTACAGCAGACGGAAGCCAAATGGCGTTCGCTGGTCACCAATGCCCCCGATACGATTTTGACACTGGACTGCGATGGCACCATCCTCTACGTCAACCATAATATCTCATCCTTGGGAATGGAGGAGATTATTGGGTCGACGATCTTTCAATATATGAAGACCGAGGACATCTCCAAAGCAAAACAGATTCTGAAAGAAGTCTTTCAGTCAGGCACTCCCCAGGTCATGGAAACAGAAGGCCTCAACGCAGAAGGCAAGAAAGCCCTCTATTCCTGTCGCGTGGGGGCAATGGTGAGCGGGGGAGTCATCATAGCAGCGATGGTGATTGCCACCGATATCACGCAACAGAAGCAGGCTGAGCAAGAGTTAGTCCGCCGTCGTGCCGAGCTGGCGCATCTTTCCCGCCTGTCGACAATGGGCGAACTGGCTGCAGAATTATCCCACGAATTAAACCAGCCCCTCGCCGCCATCAATAATTACACAAATGGCTGTATCCGCCGTATCCGATCCGGAACCACCAGCCTGGACAAATTGATTGAACCGCTGGAAGAAATGTCGCGCCAGGCCCAGCGTGCCAGCGAAACCATCAAACGTCTGCGTCGGCATGTCCAAAAAAGTGATGTCGAACATAAACCACTCGATATTAACATGGTGATTCAAAATTCCATCTCACTACTTGAACATGAAATCCAGCGCAATTTTGTCGCGTTGCACCTGGAACTGAGCCCGAGCCCTTTACAGACTATTGGCGATGCCATTCAAATTGAACAGGTTCTGGTCAATCTCATAATCAATGCCATTGAAGCCATGGCCGATATACCAGCTGAAGAACGAAAACTGATCATTCAATCAGATCGGGACGAAGATGGAAATTTAGTTATTTGTGTCACAGATAGCGGAATAGGTTTGAAAAAAGAGGAAGAAAATTCTATCTTCGAAACGTTCTACACAACTAAACAAAAAGGACTAGGGGTGGGTTTGTCTATCAGCCAGACAATTATTGAAGCGCATGGCGGAAAACTCTATCCCCGTCGAAATAAAAAAGGGACGAGTTTTTTCATAACTCTGCCTGCAATCAATGGAGAAAATCATCGTGGTTTCTGATGTTATGACGATCAATCAAGAAGCAACCGTATTTGTAGTTGATGATGACCCGGCGATACGCAAGTCGCTTCGGTGGCTCATCGAATCTGTCGGCCTCAAAGTTCAGACCCATGAACTGGCCAGTGATTTTCTGGAGAGCTATTCCCCCGATTCTCCCGGCTGTCTCGTCCTGGATGTGCGCATCCCGGGAATGAGTGGTCTGGAATTACAGGAGAAACTGCGCGAACGGGGATATGACATTCCGGTAATTATTGTCTCCGGGTATGGCGATGTTCCGATGGCCGTGCGGGCCATGAAAGCAGGTGCCGTAGACTTTTTAGAAAAACCTGTGAGTGATCAGGTTTTGCTGGATTATATCCAAAAAGGAATCGAACAGGATATCAAAAATAAACAGGCTCGGTTACAAAACAAAGAACTCATCGAACGTAAAGAATCACTGACACGCCGGGAGCGTGAAGTGATGGGATATGTTGTGGCCGGTCTATCCAGCCGTGAGATTGCAGACAAATTGGACGTCAGTTTTAAAACCGTCGAAGCGCATCGCGCAAAAATCATGAAGAAAATGCAAGTCAAAAGTGTTCCCAAGTTGATCCAAATGGATCTGCTCATTCAAGGCAGCACGACGACTGACCCCAAACGCTTCTAAGTTGACTTTTTAGAGACACTGCCCCGTACAATCCTGCAGACAATTTTACTGAAAACCGTTGTTTTGACATCGGCTGGGAACGAACTTGAATACTCAAACTGAACTGGAATTAAACGGCGTTCCCGTTTGTGACACGTTTGCTGAAGCATTCACGACTGTGGGAACTCGCATCATTGTGACGGCGTTGACGGAGTCCTGGGTCAAAATTGCTGCGGCCGAAGTCAGTGGTTACGCGACAAGCGTCATTGCCTGCGATGCAGAAGCCGGCGTAGAAAAATATCTGTCTCCAGCAGAAAGCCCCGACGGACGACCGGGAGTCAGCCTGATGTTTTTCGCATTCAGCCGCTCTGCTCTGGAAACAGCGGTTACGAACCGAGTCGGACAGTGTATTCTGACCTGTCCGACAACCGCCTGTTATTCCGGTATCACAGATTCAGATCCGGAAAAGCAGATCGCCCTGGGAAGCCAACTGCGTTTTTTTGGTGATGGTTTTCAGGTCTCCAAGAAATGGGGCCACCGCCGACTCTGGCGGATTCCCGTAATGGATGGAGAATTCGTTTGCGAAGACCGGGTTGGCACATTCAAAGGAGTGGCGGGAGGCAATCTGCTCATCTGCGCGACGGATCAGAAAAGGGGGCTGCTAGCGACAGAAGCCGCCGTTGCCGCCATGCAGAAACTGGAACAGATCATCCTGCCTTTCCCCGGAGGGATCGTTCGCAGTGGCAGCAAAGTCGGTTCGCGTTATTCCAAACTGAAAGCCAGCACCAACGATGCCTATTGTCCGACGGTTCGCGCACAGACCACTTCAGAACTGCCTGAGGGTACCGGCTGTGTTTACGAAATCGTCATCGATGGTGACTCATTCGACACCGTACAACAGGCGATGCAGGCTGGATTAATTGCCGTCAGCCAACAACCGGGGGTCCTCGAAATCACTGCCGGAAACTATGGTGGAAAGTTGGGAAAACACCATTTTCACCTGAAGGACATCGTGGAAACCTCTGGCCTGTAAAATCGCCTGATTCCAGATACCATCGCCACTTAGCGGAAGCTTTCTGAGATCAGCATTTCCTGCTCGAACTGGTGGCTCCTGCTGGATCCTGTCGCCGGACTGGCACTCGCCTGACGATAGACGCCCTCAAGTGGATGACGGCCAAACAGATTCCCTTTAAAGCGACAATAGATAAATTGCCAGGCTCCCATGTTTTCCGGTTCTTCCTGGACCCAGTACACAGGAGTTCCTTCAGGATAAGGCGCTAACGCCGCCTCAAGCTCAGCTTTGGGAATCGGGTACAGCTGCTCCATCCGAATAATGGCGATATCATCGCGTTCTGCCTGTTTTCGATGCTCATTCAGATCGTAATAGATCTTTCCGGTACAGAGTAAAATCCGAGTGACCTTTTGAGGATCGATGTCTGTCGTGTTGGCGATCACCTTGAAAAACGAACCCGAACTCATCGATGAAAAGCTGGAGACCGCATCGTGATGTCTGAGCAGACTTTTAGGCGTCATCACAATTAATGGCTTGCGCCATTTGCGGATCATCTGGCGTCTGAGCAAGTGGAAAAATTGATCAGGCGTGGTGGGGACTGCGATTTGAATATTGTTCTCCGCAGCCATCTGCAAAAATCGTTCATATCGCGCACTGGAGTGTTCCGGCCCCTGTCCTTCAAATCCGTGTGGCAAGAGCATCACGATTCCACTGTAACGTTGCCATTTATCTTCGGCACTGACGATAAACTGATCGATAATCACCTGGGCTGCATTACAGAAATCACCAAACTGGGCTTCCCAGATAATCAGACCATCGGGACAGTCTAAACTGTAACCGTAATCAAAGCCGAGAACACCCGCTTCCGATAGAGGACTGTTGACGAATTCAACAGGTCCCTGACCGGCCACCAGATGTTTGAGCGGTGTATATTTTTTTCCGGTTTTGACATCATGTAGCACAGCATGGCGATGACTGAATGTACCACGTTGGGCATCCTGGCCACTCACGCGAATCCGGTAGCCTTCGGTCAACAAGGAAGCAAAGGCCAGAGATTCGGCGGCGCCCCAGTCTAACTTACGCTCACCTTCTGCCATTTCTCTACGAATGCGCAATAGCCTCTGAATTTTTTTATGCGGCGTGAATCCGTCCGGAAATTCGGTCTGCTTTAATAACAGGTTGACCAGACTTTCTTCAGGAACTCCCGTATCGATCTGATCGGCAGGAAGCTCTTCCCCCCCGCGATATCCGGCCCAGATGCCTGCTGGCAGTTCCACAGTATGCGGATAATTGTCCACTCGGGCTGCTGCCAGTTCCGATTCCAGGTGTGTGATACTCTCTTCCTGCAGACGGTCGCCGTCCTCCTGCGTGACAGACTTGCGTTCCAGCATTCGCTGCAGGAAGCTGTCTCGCACAGAGGGACGTTGGTTGATGATGTCGTACATTAATGGTTGTGTGAAAGAAGGTTCGTCTCCTTCATTATGACCGCGACGACGATAGCAGTACATATCGATGACAACATCACGATGGAATTCCTTACGGAAGTCCATTGCCAGCTTGACAACCTGGGCGACTGCTTCCGGATCTTCTCCATTGACATGGAAGATCGGAATCTGCAGCATTTTCGCGACATCCGTCGCGTAGGTCGAAGAGCGGCTTTGTGCAGGGTCCGTCGTAAAACCGATCTGGTTATTCACGACGACGTGGATCGTTCCACCGGTGCGATAACCTTTTAACTCACTCAGGTTCAGACTCTCCTGAACCACGCCTTCGCCTGCAAATGCCGCATCGCCGTGAATCAACAGGACCATTCCCTTAGTCCGATCAATGTTGTGCCAGCGGTCCTGTTTGGCTCGCATCCGGCCCATGGCAACGGGATTCACGAATTCCAGATGGCTGGGATTAAAGCAGAGCGTCAGATGGACATTGTGCCCTGATTCGGTCATCCAGTCGGAACTGTATCCGAGGTGATATTTGACATCACCGCGTCCTACACTCATTTCAGGAACCGAGTCTTCGTATTCCCGAAAGATCTCGCGCGGTTTTTTGCCCATGATATTCGTGAGCACATTCAACCGGCCGCGATGAGCCATGCCGAAGACGATCTCGTCAACGCCTTGTTCACCCGCTTTTTCAACAGCAAGATCCAGCAGCGGAATCAGGCTTTCCGCCCCTTCCAGTGAGAAGCTTTTCAAGCCGACGTACTTCTTCTGAATGAACTCTTCGAAAACAACCGCATCGGTTAAACGACGCAAAATCCGCAGCGCTTCAGGGCGTTCAAACTTGAGAAAGTTGGCGGTGCTTTCCATGCGGTCTTGCAGCCACTTGCGAACGCGCAAGCTGTCGATGTGCATAAACTGAGCACCAATGGATCGACAGTAGGTGTTCTTTAACCATTGGATCATCTCCCGCAATGTGCGCTGCGAAGGGCCACCAAAGGTGGATGTAGAAAAAATCCGGTCATAGTCGCGTTCGGAAAAATCATAGAATTCGGGCATCAACTCGGCAGGTGTGGCCCGTTTTTTCCCCAACGGGTCCAGTGAAGCCAGAATATGTCCCCGCACCCGGTAGTTCCGAATCAGCTGATCGAGACGTTCCTGGCGATCAGCAATTTTCATTGTCTGGCGATCCAATCCTTCCGTTTTTTGAGATCCGGGAGGATTGAACATCGTATGGCGTTTAAACGAAGGCCCAAACCCAGGTCTTTGCTTACGCGTGACCTTGTGGGGGAACCGGGCAAAGAAGTCCTGCCATTCCTGGGAAACAGAGCCCGGGGACTTCAGATAGCTTGTGTACAGATCTTCAACGAACGATAAGGATTCCGAGCTGATTTCGTTGACTAATTCTTCCGGCAACTGACTCTCATAGTGCCCATTGTCGTCAAAGTGGGATGAAACTGCATCTGGTTTATCTAGCATTGTGCCCTCTCCGGGCTTAGAGACGAACTACCGACAAGGCAATAGTAAGGCCCCTCTGACAGGGAATCACAACTGGATTGTCGATGAAACGAGTTCTAAACGGTTTTCTTTTACAATATTGTATAAGATCAGAGTTTTAAAGCTTTCTCCTCTAGTTGACTTGCGCTGTCATTATGAAAGTTACCAAACTCGTTTTGGCTTTCCTACTCATCCGCTGCCAATCTTTTATCCAAAATTTCAGGAAAAACCGGAATAACAGGTAAAAGGATGCCTGAACCGGTAATAGAGGGGCCTTAGAAGCAGAACGAAAACACATTCAGCAGCGCAACAAAAAAACCGGCTCCGATGCAAGTTCACATCGGGCCGGTTTTAGATGTAGCCTTCGTCAATCGCGCTCGTGTGAAAGCACTATGACTTCTGAACAACACGTTTACGAATGTCTGTTTCCAGAACTCCGAAAGCCTGTTCGTGACGTTGCAGTGCCATTGAAAGTGCACTCAGCAGTCTTTTGGCTGTGTAATGGTTCAGAATAATCCGCTGGCCAACGTTGATCTCAGTGTTTGCAGGATCAAGTGGCTGTGGATTTAATCCCAGGTCCAGAATCAATTCTTCTGGAGTACTGGAAACGCGACAGAAGTTAGCATAGCTGGCTGCGACGTTGTCGTCGTTCACCTTAACCTGCTGCTGTTGCTGAGCGGGAGCCTGTGCCTGCTCTGCGGCTGCTTCTGTTGTTGCTTCAGCTGATTTTTCATCTTTCTTAGCACTCACGCTTGGTTTCTCCTCAATGTTACAAAATCTTAAGAAGTAATTGGTTCCAGAAATAGGGACCTGAACTGATGGGGAATGAAAACGATCTGTTTGAAAAACAGTTCGTCCCCCAGATTAGATTGTTTTGTCCTGACTTGTTCAAAGACTCCTGAAACATAACATCAGACTGTTCAGTATTCAAGAAAAGAAAGGACAGACTTTGAAAGTCTTTTAATACATTCATATTTGGATAACGAAATTGACTGCATGTTGCTAAAAATCAACGCGCCCCCCATCTTTCCTACAGCAGCCATTCGTTTCAGGTTAGAGAAAAAGCGCCCTTACGGTGATCTGGAAGGCACTCATAAGGGCGCGTTGTACATATCTTGAATTCTGCTGAATTATAGAATCGGGCCTGCCCAGTCAGAGAAGACATCATCAAATCCAGCGTCGAATTCTTGAGTCAGCCCCAGAAGATCAGTATCGGTTTCTGTCTGGTTCGCATCGGAACTCGGGCTGTGCTCGCGACTGTCCACGATCGACAACCCATTGAGCCGCAGGTTACTGACCAGTTCGTCGTTCAGACCTTCCAGCACGGTTAAATCAAGCTCGACCTGATTCAGAGTAGACGAATTGAGATCCAACTGATTTCGAGTCAGATTGAACTCTGGCAGTACACTTTCGTTAAACTCTGACACGCTGTTGGAAAACACGACAGTGTTGGATTCCAAGACTGCCAACGGCTCAACACTGGTTTCGAGCTGCTCATCTGCAGGCAGATTTGCCATTAGAGGAGCATTCACGCCTACCAGAATCTCGAAGCTCCCTGAAGCAGCGGCTTCGTGAGCAGACTGCAGAATCAAGGCATCCAGAATCGAAGGCAGTTTACGAACCCCCGGATCGAGTGTCGCATTCATGACATCTCCGGCATGAACCGTATCATCCAGGTGCAGGCCATCATCGGTCAGCGTGGCTTCAAAGCCACTGCCAACAAAGCTCAACGTTCCACCAACTCCGGTTTGCACGAAGCTTTCAAACGGTGCATACGTTTCAGTGAACCCGAGCACGTGACCAATTTCGTGCAACAGAACCGTCAACAAGTCATAGTGACCGGCGGCATCGGAACCCGCATCAGCGGTGTAAGCCACGCCCCCTTCCAGAACCGTATCACCGAAGGCGGAAGAGTCCAGATCCGAATACCAGCCGAGACCGGCGGCATTGTCATCCAGCGTCACAATCCCGGAAACAGGACGACCTTCAGAGTCGACACCGGTAATCTGACCTTCACCCAGTTGAGTGCCCCCCAGGTTGGTAATAACCAACTGAATATCCAGCGGTTCTTCCAGCCCCAACGCATCCTGCCAAATACCCAACGCTTCATCCATCACCTGATCAATGGAGGAATCACCAGTGATATCGGTCGTTTTACCATACCAGCGTTGCAGGAAGTTGGCAGGATAAACAACATCTCTGTCTCCCCCTTTTTGAACGCCGTAGTTAGATATGAAATATCTCAAATCCCTATGGTCCACCGTACCACTTTTATCAGCATCTAATGCCCAGACATAGGGTGAATCTGAATCAAGTACATTCTGACCATAAATTGTGATCATGACGACCAGATCGCGAGCATTGATCTGATCATCATCATTCACATCATAGGCAATCGCCCATAGATCCGTTTCGGGAGCATCTCCGACAATCAAAGTGGTATCACTTCCATTCGTCAGATTGACACTCACATTACTGAGTGACAGTCCCAAAGCATGCGGGCCGATGAATTTATCTTCAAAGTCAATGGAGACATCATCCTGTGACAACGATTCGAACTTGACTCGAGCCAGCAGGGTTTTTTCTCCGTTTCCGACCTTTTCGTAGATCGCTGTACCACTGAGACCAGTCACAACTCCCGTTGTATCGTCGATCACAGCCTGACCTGAAGCAGCAAAAGCACTGCTAAACTCAATCTCAGTCGCAGAAAAGAAATTTGTGTTGTAGTTTAGGTCAACTGCTGCATCAGTGATCCCTCTTGCATCTGCAGTTTCCACATAAACTTCAACCCAGAATGAGCTCCATTCATCAATCCAGGTATCACTGGCGGGTAATTCAGAAGTCTGCCCGAACTGATTCAATTCTGTCTGAGTACGAACAACGACCAGATCGACGGCAGTCCCAGCATCCAATGTGGTATCAGTCACAATCGCCTGAGTACCATGTAATGGCAGTGCCCCTTCCTGCACAGTAATTGTCAGGTCATAGCTGCCAACATCAGCGGGATCGACACCTGTTGGTCGACCCGCAGTATTGGTTGGGTCATAAGTTGAGGGATCATTAGAATCATTGTAGGCACTGACACCAATATAGTAGGTTCCGGTTGAAGACGCGGTAAACGTAACATACGAATCCAACGGGGTTGATAACTGGTTTACGAGAAACTCATCCGGCGCCAAATCATCATCAGAGTAGGCAACTTGATTGCCCAGCGAATCAAAGATGCGAACGATACTATCGAGCCCTGTCTCGAACATATTGGCATCAACATCCACAATCACCGAATCACCGGCATCCAACTGAATCTCATACATGTCGACATCCAGCAACGGATCAGCAATAACAGTGTTGTTTCCGATAACCCCTTGAAAGACCTGAGTTCCAGGAGCTGCCGAGGTCAAACCGGTCACTTCGGCTGTGGCCAGTGTATCGCCGGCTTCATCCGTATCATCCTGATTTACATCGAAACGGGCAGTCGCTGATCCCACCAGGTTCAGCACCACATCAGCCCCGTCTGAAGTTGTAAATTCAATGCGACGGCTGATCGGAATCAGCAACTCATAGACTCCCGGCGAAACTAAAGTCAAGTTGGCCTGGCTCCAGGCCGCTAAACCTACAGGAGCCATCGTGAGTGGATCGAAAAACGACATCGTTTCACCGGCCGTCGACTCTGAATTGGAGTCAACAACGGTATCAGTGAAACCCGGTAATGAAATCATCGAGTCTAGTAGCCCGTTCTCCAGTAACCAGTTTTCTGAGATATCAAAGTTACCAGAACCATCAATCGCCTGCGGACTTGAGATCACCTGAGCAATCGCATCGCGAATCGCCAGATTTATTTCACCATCAAAAGTTGAAAAAACATCGGGAATCAACTGATCGCCAACCAGGCCGAAGTCGGCCAGATCCAGGATTGAGTAATCGTCTGACAGACCACGATCAGGGCGAGCATCACCTGAGGGGTTGACTTCGATGTAAGAATCAACAATCTGAATCGTTCCGGGACTATTCACATCATCCAGAAGTACATCCAGACGACCACTGACACTGGTCGCATCCGAACCGGCTGACTGTGGCAATAGATTAATCTCTTGACCATCGACTGTAATGGTCCCCGACACGGACAAGTTACTGAGGTCGGTCTGAATAAAGAACTCAGAAGGAGTGACCTGATCCACTGAAGTATTGGTAATCGAAAGCTGGCTGAAGTTAACCCTAACGTCTCGGTTTACTCCATCAACTCCGGTTAGTATATCAGTTGTATCAATCATGAAATCAACATCATCTGCGATGTCATCTGCACTAAAGATGGCATAGCCGACCCGGCCATATCCGTTGGAAGCTAGATCGGGAAGCACACTCGTAGCACTGATATCAGAAAGCACGCCGCCGGGGCCATCAACACTGGTCACATTGGTAAGGAAACCAAAGGCAGAAGTATCAATAGTAAATTGATCATCAACCAGAGAAGCATCAGCAACATCCCAGATCATGTCCATGATCAGAGATGACACACCACCTGCCGGTGTAGACACACCGGCCAGCACCTGCGCCAACCGATCACTGATCCACATTTCTACAACATACTGGTCACCTACAGCCACCTGGCTGACAGACGAGGGCAGATCAGTCACATCAGCAACTTCAGGAGAAACAACAATATTTCCCCCCGAAGCAATCGAAGCAGTGCCGGCTCCCCCCGTATTCTCGATCACCTCGACGGCCAGAACTCCGTCATACAATTTGTCAATGATGGCACTAGACAGCCCTTCTCCAAGAGTCCATGTTCCGGTAAGTATGTCATTCACGGAATCAATGGTTGGATTATCGTCAGCTGAACTGTTACTAAAGACAGTAAACAATACGTTATCATTGGTAGTATCGATGATCCTGAGTTCTTTTAAATCATCTGTGGAGTCACCATTGGCTGTCCCATCAACATCCAAGCCATAATCACCAAGATAGATCGAATAATTCAGATCCTGTAATCCATTGACCAGCTGGAACCGAGCCCCCCCCAGTTCGTCGGCGAGTAACGTAGTGACATTTAATTCGGCCCGGAACGAGGTGAAGTCTCTGCCACTGGATGCCACATTACGAGCAATCAGCCGGATATCCACTGTCGACTGTGGATCTGGGATCAGCTTAAATGTTCTGATCACATCCGGAGAAATGGTATCATCAGAATGAGCAGTTACCGTGATCACCAGCGGCAGACGCACCTGTTCCGAACTGTAGTCGGTATAAGTGATATTTAAATCACTACCTGAGACTGAAACATTGGCCCAGAAGTTGGCGGGTAACGCATCCCCTGGCATATCACCCTCGACATGTGTGTCCACCATATAAGTCACGGTATCACCAACATCAGGATCATTAAAATGGAGATCCAGATCAATCGTTTCCGGCGTCAGGCCATCTCGGAAAATATCAACCAATGGTTCATCAGTCGCCACCAGCAACTCATTGCTACCAGTCACAGTGACAGTCACGGTTGCGGTATCAGTCGTAGTTCCATCGCTGATTTTATAGGTAAACATATCTGTGTCGACATCAGTCGGCTCAACCAGACTTGGGAACTGCCCGTTTGGATCATAAACCAACGTTCCATCTAACTGCAGAGTCACCGTCGCACCGGAATCCAGAATAATCGGCATTCCTACTGTAGCGGTCGCAGTCCCCAGCATCGTATCAGTAATTTCAGTGACCAACAGTGTGTCACTTGTGTCCGCATCTGTATCAGGACCACTCCCGTTATCCAGGCGAACGTCGAAGTTCAACGGTGTATCTTTGGTCGTTGTCACAGCGTCATCTGCTGCCATCACGGGATCATTCACACCATTGATCGTAATCGTCACGGTTGCGGTATCGGTGCCGCCGTTCCCGTCATCAATCGTGTAAGTAAATTCGTCTGTCGCAGTTTCACCTACGGCCAGGTTCTCAAACGCACCATCCGGATTATAGTCAAACGTACCGTCTGACATGATTGTAACATTGGCTCCTGACGAGAGGACAAACGGGAGACCGACAGTACCGCTTGTCATCCCTTCGCTGATACCCGTCACGGTAAATGAATCAAGCTCATCGATGTCGCTGTCCACACCGCTGCCATTGTCGGCAAAGACATCACCGCCAACCAGAGTCGTATCTTCATCCGTCGAGAAAGCATCAGGTTGAGCGACCGGAGCATCATTCACGCTGTCGATGGTAATCGTCAGTGTTTGAGCAACAGTCCCTCCGTTGCCATCAATGACATCGTAGCTATAAGTAATGACTTCCGATTCATTTGCGGGCAGAAAACTGTAGAAGCTGGTGTCAATCGACCAGCTTGACGCTGTGGTCATTGTGATCCCACCGGCGTTCCCGCCATTGGTTTGCATCAGATTTGTGACGGACAAGGTATCGTTCTGATCGACATCACTGGCATTGGTCAGCAGATCCACGTTGACGATGCCATCATCTTCCGTGCTGGTCGACGTCACAGCGGCACTGACTTGAGGATCATCGTTCACACCATTGATCAGAACCTGTACGTTCGCCGAATCCATTCCGCCGTTCCCATCACTGATCGTATAAGTAAAGGTATCCGTTGCGGTATCACCGACTGCCAGGTGCTCAAAGGCACCATTGGGATTATAAGAAAAGGTTCCGTCAGACTGCATCGTGACAATCGCCCCCGAAGCCAGCGTGAATCCGCTGCCGACGGTGCCGGTGGTCATTCCCTGGTTGATACCGGTCACGGTCAGCATGTCAGTCGTATCAACATCACTATCGACACCATTGCCATTATCGACGAAGACATCGGCACCGACGAGAATGGTATCTTCATTGGTGACAACATCGTCAGCAACGGCGTTTGGAGGATCGTTCGCACCGATGATCGTAATGGTCACCGTGGCCGTATCGGTGCCGCCATTTCCGTCACTAATCGTGTACGTGAACGAATCGGTTGCCGTTTCCCCGACAGCCAGACTGTTGAACGCACCATTGGGAAAGTATCCCATAATCCCATTTGCCGAAAGTAAGACAGAGGCACCGGAGTCAAGTACATAGGCACTTCCCACCGTTCCGGTTGAGACACCATCGGTGATGCCAATCACAGTCAGCATATCAGTCGCATCGACATCACTATCGGCACCGTTGCCGTTGTCAGCAAAGACATCATTCCCCAGCAGAATCGAATTTTCATCATTGAGGGTAATGTCGTCATCTGCTGCGACGGGAGGATCATTTAAACCAAAGACCGTTACGGTCACGGTGGCGGTATCGGTGACGCCTTCGTCGTCCTCGATCGTGTAGGTAAACTGATCGACGGCCGATTCCGTGGCTCCCAGGTAATCGAAGGCACCATTCGGATCATAACTGAAGGTCCCGTCTGCCAGAACGTTGACAATCGCACCTGAAGCCAGCGTGAATCCGCTGCCAACGGTCCCCACACTTCCCCCCTGGCTGATCTCCATCACGGTTAATGAATCGCTGGCATCGATGTCACTGTCGGCACCATTGGAGTTGTCAGCGAAAAGATTCTCTCCTGTGAGGACAAAATCCTGGTTGGTGGAAAACTCGTCATCAGCGGCGACCGGAGCATCATTCACACCGTCGATCGTAATGGTCACCGTTGCCGTATCGGTGCCGCCGTTGCCGTCACTGAGAGTATAAGTGAAAGTGTCGGTTGTATTTTCTCCGACAGCCAGATCTTCAAAGGCATTGTTCGGATCATAAGTAAATGTTCCATCCGACTGCAGCGTGACAATGGCCCCGGAAGCCAGCATGAAGGGATTACCGATGGTACCGGTCGTGAAACCATCGGCGATGCCAGTAACAGACAGGGTGTCGCTCAGATCGACGTCGCTGTCCGGACCAGCATCATTGTCGTCTAAGACACTTATCCCCAGCCCCACCAGTGCCGAATCCAGCACCGTATCTTCGGTTGTGTTTAAAAGGCCATCATTCTGAGCAACCGGCGGATCATTCACCCCCGTAATAGTGATGGATGCAATCAGCGGCACACTTCCACCATTACCGTCGATCACATCATAGTGATAGACAACCACAGCAACCTCACCGGCGGCCAGGAAGTTATACTCGCTCGGATCGATATCCAGCGTATTTCCATTGACCGTAACACCAACATTGTTACCGCTGAATTTGACTAGATTATCGACCATTAACACATCTGTAGTATCAACGTCACTGGCATTTTGCAGCAGGTCAATGCTAAAGCTGCCGTCGTCTTCTGTTCTTGTTTCTGAGATCGTCTGAACTGTCACAGTCGGTGCGTCATTCACACCGTTAATCGTGATGGTTGCCGTTTGAGCAACCGATCCCCCGTTGCCGTCAATGACATCGTACGTGTACTCGATGACCTCCGTTTCCCCGGCAGCCAGGCCGTTGTAGACACTCGGCGTAATGGTGAGCTGATTTCCGTTAACATTGATTCCACTGGCGTCACCACTGGTCTTGACCAAATTCATGACGGACAGTGTATCACTCAGATCAACGTCGCTAGCATTGGAAAGCAGATTGAGGACATACTGACCGTCATCCTCTGTAGGTGTGGAAACCACGCCCATCGAGACGGTGGGAGCATCATTTTCACCGTTAATGGTGATCGTTGCCGTCTGTGCGACCACGCCGCCGTTTCCATCTTCTATGTTATAGCTGTATGTAATGACTTCGGATTCATTGAACGAAAGATTGTTGTAGAAGCTGGAATTGATCGTCAGCGTCGTTCCATTGATCGAGATCCCGCCGTCGTTTCCAGTATTCGTTTTCGTCATAGCGGAAATGGACAAGGTGTCATTCGCATCCACATCACTGGCATTCGCCAGCAGATCGACGTCGACAGAGCCATCATCTTCGGTGGTGGTCGACTCCACGGGTGCACTAACAGTAGGATCATCGTTCACGCCAGTCACAGTCACCTGTACCGTTCCGGTAGCAAAACCGCCCCGTTCATCCCCCACTGTGTAAGTAAAGGTATCAGTGACCATTTGACCGGCAGACAGATAATCGAAGGCCCCCGTCGGATCGTAGCTGACTGTACCATCCATATTCAGCGACAGAAAGGCACCGCCACTGGAGAACATGCTGAACAAACTGACAACGACCAGATTGTTGTCATCACCATCCGGGTCGGTATCGTTCGCCAGAACGTCAATTCCGGGAAGTGCCGTCTCTTCATCGGTCGCCGCCATATCGAGATTGGCGATCGGCATCTGGTTGGCCGAAATCGTTAGAGTCACCGTGGCTGTATCCGTACCGCCGTTACCGTCATCAATCTTATAAGTGAACGTATCAGTGGCAGTATCCAGGCCGGTCAGATGATTAAACTGGCCGTTGGGATCATAGGTAAATGTTCCATCTGCGTTCAAAGTCAACAGTGCGTTGGAACCGAGCGTAATCTGCATTCCGACATCGCCTGACTGACCATTCACATCAGTGACATTAAAGGTGTCACTGGCATCCACATCGCTGTCGACGCCGCTGCCATTATCGGCAAAGACGTTGCCATTGATGGTCTGTTCCTTGTTGACGTCGATGGCATCAGGCTGAGCAACCGGAGGATTATTCACACCGTTGATCGTGATCGTCACGGTCGCCGTATCCGTACCGCCGTTACCGTCACTGAGCGTGTAAGTAAAGGTTTCTGTGGCAATTTCACCCACGGCCAGATAGTCATAGGCACCATTGGGATCGTAGTTGAAGGTTCCATCATTGTTGACCAGCAGCAATGCCCCCGAACCCAGGCTAAACTGGGAATCCACATTACCGGCAGATCCATTGACCAGTGAGACAAACGGAGTATCGAGTGTATCCGGATCACTGTCCGCACCACTGCCGTTATCGGCGAACAGATCGCCGCCCGTAATCGTCGTTTCTTCATCGATTGTAAATGCATCATCTTGTGCAGTCGGTGCATCGTTGACACCAATGATGGTGATCGAGACGGTTGCTGTATCGGTACCCCCATGCCCGTCATCAATGGTGTAAGTGAAGCTGTCCATGTTTGGTTCATCCACAGACAGATTCTCAAAGACACCATTGGGATCGTATTCGAAGGTCCCGTCCGCATTCAGCGTCAACAGAGCACCGGATCCAAGTGTAATCTGGGTTCCTACATCACCGGAAGCGCCATTGACCTCTGTAACCATCAGCGTATCACTTGTATCAGGATCGCTGTCAGCGCCATTGACGTTATCGATCAGCACATTTCCACCAGTGAGAACCGTGTCCTCATCTGTCGAAAACTCATCATTATTCGCGGTGGGATCATCATTCAGACCCGTGATGGTAATGGTTACTGTCGCCGTATCACTCCCCCCGTTTCCATCAGAGATCTGATAAGTGAAGCTATCCTGAGCAGTTTCACCAACGGCCAGATAGTTATAGACACCATTGGGATCGTAATTGAAGCCCCCGTCATTGTTGACCAGCAGCAGGGCCCCTGAAGGTAGCGTAAACTGGGAATCTACGTTTCCGGCAGATCCATTTACTTCTGACACAAGAAATTCATCGTTGCTATCGGGATCGCTGTCGACACCATTACCGTTATCGGCAAACAAATCGCCGCCCGCAATCGTCGTGTCTTCGTTGATCGTAAATGCATCATCTTGTGCGGTCGGGACATCATTGACACCATGGACGGTAATCGCGACAGTAGCCGTATCGGTACCCCCATGCCCATCATCGATGGTGTAAGTGAAGCTGTCCATGTTTGCATCACCCACACTCAGATATTCAAAGGCACCATTGGGATCGTACTCGAAGGTCCCGTCCGCATTCATTGTCAACAAAGCACCGGACGGCAGGAGAATCTGAGTTCCTACATTACCGGAGACGCCATTGACCTCTGAAATCATCAGCGTATCAGACGTATCGGGATCGCTGTCAGCACCACTGCCGTTATCGACCAACACATTTCCACCAGTAAGAACCGTGTCCTCATCTGTCGCAAACTCATCGTATTCCGCAGTTGGATCATCGTTCACACCGGTAATGGTAATCGTCACGGTGGCTGTATCTGTTCCACCAAACGGATCCATAATTGTGTAGGTAAAGGTATCTGTATCAGTTTCACCGACTGCCAGACTTTCAAACACACCATTGGGATCGTAGCTAAACGTGCCGGCTGACTGAACCGTAACGATGGCACCCGAGGCCAGCACAAAGGGACTGCCCACCGTACCCGTCGTCATTCCCTCACTGATACCTGTCACGGAAAACACATCAGTCAGATCGGGATCTCTGTCCGTTCCGTTACCATTATCTTCGAACAGGAGACCACCAACGAGGATTGTATCTTCATCAGTCGTAAACCCGTCATTCTCGGCGATTGGCGGATCGTTCACACCGTTGATCGTGATTGTCACGGTCGCGGTATCAGTTCCGCCATTACCATCATCGATCGTATAGGTGAAGGAATCGGTATCGGTGTCACCCACAGCCAGGCCTTCAAAAGCACCATTGGGATCGTAGTCAAACGTGCCGTCCACATTCAGCGTCAACAAAGCACCGGATCCAAGGGTAATCTGAGTCCCCACGTTCATGGAGACGCCATTCACTTCGCTCACAGTAAAGATGTCACTCGTATCAGGATCGCTGTCGGGACCGCTGCCGTTATCAGCGAAAAGATCGCCTCCCGTGAGGACCGTATCTTCATCCGTGGTAAAGGCATCAGCCTGTGCCAGCGGATCATCATTGACTCCATCAATGGTGATCGTCACAGTCGCGGTATCAGTTCCGCCGTTGCCATCATCGATTGTATAGGTGAAGGAATCGGTGGCCGTTTCAGTGATGGCTAAAGATTCGAAGGCACCGTTCGGATCATAGTCAAACGTGCCGTCTGACTGGAGTGTCACAATTGCACCGGAGGCGAGCGAAAAGGCACTGCCCACGGTCCCGGTAGTCATTCCCTGGTTGATGCCGGTGACCGTCAGCGTGTCACTCAGATCGACGTCACTATCCGTCCCGTTGCCATTGTCGGCAAAGACATCGCCACCGACGAGCACAGTATCTTCATCGGTGCTGAAACCGTCATTCTCGGCAACAGGTGCATCATTCACACCATCAATGGTGATCGTCACGGTCGCCGTATCTGTGCCGCCGTTACCGTCGTCGATCGTATAAGTGAAGGAATCGGTCGCGTTTTGCCCCACAGCCAGGCCTTCAAAAGCCCCATTGGGGTCATAATCAAACGTGCCGTCTGACTGGATCGTGACGATGGCGCCCGAGGCCAGCATGTACGCACTGCCCACAGTGCCGGTTGTGACACTATCGGTAATACCAACGACCGTCAGAGTATCCGTGGTATCGTCATCGCTGTCGGCACCACTGCCGTTGTCAGCGAATACATCGCCGCCAAACAAGACGGTATCTTCATCGGTCGTCAAAGCGTCATTTTCAGCGACAGGATCATCATTGGTACCTGTAATGATGATCGTCACAGTTGCAGTATCGGTGCCGCCGTTCCCATCGCTGATCGTGTAGGTGAAGGTTTCGGTCGCGGTCTCGCCGGCAGCCAGATAATTATAGACTCCGTCTGGATCAAACGAAAAACTACCATCTGACTCGAGTGTCAGTTTTCCACCTGCACCGATCGTAATCTCAGTTCCAACATCCCCCGAGGAACCGTTCACTTCCACTACGGTCAGCATGTCATTCTCGACATCGGTGTCGTTCGCAATTACCAACCCCGGCCCGAATGCATTGAAGACATCATCTTCATTATTGGTGGTATACTGATCATCTACGGCAACCGGAGCATCGTTGATCGCTGTAATGAAAACATTGAATGTGGGTGTTTCGAACGAATTGCCGGCCAGATCGGTCGCGATGATTTTATATACGCCAGCCCCAAACGCATCCAGGATCGAATTGAAAGTCAAGTCATCGGTTGAGAAATCGAAGGTGACGAGGTCATCCCCGGATACGTGGACGGCCTCGTATTGAAGTGCTGTTCCCCCATTCTGATTAATATAGGCCGAAAGTGGGTTTACAGTATAAGTGCCGAAGTCTTCATTAGCTGAGAAACTACCCAAATTTAAGCTCCCCTGGCTCGGAGCGATCGTATCCAGTTCAAAATTGACGTCGAACATGCCAGCGGAACTGATATTGCCGTGCTCATCTTCCGTCATGAAGTGCAGCGTGTGCGTGCCCCCTTCAAGTGAAGCGCCACTGTTCAGGTTCGTTTCCAGCCAGCCGCGGGTTAACGTGAAGGTTCCCCCGTTGGCACCGCCGGAGAGTTCTCCGAAGATATCCACAAAGCTGCCCCCGTCCAGGGCGACTTTGAATTGCGTGATCAGGCTCTCGTCGGTGACGGTCCCCACAATCGTCAATTCGTTCGAGATACCGTCTGAATCAGAAATCCCGGAATCGACCTCCAGACCGGCATCGACCGCGGGTGCATCCTGGTCACCGATCAGCTCCAGTTGAATTGGAGGAATATTCCGGTTGGAATTCATCATTAGTAAGTCGTTGTTATCAACGTCACCATCTTTATCGCCATCCAGCTCTTCTGAATAGTAGTCAGCGCTTGGATCCAACCCCAACTGCTGTATGAATTGCGCTGTAAAGTGATTGTAGCCATACGTATGCTGATAGAAGGCTGCTAGCGCGTGCTGGTATTCGGGATCCGAGACGGTTCCACTGCCGTCCATATCACCGGGCAGGAACACATCCACGATAAATCCACCGGTATCAGCAGTTTGACCGTTCACTAGGATCTTGTATTCCCCTGGGTTCAGTGTCGCTAAGACCAGCGAGTTAGGGCCATTATGATCATTTTCCGCAAGATTCAACGGAATGACCGCGTTGGTATTCGCATCAAAGATTTGAATCGCTGCTGGATCGAAGGTCGAGCTTGCAGATGCTCTGACCTCAAACCCAAGCGTGGGAGAGCTGCCGGGGCCAACATTCAAAACCAGTTCGGTCGAATCATTGGGCTGATTCACTGAACTTTCGAGCGAAGCCAGGATATTACTGGCCAGCAAAGTTCGATCTTCAAGCCGTTCGACATGGCTCGCATATCCAATCGGACGAGAGATCCGAAATGGTGAACGACGGGTTGCTTTTCGAGTAGATTTACGGCCAAACAATCTCTTCAGGCTCTTCATAGGTTTTTTACTCGTAACTGATTGGATAGTGGATGATTCACAAATGGTATGGTTGAGAGGGTATTTACTGTCAAAATAGTCACTTAATTTGACGATTAAACGAATTAAATCTAACAGTGAGCCAAGCGTTCCATAAAAGGAATTTCTTTTTTGTGTACGCCATTTTGACTCAAGATTGCAGATATTAATGCGGAATATGGAATATCTTTGCCGACGCGCGAACGAATTGCAATTAATAAAAAGAGAATATACAACGTTTAGGCAATCCTGTTCAGGTTGTAGGACCTTCGTAAAGGTCATCCTAAAAGTGCGAATCCTGTTCAGTAAGTGGGATGGTGGGGGGTGTTGCCTTAAAGCAACATAATTGTTCAACTTAGAGAACGATCGTGTTAAGCATTCTGTACAAAATGAGTGTATTCAATCTGCTCTCGATTCGTGTTTGAATTCACACGACTTCTTTTCGTAACCAACCACTGTTCTCTGCTGCCAAGCTGACGACAATAATTTGGGTAATTCAGGACCGAAGTTAACGTTTACCACCGAGAATCACTGTTAAGACATCACTTAACAAATAATTAGTTTCTGCATGTTGGACCATGTAAACCGAAAAAAGGAGAAGAAGAGCGATTCTGTCTCTCAAAAGGCAGAACCTCCTTTCTAACAGGCAGGCAATAAAAATACTTATTTTTAAATAACTTATAGTTTTCAATTCCATCATCTCCGCCAGAGGAAGCCGTTCCACCGATGCTGAAATGAGAGAATTGTTCAGGCACTCGATGAACAACAGAACTATCGTTCATATGCCAAGCTATAACAAAAGTTGGAATAAGATGCACATAAATAAAATCTCACAATGGATTGTGGTTATAGTTGCTCTTTGTACGCCTGGTTTAAGTCATGGGCAGGATTACCAAGTCGCGCAGACGGCTTCTCCGGACTACGTACCAACCGAAGATCAAACTGTATATCAACCAGTTTCGATGACTTATTCAGAGACGACCACATGCAGCCCCGATCAGGCGTGTGCTGAGAGTTGCGTGGATCAAATTTGCCTGCCAGAATGCCAATGTTGCAATTTCCTCGATCAGTTTCTGATGAATAATTCTCCCATTTATCCCTCAATGAAGTCCCAACGGATTCAAATGGGTGGCTGGATCGATCAAGGTTTTACCGGGAATTTCCAGAAACCTTCCAACAATTTCAACCTGCCGGTGACATTCAATGACCGTTCCAATGAATATCAGATGAACCAGCTGTATCTGTTCATGGAACGAGCCGTTGATTTTGGCGGCGATCAACTGGACTGGGGTTTCCGCGCCGACTTACTCTATGGTACCGATTACTTTTATACCACTGCCCTGGGACTCGAAACCCACGCAGACGGTTCTCCCCACTGGAATAGTGGAGATGGTCCTCGTCGCATTGGCACCAACACTTATGCCATGTATGGGCTTGCGATGCCTCAACTTTATGCCGAGCTTTATGTTCCCTGGCTGGAAGGTGTGAGTATCAAAGCAGGTCACTTCTACACACCGATCGGATATGAAAAAGTAACCGCACCGGATAATTTCTTCTATTCACACTCTTATACCATGCAATACGGTGAACCCTTCACCCACACCGGTATTCTGGGAACCTTCCAGGTGAATGAGCAACTTCAACTGCTGGCAGGTGTCGCTCGTGGCTGGGATGCATGGGAAGATCCGAATGACGATGCCGAATTACTGGCTGGAATCGGCTGGGTTAGCAGCAATCAAGCGACCAACATCAATCTTACTTTGTCCTCTGGCGATCAGGACGTTGCTGCCGACGCCAGTGCGAACCGTACCATTATTAGTTTCGTTCTGTCCCATCAACTCAATGATTGTCTGACCTATGTCTTCCAGAGTGATTTCGGAATTCAGGAAAACGGGAATATCAATCAGGCATTCCAACTCTCGCCGGCAAAATGGTACTCAATCAATCAATATCTGTACTATGATGTCTCTGAGACACTCGCATGGGGAGCCCGCTTCGAATGGTTCCGCGATCAGGATTTCTCAAGAGTTCTGCAATTAGCTCCCCCGTTTGCTTCAGGGGGCAATTACTTTGAATTGACGGTAGGAGCCAACTGGCGTCCTCACCCCTGTGTGACAGTTCGACCAGAATTACGATTCGACTGGTCTGACACCAGCGCCACAATACCGAATGTTCCAGGCCCTTACCGTAACTTCCAGTCAGATTATCAGGTCCTGCTGGGCGGTGACTTAATCATTCGCTTCTAAGAGGCGAGTTAAGAACGCTACCGGTAGCTGGAGCTTGTGTCTTAGTGATCGGCTTCATAATAAGGCTCGACATGCACCACCACTTCCCTTACCGTGGGCCAGTCGTGTTGAATCTGGTGTCGTACCTGTTGAGCCGTTAAGTGAGCCTGATCGACGGTTTCATTAGGATTGACTTCAATATCAATGTTCACGTGCGCGTCTGGGCCGGCAGTCTGAATTCGAACTTTTTCCACGTCGAGCACCCCTTCGACCTTCATCGCAGAGGCTTTTACCTGGTCGAAATATTTCTGATGGGGAATCTTATCCGTCAGTTCATGCAGATTCTCTCGGGCGGCGACCCATCCCAGGTAGACCATGATCACAGCCAGAATCATCGCTGTGATGTGATCGATTAGATGTCCATAGCTGGGAATCTGACTGGCGATAATCAAACCAAAGGCAGCCACAAAACTGGTGATGGCATCCACTCGATAATGATAGGCTTCGGCGATCATGGCTGAGCTTTTTTCTTGTTGGGCCATTCTCAATACCACGCGGCAGGTCAACTCCAGCAGAATCGCAGCAAACAGAGGAATTGTCCAACTGACCCAGCCAATCAGTTCCGACTGTGTATGACTGATGGCGGCAAACAGTTGATATCCGAACGTTCCCGTTCCCACAATCAGAATCAGAATGCCCAGTTGAAATCCGGCCAGAGGTTCATAGCGACCGTGACCGAAGGGGTGATCTTCATCGGGAGGCTGTTCTGCCAGTCGGATGGCAAACAGAATCGCCAGTGACGTAAAGACATCGGCACAACTCGCCAGCGCATCGACCAGCAGGACAGAGTGCCCCAGAAACCAGAGCCCGACCAGCTCCATCACAATCACAAACAGGCGAACCGAAATTCCCAGCCAGGCCACTTTGATCAGGCGTGCGGTTCTGCGACGGCGGACACGCGTAACATCAACTGATAATTCCAGCGCATCGGGGAAGACATCAAGCACAGGAGCCTGAGGCGGTAAATCGGGTTGCCCTGATGGATCGGACGCTGCCATGAGAGTGTTAACACACCTAATGGAATGATAAGAATGACCGGGAGCAACATTATTTACCCCCGCGTGACTCGACTGACTCGGTTTCTGAAAACATCTTGATTCGAATCAGGAATTTTGACAAGACCGAACGTCGTGGAATGAAATATTCTTTATTGTTTTTTTAAATCCATCAACGCCAGCAAACATTCTCAAATCTCAATCGGGCAGGATCAGAATGTCGGGCAACGACATTTGATGCTCTTTGACCATAATCTTAGCGGTCGGCCACTGTTCCATCGGGGTGATCAGGATCGTTTGATCCTGTTCGATCAGAATTGTATCTCCCGTCATCGCCGGCCCCACAGAAGGATGCCAGAACGCTGCCATACCGGGTTTAAATTTGAAATCACTATTCAACAGAATGGACGTTTCTGCGGGCTGATAGCCGATGATATCTGCCTGATCAGCGTGCTGCCATTCATCAGGGCAATCATACTTTTCATAAATCCGTTTGACGCGATTCCAAGTATCGAACAATGCCCAATCTGGTTTGGAGAAATAGATCCCCGTTGCCTGCATCAACAAAGCCAGATGATGAGACTTGATAAAGCTGGAGGGTGGTTTTCCCAGCGCAACCGTTCGCGTCGCCGCGGCATGCAACCCATTTTGTGAGCCGACCGCTGAAATCACGCAGTAACGTTCCAGACGGTCTTCTCCGAAACCCCAGTGCCGATAGCGAATGCTCTGACCATCAACCATCACCTGTAAGCGTTTGGGGCTGACGCCGTGTTTTAACAACCGATGGGACAGACAGCCTGCGATCTCCTGTTCTGTCTGACCCTGTTCGACTCTGCGGGCAGTGGCTTCCACTGCGTGGGAGACGAGTTTGCCCAGAGTTCGAATACGTTCGCCTTCCAGTTCGGTGAAAGGAAAACGGAATGCTTTTAAATCAGCGGAAACATTTTGCGTCTGTTCCACGCCCGTATCGCTGGCGACTTTTCTTCCCTTGCAGAGATCTTTAATCAACTGTGATAATGGTTCATACCAGGGACGGGTTTTAATTTGAAAACCGAGACCGGGAATCGCACGGTCGAAGATCTGATTGGCGTCTACATTGCTGCAAGCGATCAGCCGGGCATCCTGGGTAATAAAGACAGCCGCACAACTTTCATTCGCTGATCCGGCGCGGGTCAAATCGGCTCCGGAAGTAAACCAGGCGATGTTTTCAGGAGACTGCAAGAGCAAAGCATCGAGTTGATTCTGTTCCAGAAAGTCGACGATCTGCTGCTGTTTGTAGTCAACATCGATTGCACGTCGTGGGTCGCTCGTGGGAATTTCTCCGGAAGAGATAGGTGCATTCGCATTGACTGCCACGATGGTCATAAAAGACTCCCGACTCGAATGTTTACAAACGACATCTCAAATACACGTAACAGACCCTTTGAAATTCGTATGTTTGACTGTTGATCTAATTACTGAGTTTTGTATCGAAAATTGTTGAAGTCAAGCGTTTCTCGTTGATCTCAACTAAGAAAGCCAAGTTTCGTCTCAATTGTTGCTACGATGTCATTTATCCGGCTGTTCCAAACCAGAATGTTTGCAAAGCAAGATGTGAAAAGAACGATGGTCTTGTGGACAGGAGGGTGCAGCCAGAACAGGCAAAATAAAGGCGAATAAAAGCTTCCTGCATCGCACTCCGTTCCCCATCTATTAATGATATCACAATGTGAGAGAAATCAAGGGGAATTTAACAGAACCAGCGGGTTCAATAAGACAAGATGTGGAGATTTTCACTGTTATTCAGTGAATGCGCGTTCCCGTTAGCGGAGTAGTCTACGAATATCCAAGGGACGGTTTGAGACTTTTTGAATGACCGCTTGTACTTTGGATTCCTCTTGTTCGAGGTTTGCAATGACGTCGGAATACTGGCGATTCAATGCTTGAACGAGTTGCTCCCGTTCCTGTCCCGCGAGTCGCTCAATCTGCTGAGCCATGTTCTGTTTTTGTTTCACTAATTGTGATTGGAACGCAAGCTTCAAACCCTGGGCGATTTTCTCTCCCAGTTCCGATTCCAGCCTGACTTCCGGTCGCTCATACGAACCGGAGCAATGCAGGGTCGCGGAAATAGTGTCAATCGACGCTAGTGTCTGCTGCACGATGCCCGCCATGACCTGATTCCCGGACTCAGATGTAGCGACTTCAAACCGAACCGGGCTCTGATTGAATTCAAGGCGGCATTGAAACTCACGCTCTCTTAACGTGACGTAAGATTTGCATTCGGTCTGGTCAGCAATTAAAGACAGTGACAGCTTGTCGGAATCTTCGAGCTTGATTTTTTTCTGGTGCGGCAATTGAAACAGAACGACAAACTCGTGTGTGGGATCCGCTTCATAAAATTTGAGATCTCCGGCGAATTTGATCTCGGCGTCTGCTTCGACCTGGGCCTGGAGATGAATCGGTTGCCGGTACAGGGAAGGAGAGGATGAAAGCTCTTTGATCAGTCCGACGAAGGGATACTTCTGCTGATCGACGCGAGCGTTTCCGCTTAAGCGGATTTTCTTGAACAGAATCTTCGGCAGCTCTGTGTCTCGACGAAAATCAATCCATTCGCCTTGCATCCGTTCCGGTTCCTGTTCGTCCCGTAGCGTTTTGACAGTTTCAAAAATCATGCCTGACCAACCGGAAATCTGTTCCAACTGCTGAGACAATTCCTCGCCGATCAATGCGTGCAAAATTTTCTGCGGGTCCGGTGAGACAGAATCCACCAGTTGATCGAGGTTCGCCAGATCCTGTTCCTTGGCCCGCTCAATTCGCAAATAATCCTGTTGTGCAATTTGAGGGAGAGCATTCAGTTCACTACGAATCTGCTTGCCTTCTCTGACCAGCAAGTCGACTCGCTCAGCCGACTCGGCATAGGTTTTGATTTTATCAATCGTCTTGCCATCCGCCGTCTTTACTTTGTTCTCGACGGAATCAATCTCCAATTTCACCTGCTTCAGACGCGTTTCATATTGGTCAAATCGCTGCTTCCATTCCTGCTGAATCGTCTTCGAAACACGCACGGTCTGCAGACGATTCGGGTCGAGCTGCTCGGCAGCCGAGTCTTTTAAAATACTCAGCCAGGATTTCCCTAACTCTTTTGATTTTTCACGAAAGCGACGGGAATCTAAAAAGAAACTGTTACCGGGATGACTGGAATCATTCTCCGAAAGTTCATCGGTTGCTGTACGGGGCGTATCAAACTCCATCCCGGAGATGGTTGCTTCTTCAACAATCAGATTTCGGTGCAACAGAGGTTTACCGGATAGTTTCAGTTCGACTTGATCGAAGGTCGCCAGATAGCTTTTATCCTTGCGGCTGGCAATCGCAATCGGGCCGGCCTTGATGGAAGGAGGAAAGAAGCCTGTCTGGAGGCTCACCATTTCTACTTTCGTACCGGTTAGCGATTCTCCCATCTGGACCAAGCCGGTCCGAATCAATGGATCAAAGGCGAAGGCAAAAAAGACCCAGAGAATGGCAGCCAGCGTAAATCGAGGGAGCAGGTAATTCCACTTCATGAGACTTCCCCGACAATCGTACCGACTTCCGTTCCCCAGAGTATTTTCACGATCCAATATTTTTTTAATTTCGCTGCCACCAGCGGCGTGTATTTTTCAAACTGAGGTTTTGAGAAATGAAACATCGGATAAAACAGCAACAGTCCCAGAATCAGACTGCCCATCACGATGGTATTGTTGAAATCAGTCCAGGGTGCCAGGGGCAGTTCATAAACTGACTGCCAGAAATTCTGAAATGGGGATGCCAGCAGAACGCTACGACCGATCAGATGACTTAACGGATCGAACAGTAAAGAAAGCCAGGAGAACAGAATTGTCGACAGGGAAGCCGAGCAAAGATTGACTTTAGAACTGGCGAGAATGAACAGCAGAACTACCGCAATCAAATTCTCTTTAGGTACCAGACCAATGACCATTCCCATACTGAAGCCGAGGGCCAACTGCCGGGGAGAAGAGGCGCTACTGAGCGCACTCGCAAGAAATCGCAGAGATCGAAGCCAATAAGACATGTTGAGGCGAACTCCGCTTTTAACCTGAAATTGAGGGATGAAAAAAAATTCTGCCCGCCTGATAAGGTCAGGCAGAATCCCCCCTGTTAGGATGTTTTATCGGCCCGTATAAACGTTCTCCTTAATCGTTATAACCAGAAAATCTTAACATTCACAAATTCCCCATATGCCAGTACAGAATGTGCACCGGAATAAGAAAAGGGATCAGCAAAGTCTGATATCTGAAGCTTTTTGGAGGGAAATAACTCGAATTACTTTTCGAGCCAGAACATGACCGAAGCCCAGCCCAACCAGACTGCAAAGAAGCCGACGACCAGATTTCCGGTGACATTGAACAGCGCGTGATGCAGTTCGGAATTCCTGAGCAAACTGACCGTTTCATGGCCGAAAGTCGAGAAGGTGGTCAGTGAACCCAGAAAACCGGAGATCAAAAATAGACTCGCATGCTCATGCACGGCCAATGAAGGATGCAGTTGTTTATGCGTGACGATCGCCATCAGAATTCCAATCAACAGACAACCGGTGGCATTCACGAGAAACGTTCCTGCCGGAAACCCCGGATATTTCCTCCACATGAATTCCGAGATGCTGTAGCGCGCGATGGCACCGACAAAGCCTCCTAACCCGACAGCCAGCAATTGTGACACAAATCAGTCCTTTACTCAGTCATAATTGACGCGAAACGTGAGCAGCCTTTTATTTGGAAGAGATTTTCCAGAGATGTTTGTCACTACGAAGAAAGAGCGAGTTGTCTGCAATTGCCGGTGTTGCCAGAATCGTTTCTTTCAGATCGATTTCCCCGGTGAGTTCCCCCTTCTCTTCTCCTAATTGCACGACCTGCAATAACCCTTTTTCACTGACCAGATACAGATGATTGGCGGCGGCAATCGGTGTTGCACTGAAAGGGCCTTTTAAACGCAGTCTCCAGACGACATCGCCATTTTCCGGATTCGCACAGGTCAAAACCCCCGCGCGATTCACTGTATAGACCCGCTTTTGATAAAAGAGCGGACTGGCGGTAGAGGGAGACAGTTTCTGTTCCGACCAGAGTACTTTAGGAGGCTCGCTACTGGAACCGGGGGCCAACGCGGTCAATCCTTTAGAAGGAACATACAGCACATTATCCCCGACTGTGGTTGAGGGAATACGACCGGCGCCCTCTTCGTACTTCCAGGCGGTTTCGCCCGTTTCAGGATAGATGGCATCGACGCCATCATTCGACTGCAGCAATACCAACGTTTCGCCATCACCTGCTGCCTTCAGAATCGCGGGCGAAGTCCAGTTGGCGACGCGCGGACGTTTGATTTTCCAGCGGGCGATACCGGTTTTGACATCCAGGCCTGTTGTGAAGGAATCATCATCATTCTCGACGGGTACGATTAACGTTTCCCCGACGACAACGGGTGATGAAGCCATTCCCAGACTGTTACTGGCATTGGGGAAATCGTGAGACAGCCCACGAATCCAGAGTAGATTGCCATCCAGATCGAGGCACACGACGTCGTTACTGGAGAAGGTCGCAAAGATTCGCTTACCATCGCTGGCCGGCGTCGGCGTTGCGACACACATTTTCGAATGGCACTGTGTACGCCCTGTCGCCCAGAACTGACGTTCCCAGAGACGTTTCCCTGTTTTGACATCAAAACACATGACGTGCAGCTGATCCTGCTTGAATCCCGTCGTACTGGTGATAAACACCTTATCGCCAACGATGATGGGACCTGAAGCCCCACGTCCTTCCAGGTCGGCAGTCCAGGCAATGCTTTCCTGATCCACTTTTGAAGGGGGTGCATCGGACGTGGCCACATTATTCGTTAACGGCCCGCGAAACTGAGGCCAGTCGGCTCCACAACACAAACCAACGGCGATCAGGGGCAGCAGTAATTTAAGAGATTCGTTTTTCATCAGTTCATCCTTTTCAGGAAAGAAGCGTATCAAACTATGATTTGGGAATGAGAACGCACGTTACGGACTGAGTTGAGTGGTTGACTCGGGCTTTTGTGAAAGCACACCCGTTCCCGAAGGACGCGCAATGCGGAGCTGAAACTGATAGCGCTGTGCCCAGCTTTCGGTTTGCTCGTTCTGACAGAGCTTGAGCAGGATCACATTCTTGCCGGGTTTAAATGTCACAGGTACACTGTATTGATCCAGCACCATTCCGCGGTGATATTCGTTGCGGGCAAACAGTAACTTGCCGTTCACCCAAATTTTCCAGGCGTTGGGCGTGCCCAGACGAATCTCCAGCGATTGTTCTTCCGGGCTATAGAAATCAGCGGTGCAGTACATCACAGCCCCCTTGTAGGGAGAAATCGACTTGGCAATGTCAAAGATGCCATAATCGTCTTCGGTATTTACCGACTTCCATTCGACCTTACCCTCTTTCCCTTCGAACTTTGATGTGAGATCGATTTTTTCTTCTGGTGCGTAAACCGTGTCATAGCCTTTTTTGTCGCTATTATCGAACGGGCCGACAATCATCCAGTCAGACAGAAAACCAAAGTGTTTCTGCAGATCAATTTTCTGGCCCAGCGTTCGTAAGGGTTTCACAATGGCTTTGACCTGGTCATCATCGGTCGCACCACTGAGTGCCTGCTGATAGACTTTTTTGGCCTGATCCTTCTTGCTGGCTTTCTCCAGACTTTTGGCTTCGTCGATCAAGCGTTGCACAGCGTCGCGGCGGAGTGTGACACTGGGATCATTGATCATGCCGGGGATCAACCGATCTTCGGCTTTGGGATCAACTTTGATCAGAGTTTCATAAGCCAGACGTCGTGCCCGCGGATTCTTAGATTTGTCCAGAATGAATTTTTCCAGCTGGTCGACGGGAAGTTTGTTCTGCTTGATGGCGTTGGCCGCGATGGTTTCAAATGCACCACGCAGCCAGTTGACGGCCAGCGGATTGGCTCCTTCAAAGCTGTTCAGAATCGGAATCAAAGCCGACGCGTCCGCCTGGGATAGTTGCTTCACAGCTTTGGAGGCAGCAAGATTTCCCTGACCTTCTTTTTGAACCAGTTTGATTTGGGCAATGTCTTGCTTAACGTCATATGCCTGAAGTGTCGTCAGCGAACTGAAAAGGAACATGAGGCAGAGTAAAAAACGGCTTCGCTTCATGGGAGTCTCCTGAGGTTCTTCGAAGTTATCAGAATGATCCTCTGAAGGCGGGAGGATCAGTGTGGAATCGAACGTCGTACGAGGTTGGATTGTACCAATCTGCAATCAGTACCGACAAGTATGACAGGAAACTTATGAGTGATTCAAGTCTGGAAAATGAGATTGGGACGATGTTTAAATAAAATTAACTTCCTGTATATAACCAGTAAACGTTGGCTGAATCTTGTCTGTGATCTTGTTATAATTTTTGTCTGTTACCAGATAAACCGCTTTTGAGTCTTTGGATTTTCGTAGATGTCGACAGTTTTAAAAGAAACCCTGGATCGATTACTTCAAGGCGAAAGCCTGGAGAGTGAGGCAGCGTACGAGGCGATCGCTTCCATCATGCGTGGTGAATGCAGCGAAGTGCAAATCGCGGCACTTTTGACGGCATTGCGGATGAAAGGGGAAACCTCTGACGAACTGGTCGGTGCAGCGCGGGCAATGCATGAACGGGCTCTAGCGATTCCCACTCAGACAACCGGATTGCTGGATACGTGTGGAACGGGAGGAGATCAACTCCATACGTTCAATATCAGTACCGCCGTCGCGATCGTAGCGGCCGCAGCCGGGATTCCCGTCGCGAAGCACGGTAACCGGAGTGTCTCCAGTTCCAGTGGTTCTTCTGACGTGCTGGAAGCATTAGGGGTCCGACTCGACCTAACACCTGAACAAATAGGTCAATGTCTGGAAACAACAGGAATTGGCTTCTGTTTTGCCCCCCTGTTACATTCGGCGATGAAGTATGTGGCCCCCGTGCGCCGGGAACTGGGAATTCGCACCATCTTCAATTACCTCGGGCCTTTAACGAATCCAGCGAGTGCGGAATACCAGTTATTAGGTGCAAACTCGGGACAGGCGGCCGAAAAAATAGCTCAAGCCTTATTAAAATTAGGTCGAAAACATGCATTGGTTGTCTGTGGGAACGGAGAACTGGATGAGATCAGCCTCTGGGGAAAAACAACAGTTTATGAAATTACCGGCTCCGAATTACGTCAATTTGAATGGACAGCCGCTGATTTCGGATTATCGGAATGTGACGTAAGTCAGTTAGTCGTCAAGTCCTCAGAGCAAAGTGCTCAGATCATTCTGGATGTCTTTCATGGTGAACAGGGAGCAGCACGCGATATGGTCGTGGCCAATGCCGCAGCTGCCTTATTGGCAGCGGAAAAGGCTTCAAATCTGGAGCAAGCTGTTCAAAAAGCCTCTGAATTGATCGATGCAGGAAAAGTATTCGAAAAACTCAAACATCTCATCGAGTTTACCAGTAAAATATAAGGAGAATGAATATTTAGGATTTCTGTCAGGTCATGGGAAAATACACGTCTCTTCGTTTGTGTTGACTTGCCGAATCTGAACATCCTCTTATAATTCTTCAAAACTATGACAATTCAAACAGGAACACTCAAAAGAGCAATCTCGCTACTTAAGTGATTGTTTTCTGTGATTAAGAAATAAAGGTCTCATCATGAATGCTGAAGCACAACGCAAGCTGATTTTCACACCTGAAGAGGCCAATCTTCGTTTACCACTCGTGCAGGCGATCGTCAAAGACATCGTCGAGTTATATCAAAACCTGCATGATCGCCAGGAACGCATCACCGAAATCAAACGCTTGCCTGGTGCGTCCGCCCGTGACGAAGAGTCTGCTTACAGCGAAGAACTGCTCCAGGCTGAGGTTGATATCGAAAACGATATGGAACAACTCAAAGCCTATGTCACCGAGTTGTTGGAACTGGGTGTCGAACTGGAAGACCCGGCTCTGGGCGTGGTGAACTTCCCTGCCCTGCGTGATGGCAAAGAAATCTATCTTTGCTGGAAACTGGGAGAGGAAGAAGTATCTCACTGGCATACGCTGGACGAAGGCTTTTCCGAACGACAGGTGCTGTTTGAAGAATCGTTAAATCATGATAACGAAAACAGCGATGAGCCACTGATGTAATCCGCGGCTTTTAGAAAGCCGGTACCCGTTTTATTTTGTTGTTGCTTCGCGCTCCCACTCTTGATACGCCTGCGATAGTTCCGTCACGATCTGCGGGTACTTTGCGGCGACATTGTTCGTTTCGCCCAGATCCTGCTCAAGATCAAAAAGCATGAATGACTGTTTCGGTTTTGTTCGTAACAGTTTCCACTTGCCTCTGCGTACGGCGCTATAGTTGCGATACTGAAAAAAGAACATGCGGGGCGTCGCGGTTTCTGGTGCTTCGAGTACGGGAAGCATATTCTGTCCATCCAGTTTCCGGTCGGTAGGAAGCGTGCCCCCTGTCAGTGAGACCAACGTCGGCAGAATATCCAGGCTGATCAGCGGGGCGTCATTCACCGTTCCCGCTTTGATATGACTTGGATAGCGTACGATTGCAGGAACGCGAATTCCCCCTTCCCATAAGGTCACGCCTCCATCGCGCAACGGTTTATTACTGGCGACTTCCAGGCCCCGATCCTTGAGCATGAACGCGCCATTGTCCGAGTACCAGATCACAATCGTATTTTCGCTGAGCCCGCTTTGTTCCAGCTGTTTCAGAACCCGACCGATGGCAGTATCGAGTGCAGTGACAACGGCGCGGTAGCGTTCCTGCGGATTTTTCGTTTGCGGCGAATAGCCGTAGGCGGCAAATGCACTATCGGGCGCTTGCCATTCATTCCCTTGTCCCGGCTGCTTATTCCGTTTGCTGGGAAAATGGGGGGCATTGAAGGGGAGGTAGATGAAAAATGGTCGCTGACGATTGGCGGCAATGAAGTTGCAAGCTTCGTCGGCGAATAAATCGGTTGAATACCCTTCCACGAAGACTTCTTTTAAGCCGCGCCACAAATCGTGCCGACCGGCGTAGTAATGATGATAATAGTCAATATTACCGGCTGCGAAACCGAAGAACTCATCAAAGCCCCGCTCTGTCGGGCGACTGCCGGGTGAAAAACCGATATTCCATTTCCCAAAGCAAGCCGTGCGATAACCCTGTTTTTTCAGGTAACTCGGGATCAGCAATTCACTCTGCCTCAAGCCATCCGCGTAATTTTCATCCGCGCTTAACTGGTGATTCAGTCCGATGCGTTGCGGATAGCGGCCGGTCATCAAGGTGGCCCGGGAAACCGTACATGTCGGCGAGGCGGTATAAAAATCGGTCAGTTTGACCCCCTGCTTTGCTAACTTGTCCAATTGCGGCGTCTTCATCACGGGATTGCCGTAGCATCCCAGGTCGCCGTAACCCAGATTGTCGGCTGTGATCAGCAAAATATTCGGGCGTTGTCGTGTCTGCTTTTCTTTTGCAGAAATCGGACTAAGAGAAAACAGAGCAAGCAAACAAACTACGACCAAGAAAGAAAACAGGCGGCGATACATTGAAGATCCTCTAATCAGTTGCAAGACAGGGCGTCATGATTTTTCAGGAACGAGCAGCGAGCAAGACGTCTTTTCGTTCCTCTTCATCTGAACAATTTCAACGGCCGCTGTCAATCAAAGGGCTCTGATCGCAATTGCTTGAAACCACTTCGCTAAGCGAGCTGTTGCATTAAATACAGATACTCCAGCGAACTGAGCATCGCTTCCTGCTTCTGGTTTGCGGTTCCTTTGTGGCCCCCTTCGATATTCTCATAATAATAAAAATCGTAGCCCATCTGTTCCATGCGGGCAGCCATTTTACGGGCATGCCCCGGATGCACGCGATCATCTTTGGTCGAGGTAAAGAAATAGACCTTGGGATAAGCTTGCCCCTCTTTCAAATTCTGCAGAGGCGAGTACTTCTGCAGATAGGCCCACTGTTCGGGCAGATCGGGGTTTCCGTATTCCGCCATCCAGCTGGCACCAGCCAGAAGCTTGTTAAAACGCTTCATGTCGAGCAAAGGCACGCCACAAACGATGGCGTTGAACAGTTCCGGGCGTTGCGTAAATGCGACTCCCATCAACAGCCCACCATTACTGCGGCCCATGGCGCCATAATGCTTGGGGGCACTGAAGCCGCGACTCTGGACCGCTTCGGCAACCGCGTAAAAATCATCAAACGCACGCTGACGATTTTCCAAGAGAGCAGAATCATGCCAGCGGGGACCATATTCACCGCCGCCTCGAATGTTGGCCAGCACATACGCCCCCCCTTTTTCCAGCCAGAGTTTCCCTAACAGCGGGCTGTAATGGGGCAGAATCGAAATCTCAAAGCCGCCGTAGCCATACTGTAGTACCGGAGTCGAATGATCGAGCTTGATATCTTCCCGGTAGACAATGAAATACGGGACGTCGGTTCCGTCCTTGCTGATGGCAAAATTTTTCTCGACCTTCAAACCACTGGTATCGAATCGTGCGGGAGTTGATTGAATTGGTTCCTCGACTTCTTTTGAAAAATCGACGTAATACAGCGTACTTGGTTGCAGAAAACCGTCGCGGGACATCAGCAGATGATTGCTGTTACTGTCAGAAGAGTGAATGGAGATGACATCGTTCTCTCCCCAGGGAATCAATCGTCCCTGCCATTTGTTTTCATTGAATGTAAATTCCCGAATCTGGCTCGAAACATGTTCGATCCCGGTAATGTAGACTGCATCTTTGGAACACCGGACCTGTGAAACGGTGCCCACCTCGCCCGGATCAAATAGAGGCAGGACCTGATTAATCTCGCCTGTCTGTTGAAAATCGGTTAACGAAAAACTGACCAGAGCGCCAGGCTGATAGCCGCGCCATTCTTCTTTCAATTCAATCAGCACCTGATCCTGAAACAGCCCCGATATGCTGGCCTTCTTGGGAAGTGGCAGTTGTTTCAATTCCCCTGTCTCTAAAACCAGGTAGAAACTGAAATGATAAAAATCGTGTCCGCGCAAGACGAAACAGACCTGCCGTTCGCCGTGGTGGAGATCGATGGGATAAATAAAGGTTTCCTCCATGCCTGTTTCCAGCAGTGTTTTGGCTGCTGAGAGAGGTGTCCCTCGCTTCCAACGTTTGAGGATGCGGGCATAGCCGGAGGTATTCATACTCCCTTCCCCCCAATCGGTGGCGATCAAGAGATGATCCCGGTTCTCCCAGCAAAGATTGGTTTTTGCAAGTGGTACTTCGAAACCCTCTTTGACAAATGACTGAGAAGGAACATCAAACTCTCGATAGACGGCAGTATCGGTGCCCCCCGGGGCAAGCTCAATGATGCAGCGATCGTAGTCAGGGGCCAGGCAATCGACGCCTTTATAAATCCAGTTCTCGTTTTCGTCTTTTGCCAGTTGGTCAATATCCAGCAGAGTTTCCCAGTCTCGCTGTTTGCTTCTGAATTTTGCGAGACTCGTTCGCCGCCAGATGCCCCGTACGTGTTCCTTATCCCGCCAGAAGTTATAGACATACTCACCACGTAGTGTGCCATAAGTAATACGATCGGAGGCGGTCAGAATCTGCAAGGCTTCCTGCTCATACGCTTGATATCGGGGATCACTGGTCAGGGCTTTCAAGGTGGTGTCATTCTGCTGCCTGACCCAGTCTAGAGCCTGCTCGCCTTCAATCTCTTCCAGCCAGAGTAATGCCTCTTCCTGATTCGTGTTGTTCTCTGCAGGGCGGTCCAGTGAATCCATGTTAAAACTCCGTTGGGGAAGGGCCTATGATCGAGTCTGCTGGTATTGTAGATGAAAACTTGAATCGGTCTTAAGAGATCGGAACGAATTTGTCATATTTTTCTGAAGAACCGCCTGTGAAATCAGATATTATTCGAAATACTGAAAAGGGGACGTGCAATGAAACCGGGTCATTGGTATAATTCCCGATGTTGAGTAGTCAAAAAATATCAGGTTCACAGGAAGAATCCCTGATTTAATTTTGACTGATCTCCAGAATCTCTTTTATAAAGAATACGCTGTTTGCGGTTCTTTTCGTGTTGTTTTGGCTACTTTTTGCCGAATTCCCTGATCGGGATTCCGCGATTGAGGGTAGCAGTTGGGTGATACGAAGCAGAGCTTCGAGGAGAGCTCTTTTCAGGTCATAACCTGAAAATGAATCCCTGAGTCCGGAATGGCCGACTCTCACCTGTATCTTTTTTTCGCACGAGCAATTTCTATTTTTAACACGACGTATACGCCCAGCCTCCCGGCTGAAGGTTCGTCGAAAGGTTCAACGTATGTCAACGGATGCCCCATCACAGGCAAAATTTACGGATTTAGCACTCTGTCAGCCCGTTCTGGACTCGCTGGAAGAGCTGGGATACCAGACCCCGACTCCGATTCAGGCACAGACGATTCCCTACTTACTGGAAGGACGTGATCTCGTTGGTCAGGCCCAGACTGGTACAGGGAAAACCGCTGCTTTTGCACTCCCTTTACTCTCGAAAATCGATCTGGATGTCAAAGCACCACAGGTATTAGTGCTCGCCCCCACGCGGGAACTGGCAATTCAGGTCTCCGAATCATTTAAGCAATATGGCTCGAAACTGAAAGGCCTGCAGGTCCTTCCGATCTACGGCGGCGCTGACTTCAAAAGCCAGTTACAGCCTTTAAAACGAGGGGTCCACGTCGTAGTGGGAACCCCCGGCCGTGTAATGGACCATATGCGTCGCGGCACACTCAAAATGGACAACTTGCGTTGTCTCGTGCTGGATGAAGCCGACGAAATGCTACGAATGGGCTTTATTGATGATGTGGAATGGATACTGGAACAGACACCGGATAATCATCAAACCACACTGTTTTCGGCGACCATGCCCGAAGCCATCCGGCGGATTGCAGTGACCTATCTGCAATCGCCAGAAGAAATCACCGTCAAAGTCAAAACCAGAACCGCTGATACCATTAATCAACGGTACTGGCTGGCGAAAGGCCATCATAAGCTGGATGCTTTGACCCGCATTCTGGAAGCGGAAGAAATTGACGGCGTACTCATCTTTGTACGAACCAAAACAATTACCACGGAATTGTCTGAAAAACTGGAGTCGCGCGGATTCCTCGCTGCTCCTTTAAATGGCGATATCCCCCAGAAACAACGAGAGCGAACTGTAGGTCGGCTCAAAGCCGGGCATGTGAATATTGTCATCGCAACCGATGTTGCAGCCCGTGGGTTAGACGTGAATCGCATCAGCCACGTGATCAATTACGATTTACCAGGCGACTCAGAAGCTTATGTGCATCGTATCGGTCGTACGGGTCGTGCAGGTCGCACGGGTGAAGCAATCACCTTCGTTTCTCCTCGTGAAACACGATCACTGCAGAGCATCGAACGTGCCATCAAGCATAAAATTGAACGCATGGATCTGCCAGCGATCAGCAAAATCAATGAACGCCGCCAAGAGCGTTTCAAAGAATCGATCACGAAAGCCATGAAAGGGCCCGATTTCGAACTGTTCCAAAAACTGCTGGCCGAACATCAGGCCGAATCAGGCAGCTCGGAACTTCAAATCGCAGCCGCGTTGGCTTGCATGTATCAGGGAAAACGTCCTCTGTTCTTAACCGAGGCTCCTCCTCGAAAACAACGGGAAACATCATCTGGGCCAGGAAGAGACCATTCTCGCTCCGAGCGTCCCGAACGTCGTTTCCAGAAAGACAAAGAACGTCCCCGCAACCGAAAGCTCGAAGATGCCCCTGAAGAAGGCATGGAACGTTTTCGCATTCAGGTCGGTCACAGTCATGGAGTCAAACCGGGCAATATTGTCGGTGCGATTGCCAATGAGGCTGAACTGGACAGCCAATATATCGGCCGGATCAATATCTTTGACGACTACAGTACGGTTGATCTGCCGGAAGGCATGCCTCGGGATATCTTCCAATCTTTGAAAACCGTCTGGGTCTCTGGCCAGCAGTTACGAATTTCACGATTCGAACAGGCAGGCGCCTCAGCCAAACGAAAACGCTTTAAAGGCAAGCATAAGCACAAACAACAGAAGGTTTAACTTCTGCTGTTTGCTGTTTTGACCAGACCATAAAAAAACCGCGGTCGTGAATCACGACCGCGGTTTTTTGTTTTTCGATTTCGTTATTATTTGTTGTTTCCAAATGCCTTACTTGTCTGGCCTGAAGACGTCTGCTGTTTGAGACGCTTGCTACGAGTGAAGACCTGTGAAACAGCCCCTGAAGAGGAGGCATTCACACCCGTTTTCTTGGCACCTAACTTAATTTTGGAAGGCACACCAGAACCGGGCACAAACAGACGACGCTGTGGCTTGTATCCGATATAGCTCAAAAAGTCGTTAATTCCAATCACGCGAACCGCCTTCAGACGGGCTTCTTCGCGAATTTCTTTCATCTTAGAGATCAGCTCCAGCATTTTGTCACGTTGTTCATCAGTCTTTGCGGAGTCTACATCAGGAGTCTCACCGATCACGAGGAATTTGGTATGAACGGTCAAACCATTTCCGAGCCGTTCCCCGTTTTCTGTAACTTCGTTGTCGATCTTGGCGTTGGCATTTTCAATGATGCCACGCAGCAGATCCATGTCCGATTTTCCGTCTCCATCCAAATCGATGATGCCTGAGATGGCAAAAGTTTCTGGTCGGCCGACTCCCCAAAGAGGCGTATAAATTGGGTCGCCGGGGCTGATGGGCTGGTAAATGTCATCGCCAACAATCCGAGCTTCAGAAAGATGGGGACCAAGAATTTTGGTCACTTCAATGGCACCGATGATATCCTCTTCACCACGACCAATTCCCTGATGCGCTTTGCGATAGACGCTGAAAGTCATCCGCTTGGGAAGACGATCGGCTTCTCCCAGGTTGATCCAGACGACGCCCGTGCTGTTATCAACCGTACGGACGACACCATCTGGCTTTTCGAAGCTGACTTTCTGCACCTGATCCAGGCGGCTGCGAAGTGTATCAACCAGACCGGCATAGCGATTATTTTTGTTTTCGAGATCTTTAATCTTCTTCGCGTCTGTTTCACGCAATTGATCCAATTCGATCAGGATCTCTTCGTTTTCTTTCTGGAGAGCCGCAATTTGCTGATCCTTGGCAGAAACTTCTTCTTCTTTGATTTTCTGTGTATCCGCTAAATCTTTTTCAGAACTGTCGCGGGCCTTTTTGTGTTCATCGACGACTTTGTCCAACTCTCCCTTTAAGGCCAGGAATCTTGCTTCCAGTTCATTTTTAGCGGTCTGTTCCTGAGCGAGTTGGCTTTTGGTCTGATTCAGCTGACCAGACAACTTGATCAGTGTGTTCTTAATGGTTGGTTCAGCCAGCACAGCAGCATGGGTCTTGATATCCAGCTCCGTTGCACCAATTACGGTATTCGGAGTTTTGTTATCCAATCCGATATCATCCTGCTCATTGCCGAGCAATTTTTTAAGGGCCTGTAGTTCTTCGTCCAGCTTGCGGACTGCGGCACCATCCCGCTGCGAGTCCTTCTGGGCCTGATCCAACTTTACATTCGCTTCTGCCAGATCTTTATAACCCAGATAAGCGGCAACGCCACCAATCAATGTGGTCATGACAAAGAAGATGAGAGAAAAGTGAACAGCAGTTGGTTTACTGGCAGCCATGTTTTTAAACCTTAAGGATTTTTAAGTGACAATCAGGTGCGGATTGCACCGTGACGGTAATCGTCTGATGTGTAAAACCAGTTTAGGGTCGCTCTGGATCAGCCTTGATTCACTACAGGAAAGACAGATGAAATGAATCTGAAAATTCTGAAGAACCAGCATCCTGCCTTGTAATCCATTTTAAATGCTGAAAAAGCAGTGTCAAGAAGCTTTCTCATTCTATATCGAGTGCTGTCAATTGGTTTTACAATCGCTGGCAGGGTTGACCTCTCCAGAAAAGTACACAAACTATCAGTCATACGACCAAAGCAGCCGTCACTGATAAAAGATTTCAACGAGTTTTGAGTTCGACTTGCCTGTCGATGGCGATCAAGGCCTGTCTCTTCAATAATGAGCCTGATCCTGCAGACAAACTGTGGTGTTAGCCTCCGCATGTTTTCAATTTCGGCTATCTCTTTTCAGAATTTCAGGTAAAGCTAAATCTTTATGAAAGAAACACTTTACATCATTGATACGTTTTCTCTGGTATTTCAGGTTTTTCATGCTGTACCGGCCAACATGGCCAGCCCTACTGGTCAGCCCACCAATGCGATATTTGGTATCACTCGCGATATCCTTAATATCATTAAAACCCATTCGCCCGATTATCTGATCTTCGCCATGGATTCGAGCGGGCCGGGAACGAGAAACGAGATCTATCCGGAATATAAGGCAAACCGCAGTGAAATGCCCGAAGATCTCAAGCCTCAGATTCCGCATATCATGGATGTGGTCAAGGGATTTCAGGTGCCTGTCATCGATTGTCCGGGCTGGGAAGCCGATGACGTCTTTGCCACCATCGCCCGCCAGGCGAAGGAAAAGGGGATTGAAACGGTCATTGTGACCAATGATAAAGATGCCCGCCAGCTGATCAACGAGGCTGTGAAGCTCTATAATATTCGTAAAGACAAGTTCATGGACGCCAAAGCGGTCGAAGAGGATTGGGGCGTTCGCCCGGATCAGGTGATTGATTTTCAATCGTTGGTGGGAGACAGCGTCGATAATATCCCGGGCGTTCCTCTGGTCGGCCCGAAAAAAGCACAGACTTTGATTGAGCAGTTCGGCTCGCTGGAAGAAGTACTTGCCAACGCCGATCAGGCGAAAGGCCCCAAACTGCAGAAAAATCTGAAGGAATTCGCCGATCAGGCTCGCATGTCGCGCGAACTGGTCACTCTGAATACCGATCTGGATCTGGAAGTCGACTGGGAAGACTCGCGCTTAACACACCCCGATCGAGAGCGATTGCGCGAGCTGTTTCTCGAATTTGGATTCCGCCGCTTCGCCGATGAAATGAAGGAAGATTTCACACACAAGAGCGAACCGCAGGTTGCCGAAGAACGAGTTCAGGAAACGGTTGATACCAAACCGGCATTCGAAAAATTCCTGGCATTGCTGAAGCAGCAGGATGAATTTTGCGTCGACTTGGAAACGACCGGCTTAAAACCAGCCGAGGCCGAAATTGTGGGCTGGGCCATCAGTTGGCAGAAAAACCAGGGCTATTACATTCCCGTAGAAGGCCCCGCTGGTCAAAAAGCCCTTGATCCAGCATATGTTCTCGAACATCTGAAACCACTCCTGGAAGACCCGGAAATTCAGATTACGAACCAGAACATCAAATACGACATGGTCGTGCTGATGCGCGTGGGCGTATTTCTGCAGGGAGTCAGCATTGACCCGATGGTCGCCAGTTATCTGCTCAGTGCCGGGGAGCGCGGACACAGCTTGGATAAACTCTCCGAACGCTATCTACAACATACGATGATCCCAATCTCGGATTTGATCGGTTCGGGAAAACAGCAGAAAAAAATGTTTGAAGTCGATGTCGAAAAAGTAGCCGAATATGCGGTGGAAGACGCCGATATCGCCTGGCAGCTTTCGCGCATACTAAAAGAAGAACTCAAGCATGAAGGTCTGTGGGATCTCTACTGGGACCTCGAACGCCCATTGATTCCAATTCTGGCAGAGATGGAATTCACAGGCATCAAAATAGATAAGGCCGAGTTAAAGCAGCAAAGCGAGCAGCTTCAGGAGCGTCTGACCGAACTGATTGGCGAGATCTATGAAATTGCCGGCCATGAATTCAACATCGCTTCGCCGCTGCAACTGCGCACGGTTTTGTTTGAAGAGCTGAATCTGCCTGTCTTCAAGAAAACGAAAACCGGCCCCAGCACTGACCAGAGTGTTCTCGAGAAGTTAGCGCCGTTGCATGAACTGCCGGCTAAGATTACTGAGCATCGACATCTATCGAAACTGAAAAGCACTTACCTGGATGCCCTGCCCGATCTCGTTAATCCGGAAACGGGGCGGATTCATGCCAGCTTCAATCAGGTAGTCGCTGCGACAGGCCGATTAAGTTCCAGTGATCCCAACCTGCAGAACATTCCGATTCGCACGGAAGAAGGTCGCCAGATCCGCAAAGCCTTTATTCCGGAAAACGAAGACTGGCGACTGCTGTGTGCTGATTATTCGCAAATCGAATTACGGGTTCTGGCGCATCTAAGTCAGGACGAAGCGCTCAGCCAGGCATTCCGTGAAGGTGCCGACATTCATACTGCGGTCGCGTCTGACATCTTTCGCGTCTCCCACGACGACGTCGACAGCGACATGCGCCGCACCGCCAAAGCGGTCAACTTTGGTGTGATCTATGGACAAAGCCCGTTTGGATTATCAGAAGCAATCGGCATCCCGCAATCCGAAGCAGCTGGTTTTATCGACGATTATTTTGATCGTTATAGCGGCGTTCGAGAATTCCTCGATCAGATTCTGGAAGACTGTGCGAAGAATCATTTTGTGCGGACGATCTGTGGCCGAAAACGGGATATCCAGGGAGTGCGAACTGGTCTCCAGAAGCAACTGAACATGCCCGAACGAACCGCCATCAATACCGTGATTCAGGGATCGGCAGCTGACCTGATTAAGCAGGCCATGATCAATTTGAGTGAACGATTGAAACAGGAGCAACATCCAGGCCGCCTGTTGATGCAGATTCATGACGAACTCGTGTTTGAAGTCCCGGTTGCCGAACTGGTCTCGCTGAGTCATCTGGTCCGCGAAGAGATGGAGTCGGCAATGGAACTGGATGTCCCGCTGATTGTCGATATCTCATCCGGTTCAAACTGGCTCGAACAGACTCCGCTGGAGGTCTCCCAGGCCTGAACCTGTGATGATTATAGCAGAAATTCGCCCCCTCTCTATGATAGATCAATCGCCCCTGATATTTGAGTCAGAGTCGTCACATGGAAAAGTACAATTTTAAGGGGAAAATAGCGAAGTTTCCTTTTTTTTGTTGACAACCAGCATGCTATCGGTAACGATATTAATGCACGCCCATGTGTCTCATCTACCAGTTGCTAAGGGATTCAGCAATCATAAACCTCCTGTGTGGTAAGTTTCTGTTGCGAAGGAATGTGTAAGAAAACCATTTTCCACCAATGCAAGTTGTTTTAACCATCTTGTGTCTTGTCATACATTCATTCCCACAATTGCACTGATCGGAGGGATCGGGTCTGGCAAAAGTGCGGTAGCCAATAAAGTCAAAACTTTGCGATCTGTAAAGATAATTGATGCCGATCAAATCGGACATGAGATACTAGATTTTCCAGAAGTTCAGCAGAAAATTCGAGAGCAGTTTGGAACTGCGGTGTTCAATGAACAAGGAAAGATCGTCCGTTCCAACCTTGCCAAACTTGTTTTTGGAGACGAGAAACAACATCAGGAATCATTAAAGAAACTGGAAGAAATAGTCCACCCCCAGATTCATCGGAGACTTGAGCAGGAAATTTTGGCGGCCCGGTCTGAAGGACAGGTCGATGCAATCCTGGTTGATGCGGCTGTGATCTTGGAAGCGGGCTGGAAAGATTTGTGCGATCAGATCGTATTTATTGAGTGCCCTTTTGAGAAACGACTCAACAGAGTCACTCAGAACCGAGGCTGGTCGTCAGCAGAGTTGACAAAACGGGAAAAACATCAGCTGCCCCTCTCAGAAAAACGTAAACTAGCAAACGATGTGATTCAAAATGACCAGGATCTGGCTGCCGCCGGGCTGGCCTTATCCAGATTTATTGATGACTTAATTAAAACGAAATAAATTAAACAAATGACCGGACTCCGGATGTTCCAGTAACACCTGCGAGTCGAAAAGACAATTTCAAAGCAGGCTCATCCCAGATCGTATCATAAATACCCACTGATGCTTTTCACTATATTGACAGCCTTGCCAAAGGTTAAATTCATCTTCGCGTTCAACACATCTCAATTGATTCAAGAACTCCACGCTATTTCATCTCACTATTTTTGTAATTCGGAAAGTTATCACTATGGCCAAATCCATTAAACTTCAGACTTCTGAAAATGACGGACCTGTGGCTTCAAAAAATATCGAACAGTTAACTCCCAAGCCAAAGCGGGAGAAAGTTGATTCGCGCAGTCAAAGCGAGTCGGCGATTACCAAATCTGCCGATGAACGCTACGAGAAAATTAAGCAAAGTGAGATTCATATCGCCGATCTGCAACGGTTGACGATGAAAGATCTCATGCAGTTGGCCAAAGAAGAGAACCTCACCGAGTACACGGGGCTCAAAAAACAGGATCTGATCTTCAAAATCCTGAAAGAACGCACCAAAGTCAATGGTCTGATGTTTGGTGAAGGCACGCTGGAAATACTCCCGGATGGATTTGGATTTCTACGCAGCCCCGATTATCACTATCTGCCCTGCCCGGATGATATTTATGTCTCCCCCAGCCAGATCCGTCGCTTTGGTTTACGGACCGGGGCGATCGTGGCCGGGCAGATTCGACCTCCGAAAGAAAATGAACGCTATTTCGCGTTACTTCGCGTCGAAGCCGTTAACGGCTGTGATCCCGAAATCCTGACAACCAAAGTCTTCTTTGACGATCTGACGCCGCTCCACCCGAAAGAACGTCTCCGACTTTCTTCGCCTGCCGGCAATTTAAGTACACGGATTGTGGACCTCGTGGCTCCCGTCGGAATGGGACAACGTGGTTTGATTGTTTCTCCACCGCGAGCCGGTAAAACTGTGATGTTACAGGAAATGGCAAAATGTGTCCTGGGCAGTCATCCCGGTGCTTATGTCTTTATCCTGTTGATTGATGAACGACCGGAAGAAGTCACCGATATGGAACGCCAGGTCGGTGGCGATCGTTGCGAAGTGGTCAGCAGTACGTTTGATGAACCACCAAGCCGCCACATTCAGGTTTCGGAAATGGTGATTGAAAAAGCCAAGCGGATGGTCGAATACGGCGAAGACGTGGTGATCTTCCTGGATTCCATTACCCGACTGGCACGTGCCTGGAATACGGAAGTCCCGCATTCCGGTAAGATCCTGTCTGGTGGTGTCGACGCCAACGCGCTGCAGCACCCCAAACGGTTCTTCGGTGCCGCCCGTAATGTGGAAGAAGGGGGCAGCCTGACGATTGTGGCCACAGCCCTGGTCGATACAGGCAGCCGCATGGATGAAGTGATCTTTGAAGAATTCAAAGGAACCGGTAATACCGAACTGCACCTGGATCGCAGAATGGTCGAAAAACGAATCTGGCCTGCGATTGACGTGAATAAATCCGGAACGCGACGTGAAGAACTGTTGATGGATGAAGAAGAACTCCGCAGAGTCTGGATTCTCAGACGCGTGCTTAATGATATGAACCCCGTGGATGCGATGGAGCTTCTGACAAACCGGATGCGTCGTACCAAAACCAATGAAGAATTTTTATTGAGTATGAATCTGGGCTAAACGTCTCTAAGATCTGCCCCCCGGATTCAAAAAATGCGTGAGTCATACCAAATTGATTCAGAATCGCAATCCCCGCGATTCACTCCACAGAACAATATCTGAACAACCCGCTGGTCTGTTTTTTTCCGTTTCCCATTTAGATTAAGTTACTACTTCGATGAACCATAAACTGATTGAAGGCGATTTACTGGCCCGCGATGCAAAATTTGCGATCGTTGTTTCCCGCTGGAACGAACTGATTACTCGCCGGCTGCTGGAGGGAGCTCTCGAAACAGTCCGTCGTCACGGTGGTTCGGAAGAAAATGTCTCTGTCGTTTGGGTACCCGGTTCATTCGAGCTTCCTCTGGTTGCGGATCGACTGGCTAAAAGTGGCCGGTACCAGGCCGTCTGTTGTCTGGGTGCTGTAATCCAGGGAAGTACAATGCACCACGATTATATCAATCATCAAGTGGCGGCAGGCATTATGCGGAGCAGCCAGGAAAGTGGTGTCCCCGTGCTGTTCGGAGTTCTGACCTGCGAAACCATGGAGCAGGCGCTGGATCGCGCCGGCGGAAAAGTTGGCAATAAAGGGAGTGAAGCGGTATTGGCTGCGATTGAGATGATCAATCTGTTACAATCTATTGACCAGGATCAGTCCTGATCTGCGCTGCTAAACCACAACCAGAGTTATTAAATACTCTGATTATTATATATTCTTCAACCGTGTTAGTGATGCTCTCATGTCTCTCCGAAAACAAGCGCGAACATTAGTCGTGCAAATGCTCTATCAAATTGATCTCAATCCTGATATTTCTGCAGGAGAGGTTCGTCGTATGATAGACGAACATGGTCGCAATAAAACGACCCGTGCTTTCGCCTGGCAGTTATTTTCTGGCGTGATGGAGTATAAACCGCAGCTGGATGAGCAAATTGTCCGTGTCGCTGAAAACTGGTCACTGAAACGGATGGCGGTAACGGATCGGAATATCCTCAGACTGGGTGCCTACGAATTACTCCACACCGATACGCCGTCGCCTGTCGTGATTGACGAAGCAGTGGAACTGGCGCGCGAGTTCGGCAGTGCTCAATCTTCTCAGTTTGTAAATGGGATACTCGACAAGCTGCTGCATCAACCGACGGCACCAGAACAAACAACAGAAGAACAACCTGCACCAGCGCCACCTGAAAAGCAGGAGCCGGAAGCCCCTGCCAAGGACGAAATGGCCCCCCGTGCTCCGTCTCCTTACCGCAAGTCGAAGAACCCCTGGTCTACTTAACGCCGAATCGATGTGGCGTGCGGTCATTCCAGCTGAAGTTCATATCGATGGCGGCCTGCGAGAGTCGTGTTAATAACTCACGATCAATGTGCGGGCAGGGTAAGTGCGGCGCTGCGGTCTGAGTATTGGTGCTGTCAAACACCGGATCATCGCGCCAATAAGAGTTATAAACGCGGATGTGATCATAGAACAACCGCTCTGCTTCGGTCGGATCTGTCAACTCAACACCAGCACCGGCAAAAATTGACCCGTAAAAATTACAGGTTGCTTCCAGCACGTCATGCACCAATCTGGACTGAACCGGATGCAACGGGGTCAGGTGATACGTTTTCTCATGATGCTTGGGATGTGTAATGATGTAAGACATCACAGCAGAAACCCAGTCAACGGGAATCAGATTTTTTGATTCATCACCATCGAGAGTAAAGCGAGAGTTGGCATAGAGCCGTCCCGTTTCATCGGGGGTCTGCATTTGCGTGAGCGTATGCCCCAGCTGCAAGGCGGCATAAAACCCGTGAAACGTGTTCGTGAAGCCGGTTTTCGAATCGCCAATAATAATCGCAGGCCGAAAGACCGTCAACGATTCAATATGATCGGCACTTCGCACCAGTAACTCTGCATCCAGTTTACTGCGTTCATAATCGTTGCCCGATTCCTGCCCCACATCAACGTCCGATTCCATGATTCTGCCCGTGCGTAAACCACACACATACGCAGTTGAGACATGGTCAAATTTTTTGATGTTCGCTGTTTTACAGAACTCGAGGACTTTTTTCACACCGCCCACATTGGAACGCCAGGGCTCACTCTCCTGGCTGGTGCTATAAAAAGACAGACTGGCGGCAGAGTGAATGATGCGGTCGACATTCTCTGTCGCCCATTCAAGTTGTTCCTGACTCAACCCCAGATTTTCTTCGTTGATATTCCCTTCCAGCACAACGGGCCGCGGTAATTCACGACCTAAATGGTCATCCCAGAAAGCCATGATCATATCGATGCGCTGATCAACCGTCATCCGTCGTGTAGGACGAACCAGAACAGCCAGCGGGACTCCTGCAGAAGCTAAGTCTCGAATTAAATATCGTCCCAGTAATCCTGTGGCACCTGTTATCAGATGATATCCCATTTTGAATTCCGCTGTGTTTCAATAAATAAAGTTGAGGTCGTTTGATACCTGAAATTGTTGTTCCACCACTCCCCTGAGATTGTTCGTCTGCTGCATTTTGTATCGAGGCAGAATCAGCATGGAATGGAACAAAAGGGGGATGCTGACTGAGCAGGGGAACGTCAATGATAATGAACTGGCTTCATATATCAATCAAGGGGTACCGAAAAGCCGAGAGTTTGCAAGACCAAGTGCCTGTTTCTCAGAAAAAGTCTTTATGCAACTGCTTTCTCTGACTGATCTTTCGTTCCGAGGTGATTCTGCTTGATGAAATGCGGGGCACCAGGATGCCGCCCCTCATGTAGCTCATCGCTGTCATTGTGATCAGTGGATTCACCCTCTTCTGGTTTGTGTGGTCGTAACGCCAGCAGACAGGGAAGTAGAATCAAGTCACCCACCAGGGCAGCTCCCAATAGTGAGGTCATCATATACCCGAATCGCGCGGTGGGTACAAAATTGCTCAATGTCAAAGCCAGCATGCCAGCCCCCGTAATCACAGCGGCTGTGAAAATGGGTTCTCCGGTCATCAGCAGAGAATCACGAGAGGACTGCGCTGAATTCTTAGTCAGTCGATATTGGCTCTGATAGCGTACCAGGAAATGGAAGGTCCCATCCACGGCGATGCCCAGGGCGATACTGGCCGTCATCATAATCCCGATGTCGATGGGAATCTGATACCAACCCAAAATCCCGAACACAATACAAATCGGTGTCAGGTTAGGCACCATCGCCACGAGTCCAGCCTTGATCGAACGCAGCGAAACAATCATGACCACGGTGATAATCAGAAACGCCATCGAGAAGCTTTCCCAGAATCCGATGAAGATCTGATTTTGTGCCCGTCTTAACAGGGGGGCAACACCAGTCAGAATGACATCCGGATCATCAATCATCTCAGATAGTTGATCATAAATCATATCTTGAGGAAGATCGGCACCGCTACTGATTCGGGCGGAAATTCTCCAGAGTCGTTCACCATCGGAAACAAAATCGTTCTCGCCATGAGCCGCTTGTGCATGTGATAACAGGCGCGCGGTCTCGAATGGACTTTCCGGAAACTGTTTCGGGAAAAAACTGGCCAGAGACATGGTATGCCGCACTGCGGGATGTTGTTGAATCGTTTCTTCCAGCTTACGAACCCGATCGATTTTCTGAATGAACGGAATTTCTTCCTCACCAAAATCGACGATCGCTTCAATCGAATCCAGTTCGGTCAAATTCTCCTGCACGGCACGCACATCCTGAATCACTCTGCCTTCAGCCGGCAGGAAATCGAGCGGATCAATTTTGGTCCTGAGGTTAAAGAGCCCGACTCCCGTGATCAGCACGAGGACAATCGTCGCGATGGATACACGGCCGGAATGATCAATGAGCCAGTTGGCACAGCGTTTGAAATCCCAGCGGCTTTCTCCAGCATGCACCATTTTTGGATCAATGGGCCAGATCGTTAATACCGCTGGTGTTAGTCCCAGACCAGTAATCAATGACACAAATGTTCCAATAGAGGCGGCATATCCAAACTGAACCACCGGACCAATCTCACTGACGGTCAGGGAGAAGAGTCCAATCGTCGTGGTCAGGGTTGCCAGAAAGCAGGGCTTCCAGGCTATTTTCAAAGCAGCCGTAATAGGATCTTCTTCATCGATACAGCTGACAACATAATGATGTACGTGAATCGAAATCGCGAGGGTAAAGACCATCACCATTACTGAGAGGGCACCGAGAATGAAATTCATTTCTCCGCCTCCGAGGTAGATCAAGGCAGTCGTCAGGTTGATTGCCCAGACAGTCAAACCGAGCGTCGCCAGCGTTTTTTTCCATTCCCGGAAGGAGTAATATAACAGTCCCAGACTGATCAGCAGCGTGATGATAAAGAATTTCTTATTACTTTTCTGACTGCCAAGCCGATCCAGTTCGGCAATCACAACCGGAGCTCCCGCCAGTTGAACTTCTTTGCCTGTTAGCTGATTGTATTCCAGTTTCGCACGGATGCCTTCTACTGTCCCGGCGCGATCTTTAATTCCGACATCCGACAGTAAAACGACGATACCAGCAACATTTTTTTCCGAGTTGATTAACAGGCCGTTCAACCGGTGATTGATTTCTTCTTTTTCAACCTGGAATTCATTGAGGATATTTTTAAGCCGCTCAGGAGTCCAGCATTGCCTGACCGTAGGCAATGTTTCGATTCTGCTGGCGGTGGATTCGATCAACAGGGGCTGGTCCAAACCTTGCTGTACCGCGATCAAGACGACTTCTTCCGCACCAAATTCTGCCTTGAATCGATCGTAGACGATTCGCACATCAGAATCTTTGGGTAACCAGGTTTCGATGTCGTTATTGGAAGGCAACAATTCCGCCAGAAATGTCAGAATTGGCAGCGTACAAAAGACGCCCCAGATGAGTTGCCTGCTATATTTTTTGTAAAAAGAAGAGATCATCATAAGTATTGGTAGATCAATCTGCTTTCTCTTGTTCGAGTCAGTCCAAGTTCTCTCAAAAAGAAATTCATTGAGAAAATCTCCATCAACAGACTGACACTTTGAAAGGCCGCCTGTTGAATTGTTCTTGAACTATTTAGTTTTGGAGGTATCTCCCGTTTTTTATCGGGATCACCCCAATTTGGTATCGAACCATTTTTGAGATGGACGTCATGAGGATTTTATAAACAACAAACGTTATAGCAGAATTTGCAGGAGTCTTTGGAATGATTGATACAACACGCGCCATCGAGGTGCGGATAATCGTCATAACACACAGGAATCGATCTGTTTCTGTTGTTTTGTCGGGCGTTATAACTGTTAGTGTTTAACAGTCTTCCGCGTTCGCACCACTTGAATTTGCTCTATCGGCTCTCAAACATCATCGAGACCGCACTCCGTTTGCAATTTGAAACTAAAGCCGTCCCTGCTTTATTTTTGTAGCCTATATTTCAATATCAGCTATGGATCAGAGTCCTGGCAGACTTTCGAAATGACTTCCCATTCAGGAGTAAATTCAATGGAAGAGACCCCGTGGAGCCGTCCCTCGATTGAGGATCTCAAACACGTATTGGAAAGTTTTGGAAACAGCGATGCCGTCAACGTGCGAGAAGTTGACCGCTTGGAGCTGTCTGTTCCCGCAGAGATAAAGACCTCTCGTGGAAATGTGATTGCCGCGATGACTCGAGAAATCAGTCGTCAGGGGCTGGGTATGCTGCACAAAGGCATGTTGAACCCCGGCGAAGTCACTGTCAAACTGGCCAGCGAAACACGGGAATTTGAATACCGTGTCAAAATCATGTGGTGTACGCCTTGCGACAACGGCATGTTTATCAGCGGCGGAGAATTTCTGACCAAGCCGGAAGACTAATTTGCCGGTTCAACTAAGCTGAACAAACAAATGGAATGATCAGGGCGAAGGATTGCCCCGCCTCAGCAGGATCACGATGATCATCAACAGTAACAGAATGATCACCCCGCCCACAATCAGCAACAGAGTCGTCATTCCCGACCACGCACTTCTCAGTTGAGGACGTTTTTTCTCGTCCAGATCCCATTCGATCTCATCCAGTGTTAAACTGGTTTCGGCGAGAGGACCGTTTCGATTCTCCCCGTTTAACACACGTCCATTCTCGCGCCGTTCCTGAATCTTCGACCGGAATTTTACAGGCGCCGTCTGTACCCCCTGCTTCCCTCCAGAATGGTTCAACATCGTTGCTGATTGTCCCTGAGGCTGATCGGCCTGTGATGTCAGATCCCCTGGCAACGCTGGCAATTTGGGCAGCATCAATTTCGGCCCCGGTGCTGTAGGTGATTCTGCTTTTTCCACTGCTTTGATTGGTTCTTGCGGAACGGGAACCGACTTCGGCTGAACGGATTCCTGCTGAGCGGGTTCTGGCCCACTGAGTCTGATTCGGGCCGGTGGTTCATCGGTCACTTCTTCCAATTCGAGTGAGGGAGAAGGAACGGAGTTGGTTTGAGGGGGAGCTGTTTTCTTCGGGAACGGAATCTCGAATGGCTCTTCTGCCTTCTCTTCAAATGAGGGTGGTTCCAGTCCGATTCCGCCAGACCGTTTTTTCTGTCCCCAGACGTCACGTTGCCGGGGCTGAATAGTGATCGACTGTGGTTCGTTCCCCACATTACGCGGCACAATCAGTGGCAGTTCCTCTGAGCTACCTGCTGAAGGTCGCGATTGTGTTTTTGGGGGTTCTGGTGATTGCGGCTTTGTGACAGCACGCCTTTTCAGTGGATGAACGCGTGAAGGTTGAAATTGAAAATTGTGTACCTTCTGGCCGCTATTTGTCTGCACTTTTGGCTGAGCATGCTCTACGGCTTGCACGTTTGAAGATCCCCGGGCGGGCGAAGTTTGCATCGCAGGCTTCGAACTTTTTATCTGCTGCAGTAACATCTGGGGAGACTGCTCATCGATTCCAAAAGCAACATGCCCGCGGTAGCTGGACTCCAGCGCCTGTTCTGCTAAAAACTCAGCGTATTCATAGTTCTTTTGTTTCAGTTCGCGTTTGGCACGCGCCATGACAGAATCAATCTGCAACCGCCGCATTTCCTGATTGACGTCGTCAAATGCAGGCTGCATCTGCTCTAGATCCTGCTTGAGATCTTTGCCCATTTGCGAAAGCTGAGATTGAATTTTCTGATCCTGGATCTGATCTAAAGAACGGCTGATTTCTTCGGTACGAAACGGTGTTGTCTCTACCAACTCAGATTGTGCTGCCGAAACAGCCGACTTGCTTTTCGCTTGTTTTGATTCTGCTTTTGATTCAGCAGCAGGAATCGCATTGGAAACTCGCTGAATGCCGTTTGTGATTTCCTGATTGACGGAACTTGATGCCTGTTTGATTCGGTCAATTTTCCGATGATAGGTTTCAGCGACCTTTGCAGGATATTTCTTAGCCGATTCGACCAGCGATTTAGATCGCCAGTTCTCAAGCGGTGCTTCTACCGTTTTTCTGGATGGTTTATTCAAACCTTCTGAGGCACCGCGGTCATTTATTAAAGCATTCGCTGCAATCTCAGCATGGGACAACTGTGCTTCGGTTCCCAGATCCACCTGATTTGCATTGGGGTAATATCCACTGACTTTAACTTTGGCGGCAGTTTCTTTATCTGAAGTTTTCTTTTTCGAATCAAAAAAGTTAAAGCTGGAACTGCTTTTCGAAGCAATCAGCGCGTCTTCAGACTTTTTACTGGATTGAGAAATCACCTCAGAGGGCTGGCGCAAACACCCCGCCGTGAAATAACAGCTCACAATCAACAGCAAATAAACCGTTGTCAGTTTTCGTTTTACTAGACCGGTCTTCACAACGACAAATCCTGTCATCTGCATCCAGAGGTCAAAACGGGACTTTGACTCTCTGCCTGGGTCGCGGGAAGTAACCTCAATGGGGGCTTGAGGTTCAGGAAGCATCATTCGCAGGCGCGCAACCGCACCCGACGAAATGCCTGTGATCTTTTATCGACTAGGCTGAATTGATGGCATGAGAGGGTATTTTGGATTTTGATCGTCTTTGAGAAAATAGCTTATTTCTTGCAGAGCTTGCGTAACGTTTCCATATTAATCTGATCCAGCGGGACCCCGTCTTCTTCGTCTTTCGGGGTCTCCAGATACATGGGCCGATCCTGAAATGTCGGATCATTCATCAAATGCCGAAACGGTTCCAGGCCCAGAAAGCCCCGGCCAATATTTTCGTGCCGATCTTTGCGACTGCCGAATTCGCATTTACTGTCGTTAAGATGAAAGGCACGTACCCGATCAATGCCAATCACTTCATCCAGCTCGGCCATTGTCGCTTTATATTCCGATTTTTTGATCAGGGGATAACCGGCGGCAAAGATGTGACAGGTATCAACACAGATACCCAACCGCTGCCCGTCCTGCACCTGCTGCAGAAGATAGGCCAACTGTTCAAACCGAAATCCAAGATTCGAACCCTGCCCTGCCGTCGTCTCCAGCCAGATTTGTGTGGCAAACCCTTCGGTCTGCTGATGAATGCGATCGATGGCAGCCACAATCCGATCGAGTCCTTCTTCTTCACTCGACGTCACATAACTCCCGGGATGCATGACGGCCCCTTCCAGCCCCAGTGCCTCGGCCCGTTCCAGTTCGATCACAACGGCATCGATCGACTTATTCCACAACTCGTCTTTCGGACTCGCCAGATTGATTAAATAGCTCATATGTGAGCAGGGATGTGTAATCCCCGTTGCTTCCATCCGCTCCTGAAACAGATCGACATCTTTGTCGGTGAGCGGCTTGGCGCGCCATTGATTATTATTTTTGGTAAAGATCTGTACGCAATCCATATCAAATTTAGCGGCGGTATCAACGGCTTTATAATATCCACCAGCAATCGACTGATGTGCTCCCAGTAATGGCATGTCGCAAATCCAGAAAACGAATTATTTAGATGAGTTCAGACGTCAAAAATCATTATAGGTTGTCTGCCCTGCCCCCTCCAGCCACTGCAGTGCGAAACAAAATCCCAGCGGATTGCCTTGAATTCCGTGGGAAGTTTTATAGCGAGCCGTTACAATCGATCTGTATTCTTAATTCAATTTCATCTCCCTGCTATTACAGGTTTTCGTTGCTTTCTTTTCTGATTGAAACTGGACGAATCATGCAATCCCTCAAATGGTGCTCGCTATTGCTCTCATTGTGTTTGTTTCCAAACATGCTCCAGGCAGCCGGACAACCCAACATCATTATCCTGCTGGCCGATGACCTGGGTTATGGTGAACTGGGTTGTCAGGGAAATCCGCAAATTCCGACGCCTCATATCGACTCCATCGCTGCCGACGGAATCCGCTTCACGCAAGCGTATGTCACCGCGCCCAATTGCAGCCCCTCTCGTGCCGGTCTACTGACGGGAAAGATTCCTACTCGCTTCGGTTACGAATTCAATCCCATCGGCGCGCGAAATGAAGATCCGGGAACCGGCCTGCCCCCTGCAGAACAAACGCTGGCTGAACTGCTACACGATCAAGGTTATACCACGGGGCTGATTGGTAAATGGCATCTGGGCGGAGCCGCTGATTACCATCCTTACCGGCATGGCTTCGATGAATTCTTCGGCTTCGTGCATGAAGGTCATTACTTTGTCCCGCCCCCCTATCAGGGTGTGACTACAATGCTGCGCCGCAAAACGATTCCCGGCGGTGGTAAAGGACGCTGGATGAGTGACAACCTGATTTACTCCTCTCATATGGGACATGATGAACCCGACTATGATGCCAACAATCCGATCATTCGAGGCGGGCAGCCGGTTGAAGAAACCGCATACCTGACCGATGCATTCACGCGCGAAGCGGTCAGCTTTATTGACCGTCATCAGGACAAACCGTTCTTTCTTTATCTGGCCTATAATGCGGTGCACAGTCCCCTGCAAGGTAAACAGGAAGACATGCAGCGTTTTAAAGATATCGAAGACGTGCACCGTCGTATTTTTGCGGCGATGCTGGCTTCGCTGGATGACAGCGTGGGAAAGATCCTGAATCAGGTCCACAAGTCAAAGCTCGACCAGAAAACGCTGATCATTTTTCTCAGTGATAACGGCGGCCCCACACGAGAACTTACTTCGAGTAATCTCCCCCTGCGTGGTGGAAAAGGCTCCATGTATGAGGGAGGCTTGCGGATTCCCTTTATGATGCGCTGGACGGGTACTTTGAAACCAAAGCAGACATTTTCTCATCCGATCAGCAGCATGGACATCTTCAGCACTTCAGCCTTGCTGGCTGGCGCAGAGGCGCCTGCAAATTTGGATGGTCGCGATCTGATGCCTTATCTGTTGAAACAGAAAACAGGCGCACCGCATGAGGAACTGTTCTGGCGACAAGGAAACAGAGCCGCTCTCAGAAAAGGGGACTGGAAAATCGTGAATCATCGCAGACATCGAAAAGAACCGGTCTGGGAACTGTTCAACATCGCCGAGGATCTGTCCGAAGAACAGAACCTCGCTTCACAGCAGGCAGAGAAGTTGAACGAGTTGAAAGCGCGCTGGAAAGAACTCAACGCACAAATGAAACCGGCGATTTTTCAATAACAGATCGTTTAGTCTTGCCGTGACACGTCTGCACCGGGTCGACTGCTGCCCTGCTTGATGATGCGGGCAAGCTGTTGCTTCAGTCGCTTTGTAACCGCGGGATGCTCTGCAGAAACGTCTGTTTTCTCCGCAGGATCGTTTACCAGATTAAAGAGTTGGTACTGTGGCACTTTCTTATTTGCCAACTGTTGCTCAACGACGACGTTGCGGGCCGTCTTTTTGTCGTAGCGGTGCAGTTTCCATTCGCTGACCCGCAAAGCATAGGTGCCATTATTTCCGTTATTCTGTTGTACGAGGTGATCACGGCCCTGCGCCTTGTCTTTACCTAGCAGGGCATCCAGCACATTGAAACTGTCCCGGCAACTGTTTTGGGGAAGCGTCTGTTTTGTGAGAGCAGCCAGGCTGGCTGGCATATCGATAGTACAGACAAGTTCATCGCTCACCCCGGGCTGGATGTGGCCTTTCCAGCGGGTAATGAAGGGTGTTCGCGTTCCCCCTTCGTAGACGCTGTATTTGCCGCCGGAATAGGGACCGGCAGCGCGATGCTTGCCGATTTTTTCCAGTGCGCCGTCCTTGTAACCGTCGTCGAGCACCGGACCATTGTCGGAGCAGAACACGACCAGCGTGTTGTCCGCCAGTTTCAATCGATCGAGAGTTTTCATCAGCTCACCTACGCACCAGTCAAGCTGCACGATGGAATCGCCGCGAAATCCGAGTGATGTCTTTCCCTGAAACCGTTCGTGAGGCATGCGGGGGACATGAATATCGTGTGAAGAGAAAAACAGAAAAAACGGTTTGTCTTTGTTCTGCTCAATAAACTCATTGGATTTCTCAACCCACTTATCGGCCAGATCTTCATCGCGGAATCGCGCTGCATGCCCTCCTGTATAAAAACCGATACGGCTGATGCCGTTGTGAATGGTGGAATTATGACCGTGTGACCAGTCCATTTTCAGAGTATCACGGTGAGTCAATCCTGTGGGATGATCGGGGCTTGGTTTTTTGTTTCCTACCCATAACGGATCGGCGGGATCGAGATTGAGCACCCGATGGTCCTGCACATAAACCTGTGGTACACGATCGTTGGTGGTCGGCAGCAGGAAGCAGGTATCGAAGCCGATTTCCATCGGCCCGGGTTTTAACTGTCCATTCCAATCCGGGCCCCCTTGTCCGCCCAGTCCCAGGTGCCATTTTCCGATGACCGCCGTCGTATAACCGGCGCGATTCAGAATGGAGGCAACCGTTTCCGTACCCGGCTTGATAATGGCCGGTGCATTCGGTGGTGCGATTCCCGTCCGTTCGCCGCGAAAGGCATAAGTGCCCGTCAGCAGTGAGTAGCGCGTTGGCGTGCAGGTCGAAGCTGAACAATAGCCGTTGGTGAATCGCAGGCCCTCGGCAGCCAACTGATCGATGTGCGGCGTTTTGAGTTCCGTGGCACCGTAACAGGAAACATCACCGTAGCCCAGGTCATCGGCCATGATCACGATGACATTCGGCGTTTCAGCAAACGTTTGTCGGTTAACCAGTCCCAGTAGCGTAATCAGGAACAGCATCAGGAGACAACGGCGCATGGTGATTCTCTCAGTGACTAGATAAGAATATTTTTGAATGGAACAGAAAGATTTATGGTACTACAAGCGACGGGCTGGTTCTACGAATAACAATCTATTTTCTCCATCTGTATTCGCATCAGACTTTTTGTCCCACGTACATCAGCTTCCCGAAACCAACTTTCTGCTGCTTGGTTTGAAAGCAACTATTGAGTAGAGCAAGGATCGCTTCAGGCTGACTGAGCCACTGTTCATAGGTCGTCAATTCCTGCTCGATCATTATCGCCAGTGCATCTAATTTCGGCCATAGCTTTCTGAATGCCCGAACTTTGCAGGCTGCATGCACAATTCGCAGAAAGGGAGTCAACCAGGGCTCCACAATGACGACACATCCTCCCGGACGAAGTACGCGCTGCATTTCTCTTAAGGTCCGTTCCAAATCAACGGGGAGTTCGGGCAGATGATGCAGTCCACCTTGCACAATTAAAACGTCCCGGCTGTGATCTTCAAATTTCAACTCCCGGCAATCTCCGACATACAATTGTGCGTTGCCTTGATATTGCTTGAGTAAATGAGGTGAAAGATCGACACCTTCTACAGAATGAAAGCCCAGTTGATGCAGGACATCCAATCCCGTACCCTGCCCGCAAAACAGCTCGACGACTTTGAGATCTTTATCCCACTGATCAACACCCAACTTCTGGAGTCGTTTCAGAAATTTCTGACATTCCTGTTCTGGCGTCTCGAAATGGCGATAGGCGGCTTCCCAGATCTCATCACAGCATTCCATTCCTGGATGCCAGTACTCAATCTGCAAGGCGGACTCATTCTGCTGTATGTTCATGGCTGACTCGAATCCTGGCAACAAAATGCAATGATCGACCAAAGAGGTAGTCTGCCGGCCTAGGGTAGAGATGAAGGTTACTTTCCCAGTCCGTCACTTCCAATTCCAATACGGAGAACATCTGCTGCCACTCTTCATAAGACAAATAGTTGTACGGCAGAGCAACGCCATAACCTGCATTCCCCACCCAGTCCATGAAGCGGAGAGTTGATCTCGCAAACAGCCCGTTTCGGGTATGATCTTTTATAAGTATGGATTTCCGCGCGACCCGCCGGGCTTCCTTCAGAATCACGGTGGGATCGACGGTGTGGTGCAAAACGTCGATCAGCAGAATTGAATCAACGCTGTTATCCTCAAAAGGAATTGTTGTTCCATCATATTCTGTAACCGGAATTTTTGTATCCGGCCTGACAAGTACATCAAGGCCTTTGAGCTTTAGATTCGGATTGGCCTCGGCAAGACAACTTCCCAACAGGCCATCACCGCAACCGAGATCCAGCACCAGACCATCCGGGGGTAATAATGGTGTAAGGTGTCTGATCAGTGATTCAACACGTCGACTGTGAACCGTACGAGAATGGATCTGCTGGAGCATTTTCATTTCATTATGTGTCGTGAAGTTTCAACCGTCGGAGTGATTTTCTGATAGTTTACGTTTCGAAGCTCACTCGATTCATTCGACATCGCTTCAAGGATATTTTTTTTGAGGACACTTTGTTCAAAATACCAAATAGCGACAACTTTCATGAGTACGAAAAAAATGAGTGTCTGCATGACAGTAAACAGCGCAAATGCGCCTGCAATCAATCGTGACCAATGCAGGGTAATCGTCCCGGTTGTTACATACTCGACGATGCCTGGCCAGAGGAATCCAATTCCCAGTAAGGTAAACAGGCCGGTGATGAAGAGAAGAGATTTCCCAGAAAACAGACTGACCACGATCGACGACCAGAATCCAACCGATTCTTCGCGACGGGAACTGAGCTGCGCCATCCGATTGGTCAGTGCCGAAGCCAGAAGTAACATCATGCCAAAGGAACCAACCAATTGGCAGACGACAAATCGATAGATCATCCACTCTTCCAGTCGACCGTGCTGAAAGTAGAATTCAGCTGGATAGGCCGCCAGCAGCAGGATGAGTAATACACAGAATGTAAAACCTGCCAGGAAAATCTTCTCCGGCCGATAACAGAGCACCCCTTCACCGATGACTTTGAGAAAACGAAATCCATCCCAGAGTGCACTCAGTTTACTTTCCCCGATACGTTCCTCGTATTTCATGGGAATTTCAATAATGCGTAGATGATTCATCAACGCCCGCGCACTCATCGCCGGCGTGAAATGCAATCCATCTGGTAGCGGATACAGATGCTTGAGAGACTGCCGCCGTACAACCCGCATTCCACTGGCGGTATCCGTCACTTTTCGACCACATAACAAGCCCAGCAGAAACGCGAAAATTCGGTTGCCCGCTCTGCGAATTAACGGCATTTGTGAGTCGGATCCCAAGCGCGAGCCAAGCGTCACATCAGCATTTTCGTCTAACGCGGTCCGGCAGAGTTGCGCGAAAAACCGTGGATCGCAAGTGCCATCGGCGTCGAGAAACCCAACCAGATCACCCTGTCCGAGTCTCCAACCTTCTTTAATGGCAGCTCCATATCCCTGGTTTTCTTCAAATACGACAACCTGAACATCTTCATAGCTTTGTGCAATTTCAACCGTCCGATCGGTTGACCCATCGCTGACAACAATGATTTCTACGCCATCTAAGCCTGCCTGGTGAGAAATTTCCTCCCTGGCATCCAGACATCGCGCGATTGTGCCACCAATGGCCTCTTCTTCGTTCAATGCCGGAATGACAATCGTAAGCCTCTTATTATCCATTGTTTACAACTCATCTCTTATTGCGTGAGTGGCGCCTGCTTAAATCAATCATCCGTGTGACTGAGGTGCCAGTGCCATGGAGAAATATCTTGCTTTCAATATAGCTAAGACTGCATAATAGGGAACTTTAAAGGGGATGGTCAACAAGAAAGTCTGAATTCTGAGATTCTGGACAGAGGCCTAAAAGGACGATAAGTCTTTTTATATCATTACGATTGAGCGGAATCGTTGTAATCGTGTTTTTCCTCACAGAACCAACACTACTACCTGACGAGTCTGGCCCGGATTTCTATCAATGTACAAGTCGCTGTTTTTCTTATCGCTGTATGTCTTTCTCGCGCTGTGGGCGCTGACCAACGTGCTGCCCAATCAATTCATTCGTTTCAAAATTCTGAATCGCTTTCGGGGCATCGTGCATTTCCTGAGCGGTCCCCGGTCCTCGGTCGTCACAGTTTTCCTCCTCTGCTTTGCGCTGTCAGCTGGTATTTCTTATTACCACAACCCGGTTCCCTCCGTGCCTGATGAGTTCAGCTATCTGCTGGCGTCAGATACATTCTCTGAAGGCCGACTGACAAACCCGACTCATCCCTTCTGGAAACATTTTGAATCGTTCCATATTTTCCAGCGACCAACCTATGCTTCGAAATACCCGCCAGGACAGGGATTGTTTCTGGCTATCGGTCAGGTGCTAACCGGGCACCCGATCGTCGGAGTCTGGTTGAGTGTTTCGCTGGCGTGTGCAGCAGTCTGCTGGATGCTGCGTGCCTGGGTACCTCCCCAATGGGCCTTTATGGGAGGCCTGCTGGCCGTACTCCATCCGTTATCCATTTTCTGGGGGCAGAATTATTGGGGAGGGGCTGTCGCCATTCTCGGTGGCGCATTACTGTTTGGCGCATTGCGGCGACTGATGCAGCAACCGCGTACAGGTACGGCATTCATACTCGGTATGGGGTTATTTCTACTGGCCATCAGCAGACCCTTTGAAGGTTTTTTGACGGCGATTTGCGCTGCCGTACTACTGGTGATCTGGATGGTCAGACAAACCCGGTTTCCCAGAATGGTTCTGCTAAAATCGGTGCTGCTCCCACTGGGAGTCGCATCTTTAATGATCGTCGGCGCGCTGGCAACTTACAATTACCATCTCACGGAGAGCGCCTTCCGCTTACCTTACCAAGTGCATGAGGAGACCTATTCTCCGACGCCACTTTTTGTCTGGGGTACGCCGCGAACCGATCTGGCTCCCTACAATCCGCATTTGAAAAAACTGCACTATGGCTGGTCTCTTGATATTTATCAACGACAGCAGGACGCCAGTGGCTATTGGAATGAAGTCTCTGAAAAAACAACAAGAATCATTCGCCAGATGATTGCGTTTCCGCTAGGCATTCTCCTGCTGATGCTCCCCTGGATCGTAAAGGATCGCTGGGGACGCATTGCAGTGATCATCGTATTATTGATCAGCCTGATCAATATCTTTTGTGCGACGTTTTTCCTGGCACATTATCTGGCACCGATTTTCTCACTCATCTTCTTTATCCTGATTCAGGGGGTACGCCATTTACGAGCGGCGCACTGGAGAAAACAGAGCCAGGGCCCCGTATTCGTCATGGGACTCTGGCTGCTGTTTGTCACGTTGAGTTTTTCCAGGATCTGGCTGCAATCATCCAATCCCGAGACAACTCCCCGGCATGCGCTTGCGCTGCAGCGATCCGAATTGATTAAAGCATTAGAAAAACGTCCGCAGAAGGATTTGATCTTTGTGAAATACTCACCCGAACATGATCCGCATTTTGAATGGGTTTATAATCGGGCCGACATCGACAATGCGGAAGTCGTCTGGGCGCATATTTTAACCAACAAAGAGAATCAGAAGCTGATTGAACATTTCGCGGATCACCAGATCTGGTGGCTCGATGCAGATGCCAAACAGCTTAAGCTGAGACCGGTGAAAGGCCTGCCTCCAAATCAAAAGCCTGAGACTCTATCCAACACTTCCTCCGCTTCATAATTTTTTTTTTGGGGGGGTCCCAAAAAAACTGATCTCACTATCGCTATTTTTTCCCGACCTCACGCTTTGTCGTGGGAGAAATCTCAATCCCGGTTCTGCTAAAGGCGATGGCCCGTGAACCAGAGGTACCGATCATAACCGTTTCCATCAGCGGTCTCTCTGCCCCCTGCTCTGAGAACCAATTCACCAGAAAATTCGCCCCGGCCCCTCCACTGCTGTCGCGTTCTTCGACCAGAAAATCGATCGTCTGAAACGGTTCCAGTTTGATCGTACTGTCCAGAAACGATTCCACCTGTTTGCCATCCGTATCAAAGTAATCAATCTTATCCAGATAAATCGATTGATTAGGATCGATGTTACGGATACTCAAAGTGGTCTCCAGGAGTAACGGAGATCCGCCGTGATAATAAATGTGTGAGTAACAGGGAACATAGGTCGAGCCGCGGCGGGATATTTTTTGCCGATCGAATTCGCCTGCTGAATAGAGACTGAGGTCTGGCGGTTGATAACTGCGCGGCGGAATATATTTGACTCGGTCTTCAAACTTAGCAAAGCGGTTATCAAGGTAAACGACCGCACTGATCATGACCAGACTGATCGTCCCCAGCAAAACTAACAGCCCGATCCAGTTTTCACAAAACCAGAGAAACCAGTTAGGATACTCGTTTTTATTTTGCATCGTGCACTCGCTTTCTCTTCAAGCAACTATTTCCGACTGTTGTTGAGCGCGGGTTCTGCTTTCCTGCGGGAGCCTGACAATACGCCCGTTTCCTGGATTGTATTAAACTATAGTGAGGCTAAATAGGAAAGTGCGACTCAAAGATCCGACGATTAAGGTAAATATTTTTTCAATCCCTCAAGCTTCTCATTGCAGTTCTTGACCAGCGATTCTAATTGCGGGTCAGACTGACCGGCAGCATCGATCATGGAGCGATAGTACTGCACGATTTCTTCCGGACTGGCGCCGAAGTGTCCCCAGAATTCCACTTTGTCTTCTGTTTGAAGATCAAACAGCATCGCTTCCAGGTTATGCAGTTTATCGGCCAGCTCAATTGCACGGGCACCCAGCGTCGCCTGTTGCATGACTTGAATGTGCCCCTGCTTGCGATCCCGCCAGCTCCGTTTTTTCCCTTCACGGGTCTCTTTCTCTTCCGTCATTTCTTTGACGTATTGAACCACCTCCCCGGAGAAGAGTTCCGCCAGTTCTTCGATCGTCAAATCCGTATCCTCGACGACATCGTGCAGAACGGCTGCAGCGAGAATCGACTCATCATGGAACCCGGCCTTCATTAAGATCAGGCAGACACTCATCGGGTGTGAAATGTAGGGAATTCCAGACGATTTTCGTTTTTGAGACTTATGAGCCACAGCGGCCAGCCGGACCGCATGTTCGACTATGGGAGAGTGAAGTGGTTCCATGCCTGTTTCTTTGGGGTTCAACGTGCTGTCTAAGATTCCTGAGAGTGCCTGAACTGATTGAATCGCGTGTATTCCCAGTGGCGATAGAGGGCCGACTTCTTCAACAGATTCGATTGACTGTCAACAGCTTCGACCTTTCCTTCATGAATCAGCACAACCTGATCCACGCGGCGGAGTGTCGTAATCCGGGAGGGAATCACGAGAATAGTGCGATTCTGAAATATACGCGTGTAGGCATCCTCCAGAAGTGTCTTGGTATCATCATCGAGCGCTTCTTCTGGTTCTTCAATAATCATCAAGGCCGGCTTTCGCAACAAGGCCCGCGCCAAACCTAAACGAAACGATTCGCCTACCGTCAGCTCTTCTCCATGTTGTCCCAGTGCGGTTTCATAACCTTGTGGTAAATTCTGAATAAACTGATGTGCGTGCGCTTCTTTTGAAGCAGCGATTATTTCCTGCAGTGAATAACGTTCATCGCCGCATTGGATATTCTCTTTGACTGTCCCCGTTAAGCAGGGATCATTCCCGCTGACATAAATCGCTTCGGCCCTGAGTGATTCTAAAGTCACCCAGGCAGTGTCTTCCCCGTCCATCAAAACCCGTCCCGATTTTGGTTCGATGAACCGGGGAATCAGATAACTGACTGCCCGCGGTGCCAACGTTTCCAGCGACACCAGTGCCGTGCTGGTCCCCGCTGGAATTTTGATATCAAAGCCATTGAGAATTTTCGGACCGTTGGCTGACTGGCTGTAGCTGACATTTTCGAATTGGAGTGATTGTGACAAGGGTTCCTGAAACTTGGCACCGACGGCCTGACTGACTTCCGGAATCTGATTCAGATAGCGATAGATGGAACTGGCGGCAATGCTGGCAGTATTTCGAATCTGCATCAGTTGATACAAGCCGTTGACTGGCAGATAGAAGAAGGCAAAAATGCCAACAAGTATGATTGCTGCAGAGAGCGGCAAACTTTCCGGATTGACCAGTACCTTATAGCCAACCAGAAATAGAACCAGACAGGAACAGAACACCGCCAGACCGCGGGCAATGCGATGCCCCCAACCCTCAACGCGCTTCAGCTTATCAAGGTTATCCGTATACTTATCGAGATATTTCTGAAACTGTTCATGCTCTGCGGTTTCCATGCCATAGCCGCGAACCAGCCGCGTGCTACGCAAATTTTCTGCAAGCAAGGAGAGCTCGGATTCAATATTCACCAGCGTTTTCGCATGCTGAATTTCGTACTCTTTTCGATGTTGCGACAAGAAGTACCAGGCCGCCGCCAGCGGAATCAGACACTGTAATGTCAGTCTCCAATCAATGGATATCGCGAATAGTAACAGGATCAACAGCGCGAGAGGATGGCGAGAAAGTTGATAGACCCACTCGAAAACGCCATTCTGAACCGTTCCGACATCCTTGATGAATAAGTGAAATGCCTGATCTGTTTCTTTGCCCGATAAATCGCCGGGGCCCAGGCGCAGTGCCTGTCGGTGAATCATATTGCGCAACGTCGTAGAAACGTGATGCGAAATTTTCAGACTGCGCTGCCTTGCTCGCCAGCGAATCAGAACCCGGATGCTCGCCAGAATCAGAGCCACCAGAATCAGAGTGAATAAAGCCGTCTGATTCTCCTGCAACAGGGGCACACGCTGGTAAATCCCCGACATAATTCCCAACTGATATTTGGAATGTAGCCACCAGACTGAAGGAAGAATTCCAGAATCCGTCAGAATGCTCAAATTTAAATTCACGGGAGCAGGTGCGACGGGTTGCTTTTCTTCCGGTTGAGACGCGGGCTGCTTTGCAGCCGGTTCCGCCTGTTTTTTTTCTGTTTCCGCTTCTGCTGGTGGTGCGTCTGACTCTGCTTCCACAGGCGGGATGACAAGCGGGGGTACATTCCTGATTTTCTGGAGCAACTGGACATTCTGCTCGCCTCGGACAGTAATTCTCCCGCGATGATTGAGCAAGTCGACAATCAGAAACACGTCGACCAGTAAGCAGACCAGTACCAGGCCATTGATGAGAGACCAGAACAATACGGATCTGGCGGAACCCCGAAAGAATTCCCGCGCTGGAAACGCGCGGTGGAATGCGTTGGGCTGACGATTTGACACAAGACCCACCGAATCTGTTTTAAATTATTAAGAAACGAAGACCATTCTCTGTGCGTCAGGCAAGGTCACGGTCTTCAAAAAGGATAAAGGCAACCAGAATCGCGATTCCAGAATAAAGCAGGCAGCTTAAAGCGGAATGGCCGATATAAACTGGTGGAACCACTGTTCCCGTTGCTACCGCGGGAGACATATTAAAGTTATCCAGGTTGGGCAGAATGGTGGCAATCAATTGCCCTGTGAATTTCACAAACTCCAGCCCTTCTGCTTTCGCCTGAACCAGGTTTGGTGTCAGGTGCCCAATGATATAGACACCGAAGCAAATAATCATGTTCACCATCATTGGCAGTCGAGTTGAAATGGCGACGCTGATTGCGGCCAGAATGGCGACTTCCATGTAGATCAAAAGAATCCCGGGCAGAATCAGCCAGACGGCGGCCATCTTTTCTGCATGACTGGGAACATCCTTTGAAGCTTCCCGCGCGTCATAGCCAACTTTGAAATACACGAGTAACAGGAAGGTAATCACCAAGGGCAGCATCAGCCAGACGACGGCTTTCAGAATGCCCAGGTATTTTCCCACGATGAACTGCCGCCGATTGATCGGCTTGGACAGCAATGTCATTGCCGTCTTACCTTCAATTTCATCTGCAACACTCGTACTGGCTGACCAGACTGCCAGCAGCAGACTACAAATCAAAATGGTTGCCAGACCGCAGTCCATTAACATCTTGACATCATCGCCCATCGAAAAGAACGGGAGGAACGTATTCAACAATAACAGAATCAAGCCTAACGCCACCAGGAGCAAAAAGACCGGCTGGCGAATGGCTTCTTTTGTCGTGGCACGGGCAATCACTCCTGCCTGCGTTTTGGCACTCACACCAAACAAAAGAATAAAATAGAGCAAAACCCCGGCACCGGTAATCCACCATTGCACAGTCAGGTCAGCGGTTTCAGCAGAAAAAACCAACAGGCTTTCCATCGTTCATTCACCAATCAAATAACAAAAACTATTATGAATTGAAGAAAAATAAGGTCACACTCGCGATCAGGCTATTTCCGGCGCAGAATCAATCTCGCCTCTTACGAATCAGAGTGCCTCAAACGTTGGTTTTATTTCTGAAATTATGCGGAGTTCAGCATTTTGAACCAACTTCTATCGAGCAAGAGCTACTTTACCGAGAAAAGGTGGTCAAAGTAAAGAAAGCAAGGCACTCCGGTCGTCGTTTTCCCTAATCTGGGATGAACGTTCGCTATAACTTGCCAAATTGGTTTCACACCAACCTGAACCTGCTCAACTGCATAGGGTTAGCGTTTGATCTCGAATTTGGTCCAGATCGGGTTGGGCGTGGATTCCTGTATCGATACATCTGTCACATTCGTTGCAAACATCAGCATCATGTCATCGAAAAACTGGTCAAGAATCGGCTTACTTTCGGCTTGTGCTACAAGCTCGACCGTTCCATCCGATAAATTTTTCACAAAGCCAGTGATCGGATATTGGTGCGCCAGCCTTGAAGTGCGGTAGCGAAATCCCACGCCTTGGACGCGTCCCTGAAAAATCGCGCGCAGACAAACTGCCTCTGCCGATGAATCAGGTTGCTGAGAACCAGCACACATGGCCTCTACTTTATAACAGAACAGAAATGGCGAATGAATTAATAGCGCTTTGATAGACAATCAAGAAAGACTTGAGTCTTGAGATGGGAAGCCTGTCAGCAGTCCGCTTAATGCGAAGTTGTTCCTTCAGGAAGCTGCTCAATTTCAGGCAGCTCAGAGAAGTCGATACACAACTCTTCGCGAACAATACTCATGCTTCGGGGGGCATCAATACCCAGTCGGACAGAATTAGGGCCAATGCGAACGATTGTCAGAGTTACATCATCGCCAATCCGAATTCGCTCACCGGGCTTACGTGATAATACAAGCATTTCTTTTCGAATCCTTCGTTGTCTTTTCCCTCATACTTCCCTGTAACCTTTTTAAAGGTCGAAGCAAATTGCAGGATGAGGGTCGTTCAAGAGTACTCATCTCAACAGCTTGATGAAAACAACCTGTACGCTTCAGCAAACTGCCATCACTACGATGTCGACATCAGTATGATAACACCTTTTCGTTAAACGTGTCTACCCCAGACCTAAAAATATCAACCCAACCCCTAAAAACGTCACAGCCTCCCTCTATTTCAGCCACATACCCTATCTTTATGCTCAAAAAACGTGCACACCCACAGCTGCACAAAAAACGGGCAGTAAATCAGCGATTATGGCTCGTCGATAAGAGATGCTTTTCTCGTTGGCAGACGGCTTTCACCTGAATGAGAAACCTATTTCCATTATATCGGAAATAGGCTCCCAACAGCGAAGCTGGTCTCTGTTCAATTTTCAGCAATTAATTCAATTCGCGAAAATACAGAGCCTGGTTTAAATTCTGACAAGATAAAAAAAGAAGCATGAAAACTGGCTGGCGACCGCTTGACGATTTCGATCAGGATCGTCAGTCTTTAGCAACAGTGTTAAGTAATCTGCGTTTTTCAAAAATCTGTAACACTCCATCACACAACGGACGTGACCTACAGTGGCCTGAGAGTCGTTACAGAAATCCGAATTCGGTCTCACACAGAATTTCTGCCTCAACAGCAGGGGAACATCATGATTCGTATTGGAATTATCGGAATTGGTTTTATGGGAATGGCTCATTACGAGGGAGCCAAAAAACTCAAGGGAGCCAAAGTCACAGCCATTTCAACCCGCGATGCCAAAAAACTGTCCGGGGACTGGAGTAGCATTGAAGGCAATTTCGGTCCGCGCGGCGGGCAGGAGGATCTTTCAAAAGTTAAACAATACAGCGACTACCATGATTTACTGGCTGACCCCGATATCGATCTGGTAGATATCTGCCTGCCAACCCAGATGCATGAGCAAGTCGCCCTCGATTCCATCAAGGCTGGCAAGCATACGCTGGTCGAAAAGCCGATTGCCATCGACCTCAAAGCCGCCAATAAAATGGTAAAGGCCGCAGAAAAGGCAGGAGTCCAGTTTATGGTCGCCCAGGTACTGCCTTTTTTCCCGGAATTTCAGTTCGCTGTTGAATGTGTGCAGAGTCAGAAGTATGGAAAACTGCTGGCCGCTCATTTCCGTCGTGTGATGGCCCCTCCCAAATGGTCTGAAAATATCGAAGACTTCCAGAAACTGGGGGGCTGGGGAATCGACCTTCATATTCATGACAATCATTTAATCAGCCTGATGTGCGGCGTGCCTCGAAAAGTGACGTCGCGCGGAATTGAGAATAAAGGCTACATAAACCATGTTCATACGGTCTATGACTTTGAAGACCCGAATCTGGCAGTCAGTTGCGTGAGTGGCGGGATCGCGACACGAGGGCTGGAATTTGCACATGGATACGAACTCTACTTTGAAGATGCAACGCTGCTGTTCGGCGCTGGAACGATGGGAGTTGGCAAGAATAAGGAATGGGTCGTCAGCCAACCTTTGACTTTGATTACCAAAAATGGTCAGTTGAAGCACCCCAAACTCAAAGGGGGCGATGCCTGGTGTGCCGCATTTACTCTGGAATTGCAGGCTGCAGTCAACGCCCTGGAATCAGGCGTCGAACCAGAGGCCCTCTCGGGCGCACTGGCAAGAGATGCCCTGAAAATTTGCTACGCGGAAGCAAAAAGTATTGAAACCGGGCGATCCATTCCGGTCAAATAAGTGTCCTTTGACTTTGTAATGTGATCATTTCAACGATCAGACCGCCGAATCTCGAATGGTTCTCGAAATACGGCGGTCTGTTTATTGGTATGCTGACAGAATTGGGGTAATCTGACGTCCTCCAAGAGCCCATTCGTCGAAACCGGAATAATTCCTCATTACAGGCGCAGCCAGTCCGAATGGCGCGAAAACGCGATTCAAAACCCGAATTTCGGGACAAATTATTCGATTCTTTCACTTCCTGACAACGTTATGACCATGCTTGAAAATTTACCTCTCCAATCTGTGAAATATAAAGGGCTGACGATCGAGGGCTATTCTCGCGCCGCCGTTCAGAGCTACTGGAGAGTCCCCGAACTCAAACTGGGCTTCGATATGGGAGGCAGCCCCTGGGCGTTTATGGGAACTGCTGTCTATTTTATTTCACATGCGCATCTGGATCACATGGCGGCGCTACCCGCATATGTTGCCCGGCGGCGGATGATGAAAATGAGTCCTCCCACGATCTATATGCCCGAAGAGGTTGTCGACCCGGTGTGGAACATGCTGAAAAGCTGGCAGAAGCTAGACCGGGGGCGAATGGAATGTGATCTGGTCGGCATGAAAGATGGAGAAGAAGTCCAGCTTTCGCGCGAACACGCCGTGACGGCATTTCGCACTAAGCATACGGTCCCCTCTCTGGGATTTCAGGTCTGGGACTGCCGCAAAAAACTGAAAGCTGAATATCTGGGGAAGCCGGAAACGGAAATCCGCGATGCCCGGATGTCGGGGATCGAAGTCAGTGAAGAGATCCGCGTGCCGCTGGTGTGTTATACCGGTGACACCGCACCCGCAGGCCTGGATCATTTTGAGCAGGCGTATGAATCGAAAGTTCTGATTACAGAAATGACATTTTACCGCCCCGAACACCGGCGGGAAAAGATTCATAAATTCGGACACATGCACCTGGACGATATTGTCGAACGTGCAGACCGATTTCAGAACGAATTGCTCATTCTCGCACACTTCAGCACGCGGTATCACGATAATCAGGTCATGAACGCCGTCAAAAAGCGGTTGCCTGCTGAACTACAGGAACGTCTGCAACTCTGGATGTAAGCCGGCCTGTTTTCGACTGGCGATTCACGGTGTAGATTAATTATCACTGACGAGCGTAAAAAAAGCCTGAAGGAAACTGCTTCCTTCAGGCGGAGCGCTTTTGATTATTGAACGAACCGACTATGCGTTGATTTCATAGCCTTTTCGCTGTTCGCGTGATTGCCACTGATTGGCATCATCGTCGCCGATAATCTGCTCTGTATTGGGGTCCCATTCGAGAGAGCGATTCAACCGGATGGCGATATTTGCCAGGTGACAAGTCGTAATCGCGCGATGATGTGTCATTACATCGGAAATCGGTTGTTCCCGCGCATCAACACATTCATAGAAGTTGCGCATGTGATCGCCAGGCTTTCGCCCTTTGTAGAGCTTTGTGATCGTGTCACTGGAAAGCGGGTTGTTTTTCAGGTCTTCTACCGGTTTTCCGGTCAGATCGCCACGACTGACGAACATCCGACCTTTCGTTCCCGTAAAGAGAATCCCGTTACGTCCATCGCTTTTGATTTTCATTTTCACTTCGTTCGGGAACGTGCATTGCACTTCGAACTTGGAAGCGACGTTATAAGCGTCGTCCTTGGTAGGCATGCCGTCTTTCAGAGGCACTGGATGCTCTGCAGAAATCGGCACGACCTGAGTCGGCCCGGAGTGATCCATGCCAATTCCCCATTGGGCAATATCGACATGGTGTGCGCCCCAATCGGTCATTTTGCCGCCGGAATACTCATACCACCAGCGGAACTCATAATGACCACGAGTTTTGGGCTTGCCATCAACAGATTTCCAACGATACGCGGTTTTCGGTGCCTGCCCGAGCCATTTTTCCCAGTTCAATGTTTTGGGGACTTCCGCCACCGGAATGGGGCCACTGGGAGCAATTCCGCCGATCACACATTCGACTTCGGTGATATCACCCAGTCGACCTTCTTTGATAATTCCCAACGCATTCAGGAACCGCTGTCCCATTTCACTGCGCTGTTGTGTGCCCACCTGGAAGACACGGCCGGTTTCTTTCAACGTTTTAATGATTTTTTTGCCTTCATCAATCGTCAATGTCAGCGGTTTTTCACAGTAAACGTCTTTGCCGGCTTTCATGGCTTCAATCGCGATTTTCGTATGCCAGTGATCGGTGGTGACGATCGTCACGATATCAATTTCCGGGTTTTCGAGAATCTTCTGATAGTCTTCAAAAACAGCGACTTCTTTATTGTTGCCTTTTTTGCCCTGGATGTCTTTCACTCGGTTCCGGGCTTTATCGGCATGTGCGGCATCGACATCGCAGACGGCAATCACATCGCCGTACTTCATGGCGTTGGGACCAACGGCGTTCCAACGACTGCCGGTTCCAATACATCCCACAACCGGACGGTCATTGGCTGCTTTGAATTTGTAAGCGCTGGCAGGGTCAATATCGAACCAGAAAGGAACACTACTACCAGCGACGAGGGCAGCAGATGTTTTCAAAAAGTCGCGACGATTCTGCTTTTGATTACTCACTGAAGACTCCTTATCAACAAAAAATGGTGCAGGACGACCCGGATCAACGAATCGCATAGTTGCAGGAAGATTAATCGTGATCAGTCATTATAATGAACTGGGAAACAGCTTTGCAAAGATCAAGCGGTCTTTATATCTGGTTTGCCCTCTATTCTTTTTTGTACGTCTCTCAAACGTTTCCTGCTAAACTGAAAGCAGGAAAACAGCAAACAACCCATTTTTAAGTGAAGTTAATAAATAGGTCACACGAACGATTACTCTCATGCGCACGATCCTGCACGTAGACATGGACGCGTTCTATGCGTCGATTGAAGAACGGGAACACCCGGAACTGAAAGGGCAGCCCATCATTGTTGGCGGTCGTGCAGACCTTCGGGGTGTCGTTTCCGCAGCGAATTACAAAGCGCGCGAATTCGGCGTGCACAGCGCCATGCCAATGAAAACTGCGCGGCAACTTTGCCCGCAGGCACACTATTTTCCGGTTCGCATGCAGGACTATGCAGAGATATCCCGTTCGATTCAATGGATCTTTCGCAAATACACGCCGCTAGTGGAACCACTGTCTCTGGATGAAGCATTTCTGGATGTGACCGGGAGTCATCTCTTATTCGGCACCGGAGAGGAAATTGCGATCACAATCAAAGACGAGATCAAAGAGTCACTCAACCTGATCGCATCTGTTGGCGTGGCCCCGAATAAATTTCTGGCGAAAATTGCCAGCGATGCCGACAAGCCGGACGGCCTGGTGATTGTTGAATCTGATAAAATCCACGACTTCCTTGATCCCCTGCCCATTTCCCGTGTCTGGGGCATCGGCAAGGTGGCCACCCGACGTTTTTCCAAACTGGGTATCAATACCATATCTCAGCTGCGGGCGCTTGATCCGGGATTATTAACAGAACTGTTTGGCGAACAGGGGCAGCATCTATGGGAACTCTCACAGGGAATTGATGAGCGTCCGGTGGTTCCCGAACGGCAGGCCAAATCGATCTCGCGCGAGACGACTTTTTCTCTGGATGTAACGGATCTGGAAATTCTAAAAAGTGTTCTGATTGAACTGGTGGAAGACGTCGCCCGCCGACTCCGTAAAAATGAACTGCGGGGCAGAACCATTCAACTCAAAATTCGCTACGATGATTTTGCGACCTTTACCCGTGCACTGACGGTCCATCAACCGACTAACATCACCAGAGAAATCGAAGAAGCCTCAATTCTATTGCTGGAACAGAGACTCCCCGAGCGACCATTATCCATTCGTTTGATCGGAGTCGGCGTGACTGGTTTTGATACGGGAGCCCGACAACAACGTTCGCTATTTGATGAAGAAGATCAGCAGAAACATTCGCGGCTGGATCAGGTCAAAGATCAGATCGCCAACCGTTTCGGAACAGAATCCATCAAACGCGCAAATCGGATTGAGGCGGCTGAACCAGACGAACCAACCGCATCGGAATCAGGTTGAAACCAACTATTTTCAGTTCAATCGTTAAGCGGGGGTGCCCAGCGAACTTTCTGAATTGTATCGAAACGAACGTGCGTGTCGTTGGTCGCTTTCTGGCCGGCACGACTGCTGCCTTGTTCGATCAAGCGTTTGAAATCAGCCGTCATCTGCGCTACTTTTTGTGGGCGCTGCTTCGCGAGATTATGCGCTTCGCTGATATCGGTATCTAAATTAAAAAGTTCTGGAATCGTCGGCTTCCCGCGTGACTGCTGAAGATTTTTCCCACTCATTTTGAACACAAGTTTCCAGGGGCCGTCGCGATAAGCAAATTCGCCGTGATTCGAATGACTCACCAGTGATTGACGCGCGGCCTGATTCGGTTTCCCCTGTAATGCAGGCAGAAAACTGATGCTGTCCTCTGCTCCGTCTGGAGGTAACTCAGCTCCTGCAATTTCGGCACTTGTCGCCAGTAAGTCAGTCAGGCAAACCATCTGCTGACTACTAGAACCTGCACCAATCTGTTTTGGCCAACGCACCACAAGCGGCACGCGGTGCCCCCCTTCCCAAATGTCTCCTTTATGTCCACGATAAGGGCCACTGGGAAGATGGCCGGCTTTGATCAGATCGTTCCAGCCGGTGTAATGCGAGTGCCCGTTATCGGCAGTGAAAATGACAACCGTGTTGTCTGCGATCCCCGCTTTGTCGATGGCTTCAATAATTTGCCCTGCAGACCAGTCGGTCTCCATGACAAAGTCGGCAATGGGGGCGATACCACTTTTACCGCGAAAGGGTTTGGACGGGACCACTGGTTCATGAGGAGACGTCATGGAAAAATAAAGGAAGAACGGGGACTGTTGCTCTGACTGATCTTTAATGTAGCGTACAGCACGACTGGTGATCTCCGGCAGAATCTTCTGCATTCGCCAACCAGGTGCCGCTGGAGCTCCCACAAAGTTTTTCGGTAAGACAATGCCTTCACTGGCATCCAACTCAAAGCGTGCGGTGGGCTGAGTCTCTACATGGTTATTTTCAATGAATGTGAATGGAGGCAGATTCGGCAGATCGACGCCGAAATAGTAATCGAAGCCCCGTTCGGTCGGTCCTCCGTTGATCGGTTTTGTGAAATCCCACTCCAGCTTCCATTGCCCGTTTTTTTTCTCCATCATCTGACTTGTTTGAGGGCCGGGCCAGTTCCAGCCCAGGTGCCACTTCCCGATGCAGGCCGTCTGATATCCCTGTTTCTTGAGTAATCCGGGGAGCGTCAAGCGCTCTTCCGCGATCAACGGTGGTTCGTAAGCAGCGACCACCCATTCCTGCAAGCGTGTACGCCAACTATAACGCCCCGTCAATAATCCATAACGTGTCGGAGTACAAACAGCAGACCCACTATGCGCATCGGTAAAACTCATCCCCTCTCGCACCAGACGATCGAGGTAAGGCGTGGCAATTTTATTGTTTGGATAGTGAGCCTGAATATCGCCTACGCCAAAATCATCGGCCAGAATGACGACAATATTTGGACGTTCCTGTTGATCTGCGAAAAGAGTAACAGGACAGATGCTGAACAAGATTAATAAGAGCATTTTCAGAGGCATGAATTTCTCCAGGCAGAAATTTCGTTGAAACAGGGCATTCAATCCTAAAGGGAAGCGGCAGGGAATGAAACTGAATTTCAGACGATTTTTGAGACACAACCGGAATCTGTGGTGCTGTTGAACGTGGACCAGCGGAAGCTGTTCAAGCCGCGGAAGGATCGGTCGCCGGAGCTGGTTCTCCGCGATTGCTAATGTAAACCAGAACAAAGCCGGCAACCACAATCAACAGCGAGCCACCAAGCCAGGAGATCGGGAGATGCTTCTGATTTTCCAGATTGATCTCCCAGCGGGAAAGCGTATCCTGATAACTGGCGATAGTGATTAACAAACCGTTGTGAATCATATGGAGCAGGATGCCGGGAATCACACTGCGCGAGATCACATTCACGTATCCCAGACACAGCCCCATGAAGAAACTGGGGAAGAAGCGTTCGATGAACAGCGAATCGCGCACGATCACATGGAACAGCGCAAACAGAAAGGACGAGGCCAGAATGGCTCCGTTCGTTGAAAAGCGATTCAAGAGCGAACTTAACAGATACCCTCGAAAAAACAGCTCTTCGCATACAGCAGGTAATACCGCCAGCGAGACCAGTTTGACCCATAAGGGAATTGATGACAGCTCCAGTTTCATGGATTCAAATAATTTGGAAAGTGTTTCGACTCGCGCATCGGAGAGCGCCATGATTTCGATTTCATATGCGAAGGGCCAGAGTGTCAAGCCGAGTAATATCGCGGCAAGACAGGACAGCGCCTTAGGTCGATACCAGCGAAATCCGGATTTCAGTTTCACACCGCCCAGCCAGGCAAACAGCAGCGGGATCAAAAGAAACAGGCAGAATGTGAGTGTGCCCGAAACCAGCAGACGTTGCGAGAATGTGATTCCTCCCAGGCGGCTGACGAATGCAGCAGAGAGAATAAATGCTGGAAACATGACTGCCAGGCAGAGCATGGCATTATTCAAAGCAGGCACGAGATGTGTTTTTTTTGCCCGCTTGAAAAAGTCAGACCAGGAGGTTTCGCTTTGATATAAAATCGTATCGGTGCCAAATATTCGTGCCGCGAGACTTAGCGCCACCACTGCGTAAAACAGCGTGGAAAACACGGATACAAAAAACAGCAGAGGCTGGGCTTCGTGCAGCAGAAAATCTCGGCTAAGCAGCACAATGTTCGCTAAAGGAACGACCGCCCAGATCAATGTCATCTTTAAATTAGGCACCATTCCCAAAATGCCGGGCGCCATTGAAATCAACATCAACGGAATCAAATATGCCTGGGCTTCTTTAAAGCTGCGGGCAAAGCTGGTGATACACAATAGCACCGCAGAAAAGAAAGCAGCAAAAATCACCAGCAACAACAGGATTTCCAGAATAATTAACAGCGTCATCCCTTCGCCAAATAAGACGCTTTCCAGCCCGTTAGCATACGCGGTCGCCAGCATCGCCGTCATGTTCACGAGCGCAGTCAGAATCGCCACGACCAGCACAGCAAAAAACTTGGCAGACAGAATCCACATCCGCGGGAGTGGGGCTGCGATCAATGTTTCCAACGTCCCGCGTTCACGTTCACCGGCTGTCAGATCGATAGCGGGATAGACAGCACCGGTCATGGTCATCAGGATTAAAATCAAGGGGACGATCGTCACTAGTGAATACGCCTGCTCAGTCTCAGACTTCACAGTCGCCACAGTCGTTTCAAAGGGGACGAGATTGCTTTCTCCCAGATTTTTCAGTAATTGATTCCGATAGTTCCAACGGACGGCCTGCAAACGGTCCTCAATATATTCAGCGGCACGTCGACTATGTGGCGATTGTGCACCGTAAATGATTTCGAATCGACCGCTGGTCTGTTTGTGTTTGGTTTTGCTATTCTCCACTTCGAGAGGAATATAGCGTACGCCGACATCGACGGACCCTTCACTGACCAGCTTGGAGAGATTCGAATTTTTCCCGCTTTCCTCTGCGATCATGAATTTCATGACCGGCTTCACCTGTTGGAAGGCTGACAGCATCCCCTGCATTGGTTCCGATTCAGACTCTGATTCTGCCGATTTTGAATTTTCTTTCTCGGCCAGCATCGCATCACCCTGGTTGAACAGGGCGCGAAACAATTGTGCTTCCGAATCGTTGGGAAACACAACGCGATATTCAACTTCACTGACTTGAGTCACTTGCTTCAATAAAAACTTCTGCAGCATGAGCCCAAGTAGCGGATAAACGAGCAAGGGCATTAAAATCAGTGTGATGACCGTCCGACGATCGCGCAATATTTCTCGCAACTCTTTTTTCAGCAATCCTGAAAAACGAAACGAGGGAGTGGGAGTGTAGATGCGGTCATCAGAATCCTGATCATAGGGAGACGCCATTAAATAAACTCCCGTTGCGCAGTGGGAATCGATTCAGCTGGCTCAACGGGCGCATCGAGCAGTTGCAGGAAGATTTGTGTTAATGTTTGACAGGACGTGCATTGTTGTAGTTCAGCCAGGGTTCCTTCATAGCTCTTTTTACCATTGTGCAGCAACCCGAAACGGTCACAGAGTTGCTCTGCTTCATCCAGCCGATGGGTGCAGACAATCACGGCTTTACCTTCATCGCGCAGCAGATCGATGTAATCAAAAATCACTTTACTGCCTACAACATCCAGGCCGCGCGTTGGTTCATCCATCAACATCACGGGAGGATCATGAATTAAAGACCGTGCCAGGTTCACACGTTGTTTTTGCCCCGTGCTCAGGGTGGCAGAACGACGATCGAGAAAGGGATTGATATCGAACAACCGAGACAGTTTTTCAATCTGGTCTTCTGCCTGGACGCGGGGAACTCCATACACGTCGGCAAAGAAGGAAAGAATCTCGCGCGGCGTCAGCCATTGATAGAGGCCCGCACTGGTCGAGACCAGACCAACCCGCCGTTTGATTTCATCAGGATGACTTGAAACCAGAAAGCCTTCGACTTCCGCATCACCGCTGGTTGGTTTCAACAGCCCCAGGATCATGCGGAGCGTCGTTGTTTTGCCGGCACCATTGGGTCCCAGCAAACCATAGACTTCCCCCTGCTCTACCTGGAACGAGATCTGGTCAACTGCGAGAACATCCTGATTTCTCGCTTCGAATATTCGCGTGAGATCTTTAACAAAAATCATGCTGGCCCGCCTTCTGCTCTCGCCTGACCCACCCGTGAAGCACAATCCATGCGCCCTGAATGCAGCATTCATGAAATGACAGGTTGTGTCACGACGAAAAAAAAATGACTTGAAGGATTTGCCTGCTTCAAACACGTTGATATCACGAGAACTGTGAATCGAAATGCTGGCGCACCACCAACGTGATCTGGGTCGAGGACATTCTAACAAACTCCAGGCCAGTCTGTCACGTACTAAAAACGCTACCACCAAAGAATCAGTAAAGAAGTCAGAATGCCTTCCCCCTGAAGCATTTGAACATTTTTGTACCAGGTCCTCATTTTTTCAGGACTTCAAGAAGCCCGCTGAAACTCCTTGCACCATCTCGCCAGCGCGACCACAATAAAGAAACACAACTGTGCCTCGCTATTTATCATCTGCGATTCTTCCAAACACAAAAAGGTCTTCCGATGTGCCTACAAATCTCCCGCTACTGGTTAAACTGCATTCTAATGCTCTGCCTGATCACTAACTTTGCATCTGCAGAAGACGACTGGCGCGTCTGGCGGGGTCCGAATGCAAATAACATCGCGGCCGAGGGTGAAACACCTCCCATCAAATGGAGTGAGTCCCAAAATATCCGCTGGAAGGCACCTCTGCCTGGTCGGGGGCATTCCTCACCAATTGTGGTGAATGATCGTGTTCTGATTTCCACTGCGGATGAAGAGAAACAAATTCAATCGGTGGTCTGTTTTGATCGGGCAACGGGGCGACAGCTCTGGAAAACCGATGTCAGTCAGGGAGATTTTGCCCCTAAGATTCATCAGAAAAATACACACGCTTCACCGACACTGGCTTCGAACGGGGAATCAATCTTCGCCGTTTTTCCGCAATTCGATCGGATTCAGCTCACAGCACTGGATCTGGAGGGCAAACAGCGGTGGCAGATCAAAGCCGGCGGTTATCTGCCACAAGCATATCAGTTTGGCTATGCCCCCTCGCCCATTCTGTATCAGGGAAATGTGATTGTCACATCAGAATACGAAAAGAATGGTTTTATCGCAGCCTTTGACCAGCAAACGGGCCGCGAAGCCTGGCGCATCAAACGGCCGGAGAAGATGAATTTTTCCACCCCCATCGTGGCACGGCTCGCGGGCCGCGACCAGATGTTGCTCAGCGGCAACGCGAAAGTCGCCAGTTTTGATCCCCAGACCGGACGCGATCTCTGGTCTGCCCCGGCGATGTGGCTCGTCAGTTGCGGAACCATGGTCTGGGACAAGGATCTGGTCTTCACCAGTGGCGGATTTCCTTTAAAAGGGACGATGGCCGTCAAAGCCGACGGTTCCGGAAAAATCGTCTGGACGAATCGAGTGAAATGTTATGAGCAATCGATGCTGGCCTACAAAGGATATCTGTATGCGGTCGACGATAACGGCATCGCATACTGCTGGAACGCACAAACGGGAAAGGAACAGTGGAAAAGCCGCCTGGGCGGGAAAGTCTCTTCCTCGCCTGTACTGGCTAACGAAAATATTTACCTAACGAACGAAAAGGGAAAAACATTCGTCTTTCGGGCCAATCCTGCCAAATTCGAACTGGTGGCAGAAAACCAACTCGGCGATGAAGGTTTCGCGACGCCAGCGATCTGCGGCAATCAAATTTTCCATCGCGCTGCCAGCCGCGCGTCCGGTAAACGTCAGGAGTTTCTGTACTGCATTGGAGAGTGAGCATCAAAATAGATCGGCTGCGGAATCGTTGAGGGGAAATCATGGCTGTTTATTATCTACTGTCGATGCTTGCTGTTATAGCTCCAGGTAAAGCCGATTTCTCCGTCGACGAACTGTTCACAATCTATCAGCAGAATCACGCGTCCTTTGTCGCAATGGAACTTGACTGTTTCTACCACTGGGGTCATTCCGATGAGCTCCCTGCCAGTATCGATGCCGAGATCGATTACTTGAAGAAACAGTTACAGGTGGATGACTTGCCTGTTGAGCTTATTCGGATTATCGAAGCAAAGGCATCCCCCGGCTCCAGTTTCCAGGAAGCAAAGCAGCAGTTTATCGCACACAGAGAGATGATGAGAAAACTGGAGTTGAGAGCCATCATAGAACACGAACATATTTTCTTCCGAATGACGCCCGAACAATGGGATCTCCACTTGTATCAGAACGCGAAAATGAATGATCTTCGCCAGAAATCTGCAGTGGCGCGCGGTTTGAAGTCCTTCACCGGCGGCGATTTTCAGCATGTCCAACGAAAAGTAGAGGGAGGATGGCTTTGCCTTGAACCTTATCCTTATGTCAATAGCACGTACCCTGTTGCATGCTCCAAAACGATTTGGGACACAAGGCAAGCACCACTACCTTTGTTCTTGGAATCAGGGCTTCTAAAAACGGAATCTTCGACTCATTGGAATACGTTCTGGGACGAACCAGAAAAAATCCAGTCATTCGGAAGCTGGATCCCCGAGACCGGCGGCCCTCTTCAGTTACTGATTAAACCATTTGACAACATGCAATTTCAGTTTGTCGCGCTGGATGTATCCAAAGGAGCAATGCCACAATGGAGCTCACTGATGCAGTGCATCGACGACCATTCCATTGAGAATTTAACTCCGGAAATCGTGTCCAATCTCGCCGCACAGATCGAATTTTTTCGGAATCATTCAACAACCAACTCACGCAAGGAAGCGGTTCCGTTGAAAATTATTTTTTTCGATGACTACCAGAACTTAGAAAGCGCCGGCTGGTATCCGTTCAAGATCATGCATAAGCATATCACACTTCATCCAACCGAAGAAACATACAGAGAAAAACGGACCTGGAGACATACGCCGTTTGGTATCGGAGGCATCCAGACGCTCCAAATCAAATCGATCGCGGTAAATGACTCTGTGAGTAAAGGTGAGCCTTTGAAATTACCAGCCAATACCATCATCCTGGATCTCGATACCGAGAATAATACGATCCTGGATGATACCCCCGTCAAAGCGACGGATCGCTTCATGACGCGTCTTCTGGGGCGCACGCTCTGGGGTACCGTGAAACGGAACGCTGCAGTGTTCATTGGCGGAATGATCATTTTCTGCCTGATCGGCTTCCTGATCTGGAGACGGCTCAAAGGAAACTCGACCCCGGCGAGTGAACACTAAAAGGAGACTACATTATTGAAAACCAGCAAACGCCTTTTCCGTTGGAGTGTCCTTTGTATAACGATCTTTGTTTCACTGCTGATGCTGGGTTATGTCTTTTATGAGTTGATAGACTTCGACAGCTGGCCGTACCAAGGCACTATCATCATTGCCTGTTTTCTGGGAGGTGTTGCATTACCGATGATTGTTGTTACTCTCTTTCCCGGTGAAGATGAATGAAACACGTTATGTTATCGCGCACAAAAAAACTGTAGCCGATACAGAACCGACTACAGTTTTCAGATTAACAAACTCGTTTTTCTTATTTTGCTTTTTTGAGATTCATATCCAGCAGACTACCTGCACCCGTATCTCCTTTAGCGGACTTCAGGACAATTTTGATCGAGTCTCCGCCCCCTTCCGGGACCATCACCTGGGTATCCTGGACAGCGGGTGGGGGATCCATGAAATTTTCTCCCATGTTGCCCAGCACTACGCGATAGTTACCCGGAGCAGCACCATCCTCTTCCTCGTAGGTTCCCAAGACAAACGTGCCATCTGCGTTGACGTTTGCTTTCGCAGTTCGAACGTTGTCTCCCTGCTTCTGAATCGGTAACAGATCGATATGAATCGGGCCAAACGGCTTGTCATCCAAAGTCAGCACACCAGAGGCGGGAACGGTTTTCACCGTACGTTTATCGCCGGACGCATCACCTCCACCGCACCCGGAAAGGGTCAGCATCAAGATGACAGTCAGGACATTCACAGAGCGCAACATCTCTAAAAACCTTCTTAGAATAAGACTAAATGAATCGGAAGTGAAGAAAAACGGTTCCTCTCCTGAAGGAGAGGAACCTGAAGTGTTGATTAAAATTCTCCGACAATACTATCGAATCTGCCACCAGCGATGGTGTTGAGTGACATCCAGAGACTGGGTGCACCGGCAGACTGATTGTGGTCACCATGATAGTCAATGTTTTCACTGACAAAGCGGACGGAGCCATCGGCCATCATGAAGTGAGCGCCCCCCTGATGTACGGAACCAGGTCCCGGCCAGTCAGAGTTCAAACAATGCGCGGCGATGTAGACAGGTCCCCAGGCGTAAGGAGCAGTCTTGTAAAACGTGCCGTCTTCTCCTGTCGATGTTCCATCTGGTAACAGCAGATTATTGTTAGCATTATTCATCACGACAATGTGAGTTGAAGCAACGAACGCCATCCGATAGACGGCTTCGCCGCCACCGTCACGCAATCGACCTGCACCACAAGTCCGTCCGCCACCGGCAAAACCATTTTGGGGAACTTCACCGACAGCAATCGTGGTCGTGGTTCCATCGGTGATGTCACGGATGCGTACTTTCGATTTGAGAGTGAAGACTCCGGTATGAATCTGGTTGGGTCGCTGCCACCAGTCAAACCCCTGTGATCCAGCGTAGTTCGTGGTAGCAAAACCATCGCGTGCACTGGGATCGTGATCCTGGTCGGAGGGGCAATGTAGAACCGGGAGCTTGGTCGCCTGAATCGGGCCGGCGGGTCCGGTCTGATTCAAGAGAGGCGCAGAAAAGTTAATCTGATTGTAAAGTGGCGCCTGTTCCAGGAAAGGCAGAATTAATGTAATCCAGGTGTAGTTACGCGCGCCGGGATTTGATCCACCTGGATCGTTGGTCCACACATCATTCGGGAAAATCGAATGTGTTTCATGATAATTGTGCAGTGCCAATCCGAGTTGTTTCAGATTGTTTTTACAGGTACTGCGTCGGGCGGCTTCACGCGCCTGCTGCACTGCGGGCAACAGTAACGCAATCAAAATTGCAATGATGGCAATCACCACCAGCAACTCGATCAACGTGAAACCTTTCCTTTGTGACTGTCTCAGATTCATACTACTCTCCTTCATAAAATAAAATAAGAAAAAGTGAAAATCGATATGATTATTCTGTTCCATACAACACGCAAATATTTTCAATACTCGAAAAGAGCATCTGAATATACGCAGCAAAGATCAAAGCAGAATCCCGGAGAACCGGACGTCGTAAAAGAGTTGTCTAGGTTTTAGATCGAAAAAAGAGTTGTAGAGGAGTATCTTGAACTCCCTCAGTATCACCTACTACACAAAAAAGTAGAATTATTAATTTATGTAGAAGGTGGTCTTAATATATCTAAATACTCTCATTAATACACACTTGCGTAAACCTGATTTTATAAAAGGTTTTATAAAAAAGTCAATTTCGTCGCAAAATGCTCCCTTGTTTCGTTTCAGTTAAAATACGAATATTAACCAGTTTTTTATCACAGGTGAGAAAACGGCATTACAGGATCAGTCCCCCTGAACTCGCCCGGAATCCACATCCTTGTTCACAACTGATCTTTTATCCAAAATCTTGTACACAAAATAATACACTCCATTCGAAATTGAAAACGGCTCTGACTCAAGTTACCTTTTCGTCAAAGCGAACGAGGATTTCTGTCCCCGTCCTAATTTTGGTGATTTCAGCTAGAAAACCTGTCGTATGTCCCAGCAAACACAATTTGATTTGATCCTTGTGGGGCAGGGTCTGGCTGGTACGGCGCTGGGGTGGACGTTGCTGCACCGTGGCTATCAGGTATTAATTCTTGACCGTTGTGAATCGACCACTTCTTCCCAAATCGCGGCGGGACTGATCACGCCGATCACCGGATTGCGGCTGGTGGTTTCCTGGCGACTCGACGATTTTCTGCCGTTTGCGACCGACTTTTATCAGCAGATTGAACAAAAAACCGCTTCTCACTTTTTCGAACTCAAGCCGATGCTGCGACTGTTTGCTTCCGAACAGGAGCAGGACCAATATCGGCAGCGTTCACAAACGCACTTCCCGCAGTTGGTTTCTCAACCGCAACCACTGGCTGATGAAAGTGCGTTTGAGATGAGCCGGGGCGGCTTTGAAATGGCACAGGGAGGGCAGCTGGATGTGCCAACTTACCTGAGTGTCTCCCGCACGCACTTTTCCACACAGAATTGTTTTCTGAAAGCAGACCTCAATCCGGTCAGCGATGTCAAGTTTGAACCAGAGCGTGTGATTCTCCCTCGCTGGAATATCTCTGCTGATAGAATCATTTTTTGTGAAGGCATTCACGGTCAACAGAATCCCTGGTTTCAAAGCATCCCTTTTGAAGGAGCAAAAGGAGAAATCCTTACCTTGAAAATACCGGGACTGACAGAACGACGCGTAGTGCATCGAGGAGTCTGGCTGGCACATTGGAAAGAAGACCTGTATCGTGCCGGTTCGACTTATGATCGCGAACATCTTGACTGTGAACCAACGTCCGCCGGCCGCGAGGAAATCTGTGCGCGACTTTCCGAGTTTCTCAAACTCCCCTTCGAAGTCGTTGACCACCGGGCAGCCGTCCGACCGGTGATTCGGGGCCGCTTACCAATTATGGGCCTGCATCCCGCGCAGAACAAAGTCGGATTTTTTAACGGCTTCGCTTCGAAGGGAAGCCTGCAAACGCCTTGGATGGCGAATTATTTCGTCGACGTGCTGGAAGGCAAACAACCTTTAGACAAACAACTGGACCTTAGCCGCAAAGTCGATCTTACCCAATGACACGCTTAACCGACCGAGCTCACCAACTGATTGCTGCTGTGTTACAGCCGGGTGAAACTGCCGTTGATGCAACCGCAGGCAATGGGCACGACACGCTGTTTCTATGTCAGACCGTGGGTCCAGCGGGGCAGGTTTACGCGTTCGACATTCAACAGGTGGCGCTGAACCAAGCGGCTGAATTACTGCATCAATCCGGTTATACAAACTGTGAATTGGTTTGTTGTGATCACAGCTTACTTCGAGAGATGATACCTGAAGAGTACCAGGGACGCATTGGTGCGATCATGTTCAACCTGGGATATCTGCCTGGCGGAGATCATAGTCAAATCACACAGACAGACTCGACGCTGACTGCGATCGAAGCGGCACTGTTGTTGTTACGACCTGGCGGCATCCTGACCGTAATGGCGTATCCCGGTCACGCCGGGGGTGATTCAGAAATGACAGCGGTGGCAAAACGTTTCCGCCAACTGGAAGAGAGTCATTTTAAAATTGAAGTTATATTGGCGCGATCGGAATCGACCAGCGCACCACGGTTGCTTGTGGCACAAAAGCCGGAGAGTTAGCGGCAGACTACTCTTCTTCTGATGAATCTTCTGCAGATTCGGACGACTCGCGAATCTCTTCGATCACCTGACGGGCACGGTCCACATCGTTTGACATGACATCGACTTTGACTTCAAAGACTCCGGTATAACCTGCCTGAAGTTCATTTTCGAGCATGCAGCGTATTCCTTCCCCTTCCAGCGTCATTTTAATAAATTCCGCTTCCATCACGTTTGTGGTAGAATACACTGTTTCGAGGCTTTCGCTCATCGCTATTTTTCCTTAAGACAAACCGTCCATGTTATCGGATTCGATACATGGAGCGCTCAACAGTCAGTCAGTTATTCGTTTTGCATCTGATCAAGCTAACTGGAAACTCAATTTACTTCAATACTGTTTTCGGCACTTGAGGTCAGATCCCTGACAAAGAGACAGAGTCTCATTTGATGCTTGTAATCTAATATAGCTCGGCGATACTCTGAAAGACGGCGCCATTCCGTATTTTCCCGGAGAATAAAGGGACGTTATGAAATTCCACTCCTCATCCGTTACAATCAGGGCAAAACGTGTGCTTCTGATGCTTGCCTTCACCCTGTTCCTCGCTCCCGCTTCGCTACCGGCTGAAGATTTCCCCCGCAAACCAGTCGTCCTGACAGAACGTGCACGTAAGTTGCATCAACAATGCCTGGTAATTGACGGGCACAATGATCTCCCCTGGACGATGCGGCAAAAGGCGGCTTCTTCATTCAAACAGGCCGATATCTCGCAGCCTCAACCCAAGTTTCATACGGATATTCCCCGTCTCAAAACAGGAAATGTCGGCGCCCAGTTCTGGTCTGCATATGTTCCCTCTGAAACGCGACTCGAACGGCGTGCCGCCCATAATACACTGGAACAGATTGACCTGATTCATCGTATGATTAAGAGATATCCTGAAACATTCGAGATGGCATCCACGGCCGATGATATTGAACGAATTCACAAGTCGGGAAAAATTGCCTCAATGATCGGCGTGGAAGGCGGGCATTCGATTGAAAATTCGTTGTCTCTGCTGCGTGTGTTTTACGGGCTCGGCGTCCGCTACATGACCTTGACACATTCCGACTCGCTCGACTGGGCCGATTCAGCAACCGATGATGCGAAAAATAATGGACTCTCCCCATTCGGTGAAGAAGTCGTCCTCACCATGAATCGGCTGGGAATGCTGGTTGACATTTCACACGTTTCTCCGGAAACAATGGAGGACGTGCTGCGTGTGAGCAAGGCACCGATTATCGCATCACATTCTTCCGCGCGGGCGATTGCCGATCATGCACGGAACGTTCCCGATGAGATCCTGCTCAAAATCAAAGCGAACGATGGCGTGGTGATGGTGAATTACTTCTCTGGCTTCGTGGTTCCTGAATCGGCCCGGCAGATGACGGAAATGTTTAACGTCCGCCGCGAACTGAAGCAGAAATATCCAAATGAAACGGAATTCAACCGGGAATACAATCGCTGGAAAAGCAGCCACAAAATGAAACCGGGCACGATTCATGATGTCGTCGATCATATTGACCACATCGCGAAAGTCGCGGGTGTGGAACACGTGGGGATCGGCTCCGATTTCGACGGCGTTTCCTCATTGCCAAAGCAACTGGAAGATGTCTCCACCTACCCGCTGATCACCCAGGCGTTACTGGATCGGGGATACACGGATCAGCAGATCAAACAGATTATGGGACAGAATCTGATGCGCGTGTTACGAAAGGCAGAACAGGTTGCCAAACAGCTCCAGCAGCAACCGGCGGAATAACAGAAAGTACTGCTCGATTTTCATCTGAGTGCCGGCGCGACGGTTTTGTAAAATACACGCGTGAAAGAAATCAGCGCGTGCGCAAACCAAAACCGTTCTCAATTGAGGTATTCCGATGAGACGACAGAAACTCAGGTATCAACTGCTCCCCTTTGTTTTCCTTTCTATCACCGTCGGTAGTGACAGGCATCGTATGATTCGACGGGACCGGGTCAAGCTGGGTTGCGCCAATCTTTCGCCTCTGATCGCTTATCATATCTCTACGTACGCCTGTGATAGTGTGATGATGTCGTGCGAAGCGTCACAAAGCGTCGGTGCTCAAAGTGAAGCAGTCAGTGTCGGACGCGCAAAATGTGGCTCAAATAAGGGCTTTTTGATGATGTTGTTTTCGACAGGCTGTCGATATGCCAAGTATTTTGGGTCTCGTCTCGCGCGCGACTTTATCTCCGCATTGTCAAAATCGCCACCGGAGGGTCAAGACGTAAAAAATGCCCTGTTTCCAGGGCATTTCTTGAATTTTTGTGAAATTATCAAAGGGTTACTTGAATACGCTATGGCTTCGGTGCCACTAAAACCGGTTGCGCTGTGACAGGGGGTGCAGGTAGATTTTTCTGCATCTCCTGAACATTCTGCTGCTTCAGTTCTTTCAGATAATCCTGCAACAGTTGATACGTTTTTTGAAACTCCGAACGGTCTGTTATCAAATGGTACTTCGAATCCAGTTGAACCTGTTGATAATTTTTAACCACAGGTTCGAGTTCCGAGAGGGTAGGAGTGGTACCAGTCGAAGACAAACTTTCGGGCAGAGCCAGATAATCTTTCCACACATCATTTACTATCTGATCAAGTTCCTGATGCGCACTCAGCAAGGCATTTCTCAATTCGTCTTGAGTCAGTTCCTGCTGTGCCTGTCTGGCGGTCTCCTGATCCACGCGTAACATATCCCAGATTTCAGAAACGCCGTCACTAAAGTAGATAATCACCGTTGATTTATCTTTGGTCAAACTATCCAGACTGGTTTCCATCGTGATGGTATCTTCTTCGCCGATTTTCCAGGCCACGCGTTGTTTTGCTTCATCAATCGCGCCCTGAAGCGGCAATGAAATATTACCCTCTTTGTTGAAATAGGTACCAGCAATCGCACCATTTTTTCCGACTGCTAATTGAACCGTTACATCAACGTCTTTGGTTCCCTGCGGGACAATGGCGAACACACCGACGGGCATCCACTCAGCCGCATCTTCCGGCGGAGAAACACTCTCTGCAATCTGATCCGCCTGTGATTCGTAAACCGTGACAGGAGCGACTTGCACGCCGTCGTTATAAATATAACCATCACTCACTGAATAGTTATAGACGACGGGAGCCAGACTGTTATAGCCAATCCAGGCACTTAAACCGCCGAACGTCGTCCAGACCCAGGGACGGTAGCCATAGCGGCGATAATGATAGTAGGGATAGTATCCATATCCCCTGTAGCGGGAGCCATAACCATAACTTAATCCCAAGCCGTACCAGGGTCGGTAACCAGTCCAGTAACCGGGGCGATAATAATAGGACCTGTTCGCATTACCGTGTCGATGAGATCCGCCCCTTCGACTTCCTCCCGGTTTCAAGCCGGGACTGCGATGGGCATGATAATTTCCTCGTGGTCTCAAACCTGAGCTGCGACTGAAATTCTGGGTTCCAAACCCACTGCGACTTCCCCTCGGACTGAGGCCTGAACTGCGACCAACGTTCTGATTGTCAAACCCACTTCGGCCACTCCTGGGGCTCAGGCTGGGACTTCGACCAATGCTTCGGTTTCCTGATCCGCTGCGGCTTCCTCTCGGGCTCAAGCCTGGGCTTCGATCTCTGTTTCTTGAACCTGAGCTAAAGTTTGAGAAGTTTGATCGGGATCGGCTGCTGCTTCCGGAGCGGAACCCCGGATTGCTGGTCCTGTTTCGTAACTGTGATGAAATCGAATTGCTGGATGACCTCCTCTGACCGCTTCGGGATGAAGTACTCGCGCTCCCCGGCCGCATCGTTGATCTTGTAATTCGATTGGAAGACGATCTGCCTGATCGTGATGCACTCGCTGAGCGTGACGGGCTGATCGAGTACGAAGGAGCAATCCTGCGTGATGAGGAACTGCCGCGTGAAAACGAACTTCCCCTGGAGGATCTAGAACCCGAGTACCTGCTCGATCGACCACTGCTGCGAGACATACTCCCTGATGACCTTCCACTGTGATGACCACCGCCACCACGTGATATTCCACCTCGACTTCCGCCGCTACGACTTCCACCTCCACGGCCGCCGCGCTGGGCAAAGCAATCAAGTTCGCTGATAAACATTACCGCGAGTAATGTCATCATTAAAATCGTAAACTGTTTCATTTTTTTCACCTTTTCGATCAGTGAGAGAAAAACTGACCGGCCTGTTTCACGTGTATCACGAGAGGGTAAAGAGAGATCTGACCTGCTCGGATTCCACTGGTATCATTGTAGTCAACAATTCTGTTTTGGGAGGACCAAAAGAAAATTGCCCTGAATCATAACGAATGTTCTGCAAAAGCAGAGCAGTTGTCGCCGAGAACAGAAGCGTTTCGCATGCTGGATCTGACCAACAAACAGCCATCCCTCAATGTCTGTTTAAAATGACACAAATCTCATTCAACGAGTTTTGGACACAGGCTTCAGCCACGGGACGTTACTTTGCACTTCCCGCTCTGATTACCAATTTGAGGGCGTATTTGTCTGCAGGAGTAGCATCGACTAGCGAGACTCCGTCAATCAACAATCAACCTTGTGGGGCAAGGTGAACCGCACTGGCATAACCTGGCGGCTGTGTTTGAAGTTCATTAGAAACGACGTTCATCGCGAGAAAATATAACAAGCCGCATCAGATGGAGACGATGTTCTTGCCATTGTTCTCAAGCGCAGAGGTCGTCTAACAGTACTCTAGCTTAGTAACATTACGTGGGGCGCGTCCTGCTGAGCAGTCGAACAATCCTTGTCCTTCTCACGTATTCAAGATAGGAATTCAAATTGTGAAAGTCAACGTGAAGTAATCCCGTCTCACGATTCGGTGAACGAAACCCGAAATCGATCGGCGTGAGAAAGTCCTGAAAACAAAGGAAAAATCCCCTGATTTTACCGGGTAATTGAAAATCACAGAAATTGGCATTTTTCATCAGACACCTCTCAATTCAAGTTTGACAGGGACCAACAAAAAAAGTGCCCTGTTTCCAGGGCACTTTTGTGAGTTTCGGAAATTGAATCCGACTTGCCTCTGCTGAGACAGATCAACTGTTTGCTGGTGGCGGTGCCGGTACTTCGGGTTGCTGTTCCAGATCTTTGAGATAATCATTGAGCAATTGATAGGTTTTCTGGAATTCCGGACGTTTAGTCAGAACCTGATATTTGGAATCTGACTGAATCTGCTGATAGTGCTTGATCACGATTTCCAGTTCGGTTTTCGTAGGAATCGCCGTTTCAGAATACATGCTATCGGGCAAAGCCAGATAATCTTTCCAGGCATCATCCAGATTGCTTTCGAGTTCCTGATAAGAAGTCACTAACTGGCTCTTCAGATCTTCGTTGTGAATTTCCTGCTGTGCCAGCTTGGCGGTTTCTTCATCGATTCTCTGCATATTCCAGGTTTCCGAAACGCCTTCACTAAAGTAGATAATCACTTTCGATTGATCTTTTGTGAGACTGTCCAGTCCGGTTTCCATGGTGATGGCATCTTCTTCGCCAACTTTCCAGGCGACGCGTTGATTCTTTTCATCGATGGCACCTTTGAGAGGCAGCGTGATATCGCCGTCTTTCTTGTAATAGGTTCCCGCGACGGCACCATTTTTTCCGACTGCCAGCTGCACGGTGACATCGACTTCTTCGACTCCTTCAGGAAGGATCGCGAATACGCCAACAGACATCCATTCCGATGCATCATCGGGTGGTGGTACACTCTCTGCGATCTGGTCGGCCTGCGTTTCGTATTCACTCACGGAAGCGACCTGTACGCCGTCATTATAAACGTAGCCATCATTGACCGAGTAGTTGTAAATCACAGGTGTTGCCGCGCTATAACCAATCCAGGCTGCGACACCACCGAAGGTAGCCCAGGCCCAGGGGCGGTAGCCATATCTGTGATAGTGCTGGTACGGATTGTATCTGTACCCGGGACGATGGCCGTGCCAGTATCCGGGCGGGTAATAAGGTTTGTTTCCATAACCGGGTCGGTTTCCAGGAGGACGATTTCCCGGTGGTCGATTTCCGGGTGGCTTGCCACCGCCTGGTTTCAATCCGGGTTTTCCGCCGCCGGGGCGATTTCCATTTCCGGGGCGATTGCCGTCTCCTGGTCGATTGCCATTTCCAGGACGATTACCGTTCCCTGGTCGATTTCCGGGACCACTGCCCGGACGATCGCCTGGCTTGAGTCCTGGTTTTCCGCCACCGGGTCGATTTCCGCTACCAGGTCGATTTCCACTGCCCGGACGGTTTCCACCGCCGGGAGATAAGCCCGGGTTACTTCCACCGGGTTTGTTGCCTGGTTTTGTTCCTGGTCGGCTTCCGCTTCCCGGCCGACTTCCACTTCCGGGTCGTAAACCAGGATTCCCTGATCCACTTCCTGGTCTTGTTGATGGCCTTGAAGAACCGGGTTTTCGATTGGAAAAATCGAGCGTTTTGCCCGGCTTTGAAGCTGGTTTCGAAGGTCGTGATGAAGGCCTACTTGAAGACGGCCTGCTGAATGAACGTGAAGAACTGGGACGACTCATCGATGGACTACGTCTTGAAGACGAACCTCTGGAGGGAGCCGGACGCGCCGAACGTGATGCGCCACCTCGGCTGCCGCCACGGGAAGCGCCGCCACCTCGTCCACCGCCGCGACCTCCTCTCTGAGCAAAACAATCGAGCTCGCAGATAAACATCATCGCAAGGAAAGTCATCGTTACAGCAGTAATCTTTTTCATCAGTTCAGCCTGTTCAATCACGAAAGAGGAGGCATGTCATCAATTGAGTTATTTAGAGTCAAGTGCAGGTGGTAAGCGGACCACTTTTACTTGATCGATATCTGGTTCGTGTACGTTTCCGACTATTCGGTTTTCCGATTTCCAGAGAAAACTGTCTTCGTCGTTTTCTTTGAAAGTATAAGTGTTTGTTGCAGTCGCACGTGTGCCATCCTGGAGTACACCGACTTTCTGTACCACCCAGCGATTGCCTTGCTGCGACCAGTATCCTTCAGCCACTCCGCCGTCGGTATCGAAGGTCCAGCTTTTAATCTGTTTTCTGATCGGATCCCAGCCAACGCGTTGTGTCCCAGACAGGACAATGCGGCCTTTTAGATTGACTTTGAATTTGCGGAGAATGAAGTTTTTATTCTTACTCCAGACAGCTGAGGTATAGATGCTGGAAGAATCTTCCCGATCCACCCACTCTCCAATCATCCATTCCAGAGGCTTTAAATGTTCGTAGTTCGAAGGAACTTCTTCCGCTGACTCACGTACGGAAGTGAGTAACCACTTTCCATCTTTTTTAATACGAATCGCGGAGAAACGGCCGACGACCGGTTTTCCTTCGGGTGCAGGATCAACTTCCGAGGTGCCATCAATCAGCACAATATCAGGACGGAGAAAGCGAATGGAATTCGCATGCACTTTAATTTTTCGTCCGTAGCTGGAATGGAAATAGTTTTCGAATTCGGCATGAATCGCATCGCGGCCCACGTAATGCGTGCCGGTTTCATCGATGTAATCGCCGTCTTCATCCCACATTTCAGCGATCGCACTCGCATCGCGATGATTAAAGGCTTTCACAAACGCCTGATTCGCTGCTTTAAGAGCCACCAGTTCAGAAGTGGAGCCACCCGAGATCGTCGGCGGAGCGGAGTTCTCGGAAAATATATTGGCAGCGACTGAAAGAGAGAGAATCAGCGCGAGAGACACAGACAGCTTCATAACTTTGCTCCCCAACACAGACATCCGATTTCAAAATGCCTGAATTGCAGATGAATACGATGGGAGCCTCCTTTCAAATCCGCGCGAACAATCATTGTCCGGTCTACCTAGTCAAGATAGGTCTGTAATTTGTAGATGTCAACAAAAAGTAAGTAAGACGGCGAAAATAGACAAACAAACAGACATCTGCACGTTTTCTGTATCAATTGCAAAGAATCAGAGGTTCTTGATACGAAGATTTTAAAGTGGATACGCCGATTTTCAGGTTTTTGAATAATTTATGAATTCTTCAGAATTCTGTGGAATAAAGTAGTGAGATACAGCCTCTTATAGGCGATAGGGAGGTCTTGTTTGATTTTTGAGAACAGGCCTGAAAACAGGGTTTCCTTCAATAATTACTGAATCAAACCCGGTTTGTGAGATTCTCATACTTGCAAATCAGATATTCCATTGAGAAAACGGAGAACTGAGATGAAATTACTGTCGACACTTTTCACACTGTTGGGTCTGACACTGTTCGCAACTGGTTGCACCAAGCCTACTGAGCCACCAGCACCATCTGAAACCCCCGCTCCAGCTGAAACTCCTGAAACACCAGCTGCACCAGAAGGTGATGCCGCTAAACCAGAGGGCGATGCTGCTGCACCAGAAGGTGACGCTGCAAAACCTGAAGGCGATGCTGCTAAACCAGAAGAAGCAAAACCTGAAGCCAAGCCAGAAGAAAAGAAGTCTGAGTAATCTGCTTCTCCCTTCTTGTAAGGTATGAAATCAAAAAGCTCTCCTGAATCTTTCGGGAGAGCTTTTTTAATGTCTATTCCAACAGAAGAGATTCTCTCCTTCGCCTGGTCGATGAAGTTCGATTCAATCGGATAGCTTTCCAGTCAGAATCCGGGCAGCTGCTAATGTATTTTTCAAGAGCATGGCAATGGTCATCGGCCCGACTCCGCCGGGAACAGGCGTAATCGCTGAGGCAACTTCTTTCACGGATTCAAACGCGACATCACCGACGAGCTTTCCATCTACGCGATTGATGCCGACATCAATGACAATCGCACCAGGCTTGACCATGTCTGCAGTCACAAATTCGGGCTGACCAATGGCGGCGATAATGATATCGGCCGAGCGTACGATCTCTTTCAGATTCTGAGTACGACTGTGACAGATGGTAACGGTTGCATCAGCCCCAACACCACGCTGAATCAGCAGCATAGCCATCGGTTTTCCTACAATTTCACTACGTCCTAAAATGACCGCGTGCTTTCCCCCTGTCTCCATTTTGGTGGAGAGGATCATCTGCTGAATTCCATAAGGCGTGCAAGGCAGGTAACGAGGACGTCCCTGAACAATCAAACCAACGTTTTCAGGATGAAAAGCGTCGACGTCTTTCAATGGATTCACGATATCCAAAATCGCCGTTTCGTTGATGTGTTTTGGCAGCGGAAGTTGAACGAGGATCCCATGCACTTCTGGATCAGCATTCAATTGCTGCACTAGATCAATCAATTCGGCTTCAGTCGTTTCAGCGGGCAGCCGTTTCAGCGTACTTTGAATGCCCGCTTTTTCACAGGCGCGCTCTTTATTCCGAACATAGACGGCACTTGCCGGATCGTCACCGACCAGAATCGCCGTCAAATGCGGAACTACCTGCGATTCCGCTTTGAACTGCGCCACTTCCTGAGCGATCTGTTCACGAAACGAAGCGGAGAGGGCTTTGCCATCAATAATTTCTGCAGACACGCTGTCAATTCCTTGAATAAAACTTCCGAGATTGTCAGTTCGCCCACAACATAACGCATCAGCCGAAAATCTAAAACCACCCCAACAGAATTAATGTAAGGTAAAGGCAAATCGCGGCGTAAATGGCGGCCACATAGTCATCTGCCATGATGCCCCAGCCGCCATGAATCCGATCAAAATATCGAACCGGCCACGGCTTCCAGATGTCAAACAGACGGAACCAGAGAAAAGCAATCACCGAATACCATAAGAACCGCAGATCGATGGCCCGATCAAAGACAGGCAGCAACACGACCGTAAACGCGCCAATTTCATCAAAAACAATACAGCCAGGGTCGTCCAGGCCCAGAATTTTGGCGCCGCGATCACAGAGGTAAACGCCCACCAGAAACAGGACCACGGAGACCAGAAGATAAACGGGCAAGGAGAGATTGAGCCACAACATCCCTAAAACCAGCGGGGGTCCTAACAGGCTGCCGAATGTCCCGGGGACCTTGGGAATCAGGCCAATTCCCAGTCCGGTGGCGAACAGCAGAATAGATTGCTTTTTGAGGTTTCTCATTAATGATAGATATTCGACCAGCAAATTCTCTGCTGTGCAGGACGGAAAAAAGTCACTATTCAAGATAATCGAAGTCGTTTATACTCTACGCGGAAGCAATTTTCCCGGGTACAAATGAACAATTCACTTTTCTGAAGTGAGCTGTTCCTGTAGAGGTAAATCTCTACAATTCTGAGTGATCCAGTCTTTCAAAGTCATGAATAGTACCTGAACGACCAGAGATTGCCAATTGGATTCAAACTAAACCTACCCAGCCATTCAGAAACTCTTCCTGTGAAGCTGAACTCTGAATGTCATTACGACCATACCAACCAGGATTGAAGACATGACATCCCAAGAAGGCCCCAAGCTTTCCAAACTGGAACATCTCAAAGCAGGCAGCCGCCAGCTTCGTGGAACCATTGCTGAAGAACTATTGAATGACAGCGATGAGTTCACCGGCGATTCCACGCAGCTCTTGAAACACCACGGCACTTATCAGCAGGATAACCGTGATCTCAGAAAAGCCAAGAATCCGGACGGAACCCGCAAGGGAAAAGCGTATAGCTGCATGATCCGTACCCGGGTTCCCGGCGGTAAAGTCACCCCGGAACAATTCCTGGCCGAGTTGGATTTATGCGATCAATATGGCGACGGCACCGTGCGTTTGACAACACGTCAGGCATTCCAGTTGCACGGTGTGATTAAAGGCAACCTGCGTGCAGCCATTAAAGGAATCAATGACTCCAAGCTAACCACGCTGGCCGCCTGTGGTGACGTGAACCGAAACGTGATGGCATGCCCTGCCCCATACAAAAACAATCCGATCTTCGATTCGATGCAGGACATGGCATACGCGATCGCTGAGCATTTGCGACCGAAAACAACATCGTACTTCGATTTGTGGATCACGGACGAAGAAGGCAACAAGACTAACGCAGCAGAGTTCCAGCCGGTAGAAGAACCGATCTACGGCAAAACGTATCTGCCGCGTAAGTTCAAAATTGGCATCGCTCTGCCTGAAGACAACTGTGTTGATATTTTTACGCAGGACATTGGCCTGTTGGCGATTGTCGAAGACGATGCCATTATCGGCTACAACTTCTATGTCGGTGGCGGTATGGGAGTCACTCCCAGTAACAAGAAAACCTACCCTGCTCTCGGTAAACCTCTGGGCTTTGTTGAAAATGATCAGGTGCTCGCGGTTGCGGAAGCGGTCGTCAAAGTCCAACGCGATTTTGGTAACCGGGAAGACCGCAAACAGGCACGTATGAAATATCTGGTCGACAATCTGGGTATTGAAACGTTCCGGGAAAAAGTGGCCGAATATCTGGGTTCAGCGATCACAGCCCCCCGCGATGTGGAAGTCACGGGAATTGACGACCACATGGGCTGGCATGAACAGGGGGATGGCAAACTGTTCCTCGGCGTAAATATTGAAAATGGCCGGATCAAAGATGATGGAGACCTCAAGATTAAAACCGGTCTCCGCAAGATTCTGGAGACTTACGGGTTCAACTCACGTATCACTGCGAAACAGAGTGTCATCTTCTGTGATATTGATCCTGCGGATAAAGAGGACATTGAAAAGATTCTGGCAGACCATGGCATGAAACGCGCCGATGAACTCTCGGTAATTCGTCGCCTCTCAATGGCGTGCCCTGCCCTGCCGATGTGTGGCTTGTCGATTACCGAATCAGAACGCGTACTGCCGGATCTGATTACTGAGTTCGAGGAAGAACTGGAGAGACTGGGACTGCAGGACGAACAAATTTCAGTTAATATGACGGGCTGCCCGAATGGTTGTGCCCGCCCTTATGTTCCTGATATCGGACTGGTCGGAAAAGCGGTTGGTAAATACACGCTGTACCTGGGCGGCAACTCACTGGGAACTCGCCTGTCATTCGTCTATGACGATCTGGTTCCAATGGGGGAAATCACCAGCCGGCTCTCGCCTTTACTGGAATACTTCAAAGAAGCTCGTGAGGCTGGCGAATTGTTTGGCGATTTCTGTCATCGCATGGGCAAGGAAGCATTACAGGAAAAAGCAGGTCTGGCAGCGAAGTAACATTCGGCCCCGTTTTTTGCGATTTTACCGAACCTGATCCGAGCAAAGCTCCTCTATCATTTTGACAAAATCAATCCGGAACGGGTTGACCATGAGTGATTCAGCAGGTAGATTATCTGCACAAGAAGGCAGTCCTGCTGCCGAGACCAACGATCAATTGAGTTGAAAACCAAATGCAAATTCACAATCTGCTAAACCTGAGCCTACTACTAAACCTGCTATCCCAAGCCAGGTCCTAGGTTCTTTGTACGATTGTTAATCAAAAACAGCGAAACCCTGAGACCAGATTGGCCTCAGGGTTTTTTATTTTGCCCGCTGGTACTATTCTGGTCTCTCATTAGCTCCCCTGATCGGGAGCGGAAATTGATTCATGGAGAAAACCGATGTCCAACGACACAGTAAAGATTTTTGACACCACCTTGAGAGACGGTGAACAATCGCCTGGTTGCAGTATGACAACCGCCGAAAAGATGAAAGTGGCTAAGGAACTTGTGGAACTGGGCGTGGATATCATAGAAGCCGGTTTCCCTATCGCCTCCCCAGGCGATTTCGAAGCGGTCCGCAAAATTGCCAATGAATTCGGAAGCCAGACAACAATCTGTGGATTGGCCCGCTGTCGTAAAGACGATATCGACCGAGCCTGGGAAGCCTTGAAAGACGCGGAGAAATCCCGCATTCACGTGTTTCTCGCGACCAGTTCGATCCACCGCGAACATAAACTGAAAATGAACAAGGAACAGATCGTAGAGACCGCCGTCGAAATGGTGAAGCGGGCCCGCGATTACTGCCCTGATATCGAATTCTCACCTGAAGATGCTGCCCGTACCGAGAAAGACTTCCTGTGTGAAGTCGTCGAAAAAGCAATTGACGCCGGGGCGACGACCGTTAACATCCCTGATACCGTCGGCTATGCGACGCCGGCTCATTTTCACGATGTGATCAGAACGCTGAAGAACAATGTGCCTAACATTGACCGGGCGATAATCAGCACCCACTGCCACAACGATCTTGGGCTCGCGGTTGCCAATAGTCTGGCTGCCGTCGAAGCGGGCGCACGACAGATTGAATGTACAATTAACGGCTTAGGCGAACGGGCTGGCAACTGTGCGCTGGAAGAAGTCGTCATGGCATTGAAAACACGTGCCGACTATTACGGCGTGCACACGAATATCAATACCAAGCGTCTGTACCCGATCAGCCACCTTGTTTCGACGGTCACCGGTATGACGGTTCAACGGAATAAAGCCATCGTGGGAAAAAATGCGTTTGCCCATGAGGCCGGCATTCACCAGCACGGCGTTCTTCAGGAACGAACGACCTATGAAATTATGCATCCGGAGGATGTTGGTTATGTGGGCACGAACCTTGTGCTCGGTAAGCATAGCGGGCGGCATGCATTTCGCGACCGGGTTCAGTCTTTGGGACATACGTTGGATGATGAAACGTTCGAGCGGATCTTCAATGAGTTTATTGCATTAGCAGACAAGAAAAAGGAAGTCTATGATGCCGATATTGTCGCTTTGATCGAGAATCAGGTGACGGACGCACCGGAAAAATGGAAAATCGCCCGCTTCCACACCTCTGCCGGAACAGGCACCATTGCCACGGCGACGATCGAACTGGCAGATGAAAACGGAAAAATTCACTGCGATGCTGCGACCGGCGATGGCCCGGTAGATGCGGTGTTTCGGGCACTGGAACGGATTTCGGGAATCACCGCTGTTTTGGAACAATACCATGTCGGCAGCGTTTCCAGCGGAAAGGATGCACAAGGGGAAGTGCGTGTGGAAGTTCGCATTAACGGAGAATTGTTTACCGGCCGCAGTGTGAGCACCGATATTATTGAGTCGAGTGCGAAAGCGTATCTGCAGGCGATCAACAAGGCAGCCGCCAAACTGGAAAACTGAGAATATTCTCTTCAACTGAATACGAGTCAGAAATGACAACCGACGATCCTGAGTCACAGACCAAGAGCTTCAAAGGCAGAACGATTGTTCTGAGCCTGTTGATTTTTGGTCTGCTGATGTCAGGATCGCTGTATGTGTTTCAGGCTGTGAATACATTTCACTTTGCAGACGCTCAGAATGCGCTGGCGAGAGAATTCCCCAAGTCCCGTCCACGCGTGGAAGGGGGCCGGCTCAAAGGCAAACCGGAAAACCCGCTCACCTTTCGTGTTACCCTGGCGGTTCCCTTCAATCCAAATGAGGATGACGCGGCAATCCAAAAGATGACTGATCGCATTCTGGAAATTGCCTCTGAGAACATGGACCTGACCCAATATGAGCAGGCAGAACTCCATTTTTACCAGGCGGTTCCCGAACAAACCATCATCATGCGGGACGTCAAACGTGATCTCAAAACCTGGCTTGATCAGCGGGCCGTAAATTAGGATCCCTCAGACGACGCGTCGAAGCCAACGACAGACATGTCGTTCAATCCGACACCTGTGTCTCATTTCAATTTTTGTCTGTCCTCACCTGATTTGCCTCAGGTCCTGTTTTACAGTTTCCCGACACGAATTTTCAGGAATCCCCCTGTTAAGTTATCACTGGCACACGCATTGCAGCAAGTGAAACCAAGCCTGTCATCATATAAGTTCTGAGAAGAACAAGTAGGCTTCCCTCCAGCCAAAGTGATGACGCCCGTCTTAAATTGGCTGGAGGGATAGCCACACTCGGAAAGTTCTCTCACACTGAAATCAACCTCGTCCTGGTGCCGATTTTCCAGTGAGCTGATCGCTTCTCCCTTCAAATCTCTCTTTCGCGACCCAGATACTCCGGCTATTATCAAAAAAACATGTCTGACGAGACACCCCGTTTTTTCAATTTGAGCCCGGACAGCGATCAATCTCATGCAGAATCAATTACGAACAAGTAAAGGATTCTGGTCTGCAATCAGCATTCTCCTGCTATTTCAATTCTGCCTGGGGCTGTATTCCGCTCAAAAATTGACGGTCACTCATGACGAATATTGGCATTTGCCCGTTGGTTTACTTGGCTGGGAAACCGGTCGGTTTGACTATGATCGACTGAATCCTCCCCTGATTCGAACCTGGGCAGCGGTGCCTCTGTTATTCACATCAGCGAAGGCGGGTGCCCCCGCTCGCTCGTCAGATCCTGCGGACTATGGAGACGCCTTTCTCCAGGCAAACCCGGAAAACTACCATCAGTATTATGCACTGGGACGGATTCCGATTCTTCTGCTTTCAATCGCATCGGGGCTGCTGCTGGCAGTATGGGCGCGTGAGCTGTTTGGAACACTCTCAGCCTGTCTGGCAGTTCTGCTCTGGACGATGAGTCCTAATATTCTAGCCAACGCGGCTCTGGGGACACAGGATCTGGCAATCGCGGGGTTCTTCCTGGCAACGGTTTACTGTGGCTGGAAGTTTGCAAAGCAGGTTTCATGGAAATGGGCTCTGATCACCGGCTTGATTCTGGGGCTGGCACAAATCACCAAATACACGGCAATCCTGCTGGTGCCGATTCTGATGATCCAATGGTTTCTGCTGCGGGTGAAAAACACTGATGTCAACCATGACATCCCCCGAAAAACGATCCTGGCCCGATGGGGAGTGCTCCTGCTGGTAAGTTGCTTTGTGTTGAATGCCGGCTACTTGTTTCAAGGCAGTTTTCAGCCTATCAGTGCCTATCAATTTCAAAGTTCCGAACTCAAAGTTTTAAACCAGCTCCCTCCGCTGCTGCAAAACATCCCCTTGCCCCTTCCTCGGGATTACTTAATGGGCTTCGACCTGCAACGCTTCATCATGCAGCAGTCGCATCCCACCTTTCTGGATTCCGAATGGACGCGAACCGGCTTTCGCAGCTATTACCTTTACACGCTGATTTATAAGCTGCCTCACGGCGTTCAGTTTTTACTTCTGCTGGCTGCTTTTCAATGGTTCAAACAGCGAAACCAATCAGACTACATATCACTCCGAACCCTGGGAATGCTGCTGACGCCAGTGGTGTTATTAGTCTGCATCGCCAGTCTGTCGAATAATCAACTGGGTTTGAGATACATTCTGCCCGTGCTCCCGTTCCTGTTTTTATTGATTGCCCCTCTGGCGGAACAACTGGATCTTGAGAAGAATAAGCTCTATTCCTACGCGATCATTGTCGCCGCTCTGACGCTGCCCTTTTCGCTCCGATTTGCTCCAGATCACTTAGCGTATTTTAATGAACTGTCTGGTGGACCGGAAAATGGTGGCTTACATTTGATCGACTCGAATCTCGATTGGGGGCAGGATCTGTACCGGCTGAAAGAGTATCTGAAACAACACAAGGTGGACGACCTTGGTCTGGCCTACTTCGGGACAGTGCCTCCCTCTACTCTGGGCGTTCCCTATCGCCTGCCACCCGAATTTCATCCTGAGCCGGGAACTTATGCCATCAGTGCCAGCCTGTTACAGGGGCGTCCCTATTCCATTCGCAAACAGGACGGAAGTCGTCATAATCTGGGGAACGATGCTTTGGGTTATCTCCGTTTCTTCAAACCCAAAGCGCGGCTGGGATATTCGATCAATGTTTATGAACTGACACCGGAAGATGTGATTCGCTGGCAAACAGCGGTGAGCCGCGTCCAGAGGGGACTTCCCATCAACTAATTAGCCGGTCTGAAATTACTCAAATGGCATAGGGGAGGTCGTATCCAGTCCCATCTCTTGCAGCAGATTATGATATTGCTCGCGGGTATTTATATTCTGCAGTCCCAGCAAATGAGGGTCAACTTCGCGTAGATCCTCGGAATTTATAAAACAGGCTTCCACAGTTTCAGCCAGATCGAGAGGCCGCCGTTTGTTTTCACTTAACAATTGCTGAATCGACTCAACCAGCGATGTCCGATAAATGGCTGCCAGAGGATGAAACCATTTCCCTTCTTGAACCATCGCCAGTTGATTTTTCCCCAGCCGGGAAATAATCATTTCAATGAACTCTGTCTGAATCAAGGGGGTATCGCAGCCTGAAACATAAGCAGCATCACACTGATTTTTCAGAACTTCCAACCCGTGTCCAATGACGGACAACGGGCCTGCCCCGGATTCCCGATCGTGTACGACAATCACTGAATCAGGCAGCTCGGGTAGCTTCTGATCTTGCGAGGCCATCACAGCCACAGGGGAAACAACGGAAGAAACGATTCGCACGACCCGTTGTAACATGAGTTCATTTCCCACTGGCAGTAGCGCCTTGGGATAATTCATACGTGTACTTTCTCCACCACAGAGAATGATCCCGCCGATCTTCATTTTTTTGTTTGAGTTTGACATATTCCTGCAGGTTACTTACAAAAAGAATTCGAAAACAGCAGTTTAACACAATACAGAGAAACGATCTGAAAAATGAGTGATCAGAATTCTGAACAAGAACCCTGGTATCGTGATGGATTACAATTTACCTGTACTCAATGCGGTAACTGTTGCACGGGAGATCCCGGTGTTGTGTGGGTCGATGATTCAGAAATCGAGGCGATCGCAGAACTAACGGGAAAATCAAAAGGGGAAATCTTATTGATGCATACCCGGCTTTATGCTGGGCGGCGTTCATTAACTGAATTTGCGAACGGTGACTGCACGTTTTTCGATCCGGAGAAACGAGGCTGCACCATATATGAAGCCCGTCCCACCCAATGCCGTACCTGGCCGTTCTGGAACTCAAACCTTGAAACTAAAGCGAGTTGGGACGCTCTCTCACCAGATTGTCCGGGTGCAGGCAAAGGAGCGTTTATCAGTTTTGAAGAAATCCAAAAGCGTGCTTCACAAACAGACTTATAATCTCTGCCCCTGTTTTACTTTCCCTATCTGCTGACAAACCAGTCCCTTTAGAACAATCCATTCTAATGACTTCCGGTCTGCTGACTTTGGACTCAACTTACAACTCGGAAGTAACGTGATACAGTCTTGAGTCACCTGATAACATCGATGATTTGCGATTTAATAAGTATCGATTCATAAAGGCTTTGTAGCTCTCGATTACTGCGAAAGTCACTCTCCAGCCCGCTTTTTTCAAATTTCGTGAGAAGTTTGTAAAAAAATCCTCGTGGCTTTAACTGGGGATTTTGACAAGACTGCGAATGTTTGGATGATCTCATGATTCAAAGAACAATTAATTTTGTATCCAGTTGATAATAAATGAGTTACACATCATCAGTTCTATTTGAGTTCCGATTAATTAGAGCCAAAATGAAAGTGTAAGAATTACCGTAGCCAAGTGACATTTTGTATAACAACGCTCTGTTTCCCGTGCCCTGCCAAAGATCGGTCTTGACTTACTGTTCAATTGTGGGAAATAATCTATTATGACACTAAGTCGTGTAACCCATTACAGTTGAGACGGCTCAAGAGTGCCCAGCGGAAGGGCGTAGCTGTCCGACGGCTTCTCAAAATTGGGAGAACCCAGTCGTGACGAAAAAAGAGATAGTCAAAGTAATTTCGGAAGAGATTGGTCTGACGCAACTCAAGACAAAAGAGATCGTGCAAAAAACGTTTGATGCGATTGTTGACACTCTTGTCACTGACAAGCGCATTGAGCTCCGCAACTTTGGCGTGTTTGAAGTCAAAAAGCGAGCAGCACGAAAGGCAAGGAATCCTCGCACAGGAGATCGTGTCGACGTAGAAGAAAAATACGTCGTAACGTTTAAGCCTGGCAAGGAAATGGAAAAGCGTGTGCGTAACCTGGAAGAAGAAGCTGCAAGACTTAAGGCTGCCGCTTCACAACCTCAGGCGAGTGCTCCTGCGGCGTCACAGCCACAGCAGACACCACCTGCGGCTCCACAGACTCCAGGTTCAACTCCGGGAACCCCACAGGTAGGAACTTACAATAACGGTTCTTATCCTTCGGGAACTCAGCATACACCTTAAACCTGCATCCTCAAGACTTTACTGCTGAAAGAACTGGTATGAGCTTTTTCATAACCGGCCTGTTTTGAATGTACCGAAACAGACCGGTTTTTTTATTGCTTCTGCTTCCGTTCGTTCGCATCGAGCATTGCCAGAAAACCTGCTAGTCCTCTCCTGGCATATCGAGCCCTCTCCAATGGAAATCCCCCACTAATACCGACTTCGAATCGTCAATAATGAATGGTTGTTCCGTACATTACTTTATTTTACAACTCTTGCATCCCGTTTTTCGCCGGATAAACCGATTTAACACAATAATTGGAATAATCCGCATTTTTTACCAAAGTCTCCTGATCTGATTGTCGATAAAACGAACTAGAGGAAATTAAAGGTGGTATTTATAATCCCCTCTCTCTCCTCTCCTCGAGTTACATTTCAGCACTTTAACCCCTTCGATATCGGTTAGATGCCTTTCATTCAATGGTTTGAATTAAGGGATCGTTGCCTGGGATCAATACCAGCACAAATATGGCACGACCATATCATGGAGAAAAAAATGCGTAAGTTCCTATTGGCCAGCATGTTAATTGCAGTTTCTCTCACTCAGGTCGGATGTGTGGTTCCTATCTACTCATCCTCACGAGATGATCGTGCTCGTCAATTAATTTTCCAATCAGAAAGTATGCGACATATTCCAAAGATCTGGGAACGGATCTGGGGGCTAGATATGCCCGATGTGGCAACACCTTATCGAACTCACGGTGGCGTGATTTAATTCACCCTTCTGGTCAAACGCATGTCACTACCGCTCTGTTCAAGCTGGTTCCGTATCGATTGAACAATCGTAATCCCATACATAATACACAGCTGCCGAAAATTTGTTTTCGGCAGCTGTTCTGCATTTAAGGATTGTGTTTTCCGAGGCACACTTACTGGTCCTCCCACTGTGAGAACGCTAAGATGAGCTTTTATGGATCTTCTGATCCCTTCACAGTGCAATGATTCATCAACCGACCTCAGAACATGGCGGGTGGCAGGGCACTTTCTTCAATATCCAAAATCACGATCATGCAGTCCATGACTGCACCCCGGATAGTTATTCGATGAACGCCCCAACACAAACGGATCTATTATCAGTTACGCTGAACCGTCTTACTCTCAAGAACCCGATTCTGGTCGCGTCGGGAACATTTGGTTACGCACGCGAAATGCAGCCCTTTCTCGACTTTTCCAAGTTGGGTGGCATTATCCCGAAAACAATCACCACGGAACCACGGATCGGAAATCCACCACCACGCACGATTGAAACCAGCGCCGGTCTCTTGAATTCGATTGGTCTGGATAATGACGGTATCGATCTGTTTCTGGAAAAGCATCTGAACTACCTGGCTTCGCTGGAGACGGCTTTGATTGTCAACATCGCTGGACGCAGCATTGACGAAATGGCCGTCATGGCTTCCCGACTGGATGCCTTCGGAGATCAGATTGCCGCACTGGAATTAAACATCTCCTGCCCGAATGTCAGCGGTGGCGTCGATTATGGCACGCAACCCGAGCTGACAGAAAAGATGCTTAAACAGGTCACGGAAAGCTGCCAACTACCAATCATTGCCAAACTGACGCCGAATGTCACCAGCGTCGTGGATATCGCACAAGCGGCCGCTGCAGGAGGAGCCGATGCTGTCTCGTTGATCAATACGGTACAAGGAACCGCCATCGACTGGCGTCGCAGAAAACCCATTCTAGGGGGAATTTTTGGCGGTCTCAGTGGTCCAGCGATTAAGCCTGTTGCCTTACGAGTGGTCTGCCAGGTGGCGCGTGCTGTTGAGATTCCGATTATCGGGGTCGGCGGTATTTCCAATATCGATGATGTGATGGAGTTCATTGTCGCGGGTGCTTCGGCTGTTCAAATCGGAACCGCAAACTTTTACAATCCTGGCCTGGCAACCCAACTCGTTGGAGAACTGGAACAGGTTGTTCTCGAAGAAAAATGCGCCCATGTGAGTGAACTTGTTGGGTCACTTGTGTATCCAGAAAGATAAGTTTTCATCAAATCCAGCTCCTTTCAGAGACTTAATTTCAACTTCCTACAGATTTAGAATCATAAAGAGAATCAGCTCATGCGAGTGTTATCGGGAATCCAGCCAACAGGCCGTTTTCATTGGGGCAATTATTTCGGAGCCATCAAGCAGTATATCGACCTGCAAGATAATGAGCAGGCATTCTATTTCATCGCTGATCTACACGCGTTGACCACAATCCGCGATGCGGAACGACTGCGACAAAACACCCAGGAAGCAGCCATTGACCTGCTCGCATTGGGGCTGGATCCCAAACAGGCAACTCTGTTTCGCCAGTCTGATGTTCCAGAAGTCACCAGTTTGACCTGGATTCTGATGACGATCACGCAAATGAGTCTGCTGGAAAAATGCCATGCCTACAAGGATAAGAAGACAAAAGGGATCGCCGCGGATGCAGGACTGTTTACGTATCCGGTTTTGATGGCAGCCGACATTCTGCTGTATGACAGCGATCTAGTGCCTGTCGGGCAGGATCAGATTCAACACGTCGAAGTCACACGGGATCTGGCACAACGCTTTAATACCCTCTTTGGTGAAACGCTGACACTACCGGAATCCCGGGTTCTGGATACGTCGGCCAAAGTACCGGGTATCGATGGCGAGAAAATGTCAAAAAGCTATAAAAATGTGATTGAGATTTTTGAGACTCCGAAAAAACAACGTAAAAAAGTGATGTCGATCAAAACTGATTCGGCAACGCTGGAAGATCCCAAAGACCCGGAAAACTGCGCCGTGTTTGCCTTGTACAAATTGTTTGCCGATGAAACTCAGCAGGCAGAGTTAGCGCAACGCTATCGAGCGGGGGGCATGGGCTACGGGGATGCAAAACAGGCCGTGCATGAAGCGGCTCTGGAGTACTTCGGAGAGGCCCGCGAACGCCGGGAGCAACTGGCTGACGACACTGACACCCTCAACGATATTCTGGCAGAGGGAGCTCGTCAGGCAAGGGAAAAAGGCAAGGAAGTGCTGGATCGGGTTCAAAAGGCCTGTGGTCTGGGATCAAATCATCTAGCGAAATGAATTTTATGTCGGATCAGCCTTCAGAATCACCGCCTGCTCAACAACGGCATTCTCCTGCCGTTTTTATACAATGGCTCATTGTCTCATTAATTCTGATCACGGCTCTGTCTCTGTTAGCGGTCCATCTTCCTGAACGCTTGAAGTTGCTGCTGGTCTATGCGGTAGTCTATGGACTGATCTCCGGCGGTGCCTTAACGACCTTAGCTATCAAACTGGGAGTCCCCGCCAAACGGACACTCATGCTTTCCATTGTCTGTTTGGTTATCTTGGGGCAGTCGCTGATTCTGTATCTATCTCATCAGCGTTATCAGGAAGCGACTCAGAGGCAATTCAAAGCAGACCAGACGTCGATTGTTATTGACCGGATGCTGCGATCAGGAGAACCGCCGGAAGATCCTGAAGCACGCAAGGAATATGAACAGGTCATCGAACAATTTGAAAAAGCAAAGGCAGAACGCAGAGACAAAGAACAACGGTTGCTTGAAATATCCTCTTACCTGCAGCATCGAATTTCCCCGATTGCTACCCTGAAATCGCCTTGGCCTCACCTTTTCTGGCTCCTAGAACTCATTCTATGTTGTCTGGCAGCGATCTGGGCCAGCCGACAAGTGGCGAAACCAGAGCCGGAATCCCCCATCGATCAGGACCGGGATGAAACGGGGAGTTGAATGCCCTCCGATCTCATGGTAGTTTGATAGTATCCGCGAGTTAAAAAAACACGCTTTTACCGTTGATCTGAAAACCTGAAAAAAGTGCAACCCATGACTGACCTCTGTTTACGCCCGATAATCCTGTGCGTATTGCTGATCCAGCTCCTGTCAGGATCAGCCGAAGCCAATGATTGGCCGATGTGGCGCATGAATCCACAACGTTCAGCAGCCACGACAGAAACACTTCCGGAATCACTGATTGTCCAGTGGGTTCATCAACTGCCTCCGCTGGAACCAGCGTTTAAGAATGCACGCTTACAGTTTGATGCCGGCTATGAACCGATCGTCAAAAACGGGATCTTGTTTTATGGCTCATCCAGCACTAACTCAGTCACAGCCATAGACGTATCAACTGGCGAGGAACTCTGGCGATTCTTTACGAATGGTCCCATTCGACTGGCTCCCGTAGCTTGGAACGACTCAGTGTTTTTTGGTTCGGATGATGGTTGTCTGTATTCCATTGAGGCACAAACTGGAAAACTGCAATGGAAATTCCGGGCGGTCCCTTCGAACCGTCTGATTCTCGGCAATCGCCGCCTGACTTCGGTATGGCCCGTCCGCGGCGGTCCTGTCATCGAAAATGACACTATCTATTTCGCAGCCGGTGTCTGGCCGTTTGAAGGCGTCTTCATTTATGCCCTGGATACAAAGACGGGAGCGACGAAGTGGGTCAATGATCGACTGGGCTTCATTTACGGACAACACCCACATGCCGCCGAGGCGTTTGGCGGAGTCACTCCTCAGGGCTATCTCGTGATTTCAGAAAATGAATTGATCGTCCCTTGCGGCACCGCATTCCCCGCTCGGCTTGAAAAAGAAACGGGCAAACTCATCCAGTTCGCGCTCCCGAAACCAGGACGCACGCCTGGCGGATGGTTTACCACAGCAGGCAAAGCGGCCCGACGCGGTGAGACGCAACTTGAGAAAACAGAATTGCTCTTTGATCGGGACGTGAATTCCGCACGCCATGAAAACGGGCAAAATTATGGTCCTGATGGAAAACGGGGGCTGCGTCAGCAGATTCAGGCAGGAGACAAAAAACTCGCTTACGACAAACCCATTCCAGGAGTGAGCGGAACGATCCACTCTCTCCTCGTGGCGGCAAATCGATTATTCGTCGTCACACAAGAAGGAAACATCTACTGCTTAGGGCCAGACAAAACTGAACCTCAGACCTATGTTTCTCCCATCAGAGAACGTGCCAAGCGTGACCAGGCTCCGGCCTCAACCAACACACCGGCCGTGATTTCAGACCGTCTTACTGCCGGTGGCTACGTCTTTCTGGCGGGAATTCCTGATGAAACACTGATCGACGGATTGCTCAATCAGAAGGGCCTGCAAGTTGTTGCCCTGGATACCAACACAGACCGGATTGCGGCTCTCCACCAGACCTACCACGCAAAAGGCCGGTCGGCTGCGGAACTCTCATTTCTCCCAGGCCCTCTGTCAGACTTCGAGTTGCCCGCGTATTTTGCGCAACTGATTATCGTTTCAGATCCACAACAATCAGGCAGCGATTCCTGTTCACAGCTGGTTGCAAAACTGTATCCCTCGCTCAGACCTTATGGAGGCAGTCTGCTGGTAAAATGCACGGAGCAGACACACTCCAAGCTGGCAAAGCAATCCAAAGACTTAACTCAGGCCCGGATCTCTCGCAAAGACGGATATACGGTTTTTGAAAAAGTGGGTGCACTGCCGGGCTCTTCGAACTATACCGGCGGTTGGTCAAGTCCGGATGAACTGGTGAAGGCACCAGTGGGAGTCTTATGGTACGACGACAGCATCGGTAACTTCAAACGCGCCCCCCAACCCCAGTTTGTCGACGGCGTCATGATTTCACATTCCAAATACTGGCAAGGCTATCCGGCCGGAATACGCCCCCCTTATAAACTGCTCGCGCCGCAATTCTCTGATGTCTATACCGGCAGAAAGCTCAATGAAACACAGGCGAAATCTCTGGTTGCAGAACTGCCGACATTGGACCGAGACCAGAAACAACCAAGCCAGTATCGGCCCCCCTATCAGAAAAACGACTGGAGCCCTGCCCCTCCAGTAATCGGAGAACGCACCAACCCACTGACTGGTCGATCAGAGCCTCGCGCGTTTCCCAAAAGTTACGGATGCGATGGTGGTGTTGATTACAGCTACCTCTACACCATGCGATCGGGAACCGCTGCCTTTTATGACAAACGTGTGGAGAGCGGAACAATCCACATCAGCGGACCGCGTTCGGGCTGTACGAACAGTATTGTTCCTGCAAATGGCCTGCTCAACGTGCCCTATTATTTTCAGGGTTGCACGTGCAGTTATCCGCTCCCTGTCGGCCTCTCGCTCATTTCGTTGCCAGAAACACATGAGCAATGGATGGTCTGGGGAAAAAGTGAAGTGCAAGGACTGCAACGCGTCGGCCTTAATTTTGGCGCCCCCGGCGATCGGATGACCCACCGCGGCACACTCTGGCTGGATGTTCCCAGTGTAGGAGGACCTTCCCCAGAGTTGGAACTGGCTGTGAAGCCCCAAAACATTCAACCGTTTTATGAACACGCCTTATGGATTGAAGGAGGACGTGGCTGGCCTTGGGTGGGCGCATCCGGCATTACCGGCGTTGAACAGATCACCCTGAAAAATATTAAACCTGCTGAATACACACTTCGGCTCTACTTCCGGGAACCTGAGTTCTCTGCACCAAAAAAGCGAGTCTTCAATGTGAATTTGGATGGGAAGCCGCTCATCAAGGATCTGGATATCTTTCGCGAAACGGAGTCACGGCAAAAGATTCTGGTGCGTGAGTTCTCTCAGCTCTCTCTGGGTGGTGATCTGAACCTGACTTTTAACGCCAGCGCGGGTACGCCTCTGATTTGTGGATTGGAACTGGTCAAGAATAGCCTGCCTCTGGATGACTTAGTGGAACTACCGGATCGAAAACCGGAGTTGCTTAGTAAAGAGTAACTCTGTGCTCAATTAATAATCGCGAAAGGGACCACGTGGTTCAGCCTCTGCCATCTCTTTTTTCCAGTTGGCAAAGTGAGCTTTCATTTCTTTCAGTTTTTCAGGATGTGTTTGGGAAAGATCGTGTTTTTCACTCACATCCTTAGAAAGATCAAACAAGCCATTCCCTTTCGCCGATTCCACCCACTTCCAGTTGCCGACCCGGGCGGCTTTATCGGCCCGACGCTGCCAGTACATTTCTTTGCGTGGCGTATCAGCCTGCCCCATTAAAGTCGGCAGCATATCATATCCGTCGAAAACAATATCTTCCGGCAAAGCGATTTTCGCTTCATTAAGGAATGTCGGAACCAATTCCAATGAAGTCAGCAGACTTTCATTGACTGTGCCGGGCTTGATTTTTTTGGGGTAGCGTACAAGACAGGGAACGCGAATCCCGCCTTCGAACATCATCCCTTTTTTGCCTGTGAGCGGCGAATTATCAGAACCACCTCCGCCCCCATTGTCGGAAAAGAAAACGACGATGGTATTGTCAGCGATTTGATATTCATCGAGCAGATCCAAAACTTCGCCAATCGCATCGTCCATACAGGTAATCGAGGCGACATATTCGAGCCGACGTTTGCTGGGAGAAACGCCCTGCTTGATGACAGGCCCCTTGGGAGTTTCCCGATATTCATAGCGGCCCGTTTTTTTCTTCGTTACCAGTGTATCTTTTAAATGCGGATACATCTTCTTATATTTCTCCGGGGCCTGGGCACCACCGCGAATGCGGGGATCAAGACTGGAGGCACCATGCGGTGCGTTGAACGGCAGATAGAGAAAGAATGGTTTCTGATGATTTTCTTTCACAAATCGAACCGCTTCTCGCTGAAACAGGTAAGTGCAATAGGTGCCTTTATCCTCTTCGGTAGCTTGATTATTGCGAAACATGGAAGGCACGCCGTATCGCTCGTGCGTAAAATAATCGATGCCTGTATTACTGAACCCGTAAAAATCATCAAAGCCTCGCGCGAGCGGCAGGAACCGTTTGTGAACTCCCAGGTCCCACTTGCCATAAATTCCACTGACATAGTCAGCCTGTTTCAATAACAAAGGCAGTAATTTTTCACGGACATCCATCCCACCAATGCGTTCAAAGGTGACATCGTATTCTTCGGGCTTGTATTTGTAACCGTAGTCGGGTGCTTCATTGCGAATCATGTCGTAAACACCGTTCCGCTGGGGATAGCGTCCCGTCAACAAACTGCCTCGACTGGGAGTACAGGCCGGCCAGGTGACATAGAAGTTGGTGAGCTTGGCGCCCTCTTTCGCTAATCGATCGAGATGGGGCGTGATAACTTCCTGACTGCCAAAGCAGCCCAGATCGTGATACCCTTGATCATCACTGACGATCAAAATAATGTTGGGAGGCGTTTCTGCAGCAAAGGCGCAAAGCGTAGATAACAGCCAGAAACATAACACCAGAGACAACCCCCTGATAATTTGACGACTACCCTGATTGATCCGATATCGTTGCATAGCTGGTCTTTTCGATGAATATTGTGGAAAATACATTAGGAACGAGTTTATCTTTCTTTAGAATAGCAAATGCTTCCAGGAAAACACAAATCACATATACGAGAACGAACTTGATGAAAAACGTTTTATACCTGATTTTGATTATGACATGCAGTCTGGGCCTGACCACGACAGAATCGAGTTTGGGGGCTGAAAAAAATGAGTTCAAGCCGACCGGGCTTCAGCTTTATTATGGAAATGATTCTGAAGTTTTAAGCGACCTGCAAGAGAAAATGCAAAAAGGCCAGGTTGTGATTATTGAATTACGCAGCCTGAGCCAAAATCAAATTGCTGAGATCGTAAAAAAAGCTCGGCTGGTTGGCTCTAAAGTCATCGCTTACATCAGCATAGGAGAACTGGGACAGCTGGAAAAAGCGAATTTTGAACAGTTCCTGAAAGAAAAAAAAATACCAACATCGTTGGACAGTATGATCCTGAGTAAAAACGAAGCATTTCAGTCCTGGCGTATTGATGTCTCAGAGAAATCATGGCGTGAATTTTTAAAGCAAAAAATCAAACACATCTATAAACAGAATGTCGATGGCCTGTTTCTGGATACCGTGGATACCAGTGACCTGTATATTACCCGAAAAGAATGGTCGATATCGCGCCGGGCTCAAAATGTCAAAGCAATGATCAGCCTGATCCGATTAATCAAAGCATTCTCACCAGAGAAATTCATCATGCAAAACCGTGGGTTGAATCTTATCGGAAAAAACGTGTTCGTCGGTGATGCCACCGGCATTTTTATTGCCGGGCTTGATCTCGCGCATTCTCATCCTGATAACCCGGATGGCTTACTGTGGACGGGGGCCTATGCTTATTCGAGTGCCTGGATTGCCAGTAAAGAACGGGACCTGATCCAGATTCGAAAAAATGGATTTACGTCAGTTTTCACGCTAGGCTATGCCGACACGAATGTTTCACGGAAGCAATTCTTTCAGAACAGTCGTGCTGCGGGGTTCATACCCACCTGGGCAAGCTCAAATACGAAGCTCCACAAGGAACTGACACAGAATACTGAGACAGAGTGAAAGAACTCTGGTTAGATCATAAAGTCAGTTTCGCGTCCCAGAATCCGATCGACCAGATCCTGAGATAAGTCGATGGCAGGCGCCTGTTTTCCGGAAACATCGGTCGGGTTAATCCCACAATACTGTGACCAGGGGCCCAGATGCCGCCAACGCCCGGCGCGATTCGGTTCGCTTTCCATTACTGGCGTCGTGCATCGATTGCAGCCGATGGTGGGATAGCCTTGCTTGTGCAGTGGATTTGTGATGACCTGATTTTCTTTGAGATAGTCTTGAAATTCTTCCTTGGACAAGCTCGCCAGGATATTTACACGCAGACAATTCATCGCAGGATCGATCGCCAGTATCGGCACATTGGCGCGTTGCCCCCCATCGGCACGGCGTAGACTGCCAATCAACGCATCGTACTGATCGGCAACCTGAAGCAGTGGTTGTGTCTTTCGCAAATCACAGCATTGCTCCTGCCCTTCAACCGAAAGGTACAAGACCCCCAGTTCGTCAATCTGTTCCTGCATGGTCTTAGCTGGTTCCAGAGTGACGATATTTAAACCGTACTCCTTGATCAACCGATCCCGGGTGTCCAGAGTTTCCTGAAATAAAACGCCGGTATCTACAAACAGAATCGGAAGATCTGCTTTGATCTGACTGAGCATATGGGCGACAACACACCCTGCTCGCTGCATTGACGACAATGCTGCCAACCTGGTACCGAACATTTCCTGAGCCCAGTGGATCAGCTCAAGAGGGGTTCGTTCTTCAAATGCTTCGTTAAGATCTGCTAAATCGGCTTGTGTCAGACGTGCCATTCAAGTATTCCTGCGGCGATTTGCTCCCTTCCATAGCGGGAAGAGAAATTCGCTGAATTTGAAACATATTCCTGCAAATGTAGTGCGAAATCTACTTTGACCACATTATTTTCAGGAATTGTAGCGAACCGTCAGGAATACCTCAATGCGCGCATGAACGTGTTCTCGCCCATTCAGAGTGAAATAGATCACGATCCACCCCAAACCGATTCAGGACAGTTAGAAAATCAGGCCAGTAGCCGTTCCATCTTGGGAAAACGAGCCCCTTCCAGCTGAAAGAATTCCTCTTTGTTCAGATCGGCAATGCTGTCGACCACCAGATCCGGCTGATAGGCATAATAATCCAAGTCGCCCAATGCAGTCCCTCCCGAGAGAACAAGCACAGAACGATAGCCCATTTCCACGCCTCCCAAGATATCCGTTTCCATAGTGTCGCCAATCATCGTGGTCTGGGCTGAAGAAATCCCCAGTTCCTGGCGGGCACTTCGCATCATGACAGGGCTTGGCTTTCCGACACTAAAGGCTTTTTTCTTGGTCGCTGCCTCCAACATCGCCACAATCGCCCCACACCCCGGCCTGAGACCATTTTGTGTGGGACAGTTCGGGTCCATATTTGTGGCAATGAGTTTCGCCCCATTTTCAATCATACGTACCGCCGCTTCGATCATCTCAAAATTCATCGATCGGCCTTCACCTACGACCACATAATCGGGGTCATGATCAACGATCGAATATCCGTTTCGATGCAGCGCGTGCAACAAGCCGCCTTCTCCGATGACATAGGCAGTCCCGTTAGGCTTACTCTGCGCGAGGAAGCGAGCGGTCGCCATAGCACACGTAAAGATATGTTCTTCCCCGACCGTTATCCCCATGCGGGACAATTTTGTGACGACATCACGGCGGGTTCTCTGGCTGTTATTCGTCAAAAAGATAAAAGGCAGATCTCGCTTTTTGAGTTCGTTGATAAAATCGACTGCCCCTTCAATCAGGTCAGTCCCTCTGTAAATGACACCATCCATGTCAATCAAGTATCCTGGTAACATCGCTTTCGGTCCTTGAATTAATAAACTTTGAGTCGAAACTCAGGTAGGATATCTTCAGATGCTGGAGCGCGCTCACTGAAAAAATCAGTGTTTGAATCGGGTCATGGAAGACTGTCTGTTAACTACAGCCCAAGGTGTTGTCTAAATTTAAACTCCAAATTGACCATTAGAACAATTCATTTTCATTAGCATCTGCTGAAGCGTTTTAGCGCATTTAAAACAAAACATGCTAAAAGGACTTCGCAATTGCCGTGCCGGACTCAATGCACAGAAGAAATCAGACAAGTCCCACCATAATCGTAACTCCTTTGCTCAATGCACGTTTCTGTGTTTGTTCGAGATAAGGATTGATCTGAAAACCATATAATCTTTATCAAGACCTCACATAGACTGATTGCATTAGACTTAGCATTTAAGCGGAGCTGCACAGGAAATAGACAGGAATTGAAACGAGAACAAATAGATTAGACAGGCTCATTTCTGGAGCGCACTACAAAAAAACCCCGGCTGTCTAAGTAATAGACAACCGGGGCCGCAACCAACAATTTTTCAAAATGGGAGAGTCATCACAACTCTTACTCTGGCTTAGTTACATCCTGAATTTCAATTCGCTTGGGTTGCATTTCCAGCTTCTTCTCCAGGACAACCGTCAACACACCTGCCTCCAGCGTCGCAGTCACCGACCCCGGATCAACCCATTCAGGCAATTGGACAACACGTTTAAACTTGCCATAACGGCGTTCATTATGCAGGTATTCACGGTCTTCGACTGACACTCTCTCTCCGGTCAGAATAAGATGACCATCCTGAATATCGAGTGAAAGCTCATCCTTTTTCATTCCCGGCACATCCAGTGCAATATGGTACTTACTATCCTCTTCCCAGACAGAGAGAGGAGAATAAGCGCCCTCCACATTTGGAAAAGATTTTCCGAACAATTGACCGAACGCATCATCTAAATCAGAACGAAGGTTTGCAGAAAAAGGGAATCCTAATTTGTGAGTACGTGTGTTTAACATGATATTTTCTCCTTAATAAATAAGAGACAACATTATTTGATTTCGAGACCTCAAGCTTTATTTCCGACTCAACTCTAAGCAATTCATGTCATAGCACACAGCATGCCATATTGACCTTCCCCCGAAACGCTTAACCCCTAAAGCATTTATTTAAAACAACTTGCAAATCGGATTTTTCGAAAACAACAATTTTGACTCACCTCGCAAAACAGAAGGCAGTGCCATTATGACACTATCAACCAACCCCGAGAGAATGCCATTATGGCACCGCCTGTAATCCATACGTAAAAAAACTCGCAGTAAACCAATTGATTTACTGCGAGTTAATATCGAGTCCCCAGAGGGAGTTCTCAACCTGCAACGCTTACGCGTTATAGTAGAGATCAAACTCATAAGGATGAGGGCGTAAGCGGATTGGATCCAACTCTTCAGTCCGCTTGTGCTTAATGAAGGAATCAATCAAATCTTGACTGAAGACATCGCCGGCCGTCAGGAAGGCACTATCCTCTTCCAGAGCGATCAAGGCTTCATCCAATGATTTGGGAGCAACATTGGTTTCGGCCAACTCTTCCGGTGTCATGTCATAAATGTCACGGTCCAAAGGCTCACCGGGATCAATCTTGTTCTGAACACCGTCAATCATGGCCATCATCAGAGCGGTAAAGCTAAGATAACCATTAGCGGTCGGATCGGGACAACGGAATTCAACCCGCTTCGCTTTGGGGCTGCCGGAATACATTGGAATTCGGCAAGAAGCAGATCGGTTACGCTGACTCATTGCCAAAGTCACAGGAGCTTCAAAACCTGGTACCAGACGGTGGAAGCTGTTGGCAGTTGGGTTCGACAGTGCAATCAAAGCACGGCCGTGTTTGAGGATACCGCCAATGGCATGTAGAGCGAGTTCGCTCATACCTGCATAACCATCACCGTACATCAATGTATCTCCATCTTTCCAGAGAGAGATGTGAGTATGCATTCCGGAACCATTATCTTCAAAGACAGGTTTCGGCATGAATGTCACAGTTTTACCATTACGTTTGGCAACGTTTTTGATGATGTACTTGTACCACATAAACTGGTCAGACATCTGCATCAGAGGTGCGAATTCCATATCGATTTCACACTGACCGGCAGTCGCCACTTCGTGGTGATGTGCTTCAACCACAATACCGACTTTTTGCAGTTCTTCAACCATTTCTGCACGCAGGTCGCCATAGGTGTCACTTGGTGATACGGGGAAATATCCCCCTTTGTATCCCACTTTATGCCCCAGGTTCCCTTCTTCAGACCGACCTGTATTCCAAGCCGCTTCTGATGAGTCGATTTCATACATCGCCCCTCTCTGATTAGAGAGGTATCGTACGTCATCAAAGATAAAGAATTCTGGTTCCGGACCGATAAAACAGGAGTCGGCGATACCGGTCTGTTTCAGGTAAGCCAGACCTTTTTTAGCAACACCACGTGGGTCCTTATTATAATCTTCTTTGGTAATCGGATCGACGATGTCAGCCAGAACACTGACAGTCGGCTGTTTGAAGAAGGGATCCAGTTTAACCGTCTCTGGATCCGGCACAGCCAACATGTCTGAGCTGTCAATCGGCTGCCAGCCACGAATAGAAGATCCGTCAAAACCGACGCCATCTTCAAAAGTACCTTCGTCCCAGGTACTGATAGGGTACGAACAATGCTGCCAGGTACCAAAGATGTCGGTAAATTTTAAGTCGACCATCTTTGCGCCATTTTTTTCTGCAAAAGCAAAAAAATCTTTGGGAGTCATCGCAATTTGCTCCTCTATAATGTCTGAGTGAAACAGCAGGTGAAGAGGCCCGTCATACCCTGTCCTGCGAAGAACCGATCATATTCACAATAAGTTTAAGCAAAGCTGGAAGCGGAAAAATCTAGCTTCATCCTGCCTCTGAAAAGTAATCCATCAACAAAACGAAAGTCGCTTTCAGAACACTCGTCACTTTACTTATTTTCGTATGAGCCACTTCGGCCCCTTTCACCGACAAAGTGATTTCAGGAACGAAACTCACACTTCCCTGGTTACTTAATTTCCTCATGATTTTAAGTAGATCGGTTGGAAACAACAGCGATTGCAGGAGATCGCAACCATACCGAAACCCATAGGCACAAGATGCAACCACGCACGATGATGACGGAATCCTCAGCAGGCACATCTTGTTTGACAGTCTACTACCGTAACGAATCAACCCATAGAAATCTACTGTCAGGCTCCTGTCTCATAATAAATCCTTGCTGGATCTGAGATTTCCTAAGTCCTGACAATCAAATAGGCTTTAAGACTCTTAACGATTAGAGAAGCCTGTTAAGCAGGTCGCCCTGAAATAACTGAGCACAAGAGATAACTAATCGTTCTTATGTAAAGCAACCTTTCCCGCATGACTCACGATCTATAGCGAAAAACGGCTCTCTGGCCGCTTAGGTTGAGACCAATGCTTTCATCTCACGTACCGCCTGCTCCATTCCCACCAGGACAGCACGGGAAATGATACTGTGCCCGATATTTAATTCACAAACATTGGGGATCGCAGCAATCTTTGTGACATTCCGGTACGTTAAACCATGCCCCATATGCAGTTTCAGGCCTTGTTCAACTGTAAACTCAGATGCCTTGAGGAGTGTTTCATATTCCTGTTGCTGTTCTTCAGCAGAGGACGCGTCTGCATAACGGCCTGTATGCAGTTCGACGGCCTGCACACCCAGTTTTTTTGAGGCCGCAATCTGATCCAGATCCGGATCAATAAATAGACTGGCTTCAATACCCACCTCTTGCAGCTGATGTACACAGGTTTTGACACGTTCCAGGTTTGAGATCACATCCAATCCCCCCTCCGTGGTCAATTCCTCTCTTTTTTCGGGTACCAGCGAAACCTGATCGGGCCGCACTTCCAAGGCAATCGCGGTCATCTCTTCTTCGGCTGCCATTTCCAGATTCAGTTTGACTTGAACTGTCTTCTTCATGGTATAGAGATCGTGATCCTGAATATGACGGCGATCTTCTCTCAAGTGCAAAGTGATGCCATCTGCGCCGCCTAATTCCGCTAGAACCGCGGCCCACACTGGATCCGGCTCATAAGTTAAACGGGCCTGTCGAACGGTGGCTACATGATCAATATTGACGCCCAGACCTGGCATGGCAGATTTTCTTTCTAAAACGGAAACAGGTTCGAGAATTCTAACCAGAAAAACAAAAGTGAGACGAAGTCCCTCTTTCCCGACACTCTAACTACAAAAAAGTTCTCAGAAATCTCATAAGGATAAAACGTATATTATTGGATTTTGAGAGAATATCCAGAACAAGAGTCTGCGAATCTCGGGCAATCATTCTTTTTCCAAACAAAAAGAAACTCTTTTTGTCGCATTTTTCCACTCGCTGACGAATCACTTACGGATCAAGCATCCAGTTCCCCGTTTCCAACTGATTCGCAACTTCAATTCAACAGTGAGATGACCATGTTTTTCCATAAATCCAGCAAGTTCTACAAACGTTTTATCACCAGCATCTGCCAAAACCTGTTTCAGAAAACAAACCGTTCTGCACGCCGAAGTAGAAAAGCGGCAAGTTATGTTTACGCTCAAACAGAAATTCTGGAAGAGAGACAGTTATTGGCAGCCGACGATTTGACAGACCTGAGCGACGATTTTGAAAACGCCGACACACTTCCCAACTGGCAGAGAATCTATCAAACCGAAGGTTGGGGCGGCGATCAATTGGAAATTTGGGACATCAATAATACACAAGCAGGCAATATGGTCTTTGCCCCTCATACAACCGTATGGTTCGACAATTACCGTGGCCCTTTGGTTTACAAAGAAATCACAGGCGACTTTGTTGTCACTACTCAGGTACAAATCGGAGATCGTGACGAAATAGGTGACAGCGACCTGGACGATATACCAAACGGTTCGGAGTTCTCGCTGGCGGGGCTGATGATTCGGACTCCACGGAATATTGTAAACCCCGAACTCGACTGGAGTGAGGGATCACAAATGGATGACGGTACCAATAATGGTGAGAATTATGTCTTCCTGTCTCTCGGCTGGGGAAATTCAGGAAATGAATTTCAGCTGGAAACGAAAACAACCCGCAACAGCGATTCCGATCTCTTCCTGCAAGACATGGGTAATAACTCTGTGATGAATCTGCAGATTGCCCGCATAGGCGATACCGTTTATACGCTCTATCAAATTCCGGGTGAAGAGTGGGTCCTCAATAGCCGTGTCCCGCGACCGGATTTACCGGAAACGCTTCAGGTTGGCATGGTGGCCTATACCGACTGGGAAAAAGCCAATGACTATGACCCGTTCTACCAGAACAATAACGCCCTGCAACCAGGAGGCTTCGATCCGACGCCCTTTGTTCCTTTTCAACCAGACCTGGTCGCGGGATTCGAATTCATTCAATTTGATCGTCCCGAAATTCCGGAATATTTACAGGATACGAACCTGGGAATCCATGCCACAAATTTGCAATTACTTTCCTTCTTAGGCGACAACGTGAATTCACCCATTCTTCCTAATCCAGACACCGATTTTCCAATGGAGATCGGAATGAATCTGGAAGGCATCGCGGACTGGAGCACGGCCTGGACTTTTACCGACATGGCTCACACCATGCGATCCTGGGTAAGCGTCAGCTACAATGAAGCTACATTTTCACAAGACTGGGGCTCCACACTGTTCGATATCAATCTGGATGAAAATGGCTGGCCTACCGAATCCCACTCAACTACCAACGAAGAGGGGCAAACCATCACGCAACAGCTGGTTGCACCAATCTTGACGGGGAACGTGAATCCCGCTGGTATCTATCGGGCGGAATGGGATGGCGAAGCAACAGTCTGGCTTCCAGGAATCATTGAACAGGGAATTACCCCTGAAGGACGCCACTACGCACTCCTCGATCTGCCAGAAAACTATGATATCTTACTTACCGTGAGTGGTATTGATCCAACGAATTATTTCCGCGACTTCAACCTGTGGTTGCCAGACTACAATGACCAAAGTTTTGTCGGTCAGGACTGGCAGCCAGGTGACACTTTCTCTCCCTTCCATCCTTTGTTCCTGGAGCGTCTGGCTCCCTTTGAAACGTTGCGTTTTATGGACTGGATGCATACGAATGGATCCGATATTGTCTCTTGGGATGATCGAGCAAAAGTCAACGACGCGACCTTTTTTGGCAGTGACGACACTACCGAGTTCCATAACGGCATTGCCCCGGAATATATGATTGAGCTCTCTAATACACTGGATGCCAACCCCTGGTTCAACATGCCCCATATGGCGGACGATGACTTCGTACGTGAGTTTGCGGAAATGGTCCGTGATAACCTTGATCCGGAACTGACGGTTTATGTTGAATGGTCCAATGAAATCTGGAACTACGCTTATGGTTTTGAGACCAGCTACTGGATCGATGAGCAACTGAATCTACCCGAAAATGAGGGAATAAACTGGTTTGAATTTGCGGCCGGTCAAATACAGCAGGATTTTGAAATCTGGCAGGACGTTTTCGCCGGACAGGAAGATCGCCTCGTACGTGTAGTCGCAGGCCAGCAAGCAACACCATCGGTTCTGGAAAACCTGCTCGCGTATATGGATGGAAACTTCGATGCCATTTCAGTCACTGCATACGCGGGACTTGGCACTGAGCAACTAGAAAGTTTTGATGAATTTACCACAGCCGATGAAGTGATCGATACCATACTGGAAGAATCAGTTCCGTGGAGTCTGGCCCGTCTGGTTGACCACCAGAATATTGCAGATCAATATTCCGCAATCCTGGGTCGGGAAATTGACCTGGTCACATACGAAGGTGGATCTCATCCCAGCGCTGCTAATTGGCCAGCTGAAACAGCCGTGCATGAAGCCTCACTCAGTCCTCGCATGTATGATGTTTATCAAGTGCTACTGAACGGTGCGGATCAAATTGGCGTTGATCTCTATAATCAGTATGTCTTTACTGGCAGCGGTGAGTCTGAAGACTGGGGTGACTGGGGGCTGTTACATAATATGGATCAGCCCTTGGAAGAGGCATATGAATATCAGTCGCTTGTTGATTTTATCGAAAACAATACCGCTGTTCCGGTTGTGAGTATTGAATCGCCCGCTTCCGGAGTCGAGGAACTCAGCACCTCAAATCTTGAATTCACATTCACTCGCAGTGAGGACAAGCTGGACCAACCTTTGACCGTAACTTACCAGATTTCTGGAAGCGCCACGGCCGGTGATGATTACATCAGTTTGACAGGAGAGATTACCTTCCTTGCCAATGAAACGTCAGTTCCGCTTATTGTCAGTATTCTGGACGATCTGATTGATGAAGACAATGAATCGATCGAAATCCAGCTTCTGGACCAGGATCATTACGACTTGGGGGAAGTCAATCTGGCAACAGGTCTGATTCTCGATGATGATTTTACCAACGTGGCTCCCGTCGCAGGGCCCATTTCCGATCAAAACATTCAGGCAGGGGGTTCCCTCTTACTGAATCTCAATGGGATTTTTTCTGATGCCAATATGGTAGACGGAGATCAGCTTACATTATCTGCGATGCTGTCTGGAAATGCAGCGTTACCGGACTGGCTCATTTTTGATCCAGAAACTCAATTATTGAGTGCTAACCCCGGCATTGGAGATGCAGGCAACTACGAGATTGTGGTCACAGCCACTGATCTGGCAGGTCTCGAAGCCAGTAGTTCGTTCCAATTGACAGTAAGTCCTCTGCTCTTTACGCAATATGACACGAGAATTGTCAAATCGCCCAGTTCTACCTCTGCGAATGGAGAAACCACAACGCTGCCTGAAAGTGCCGGTTCACTGCATGAATGGGAATCGTATTGGGTCGAAGTCTGGGGCAGTGTTTCCAATTCGTCAGATACAGGAATTAATACGTTTAACTTCAATCTGAATTACAATACAGATTACACGACCGCAACAAGTATCGAGTTTGGCGCTGCTTTCTCGGAAAATCAGTCTGGGGAAATTATTGATGAAAATGGAACGATTCAAGGCATCTCAGCCAGCACAAACATGAGCGATGTCGGCGATGACCAGTTTGTATTACTCGCCCGAATTGAGTTCACACCAACCGAAAATGATCAAGTCAGTATCAATTACGATACCCAGAGTATTGGCCCTGCTCAGGCTGGTTTTGCGATTGATCAACCGGAGTTTCAACTGACCAATCAGGTTGGCCATCAAATGGGAGCAGTCAACGTCGCGGATACTGAAATCTGGGCGGTCCCTTATGATGCAAACGATGATGACATGATCAATTTTCGAGATTTGGTCTCTTTCATCACCGCCTATGGAAAGAATAGTTCGAATTCAAACGTTCCACATGCCTGGCTGATGGATTTCAACCAGTCGGGTAGTGTAAATATTCGTGATCTGGTGATGTTGATCGCAAACTATGGCAAATCGAAAATGAACTCGCCTGATGTCACACTACCTCCCAATTATCCCGATGCCTGGTCTTCACAAAACCTGACTGTGGAATCGATGCCTCTAATTAAAACAGAGGTAACACCACTCACGACAGAACAGGCAACTTCGACCGCACAAGCAGCCATCCAGGCCTATGCAGAGTCTGTTTCTTCGGAGAAATACCAGGCACTCAAGAACACAAAGATCGAAGTCGTAGATCTCCCCGGGAGAACCTTAGCCAAGGCACTGCCAGGAACCATTCTAATTGATGTCTCTGCTGCCGGACACGGCTGGTTTGTGGACAGTACCCCTTGGTCTCACTCTGAATTTCATGCTTCCGGTACCTCTGATTGGCGTGCTCGTGCGAATTCCATAGCAGCAGAACAAGTCGATCTTTTGACGACGATCTATCATGAACTAGAACATCAAATAGGACACCAACATGAGTCATCGGGCTTGAGGAAAGCAACACTTTCTCCCGGCATCCGACGACTGCCTACTGGGAAAATTCATGCTCACCACCAGTACGAACAGTTTCAGGAAACCGATCAGTTCTTCAGTTCGCTGAACGATACTGATCTGCTGGCATTTGGATAAGCTGTTCCCGCTCATCAGATGCAGGACTTCCCAGATACTCGGTCTCCCCCAGTTCGGCGAGTCTCTGCATCATGAGTGTGGTAACTTCTTCCAGAACGTCTTTCGAGGCACGGAGATCATAATAAGGGGAGAGATCAATCGGATCGCCGTAGACTAGTGATGTCTTCGCAAACGAATAGAATGGCTCCACCATATTCTTGCCGCCGGGAGAATTATTGATATAGACAGGATACACGGGCACTTGGGAACGCAGTGCCAGAAAGGCAATCCCTGAGTTCGCATGTGTTATAGGACGTCCTTCCTGAATCCCTCCCTCGGGAAAGACGCCGACCAGATCTCCCTGCTTTAATCTGCGAAGTGCATCGCGTACAGGGGCGACATCTTTACCATTCCGGTCAACAGGAATCGATTTCATCGACCGAGAGATCCAGCCTACCAGACCAGGAAGTTCATAATACTCTCGTGCCATCAAGAAACTGATACAACGTTTTTTTTTCTTTGGATTTCCCAAATGGGAATTATACCAGAGAATCACAGGGTCGGCTGGACTGCGGTGATTGGCGATGATGATCGCGGCTGAGTCACCAGGAAAGGGACAACGGCGATTTGCTCTGACATGCCACAGTGCCGGTACATAAACCCGTGCAATCACAAATAAGAACCAGGCTTGCCATCCATCGGGAAGTTTCACCGCCTGATAGACAACTACCGTTAAAACAACGAGAGTATAAAACACGAGTGTCAAGATGCTGACTGTTTCTGGATTCATTCTCAAAGTTCGTGCAAAACAAGATATATGATACGAAACACAGGATTTGCTGCTCCCAATTATAGTCTCAATAAAAAAAATATGGCAACATAAACTCTCGCAATCAACACACGGACAGTTACTGCTCGATTGTTGCAACGATTGTATTCGAAATGCGGGCCAGAAATCGCCCATGTGGCTCTTGAGGCTGGGTTGTCAGGATGATGGCGGACGCTTTTAACTGAGGGTCGATCCACAATAGTGTCCCTGTTGCACCGCCATGCCCGTATGCCGTGGGAGAAAGTAAATCTCCATAATAATCACTATTGGCTGCCGTCACAATTTGCCACCCCAGTCCCCACCCCTTACCTTGTCGGGCTGACTTCGATAAACCGGGAATGTCATTTAATTGATTCCGCGTCGCTTCTTCAATCGTCCGTGCAGAAAAGACCTGCTTATGCTGGTAGCGCCCCCCCTGTTGCAACATCTCGACTAAGTTTGCTAAATCAGAGGGAGTCGTGAATAACCCTCCCCAAGGGGCACCAAAGCCTCTCCAGTAAGAACTGTTCCAGTCCCAATGCGGTTCTATGTTCAATTCTTCTGGTATTCGAATTTCGGTGATCCGATCAATTTTCGGCTGATTCCCGGTCGACCATTCGTCAGGAACTCCCAGCGATGTATCATGCATTTCCAGAGGTTCAAACAGCGCCTGTTTTAAATACTCAGCACAGGATAGATCGCTAACCCGCTGAATGACCTCCGCTAAAATCGCTATCCCCGCGCTTTGATATTGTACGATTCGCCCGGGTGGTTCATCGGGTGTGAGCTGGCAAATCTGTTTGACAAATTCAGAAAGCGGCGCATTCGCAGAACGCAATTCCCGGTTATTCGGCAGCATATCGGGCAATCCGGAGGTATGCGTCATCAGATGCCGAACTGTGATTCCATGCTTGCCTGAGCAACCAAACTCCGGAATAAATCGCTTTACCCGGTCACCCAGTAAAAGTTCTCCGGCTTCCAACAGATTGAGCACTCCCAGCACAACAAACGGTTTTGTAATCGAAGCGACTAAAAAAATCGCATCTTCGCGCAAAGGTTCGCGTTCGTCGTTGACTCGCTGTCGTCCTTTACGATAACAGCGAGAAGTCCCTTCCACCATAGCCTGCAGCGCAATCGCCGGTACCTGGTCTGTCTCACAGAAATGATCAACCAGTGTTTCGACCGCGCGCCAGCGTTCCGCATTAATTTGAGGCATTCATCCAGCCAGTATGATTCAGAGTCTAGGGAGAGTAAAAAAACTGCTTCCAGCCTAATCACTCTTTTCAAATTTGAAAAGGTAGTTGCCAGACCGCGCATGAAAACAGCGAAAGCCGACGTAATCGACTTTCGCTGTTCTATGAATTCCGAATGATCTTCTAATAGGGAATCTCCACATCATGTAGATGCATGAATTGATTCAACTTTGTGATCTCCAAAACTTCACGAATATCGTCTGAAGCATTGTAAAGGTGAATTTCAATATTCAGATCTCGCATGGAAGCCAGCAGGCCGAGCATGCCACTGGGAATCAGTTTCACCCCCGTTAAATCGATGGCGAGTGTTTCACAGTGACTCTCTTTAACCAATTTCAGTAACTCATCCCGAATATCTTTCACACTAAAAGTATCCAGGATATCTCTTCCACCAAATCCAGCCACACACAGGGGTCCTGTATGATAGACTTGGAGAATTCCTCCCTGTTGAACTGTCATCGCAATCGATTCCTTTATTTAAGGGAAAATAAAGCGAAGCAAAGATAAGAAAGAAAAAAGAACAACAAAGTCCAAAAGCAGCTTCACAATTCGTTTCCAATTCAGCGAACTATTAGCGGCAATTTATGTGCCAATGCCGACATCTATACATAATATTCCAGACAGGATGACTTAAAGGCAAATACCCACACCTTAAGATGTTTAATAAATGACACTTACAGAACATAGGTCCGACAAGTCTGTAATCAACAGCGAGGGCGCCACCCAAACAGACTGCAGTAAAATACCTCACCCTGTTAAAAAATGAAACAGTCCTGCAAGGCACCTCTGCTTTTTTCCAAGGCAATGGGCCACTCACTCATTGTTTCCCATAAGAGCGGGTAGATTTGAAGACAGGGAGCATTTTTCCAATCTACTAAAAAAGCCCGCTCTGCAATATTGCACAGCGGGCTTAGGATTCGCGGGAATCCACAAAGTGTTTTTCAGATGATTGGTTTAGCGAACACGTGCCTGGAAGGTTACGACGCCCCCCTGGTGTCCTTTCACTGTTTCATCGACTTCGAAGGTCAGAATCAAGCTGCCTTCATTGTTATCTTCGACAACCAGACGCCCTTTGCGATCTGAAGTCGCACTATCCTGAATGTATTCCAGACGAGGCGTTAAGTTGTCCACGATCTTAATCCCATCGACATCGAAATCACCGACATTTTCATATTTAATGGTGAAGGTAATGACATCACCGGGTTCTGCATTTTTCTTATCTGCCAGTTTAATGAGTCGCAGATTACCCTCTGTTTTCCGTTTGTCTTCGATGCCAATATATTCTTCAGGCTTGACGGCTCGCTTAGATTCATGAGCCGATCGTTCCCGGATTGCAATAACCGGAAACTGAGTTCGCGACCAGATTGCCGCTGCCTGGACCTGATAGGCGATCCGGGCTTCGTCCGATTGTTCAAACTGCCCGGTAGTCTCTGTTCCCGTATCCTGGAACAGGTTGTTCAGCTTGGTATGACCGCTGAGATAGGCCGTCTGTCCCACAGATCCCTGTTGGCTTTCTGTTTCCACTCCACTGGCACGCGAGCGCATCCGAATGCCTTCCAACTGCTCGCGCTGTTTGTGCTGCGTAATGACCGTCCGTGCTTCCAGACCAACGCCATGTACTGTGTCTTCGGTTGCCGCCAGAGTATCAACAGACGTTCCAGAGAGAGGTGAGCTGGCCGAACGAATCGCTGCAAACCGGGGAGCATAAACGGCGACCCGATTTGATTTTTTCACTTCGTGTTTCCCTTTGTGAGTTTGATACTCAACGATAGTGTCTTCCGTATCCAGTCCCAGACGATGGTAGTCATCATAGTGCACTGGATTCTCTCGATCGCCACCATCAAACAGATATTCATCCGGGTACATTTCAATGACCGCAGGATCAGTACCGGCAGGCAGAGAGAAATCTCGTGCGACCGCCGGAGAAAATTCAGAATAAGGAGGACACTGTTGTGCCATTACGGGAACGGGCTGAGAGTAAGCAACCTGTTGCACTGGCGATGCGGGAGCCATAGCCTGGGCCGCGACCTGTGCAGGAGCCGCGAGACGCACTGCTCCTACTTTTGTATCAAAGTCGGCATGTTGTACGGCCGGTGATTGTTCCTCTACCTGTTTAGGAATTGGTTTATTCCAAGGCGTAGAGACTGTGATGGGGGATAAACTGGAACACCCGCTGCTGAAGCCAAGCAGCATTATCGCTACCGCAGAGCAGACACGCTGCATTCGCAATGCTCCTCTTCGAATTCGGTACGACAAGTTCACCACAGACGATCCTTCAATCAGTTAAGTATCAATGTTTTACATTTGAGTTTTTGAGTTCAACAACAGGTGCCCCGCTTCCATAAAAAGCAGGATCCTCTCCTCGAGTTGAAGGCAGCCGTCCGCCCATTCGCAGGATCAACATCGGACGACCTAATAAATCTGCTTCGGCAATCAGGTTTTTCTGAGCCGTGATTGCCTGTGTTGGTTGTCGATCAAATTTGGCCGGCACCGCGGTCTGAGGTCGTTCCAGATAAACGACTTTGGTGACCATTCTGCCTGACAGTGCCAGTTCGATATCTTCCTGAGTAAAACTCACGGGAATCGGATACTGTTCTGCTAACCCTGCTGGCGGATGCAAACGATCTATCAATTCAATGGTCGGATAGAGTTCGATTCCCGGAAATTCGGGCATTCCACTGAGTTTGACACGATAAACATAGCCAACAGCAAATCCGATTGAAGCGGGCGAAGCTTTGGGAATCGACTGCTCAGGACCTCCTGCAAAGAAGGTGACAGTACCTTTGGAAGGCAAGGAAAATTTCATCGGTTGAATATAACCGGCTTGAACCTGCCCGGACAGAGCCGCCCATTGACCGGCGACTCCGGGTGGCGTGCGTTGATTCAGGGGATGATAGAATTGATTCCCCGCATTATACTTACGCCCCCCGATGACCTGTTGAGACCAGGCCGAGGGTAGCTCCATGACAAAAACGATCATGGTCATTAACAGCATTGTTAATAAGCGTGATCGGTTTTGTCGTTTAAATATCGTCATGACTAAGGATTTCTACGATCAAATGTCCTGAAGGATGACAGAAGAGTTTTAGCCGATTAAGAAGCAACTGCAGCAAAGAAATGAAACATGAAAAGACAAGGGGTTGCACTTCCTGCAAAAGAGTGCAGCAGGAAGTGCAACGTGGGTCCTGAGTCTTTTAATACCCTGGTCCTGGTGCCATGGTTCTTGGATAAGAAACCTGACCGGGAGTGTGAACCGGGTGGCTTTCTGAGTATTGGACATACTTAACAGGTTTGGGCAAACTTGGTGCCGGATTCTGTTTGACGTCCATCAGGAAGTGATCCACTGGTTTGGGTAGATTTGTTTTTGACGTATTTCTAATTGTATAAGACTTCAAGCTGGCTGGTCCCCCCAATGGAATGTGAGGTGGTCCAGGTAGTCCGATTGGAGTTCCCGTGATTGGCATACCCCAGGCAGGAGTAGGGCCGGCACCGGCAATCGGATTGTAAGCAGGTTGTCCAGGTGCTCCCATTCCGCCCATCATTGTAGGAACAGGTACGCCAGAAGCGACGCCGATGGAATTACCGGGGATTGGCATCGGAGCCATGTGAGCCCCTGCATCACCATCGTAAGAAACTTGTGAAACGGTTTCGTTTCCACCATCTCCGGACGGCATTTCCAGATCCATGTTACCCATTCGCAACACAGCCATAATCGTACCACGACGATCTGCTTCTGCGACAGGGTCCACACCAGGATCCAGACGTGTTGAAACCAGAGTCTCCACACCGGCAATCGCCAGTTCCTGGAACTTTTCATCTGGTAGATAGATGACTTTAGTGACAAAGTTGTTGCTTTCTACCTGATCCAGATCTTCCGGAGTGATCTCCAGAGGAATACTGTTATGAGACAGATAAGCGTCCGTTGTCGGGTGTGAAGGATACACCTGCAACGAAGGATACAAAGCTGGAATCGCACGCCCTGGAATGTGTGACAGCTTTAACCGGTAGGTTGCCCCCTGGTTAAAATTGTAACGTCCGGGTGCAGTGATTTGGTTTTCGGCATAGCCTTCAGCAACCTGCCAGCCAACCTTCATCCCTGCTGGTCCCACAAAACGAATTTGTGAGGTGCGAGCAGCAAACGCGCTCATTGGAGGGGGAGCCAGCATCGGCAACACGCCGGGTCCCGGTCCATCTACCATTGGCCCCGGACGCTGCATCATCGCAGCCGGTGGAGCATGGTACTCACCTTTGTTAATAACTTGTTGCCCGTCGGCTGCACAGCCTACGCAAACAACAACCAATGTTCCTAAAGCCAGGAAGTAGTACTTCATCATGACCCCTTGTTCGAATACCCCACGACGAATAATGCGACTTGTTAAGTGAAGAACCGTCCATCACAAACTAAGACGTCGATCCCTGGTAATTTGGAACGGTCGACGTTCGGTTCAAAAAAGACTCAGTTTTCAGGTCGACCCCAAGCCCGAAATATCGTTAAAATACAGCGAGTCCCGTATTTCGACGATTTCACTCTGAGCTAAAACGGTCTGCTGACTGAAATACTCCAGCCAACTAGAGGCACATAGATGGCCTCATACATCTGTTTTCGGACTATTGTGGTCCGATTCTTTGGTAAATTCGTTTTTTTCCGAACAATTAGAACATGTTACGCATTTTAACTCTGACAATTTGTCTCCTGCTCGTGGCGGGCCTGAATGACGTTTTTACGATTACTTCCTGGGCTGATTCATCACAAGCCGCTACCAGTAAAGAGGATACAAAATCCATCCCAGACCGGCTGCTGGCCTGGGCCTCGCAAGAGCCAGAGCAAAAAAAGACCGCGGCTCCGGCAGACGAGTCGGAAAAGAATTTGAAAAAAAATCCGGCCCAAGCGAATGCATTACTCAAAAAAGCACGCGAAAAATTGTGGACCTACACCTCAATCAGGGCACAGATCACCGAAAAAGTAGAAATCGGGCCAAAGTCCTTTGTGATCAGTGGCAGCTATCTGCAAGGCAAAGACCTGAAGCTTCGGCTGGAATTTCAAGTCCAGAGTCAGAAGAAAAATGAGAAGCCTGTCGGAACGTTATTAGAAATCTGTGACGGGCAGGTTCTTTGGACGGAACATAACATCAAAGGCACCTCACGGGTCACCCGTCGCGATGTGCAGGCAATTATGCAACAAGCCGAGTTGAACCCGAAATCACAGCCAAACATGCTGGTGGCTGAGTTAGGTCTGGGTGGACTTCCCGGCATGTTAGCATCAATCCAGAAAAACATGAAACTGGAGAGCGTCTCTGAACGCAAGGTCAATGGGAAAACGTTGACCGTCCTAAACGGGACCTGGAAAGACAAATTTCTGGCACAATGGAAGGGGGGAGATCCTACTGCTCCTGTGCAACTTCCTGCATATGTACCGGATGGGGTCAGAATCTATCTAGATCAGCAAACACTCTTTCCCAGAAGAATTGTGTACCTGAAAAAAAATAAAGAGACTTTGGAGAGTATGGTGACTCTCAATTTTTCGAAAGTCACCCTCAATGCCCCCATTAAAGCGACGGAATTTGCCTATGAGCCCCCCGATGGTGTCTTTCCGGTTGATATTACGAATCAATATCTTAAACAATTAACGCAATAAATACGTAATAAGGAGAAGGGTCTCGTTCTGTCAGCAAAAACGGGGCTTTCTCATCAAGCTAACTCATATCTCCTAATCCATTACTGAATAACAACTTAGTTAATTACTATTAAGAGTCTCTGTTTCATCTCTGAAACACAATCATCGGACCATGACAACCATGCCGGCAGCGTTCACAGAACTAAAACAGCAAAAATCACGATGGCAGAGCAATTCTCCTCTGCTCGCGGTTCCAAGCTGGGCTGCCTCGCTGGCCATCCATTCTCTTTTCCTACTGATTCTGATTACGAGCCTCAACCGGTGTGACAGTGGTCAGACGGGAGGCCAGGAAGGAGACCTCCGAAGTGTTGGCATTTATGTCAAACAATCTCCCGATGCCGAACAAATTCAGGAATCAGAACAGGAATCGCAGGAAACCACTCAAAACCAGCTGTCTCCACAGGACCAGGTGACAGAAGTGATGGATCAGCCCCCCGTTGATCCGCAACTGCCGGAATTGAACTCAAAATTGCTGGGAGCAGGACCAAGTCAGAATCCCAGTATTCCCAGTTCTCCCACAACAGATTTAACAACAAACCAGTTGATGTCTCCCAGCACAGCGCTCGCTCCCCCTGTCATGGGGACTGGCAATGTCAACTTTTTTGATGCCGTCGATTCCGGTAAGCGATTTGTTTTTGTCCTCGATTGTTCAGGCAGTATGGCAGCACCACAGGGAGCCCCTATTCGTAAGGCTCGCTCGGAACTGATCGCCAGCCTGGCTGGTCTCAATCATCACCAGCAGTTTCAAATCATCTTCTATAATACCACCACTCGAGCAATGCAGCAGCGCGGCAAAGCAGCCGGATTGCTGTATGCGACTGATATTAACCGTACCCTGGCCCGCCAGTTTATCCAGAGTGTCGAACCAGACGGAGGCACGGATCACCTCCCGGCTTTAAAAAGAGCTTTAAGTTTTCAACCAGATGTCATATTCTTTCTGACAGACGCGAAGCATCCTCAGTTATCCAGCGCGGATTTGAACGAAATTCGCGTCCGCAATGGCGGCAAGGCCAAGATTCACTGTATCGAGTTTGGAGAAGGTTTCCCCGTCAAAGAGGGGAATTCCCTCGACAAGCTCGCTCGACAGAACCGGGGTAGCTACCGTTATTATAATGTCCGCAAGTTTATCAAGAACCGTTAATTGTTTTTCAGTTTTGCCAACTTGATCCCTAATCAAAACCAACATACCCCAGAAAGTCGATCATTCATGTCTGCGACGGTATCCAAAGCAACTCGCTATACCTTACTGATAGCCTGTTTGCTGTTTTGCGTCGGCTGTGATCAATACACCAAAAAAATCGCCGTCGAAAAACTAAAATCCGAACCGCCCATTACCTATTTTAATAATACGCTGCGCATGGAATACGCTGAGAACACCGGCGCTTTTCTCAGTGTCGGCAGTCGACTTTCGAAACCAGTCCGATTTTTTCTGTTAGTGATTGCCAACGCAGCCTTTTTGATCATTGTCAGCGGCATGTTGATCTTCCGCTGGCAAATGCCGCTGATTCAATTCATTGCACTTTCACTGCTACTCGCGGGTGGCATTGGTAATTTGATTGATCGCGTTTTTCTGAATGGGATTGTGATTGATTTTCTCAACATTGGCTTTGGTCCATTACGTACGGGAATTTTTAATGTTGCTGACATGGCAATCACAGGGGGCGCCTTACTGATGCTGGTATCCTGGTTATTTACGAAAGATCAAAACCAGAAAGGGAACCACGTTGAATCGTCTCCGACTGAGCAGGTCACCCCCTCTACAACGGAGTAATCAATTCGGCTGACTTCGAAAGAATACTATGAGAACTTTTGCTCTCGCCATTTTGACCACTGTTTTTCTATTACTGAAAACAGTCCCCACCTGTGCCCAGGATAAGATCGAAGTTCGCCCCGATCATCACGTCGGTCAGGCAACACTCCCCTGCACTATTCTGGACTTCACGCAATCAAATATTAAAGTCAAACTGCTTCCCAGTGGTTTCGTGCGAACGTATCCCAGTTCACAAATCGTCAAGGTCCATACTCCGCAAACAGAGCAACATCAACAGGGTTTGGAACAACTGCAAAATGGGGAATATGAAAAGGCAATCAACTCGTTTACTGAAGCGCTGAATATTGAAAATCGGTCTTGGGTGCGGCGTGAAGTCCTGGCCTTGATGATCAAAGCTGCGTTAGGCCAGGGTGATGACCTGAAGGCAGCGCTGCGGTTTCAGATCATGGTAGAAAGTGAACCGGACTCTCGTTCTTTTGATCTGATTCCACTGGACTGGTCCATCAAAGAAACACTTTCTCCAGCTCGTAGTGCCGCGCGGGGCTGGCTGACTGACAAAAACGAACTCAAGAAATTGATGGGGGCAAGCATTCTGCTGACCGCCCCTGAGTATCAGGCACAGGCCGAAGCCGCGATGAGATCACTGGCAACCAGCACAAACATCAATATCCAGCAACTGGCTCGAACACAACTCTGGCGTCTCCGTTTAAGAGAAGGCGATGTCAGCCATAGGGAACTGCAGCGTTGGGAACGAAACCTACATCAGGTGCCGGAGCACTTACGTGCGGGACCCTATTTTCTACTGGGAACAGGTTATGCCATGCTGGAACGCCACGGTCAGGCTGCCGCCTCGTTTCTCTGGATTCCACTGGCCTACGATTCCAATCCGCAATTATCGGCCTTGGCGAATCTGAAAGCGGCCGACTCGTTGCTGGCTCTAGGCCAAACAGCCAATGCTCTGCGTCTGTATCAGGAAACCGTTGCCCGTTATCCAAAATCTCCTTCAAAACAAATGGCACAACAGATGGTGGACCAACTCTTAAAAACCAATACATTCAACAACAGTCCGACGACTGCCCCCAATTGATTTGAATCGAACAAGTCTGGAAAAGAAAAATTTGATGGATCGAAGTAAGCCTTTTTTAAAATTTGTCTGGTTGAGTCTTGTCTGTTTCAGCATCAGTCTGGCGACCCCTGCGCTCTGTTCAGCTGCGGACGAACCTGCGGACGCCGAGGGTACAGGCGCTGCCAAAGTTGATCTCCGTCAACTGGTTGATGATGCCGGTGCGATTGGAATTATCATTGCCGTACTGAGTGTGGCAATGGTTGCGCTGATTGTCGAACACATCATCAGCATCCGCAGCAATGCCCTGATGCCTCCTGGACTGGCTGAAGAAGTTCATGGATTAATTACCCAACAGCAATACCGCAGTGCCGATTCCGTCTGTAAGTCCAACCCCAGCTTTTTATCCTATGTGCTCTCGGCAGGTTTAGCAGAAGTTCAAATGGGCTATGGTGCGGTTGAGAAAGCGATGGAAGATGCTGCCATGCAACAGTCGGCACGATTGAATCGCAAAATTGAATATCTCTCCGTAATCGGAACGCTGTCCCCCATGCTCGGTCTGTTGGGAACGGTTTGGGGGATGATTCTGGCATTCTCTGAATTCACCGCCAAAGCAAATCCGGACGTCGCTGAACTCGCGCCCGGCATTTCCAAAGCTTTGATCACAACACTGTTCGGCTTGAGTGTGACCGTGCCAGCACTAGCCAGTTTCGCCTTCTTTCGAAACCGGATTGATGAACTTGTTGCACAATCCTCATTGTTAGCGGAACATGTGTTTGCCGACTTTAAACACACAATGGCCCTTCCCGCTAAACAGACTGGAAAGCCGCTTCGCAAGCGTCCTGAAGAAGAACTGGCCCAACGAATCGCACCCCAGCAGGCAACTCGGCCAACACCTCCGCCCGGAGGACAAGAACCGTGAAAATTCCAACCCGCGCCCGTCAGCAGGGAATTCGTTTTAATATCACCCCCTTGATTGATATTGTGTTTCTGCTGATTGTTTTCTTTCTGGCAGCCACCCATTTAACACAAAATGAAAAACTGGAAGCAGTTGAGCTTCCACAAGCGTCACAGCATGAAAATGAACCCGTAGAAGCCCCACGGCGAATGATCATCACGATCACTTTAGATGAAAAGCTGCATCTGCGCGGCAAAGAAATCTCGGCTGAAGAACTGGACGCGCAACTTCTGTCGATTGATGACACCAAGCGAAAAGAAACGGAAATTCGCATTCGCGGTGATCAACGGATTCCGTACCAGATCGTCGAACGCGTGCTCATCAGCTGTGCCCGTGCTGGAATTTCCAATGTTCAATTTGCCGTCCTGAACGAGTAAGCTTGTCTGAGATGAAAATTCCTTCGCACCATAATACACGACACGACATTCAGGATCAGGCGACCATGACGCCGATGATCGACGTGGTATTTCTACTGTTGATCTTCTTTATCAGTGCCTCAGCGAATCAGATTCGGGAATTTTTGCTCCCCACAGAACTGGCAACCGGCAGTATTGAATCAACAGAAACCGTTCCACAGGAACAACCATTAGGGGAAGTCTGGTTGAAATTGAAACGGCAAGATAACCAGACCATTGTAGAATTGAATGAGCGCGAGTATGCTCAGTTCGAACAATTAAAACAGACATTGACCGAACTGGCAGAACTGGCTCCGGAGATTCCCGTGATTCTCGATATCAACGAGGATGTCCCGCTGGGTGAAATGATTCGCACCTACGATACCTGCCTGGCAGCCGGATTCAATTCCATTAATTTTGCCACTGACGTAAGCAAGATCACCCCCAAAAAGAAATCAATTACATCCCACAACTGAACTCACTCACGATGAATTTATTTGATACTCACGCCCACCTTGATGAAGAAGCCTTTCATCCTGACCGCCCTGAAACTGTGCAACGAGCGATTAATGCGGGCGTCGAAACGATACTCACCATCGGCACTACTGCTGAGAGCAGCCAGCGCGCTGTCGATCTTGCCGACACCTTTCCCAACGTATATGCCGTTGTCGGCATTCAACCCAACTATGTCGCGCAAATGAAACCAGGTGACTGGGAACTGATTGAAAGCCTCTCCACCGCTCACAAAGTGGTCGGGATTGGTGAAACGGGCCTGGATCGCTACTGGGATTACGCGCCCATCGAATTACAGCGCGAGTATTTCAGCAAGCATATCCAGCTCTCGCAAAAATTGGATTTGCCTTTCGTCATTCACTGTCGCGAAGCGGAAGCCGATGTGGTCGAGCTATTACAGCAGGAAGCAAAGGGAGCTCCCCTCAAAGGGCTCATGCACTCGTTTTGCGGAAGCCCGGAAACCGCCGCTGCCTGCCTGGAACTGGGGCTGCATATCTCTTTTGCAGGCATGTTGACCTTCAAGAAGAATGACGAACTCCGCGAAACAGCCTGTCACATCCCATTAGATCGCCTGCTGGTAGAAACAGACGCACCGTATCTGGCTCCCGTCCCGATGCGTGGCAAACGAAATGAACCGGCGTTTGTAAAGCACACTTGTGCCTGTCTGGCAGAACTCCACAACAAAACAGCAGAAGAGATGGCAGAAATCACAACGGCGAACGCGAAATCGCTCTTCAAAATCAACTAGATCGCATCACATTTTACCATAGCGTGCCTCAATCTAATATACTCGGTCCAAAAAGCCTTGGAGACGCTACAGTAAAACTGGACACAGTCTAGATGTCGGCCTCGTCATTTTTTGAGACTGACCTCAAGAAGCGTCAGCGTCGCCTGATTTCGCCTGGATTTTCTCCGAGTTGATTCTTTCGTAATCTGCATTTCTTCCGAGAGGATACTTTCATTTTTATTCAATCCTGTTATTGTTACATTTAGTTGAGTCATAGACATAACTTGCGTCAATTGAACCCACAGCAGGAATTCCTAAAGCGCGTCCCATTTAACCATAGTATCTACCATGTTAATTGACTTGATCCGCATGGCCGTGGAGACGCTGCAATAAACCTGGACACTGGCTAGGATGGTAATGATCAAACAGTGGCTTGCGCACGCCTTCGCGGTAGAACGCCCGGAAGATTTTGCTCCGACAGCAGAGCAACAACAGATTGCAGACCGCATCTGCCGAGAAATTATTCGGCGGGATATGGTCACGCTGGCGATCCTCTCATTGGAAACCTGCCGCCCCTTAAATTATATCGGCTCACAGGCGATTCACTTTTTTGCTCCCTTCCTGTCTTTCCTGGTCGATCCCCAAGCACAAAAAATCTTCGCAGAATTTCTCGAAAAACGAGGTTCCATCGAATGGTTATGCCAGCGTCTGGAAACATTGAGTTCGTCACTGGTTGACTCTGAGAACGCCTCTCTGAATGAGGACCATTCTCTGGTCCACTCTGAATACACAGTCAAACAGGATGATTCCTGACGTAGATCAATCAACCCGAATCGTGCCCAACCCGCTTTCATATTTACACGGATGGTTAATCAGAATATGAACTCGACAGCAGAGAAAAAATTAGACCCTGATCAAATCAATGTCATCCTGGCCACGGACTGTGGAAGCACCACCACCAAAGCGATTTTGATTGAGAAAAAAAATGGCGAGTATCGGCAGACATTTCGAGGCGAAGCTCCCACAACCGTTGAAGAGCCAGCCGCAGATGTGACCGTGGGTGTGGTGAATGCCGTAACGGAAGTCGGCGAATTAGCGGGTCGCAAACTGATCGATGAAAATGGGGAAATCATTCGCCCAGCACAGGGTGATACAGGCTGTGATATTTATATTTCGACTTCCAGTGCCGGTGGCGGACTGCAAATGATGGTCGCAGGAGTCGTACGCGAAATGTCTGCCGCCAGTGCCAAACGTGCCGCCCTGGGGGCCGGGGCAATTGTCATGGATACGATTTGCTCCAATGACAAACGACTGCCTCACGAACAGATTCAACGCATCCGTGAATTGCGGCCTGATATGATTCTGCTGGCTGGCGGAACGGATGGAGGAACTCAAAAACACGTCGTCGAATTAGCAGAACTGATTGCTCCCGCCAAGCCGCAACCCCGCTTTGGTGGCACCTATAAAATGCCAATCATTTACGCTGGCAATCAGGAAGCGAAGGAACTGGTTGAAGAAGCCTTCGATGAAGATGTCAAACTGACCACAGTAGCGAATGTTCGTCCGGTGCTGGAGCAGGAAAATTTAGCCCCCGCTCGTGATGCGATTCACGATCTGTTTCTAGAACATGTGATGGCTCATGCCCCGGGTTATAACAAATTGATTTCCTGGGCCGATGCTCCAATCATGCCGACCCCCGGTGCCGTGGGAAATATTCTGCAAACGATCGCGGAGCGTCAAGGCATCAACGCTCTGGGAGTTGATATTGGGGGTGCGACGACAGATGTCTTTAGTGTGTTCGACGGGACCTTTAACCGTACCGTGAGTGCCAATCTGGGAATGAGCTATTCCATCTCCAACGTCTGTGCTTCTGCAACTCTCCCCATGATTTTACGCTGGGTACACCTGGAGATGGATCCACGAGAACTGCAGAACCGCATCAAAAACAAAATGATCCGCCCGACCACGATTCCCCAGACAAAGGAAGGGCTGGTTTTTGAACAGGCGGTTGCCCGTGAGGCATTGCGGCTGGCCTATATTCAGCACAAAGAGTTTGCAACCACACTCAAAGGGGTCCAGCAGCAACGAACGGTCGGTGATACGTTCAGTCAGGTCAGCAGCGGTCAATCGATTGTGGATAACATGAAACTGAACCTGCTGGTCGGCTCAGGTGGTGTTCTTTCACATGCTCCGAACATGAATCAGACCGCAGCCATGATGGTCGATGCCTTCGAGCCAGAAGGAATGACCGTACTTGCCAAAGACAGTATTTTCATGATGCCCCATTTAGGTGTACTGGCTCAGGTCCATCCCCATGCAGCGTTACAGGTATTTGAGCGGGACTGCTTGATCTATTTGGGAACCTGCATCGCCCCGCGCGGCTTTTATCGATCTGGAAGAACCTGTTTTCAGTATCAAATTTCCGGAAACTCGCTGAATGAAACCGGTGAGATGGTCTGCGGTGAGATGAAACTGTTTCCTCTAGGTTACGATGAGTCAGCAACAGTCATAGTAGAACCAAGACGCGGTTATGACTTTGGAGCCGGTTCAGGAAAACGAATGGAATTCGAAGCGCGGGGCGGCACAGTGGGATTGATTCTTGATGCTCGAGGCAGACCGCTCATGGTCCCTGCTGACGAACAAAATCATTTAGCAGAATTGACGAGTTGGGTCGAGGAAATGAAGCTCTACCCCGAAACTCATGTGATGGCACAACGATAACCCCTCAGAGAATTGGCTATTATGGCAAAGGCATATTCACCAGGATTACAAATCCGCCAGCGAGTGCTGCATTCCAGCCGGCGCATACTCCCCATTCCGGGTGATGTACTGGGCAAGGTCGGCGATCAAGTCACCTCTCAACAAATCGTCGCCCAAACCTTCATGCCCGGTGATGTCACACCCATTAATATCGCCAATCAAATTTCGGTGGCTCCCTCTGAAGTACCGAGCTGCATGCTGTTTTCGGTGGGAGACGAAATTCATGTAGGCGACGTACTGGCCCGCAGTAAAGGGATTTTTGGTTTCTTCAAAGCAGAAACGAAAGCCAAAACGGCTGGAACGATTGAATCCATCTCTCATGTGACAGGCCAGGTTATTCTGCGCGGAGCGCCCCTGCCGATTCAGGTCCGCGCTTATCAGGCAGGCACGATTAAAGAAGTCATTCCCGAACAAGGAGTCGTCATCGAGTCGGAAGTGACATTCTTGCAGGGCATTCTGGGGATTGGCGGAGAAGCTTATGGAACCATTCAGTTTGCCTGCCAGGATAAAGATGAACCATTGATCGCCTCTCTACTTGATGAATCGATGCAGGGAAAAATCATCATCGGCGGTGCCCGTATGACGGGAGAAGCCGTCAAGCGGGGAATCGAAATTGGCGTAGCGGCCATCATCTCTGGTGGAATGGACGACGAGGATCTGAAAGAAATTCTGGGCTATGATCTGGGAGTCGCCGTCACCGGGTCAGAACATATTGGTACCACACTAATCATCACCGAAGGCTTTGGCGACATCGCGATGGCAGAACGAACCTTCAATCTTCTCAAAGAACGGGAAGGATCCGAAGCCGCCGTCAATGGGACCACACAAATCCGTGCAGGTGTCATGCGTCCTGAAATAGTGATCCCACTGGATGAAAAAATGAAGGCCGCGCCCCAATCCGAAACAAAACAGGCTGCTTCACTGGGCATTTTGGAAACCGGCGTTCCCGTGCGTATTATTCGCGAACCTTATTTCGGACTGCTTGGTGAAGTAGGAGAGATGCCAACGGAATTACGAACACTGGAATCAGGTTCCGAATCCCGTGTGCTTGAGGTGGTTTTGCATACAGGAAATAAAGTGATTGTTCCCCGTGCCAATGTGGAACTCATCGAAGGATAAATCGTGATGCATTTAGGGAAAGATGTTATTCTCAGACTCATACTTCCGCTCCTGTTCTTAACAGTAGATCTGGCGGGAGCGAACGCCGCCGAACCACCGGCTCCGCCAACGGATTTCAGAGCGGAAGATGTTCCCGGCGATGCAGGAACTGGTATCGATCTGTTCTGGACCCTATCCCCAGATGACGAGGAACACACAAAACCACGCAAGGTTTTACGTTATATCATCTCCCGCAAAGAGGCTAACAGCGACGAGTCCCTGTACGAGAACATCGGCGAACCGACTTACCGCGTGAATACATTTCGAGATTCCAACTGCGAAACCGACGTGCCTTATCTATATCGCATTGAAGCGGTCGGGCAGGAAAATCTGAAATCAAAACCGGTTGTCATCAGCGAACCCGTGATTGCCTCGCTGCAGTGGTTTAACCTGCAGCGCAGTTGGTTCGCAGTTTTTGTGTTTCTGATCTGTGGTTCGGTGATCATATTCATCGAAATGGCGCGCAAGGGAAAAAAACTCAAGGTACGCAAAATCGCCGGCCTGGAAGCAATCACAGATGCCGTTGGACGTGCGACCGAAATGGGGCGATCCTGTCTGTTCGTGCCCGGCATCCAGGATATCAATGACATTCAAACCGTTGCGGGAATCACAGTACTGGCCCAGGTTGCAGAAACAACGGCCGACTATCGCGCTCATCTTGAAGTACCAACATCACGGTCTCTGGTTATGACAACAGCTCGGGATACCGTCGAAGCCGCCTACCTCGCCGCAGGTCGCCCTGATGAATACAACGAAGACGACATTTACTATATCACTGACGAACAATTTGGGTACGTAGCCAGTGTGACGGGGAAAATGGTCCGTGACAAACCGGCCGCCTGTTTCTACATGGGTGCGTTTTATGCCGAATCATTAATTTTGGCAGAAACTGGCAACTCAGTCGGAGCAATTCAGGTGGCAGGAACCGCAATGCCCACACAGCTTCCGTTCTTTGTAGCGGCCTGTGACTTCACACTGATTGGAGAAGAATTTTTTGCCGCATCCGCCTACCTTTCCAGAGAACCACAACAGTTAGGAAGTCTGAAAGGACAGGACTTCGGCAAGCTGATTGGTGGACTGTTGCTGATTGCCGGCTGCCTGCTCATGACGCTGTCTGCTATTGAATCGCGGGGTGTCGCTCCGGACCAAGAACACGAAACCTTTCTGCAGTCTGCTCAAGCCTATATTAAAGAGAATATCCTCGGTAAAGGAGGTTTTAAATAATGAAACGAACCATCCCCCTGTTTATTTCCGCAGTCACGGGATTTGTGCTGATTTGTACGGCATTCATTCCCAAATTTGTGGATTGGGGCAATGATGCGATGGCCTGGTTTAATATTCTGGCGGCGTTTGCATTTATCCTGGGTGGCGGTAACTTGCTGAAAATGCAATTGCAGAAAATTTCCGCGCAGCAAGCGGGCTGGGGATACTCAGCAGTCACTCTCATCGCGTTTTTCATCACTTTGATTGTCGGCCTGCTGAAAGTCGGAGTGCATCCGAATATCAATTTTCCGGAGTATGCCTGGTCCGGAGACTACCTCGAAGAGGGGAGTGCCTTCTGGTGGCTGTTCGAATATATTTTCTACCCACTTTCAGCCACGATGTTTGCTTTGCTGGCGTTCTATATTTCCTCAGCTGCATTTCGTGCGTTCCGAGCGAAAAATACCGAAGCCACTATTTTACTCTTGATCGCCGTGATCGTGTTACTTGGACGGACTTACGCTGGTGTCTGGCTCACCAGCTGGCTCCCGAATGAACCTATCCTTGGTACTAGTGGCATCACTTATAGCGATTTTCATTTATCCCATTTATCGGAAATCATCATGGACGACTTTACCACTCCCGGCATGCGAGCGATTACGATTGGAATTGCACTGGGGGTCGCCTCGACTTCATTGAAAGTTCTTCTAGGCGTCGATCGTTCTTACCTTGGATCAGATCAGGAGGCGTGAACGATGCTGGATATACTACAAAACCTGGATCGTCGCTGGATCTTTTTAATGATGTTTATCGCCGTCTCAGTGCCGCTGATCATGGGCACCACGTTTCCGGAAGAACCATCCGATCAGGTAATGGCCGTTTTTCATGCCGTCGATGATCTCCCCGACGGATCGAATGTGGTCGTCGCCTTGGATTATGACCCAGCCAGTGAGGGTGAGCTACAGCCAATGGCGTCGGCATTTACCCGGCATTGTGCCTTAAAAAAACACAACCTCTATTTCATGACTCTCTGGCCTCAGGGAATCCCGATGATTCAACGTTCAATTGATCTGCTGGAAAGTGAATACCCCGATACCTACAAAGGAAAATACGGCACCAAGTATGTGAATCTGGGATTTCGGGCAGGCAATGAGGGGGTCATTAAACTGGTAGTAGAAGATTTAAAAAAATCGTATTCCTCGGACATCAATGGTACGGATCTAGAGAACATCCCACTCACTAAGAATCTTAAGAACATTCAACAGGTTGATCTGTTAGCGAATGTCAGTGCCGGCTACCCCGGCTCGAAAGAATGGGTGCTGTATGGTTCGGCCCCGTTTGATATTCCGACAGTCGTCGGTTGCACCGGGGTTCAGGCACCGATCATGCTGCCTTATATCCCTCAGCAACTCGATGGAATGCTTGCCGCCATTAAAGGTGCTGCAGAGTACGAACAGGCAATCATCAATGGTTATCCTGAGTTGAAAGACAACCCGAACGCCAAAGAAGGACTGAAACGCATGGGGCCACAACTGGTAGCCCACGTACTGCTGATTAGCCTGATTGTGCTGGGTAACGTGATTTATTTCTGGGAACGAAAGCAGGGAATGGCTTAATGAAACAGTCAACACTCATCTGGACACTGCTGATGATTTTTGGTGGATTGGGCCTGCTGTCCGTTCAAATATTCAGAACTCAAGGCGCTGTTTATGTTCGTGAAGTTCCCGTCGAAGCCAAAGCATCACAGCCGGAATCTCCAGAGCAGGTTTATCGATGGTCGAAATACCAACAGGTTCCCGCGAAAGAAAAAGGCGAACCGGGCGTCAGCTTTAGCCTGTCAAGAACCATAGGTTTGTGGGTGGCCGCCTTTTGCACGCTGGCTATTTTTTCCTTTCTCTATGGTGATAACCCACTCTACAAATTTACGGAATCGGTCTTTGTCGGTGTCTCCGCGGGTTATGCTATGGTCGTCGCGTTCTGGACAGAAATTGTCACAAATCTGTTTGCAAAGCTTCTGCCCGGCCTGGCAAGGATTAGTTTTTTCCCAGATATGGAAGAAGGAACCAAAGCCAGTTTGCTATATCTCATCCCGCTTGTCCTGAGTGTTCTACTCCTCTGGCGACTGGCGCCAAAGGGAAGCTGGATCGCGCGTTGGCCGCTGGCATTTTTTATTGGCGCGACCGCTGGAATACGTCTCATCAGTTATCTTGAAGCGGATTTCGTCGGGCAAATCCAAAACACGATTATGCCGTTCATCGTCTTTGATTCCAAAGGCGCTTTCCTGTGGATCGAATCATTGCGGAATTCAATTGTGATTGTCGGCGTACTGTCGTGCATGGTCTATTTCTTTTTCTCAATCGAACATGAAGGGATCATCAAATATATTTCACGTTTAGGCGTCTGGTTTTTGATGGTCACCTTCGGTGCCAGCTTTGCTTATACGGTGATGGGACGAATTGCCCTACTTAGTGGCCGGCTCAATTTTCTATTCAACGACTGGCTGGGCATCTAGACTGGTTCCGTCTTGACTCCAGTAACCTCAACTCTGTTAAGTCTATTAACCTCAATATGATAAAACAGACAATTCAATCACGAATCAGATAGAAATACCGCACAGTTTATTCTGATGAGATCTGTGTGAAGAAATGATTTTTGTCTAAAGCAACCACTCGATACCCTACGCGTTCGTTTCTGCTTCTGCTATATTCGAATTCAGCCCACCGGTCGCGCGCCCTGCCGACTGATTATTGATCCCAGGGAAGAAAACCAGAGAAATGAATTCGCAGCCTGCCTGTGCTGACGCGGAACCCAAAAAAGAACACGACGAAATCTCCACCACCCACAAATACTTTCCCGGCTGGACGATGCTGGGAATTGCTGCCATGGCGCAATTTCTGTCGGCTCCCGGCCAGTCATTTTCTGTGGCTGTGTTTAAAGACCCGATGCGGGCTGGCCTGGGACTAACGGAAACGCAATACTCCTTAGCTTATGGCTTTGCCACCATTGTCAGTGCCTGTCTGTTGCCATTTGTTGGTCGGATGCTGGATCGCTGGGGCGCCCGAATTATTCTCCCGGTAACTGCTACAGGGTTGGCATTGGCCTGTTTTTTTATGTCCCGCATCCACACACTCCCGGAGCTCTATATCGGATTCAGTCTGGTACGCAGTCTGGGACAGGGCGCTCTCACTTTAATCTCAGTCTGGATGGTGGGTGAGTGGTTCGAAAAGAAAAGAGGACGCGCCACCGCTTTGGCTGGCTTTGGTAGTGCCTTTTCCGTCATGACGGTACCGCTACTCAATAGTTGGCTCATTACTCATTATGGTTGGAAAACCGGTTGGATCTTTCATGCCGTCACTGTTGCCCTTTGTTTGATTCTGCCGGGAATTTTTATTGTTAGAAACCGACCGGAAGACATGGGACTGCACCCCGATGGGATCGACCCTGCACTGGAACCGGAACCAGAAGAGGAAATATCCGGGAAGAACCCGAGACGCCCCTTAATCACTGCCACGATTGAATCCTGGACAGTGCGTGAAGTGCTGCGTGATCCGACATTCTGGAAGCTGTTAACCGTAATCACCACACATGCTCTGGTAGGCACCGGTCTGGTCTTTCATCAGATTTCTTTACTCGGCAGCCACGGCGTTCCCGAACACTGGGCCATCCGAATGATGTCGTTCCAGGCGATTTGTGCAACGGTCTTGATGTTTCCAGCAGGCTGGGTGACTGACCGACTTCCCAGCCGCTATATCCTCTGCTTTTCGATGCTCTGTTTATCTGTCGCGAATCTGATCGTCCTGACGATGCCCGCTGTCTGGATGGTGGTCGGTTATTCTTTTTTACTGGGAATGACTGGTAGTATTTTTCGTAGTACGGCGACAGTCGTCTGGATCAATTATTACGGACGCATGAACCAGGGAGCTGTCCGCGGCGTTGCCTGGTCGATGATGATCCTGGCATCCGCGCTCGGCCCTTTGCCGGTCGCGATGTCGATCGACTATTTTGGTTCTTACAACCCGGTCCTGTGTTTATTCACAGCCATGCCTCTTGTGGCGGCATTCGCTGTCTGGTCAGCGCATCCTCCTCGCTTGTTTAAAGAACAAGAAGAGACTGAATCAGAACCAGTCGTCTAATTCAAACGGCATCCTACGATCGAGACTTTTCCGTAACCTGATACCAGCGCTGATCAATTTGCAGTATCACGTTCCCCAGTGAGAAATATTTGGCCAGCCGCTGATCTTGCTTGAGTAGTTCAAAATATTCTGTAGATCCCACTTCGATTATTTTAAGGTTTTGATGGAGATGTGGATCGTACAGACTTTCGTTCCAGAACAGTCCCTTCGATTTATAGAAGGTTCGATTTCCGATATAACGAATGGTCTTTAGTGCAGAACCTCTCTTGTTGAATTTCTTCATTTCACGTTCTGCTTGATCGTAATAACGGGCGGCATTCCCACTTTTACCAGCTGCATATCGGTCCCGGTTGGTGCTTTGTGCATCGAGGACTTTTTCCTGCTGCACACTTCCATTTGTCGAACGTTTGAATGGTTGATATTCCAGTTCTTTTTCGAACTTCTGCCCCAGTTTCCGTCGATATGCTCCCAATAGAGGCATCGGAGACTGCTCTGTGATGGTATCATCGGCCATCAGAAAACTTGTATAAGGAGTTACGATCCCATGCTGCTTTGCTAGCAAAGTGATCTCATCAACCAGTTCCTGATCCGGCTTTGCCTGTCCGCTATTACGAATTTGTGCAATCAGATAATCAACCTTCTGCCCCGCCCAGAGTCGCGGTACAAAACTGTTTTTATCATCAGCCGATTTCCTGGGAAATTCCAGTTGATAGGATTGGGTCACTCTCGCACCGTTGACGGTACCTGTAACTCGAACCGTCTTTGATCCTGAACCGGTATAACGTCCATAAATCAGTAATTGTTCGCCTTTGAAGAGATCTTTCACATGACGCGGATAGACATCAGTCACTATTGCCCCTGCAAAATCGATCGACACATCCGCCATGATCGGGCTACCAACCCGGTCAAAGAACTGGCTGATTTTCTTCGTCAAATCTTCATCTGGCAAAATATAGTCTGCTTCTCCACGGTGATCGAGAGCCAGAAAGTCAAGTAGCTTTGTATTCACATCGTATCCCTCACCAAATACGAACAGCCTGACATGTTGCGAGTTCTTCTCTGAAATGGTTTTCAACAGCTTACTGGCATCGCGTTCTCCCACAGTCGGCAATCCATCCGTTGAGAAGACAATCATTTTCAGCCGCTGATTCCTCAGTGAAACTTCCTTTTCGAGATGCTTTAACGAAAGTAACAACGCTTCTTCAATCGCCGTGGCACCGCGGGCGGTCATCGCATCGGCATAAGCCAGCGCTTTCTGCTTTGATTCTTCGTTGAACTCGATCAGCCCATGCTGGTGGAAATGCCGCGCCGTGGTACTGAAATCGATGATATTAAACCGATCCCCCGGACGTAGGTGATTGATGCAATACTTTAAAGCATCGCGGGCCTGCTCCATCTTATTCTGCTGCAACATAGAGCCAGAGGTATCGACGCAGAACACCACATCTTTCGGCAGGATCTTCTCTTCGGTCAACTTCCCGACGCCCTGCCCTTGAGTGGGTGAGAGCATCATCATGAAATAACCGGGTTCGCCTGGCTCGCGATGTGCAATCAGACTGGCGCCGACTTCATCGGGGGTAGTCTGATAATAAAGCACAAACGGATGTTTTGGCAGATAATTTTTCTGTTTCCATTCGACGGAAATATCCCAGTCTCTCTTCTCAACCAGTTTCACCTGGTGGGTCGGACTATAAATATTTTTGATGGGTTCGGTACTGCGAATATTCACAGTCACAGATGCTTCCTTGAGCGGTTGCATTAACGCTTTGGGATTCGTATTGAGCATCTGCAAGCGAATCAGATCGCCCCGCTTCTTCAAAACCGTAGTATAAGTCAGTTTAACCATCACGGTTTTCCCTGCTTCGACCCGCGGAATTTTTGTCTGGATGAGCTGGTTGCCATAATATTCCAGTAATGCAGGCGAGCCACCTTTCTTCACAATCTCCTGAAACACCTGATTTGCTTTTTCGACATCCAGAATTTCCGCCTGCATTTCCTTTCCGTCAACAAGCACAGACATGTTGTTAACTTGCGTCCCCGGTTCCAGTTCCATGTAACAGGTACCACCGACGATGGCCCTGCCGTTGGGATTGCGGAAGCCACAACGATAGGTCTTCACGGCAACCTGATCCTGAATATCGACGTTGATATGATCCAGCCAGACCTGAACCGGTTGAGGAGCCCGCATAAAACAGGCATGCGTCACAGTGCTGACAGTGGAAAGCAGGATGGCAGCGGCAATAATTCCGAAACCGCGTAGATAAAATCGCATGTCATTGCCCCTTGATTAAAACGGCTTCCGGTGGAATGAAAGATTCAGGATTCGACTTCTGAACTACATTATTCTGACTCAAACTGGAAATTCTTTTTCTTTGCCTGGGAACGAATCACTCGGATCACCGCAGCATCGAATGTATTATCCTGTGCCTGATTTTTCTGTTTTTTCATTTCGGCAGCGATAAACTGTTTTCGTTTTTTAGTCAGTTCCTGAATCTGTAACTGAATTTGTTTTCGTTCTTTTTGCTTCTCACTGATATAAACTTCTCGTTCTTTAGGTGACAGTTTTTTTAGTTCGGCAGGTAGTTCTGCTTCTTTCAGATCCTGAAGTTTGACTTTCTTACCAGCTAGCGCTTCGATTAAATCGCCTTTGGCACGATACCGGCCTGAGCCTTTAAAAGCCGCACGTTCTGCACCAGATGCAGGAGCTGCTTCCTGAGATAAAGAATCTGCTGCTGACTGACTGGTGGTGGATTTTTTCTGTTCTTCCTGAGAGCCATAAAAGAGATAGGTCCTGTTGATTCCCCGGCTCAAATCATTCAATTTCTTATCGTAGGGTGTGGCAGGAGTCACAATTTCCAGTCCCTGATTGATACTCAGATAAGAACCGTCTGCCAGTAATGCTCCTTCTTTCCACCCCGTCTGGATCCCCGTTTGCTCAGGGCCACAGAAAATCGTGTTGACCGTGATTCCTTTTTGGACAGCATTCGGACAGGCCACTTTATAGTCCACTTTTCCCTGACTGAAGCCTTCATTGCCGGCGATGAAGATCATTTTCAAACAATCATTGTCTTCACTCCATTGCAGACCGTTGGTCGCTGCCTGAATTACCTGACCGCAATATTCTTCACCACCATTGGTTTTTAATGCGAACAGTTCCTCCGAAATCTGGTCCAGATTTTCCGTCAACGGCACGATTTGTCGCAAGTAGCCTTCGCTGGCAGGCAGACTGCTTTTCCCGTATTCATACAGGGCGACTTTCATCACGGGAATCTTCCCGTTTTGTTTCGCGGTGGCCAGTTCGTTTACAATCTTCCAGAGTTGTGTCCGTGCCTGATTGATTAATCCACTCATACTGCCACTCGTATCAAGCAGAATCGCCAATTCGACTGAAGGTTGTGCTGGCTGTGGCTTTTCTTTTGCCTGACTCATTTGGGCTGACAGACAAAAAGTAAATAGAATTAACGCCGTAAGTCGAAACAGTTTGCGCATGGAAACTTCTCCTGGATAAGCACAGGATTACTGAGAAATGAAGTGCCTCACACCGGGCACCGCTCATTGGACGGCGTGCGCAAAAAAGAAGTTCCCAAAAATTGATCAATTTCAGGAACTTCTTTTATCTGGAAGATCGAATGGCAGCCATTCAGTTCAGGCGTGAGCCACAGAATTTACAGAAAATCGCATTGGAATCGTGCCCTTCTTTCATGCATTCCGGACATACCTGAGTCGTAATTCGAGATGAGTCCGATTTCGATCCCGAATGTGCTAACTCAGCGGACACAATTCCTGTGGGTACGATAATCAGGCTGTATCCAAAAAACATAATCATGGCCGCCAGACATTTCCCTAAAGGGGTGATGGGTGTGACATCACCGTAACCTACGGTTGTCATCGTGACGATCGCCCAATACATGCTTTCGGGAATCGAATCAAAACCATTTAAATTAGCCTCTCTTTGGGCATTATCCTCCACTAAATGCAACGCAGCCCCTTCAATAACGACGGCAATCAGGACCGTTGTTAAAAACACAATAATTTTTGAACGACTGGTCCAGATGGCATGGCGTAATTCCGACGCACCGGTCAACATATGCCCCAACTTGAAGATTCGGAACACACGCAGTAGTCGCAACGCTCGAATGACCCCCAGTCGCTGCATATCCACTGTATCGACTGATGCCAGAAAAATCAGATAGGTGGGAAGAATCGACAACAAATCCACCACACCGTAGAAGCTGAAGATATACCGCAGCGGTCGACGGGCACAGATGATCCGCGCGACATATTCGATGGTAAACAAAATTGTGAAGAACCATTCGGCAATACTAAATTGGCGATCATACTTCGCATCAAACGATTTGACGCTCTCGAGCATGATCACCAGAATGCTCACTAAAATGGCAATCAGCAGCACAACATCAAACAGTTTTCCGGCAGGTGTATCTGCTTCAAAGATTATCTCATACATCTGCTCGCGCCAGGTTTGAGGTTTCTTTTCTTGAGCAGGTTTGGGATCTGACATTCAAATACTTTCCAAGAGTAAGCCGCGGATAACGATTCTTTGTATTGCAAAGGGATTATGTCTGATAAACCTTGATGAGGTCAACATGTCTCACCGAGCAAAACGGTCCTTCATAACATGAGTAATATACGTAACTGGAAACTTATCAGATCACTACTTTTTCTCTGATTCTGAATCCGTTTATAACCAGAGTTAATTCAATTCGAAAGAATTCTCCCGCTCCTTGCCTTTGCACATATTTCCCCCCAGTCTGGAACAGGTCTGAATATGCGTATCGTTTTCTGGTGTTAGATTGCCTGCCTGTTGTGTAGAAGCACTTTTACTGCGGAGCCGGAACCCGCGGACTTCTTTGAAAAGTCCGTTCGCCCTATCCTGTTCCAGTATTGCGCCGACTGTCATGATCCTGAAGATTCCCAAAGTGGTGTCTGACCGCTTTGGTGACAGTAACGGCGAGTTGAAGGGACTGATCTGATTTACTTCTGAAACTGAAATGAATACAAGTCAGCATCTTTCAATTGAATGCGCAGGCGAACTGGTTTCCCTTGCAGGCTGCTGGCATCTGCTTTCTGATTCCAGGTCACGGTCCGATCGACCGTATCGCCAAACAGGTCCGCACACTCTTTTAAAGTAAATCCTTGAATCGGCTGCCCCTCTGCAGTTTGAATTTCCACTCGCATGCTCCCGGCGGCAGATGTCGCAAAGTTAGCAGATAATTTCGTTCCCTCAAAAGTAAACGGTCGTGTGATCAGTTCTCCCCCCTTCATCGAAGCGTGTACCGAAGTAAACCCATCCAATCGAAGTGAATAGAGTCTGAGTGATCCTCCTTTCCCGTGCCAGTAATCTTCGGCAGCATAGATCGATAATTCGTTCGGAGCACCGGGAAGTGCTGATTTTGTTTCGACAACGTGTTCGGCAATAAACTGATGCCCGTACTGCCAGGTACCAGTACGTTCGATACCGGGACGCAGAAACGCTTCATTCCAACGTTTAAAGTGGACGCCATTACGGCTGGCCATCAAAAGCCCTTCACTGATAGCAGTCCCATAACGTTCCACAGAAGAAGCCCGCTGTTTACGACGTTTGGGATCGGGAAGTGCCCGCATCGATTCGGACCAGCCTCGTTCCACATAACGGGCAGGAAAGCCGATCCGAATATGAGGTGCCCGATAATAGGCTTTCACCTGATTGGTATAAAGTTGTTCGCTGGGAGAATCTTCGTAAGTCAGATCAATTGCATTGTTCCAGTTGAGAAAATCATCAGAAGTGGCTGTTTGAATCGCGCGATCGCCTTCTGGTTTCCAAGTTTTGGAAGTGGTAACTCCTCCAGAAAAGACGCGATAATAGGTTCGATAGGTCTGTTGATCGGTATCCCAGAACGCCAGATTTTGTGAATCGAAGGCTCCTTTCGTAATCACCGGTTTTTCCTGCATCAACTTCCAGTGTATTCCATTCGCTGACTGAAAAGCATAGAGGCCTCCTTCACTTTGAGTACCTGCCAGTGCCTTGTACTTTGCTTCCGGTTTGCAGTTCGGATTTTCATCTTTAAAGGGTGCAAAATTATGTGTGCCCAACCCTTCCAAAATAATGTTATTTTTTTTCGATCCCTGAAACTCAACTAAATCTAACTCAGGTCGCGTCCAGTGAATGCCGTCCTTACTTTCCGCGTAACAATAAAAAGGCTTATGGCTGCCAGTATTGATGCGCCCGTCTGAAACAATAATATGGGAGCCGCGATAATAGAGCCGATACAAGTCGCCGTCCTGGAAAATGGTATGATAACCAGAACTACTCCCTTCCCAGTCTTGATCAAATTTAAAAACCACCTCACGCGGGATAGGATGTTGGAGGCGAATCTCGATTTCTCCCGTCAGTTTTTCCACTAACACGTCATCGATAAATAACTCCCGTCGATTCCCAATTTCGAGCGGCGATTCGGCAAAACTCAGCGACGAGCAAAGTAATAAAAAAGCAGCCATCAGCAGACATTGAATGAAACGTACGGGCATGGTTCAGACTCCTGGAAAGAAAAAAGAGAGGCTTTTACGATACCATACTCAAAACAGAAATGCACCTGCAGCGAACTCAACGACCGATTCAACCTGGTAGTTTCAGATGCAATAAGGGAAACGGCTTTCCAAACCCGTCCCGCTTAGAGCGAAGAGCGACTTCAAACCCCAAATGCAGATAAAAACCGACGGCCTGTTCGTTCTGCTCATTCACATCGACCAGTTCCACGTCCAGATCCTTGATTGCATATTCCACAAGTTGGCGTCCCAGACCTTTTCCCCGCCAGTCAGGATCGATAAACAGTGCTTCAATTTTTGGTGAGTCCACACCCAGAAAACCAATCACAGTCTCAGTATCGTCGCGGACGCAGAAGAGAGGCATTCGCGTTAAACAATGGTCGTATACGAGAGGCTTAAGCGATTGAATGTCTGCTTCTGTTAGAAAACCATGCGTGGCCCTTACCGAAGATTCCCAGACTTCTAATGCACGGGGATAGTCAGCAGGAGTGACAGCAGTAATCTGATGTTGAGAAGTCATCGTTGTAGTGAGTTTCAGATAAATTGAATGACAGGGAATTCGAATTCACCGAGTGAGTTTACTGAACTCATTCCAAGAAAAAAAGCCGATTCGCTCGTGAGGAACGAATCGGCTTGGTAATTGACGTTGAACAAATATTAGAGAACTTTGCTCACACCTGGAGTTGGGATCGGGTAGAAACCATTTTCATCAGGTCCTGTAACGGGAGCTGCTTCCCAGGAGAACTCTTTTGGCATCAGATCGACGTTCGATGCCATGGCTTCGTCCCAGGTGACTGGTTTACCACTGTAGGTTGCCAGACGTCCCAGAATGGAAGTCATGGTTGATTTCGCACCATACTCCGCTTCATTATAAGGCGTTCCGTTATAGATGGCAGCGAACAGATCATCGTGTTCAACCTGATAAGGGTTGGCTTTCTTGCCACGGTATTTCCATTTGTACCCAGCTGTAGTTTCATACTTCGCACCACTGATATCACAAGAACCTTTGGTTCCCTGAGCATGCTCAGTCACGCTATTCCAGCAGTTGCGAATGTGCCGACATTGGCTATACATCCGAGTGTCATCGGCGTAAACGAATTCAACAGCGAAATGGTCATAGATTTCACCATACTTCTTGTCGGTACGAACCTGACGTCCCCCCATACCATATGCTTTGACGGGGAAATCGTCTTTCAACCAGTTACATACATCAATGTTGTGAATGTGCTGCTCGTTGATGTGGTCACCACACAGCCAGTTATAGTAGTACCAGTTTCGCATCTGGTATTCCATTTCTGATTTGGCATCTTCGCGAGCCAGACGTGGTTCCCAGACGCCACCACTGTTCCAGTAACAACGCATTGAAGTAATATCGCCAATCGCACCATCTTTCAGGCGATTGATGGTTTCAATGTAAGGAGCCTGGTGATGACGCTGCAAACCAACTCCAACCGCCAGATTTTTTTCTTTGGCTTTTTTAGCGGCTTCAAGGACTTTCTTGACTCCGGTCACATCTGTGGCCACTGGTTTTTCCATGAAGATATGCACGCCTTTATTGACGGCAGCTTCAAAGTGAATTGGACGGAATCCGGGAGGTGTTGCCAGAATCACCACATCGACACCACTGTCGAGGAGTTTCTGGTAGGCGTCGAACCCGACGAATTTTTTCTCTTCGGCGACGTCGACTCGCTCCGGTCGACCGGAAAACTGCTTTTGCAGGTTGCTCAGGCTGCTGTCCATTCGATCTTTGAATGCATCCGCCATTGCTTCCAGCTTCACGTTTCCTTTTGTGGACAAGGCTTGTGAAGCAGCACCGGTACCGCGGCCACCACAGCCTACCAGACCAACTTTGATTTGATCGTCGCCGCTTGCATGGACATGAGCCGCCGATCCTAAACTGGCAAGAATTCCAGTCCCAACAGCCGTTGCCGTTGTTGTTTTTAAAAAGTCACGTCTGGAGGTTGATTGATTGTTAGATTGAGTCATCAGAGGCCTTTCCCTAATCTGCAGGTGGATTTGGTCGGTTTTACGTTACCTAATTTACATATGCAATCAGCGAGACAAATCGTTTGTTGAATTTCAGCCTATGCATCTGTTTTCAATAAAATTCTTCACTCTAAGTTTATAATCAGCGTCCTTCATCCTCAGGGATTGCTGGATCAAGACCATATTTCTTTCGTTCTTCAGCCGTTGGTACTTTCAAAGGACGTACCACGCGGAATCCCACCATAATCGCATCGGTGTGATACCAGATACTTTGTGGAATTTGTGGGTCCTGAATTTTCCAGTCAGAACTGGAAGCAATTCGGTTTGCGCTACGCAATGCTTCTGGCTCATCATCCCAGGAGCCACCTTTGGCGACACGAGGATAGAGCGTCGTTGGTACATTGATTGGGAAATTCAGGGTTCCCTTACCACTCCATTTTTTGTAGGCATCCGGAATATACTGATCAAGTACCCATTCGGAGACATTGCCGTGCATGTCATACAGTCCCCAGGGATTTGGTTTCTTCTTACCGACCTTTTGATAGGTGTCGTTGCAGTTGGCGTAGTGCCAGGCATAGTCATCTAACTTTTCCGGATTATCGCCGAAGGAATAGGCAGTGGTGGTACCGGCGCGGCACGCGTATTCCCATTCTGCTTCAGTGGGAAGACGGTAATAGTGACCTGTTTTTTCGCTTAACCATTTACAATAGGTCTTGGCAGCCAACTGAGTCATACAGATCGCAGGATAGCCATCGTGGCCCATGTCAAAGGTCATGTCAGTATATGGCTTGGTTGGACGAGTCACGGCATCGGCGGCTTTTTCTTTCGCGTCCGATTTTCCCCGTAGCAGTTTACGACGTTGAATATCGAGATTGAAACTCCAGATATCGTATTCATTCCAGGTGACTTCGTGCTTGCCCATCCAGAAGGGGTCGATTTTGACTTTGATTTGTGGACCTTCGTCATCTTCCCGATTCTTCTCATTCGCGGGGCTCCCCATCAGGTATTCGCCACCAGGAATGGGAACCATATCGAAAGAAACATCGGTATTCGCAATTTTTTCTGTGTAAGGTTTCATCTCCTTGGCTTTTTCACCAGCATTCGCCAGAGAAACAGAAAACAGGATTGCAGCAAGGAATGCGAATTTGCCTTGCATTAAGAGACTGGAACGACATACGCTAAGCATATTAGTTTACTCCGTATTGGTAAGCTTCAATCGGTCTTTTATCAGGGTTGATGATGTCATACGTTTTTCAGACATGCCTGCTGCTCTCCACTTTGTCAGGCAATCAACAGTGCACGGATAGCGAAATTCTGAATCGGTATGAATTTCAGGAAGTACATATGGGGGTGCAGTGGAGCATCGTATTATATGCTACCGACAAACCAATCGCAAACAAAGCCTCTCAAAATGCTTTTGCCCGTATAAAGGAACTTAACAAAATACTCAGCGATTACGATCCGGAAAGTGAGTTAAATCAGTTATGTCGGTTATCTGGGCCGGGAAAACCAATCAAAGTCAGTCCTCACCTGCTAAAACTACTGAAAAAAAGTCAAGCACTCTCAGAGGAAACAAAGGGGGCATTTGATGTGACAATTGGCCCCGTGGTACGACTCTGGCGTCGGGCCCGGCGACAAAAAAAATTGCCTGACAGTCAACGCTTCGAGGCGGCTCGCTCCAAAGTCGGTTTCGGATTGATGAAGATTTCCCTCCCAAATCAGACCGTTGAACTGACCCAAAAAGACATGCGACTGGATCTGGGAGGCATTGCGAAAGGCTACGCCGCGGATATCGCTCTCAGCGTCTTGAAAGAACAGGGCATCACCCGGGCAATGGTTGATGCCAGCGGTGATATTGTATTAGGTGACCCTCCTCCAGGTACTTGCGGCTGGAAAATTGGTATCTCTTCATCGGATGCCCCAAATGCAAAGATTGACCGGTATCTGCAGATACACAATATGGCGGTGGCGACTTCCGGCGATGCATTGCAGCATGTTGTCATCAATGGGAAACGCTATTCACATATTGTTGATCCGCATACAGGACTGGGGCTGACCGATCAGAGTCGGGTCACCGTGATTGCCCCGGATGGTGTGACTGCGGACAGCCTGGCTTCCGCCATCAGTGTCCTGGGGCCAGAGCGGGGAATGCAACTTTTGAATCAGAAACCCGGAACCGCCTGTTTGATTCTGAGACACGAAGCGGGGCAACTAAGAGCATACGAATCAAATTGTTTTTCATGCTACGAACTGGAACAAAATTAAATCTTGAGAGGAACTTCCATGTCTGAGAATCTCGTTTATTTGAATGGCGAATATGTTCCTGCAGATGAAGCAAAGATCTCTATCTTTGATGGTGCGATCAGCCTGGGAATGACTGTCACTGAATCCACGCGTACCTTCGCACATCAACCATATCGTTTGCGTGATCATATCAACCGCCTGTTTCTCAGTCTGAAAGCGGCCCGCTTTGACGCGGGAATGACGGCGGATGAACTGGAACAGCTCACTTTGGAAGTCTGGAAAAAGAACGAGCCCAATTATGCCCCCGGCACCGATGCCTGGATTATTCACAATATCACCCCCGGCACCTGGGTCCCCTCCAGTGGACAGAAACCGGCAGAATCAAAACCGACGGTCATGATCGTTACCTTGCCACTCGATCTATCCTACTGGGCTAACTTTTATCGGGTGGGCTGTCATGCGGTGACTCCTTTTACTCGAATTCAGCCCGCACAGTCACTTGACGCGCGCATAAAAAATCGCAGTCGCTTCCTGTATACACTGGCTGAGTCAGAAGTGAAGCTGGTTGACCCGCAGGCACAAAGCCTGCTGCTCGACACCGATGGTTTTCTCTCCGAAAATAAAGGCGGTAACTTTTTCCTGGTGACGAACAATTGTATCCGCACTCCGAGTACAATCAATTGCCTGGATGGAATCAGTCGGCAGACGATTTTTTTACTGGCCGAGCAGCTCAATATTCCCATCGAAGAATGTCGACTGCTGCCCTATGACGTGATCACTGCTGACGAAGCTTTTTTCACCAGCACGCCTTACTGCATCATGCCGGCGACGAAGTTTAATGGTACTATGATCGGCAATGGCCAAGTCGGACCGATCACGAAAAAACTGATGGCCGCGTGGAGTGAAATGGTGGGCGTTGATCTCCTCGAGCAGGCACAGTCAGATTAATGACTGATGCAACTGTTATTCGGCTGTGCCATTAAACGCAGTCTGCTTCGAACGTTTGGATGCAACCGACAAATACACAAATGGAATCCACCACAGAGCGATGAGCGAATACATCACAATCTGATTCCATTTCGTGCCTTCAAGCAAAGTGTCAGCCAAGATGATGGCACACGCAAAGAATACGGAAGTGCTCAATATCAGCAATACTGCGGTTTTGGGTTTCATGAAATCACGCTCTTTACCATTGATACAGTTGTTACAGTGATTGTTTTGACTGAGAATAACACACCAGTCAACACAAGTATACACCAGACTGTATCAGGCAATCAGATTCTCGAGGACTTTTCCTTCCACGCCGGTCAAACGATAGTCGAGCCCTTTGTGCTTCACGATCAGTCTAGTGTGATCAAATCCCAGCAGATGCAGAATGGTGGCATGCAGGTTATGGATGTGTACTTCGTCTTCCACTGGATGAAAACCAAGCTCATCCGTTTTGCCAATCACCGTCCCTGCTTTGACTCCGCCGCCGGCCATTAACATGGTGAAACTGAAAGGATGATGGTCACGCCCTTCTCTTCCTGGAGAAGAACCTCTGCGAACTTCGGTCATGGGTGTTCTACCGAATTCCCCACCCCAGATGACAAGCGTATCCTCGAGCAACCCCCGCTGTTTAAGATCTTTAATCAATGCTGCACTGGGCTGGTCTGTCATGTCGCAGTTTGTTTTGAGGTTCTTGTTGAGGTTTGAGTGATCATCCCAGGTGGAGTGGTAGAGTTGCACAAACCGTACGCCGCGCTCAATCATTCGGCGGGCAAGCAGGGCATTACTGCCGAACCAGTTTGTGGTTTCATTTTCAATCCCATACATTTTGAGTGTCGCCTGGGACTCATCACTAAAATCCAATAGCTCCGGAGCCGAAGTCTGCATGCGATATGCCAGTTCATAGGAGGCGATTCGGGAAGCGATTTCGGGATCGCCCGTCTGATCAAAACGCAGAGTATTCAGATCTCGAATGGCATCCAACCGTTCCCGTTGAAGGGGAGGTGTCATTCCCTCTGGATTCGATAGATACAGAATTGCTTCGCCACGACTGCGAAAGGTGACGCCGCGATAGGTCGAAGGTAAAATACCATTACTCCAAAGTGACGAACCTCCATCTACGCCTTTGCCGGAATTCGAGAGCAGGACGACATAGCCGGGCAGGTTTTCTGATTCACTACCCAGCCCATAAGTCACCCACGATCCCATACTGGGTCGATCGAACATGGTTGACCCGCTATTCATCAGCATTTGCGCGGGGTGATGATTACTGACATCTGTGTGCACGGTACGAATCATACAGAGGTCGTCGGCACAGGTTCCCAGATGAGGCAGGTTATCAGAAAAATCGAGTCCTGCCTCGCCATATTTTTTAAAGGTGCGGGGGGATGCCATGACCTGTGCGGTGGATTTGATTAAGGCGTCATTGATACCCTTGAGAAACGATTCAGGCACCGGCTGACCATGCAGTTTTTTTAATTTTGGTTTCGGATCAAACAAATCCATCTGGCTTGGCCCGCCGGACATAAAGATAAAGATTACATTTTTGGCTCTCGGCTTGAAATGCGGTGCTTTCACTGCCAGCGGATTCACGGCGTCCATCGTTGATTGACGAACCGGATTCTCCTGTGCCAGGAGTTGATGCAGGGCGATCGAACCAAGGCCGCAGGCAGTCGACTTTAAAAAAAGACGTCGCCGCTGATTTAAACTTCCGCCCTGTTCAAGCATTGTTCTCAGTCCCGTACGATGAATTCATGCAGATTCATTAAAACACTGGCAACCACAGTCCAAGCTGTTTCTTCTCCGGAAACATTTCCGCTGGAAGGTTGCTGTGACTGTCGATGTATTTGCTGCTGATAAAGTGTTTTGAGTCTTTCGATTTCTTCTTTGTGAGGTTCACGAGCCAGACAGAGTTGAAACGCAAAATGCAATTGTGCGTCGAGATCACTCGAATTTTCCTGTCGAATTCGCTGGGCCAGTTTTTGAGCCGCTTCATAAAACACCGGATCATTTAACAGCGTCAAAGCCTGCAAAGGTGTATTGGAGCGATCTCGACGACTACAAGTCTGGCTGGGGTTGGGTGCATCGAAAATCACCGACTGAGCATAGGGGGACGTTCTTAAAATCAACGTATACAGCCCTCTACGATAACGGTCTTCCCCAGTACTGACGTCCCAGGTATTCGAACCAAAGGCTTCCATCACGACACTGTCTGGTTGAGGTGGTCGTACACAGGGTCCACCCAGTTTCCGCGTCAATAAGCCGCTGACGGCGAGTGCCTGATCGCGGACCGTTTCGGCAGACAGACGCAAACTGTTTTGATGGCTGAGTAACCGATTCGCAGGATCTTTCTGATGCATGTCAGGACGGAATTTTGAAGATTGACGATAAGTAGCTGAAGTCACAATCAACCGATGCAGGTCTTTGACATCCCAGCCACGACTCTTAAAGTGAAACGCGAGCCAATCGAGCAATAGGGGATGTGAAGGATCATCACCTTGCGTACCAAAGTCGTCTGACGAAATCACGATTCCCTGGCCGAAATACTCCTGCCAGATACGATTCACAGTCACGCGGGACGTCAACGGGTTCTCAGCTGAGACGAGCCAGCGTGCCAGATCGAGTCGATTCGGATTCTTGCCAGAATCAAATACAGGCAAAGTCTTTGGTGTGCCGGGATGAACGGGAACCCCTGGCGACTGAAATGAGCCTCGCAAATGTACAAAGGCCAGATTAGGTATTTGCATTTCCTGCATTGCGGGAGCCCGGGAAACGGGAGGATATTCCTGTTTCAAGGCAGCCAGATTTTTGGCAAGTGCTGCTAATTTGAGTTCTTTAAATTTTTCCCCGCTGACGATGTGTCCTCGCGCCAGGAAATAATCGAGCAGGTCATCCTGTTGACGCTGACTTCTCTGCTCGGGATCCAGCTTGAGAATTTCCAGGCCTTCCTGCTGTCCTTCTCCCGTACCAACACCCCAGACGAGTCCCATGACTTCCCAGGCACGCGCCCAGTGATGGTCTTCTGCGGGATGCGCAGCCGCATAAAGCATTTTTGCTTCCCACTCCCGCTGCAGTTTTTTCAGAGGCTCCTGCACAGGTTTAATTAATGCATGTCGTTTTTTCTGATATGCCGCTTGTTGATTCAGTCGTTGTTGTTCGTCTTTGAGAGGTGCGTCGACGTTCACTTCGTACGCGGAGTTGAAAAACGCGTAGAGCTGATAAAACTCTTTCTGAGTGATTGGATCATATTTATGATTGTGGCAGCGACAGCAATCCAGAGTAAGTCCCAACCAGATTGTGCCAACCAGTTTGGTTCGGTCAATGACTTTATTCACGCGAAATTCTTCTAAATCCGCGCCTCCCTCCCTGTTACTCAACGTCTGTCGCAGAAATCCCGTTCCCTCCTGCTGGGTCGGTGTGGCATCGGGCAACAGATCGCCTGCGATCTGCTCAATCGTAAACTGATCGAAGGGCTTATTCTCATTCAGCGATTGCACAACCCAGTCACGAAACCGCCAGGCATGAGGACGAACAGCATCGGTGAGATAGCCATCACTATCGGCGTAATGGCATAAGTCCAGCCAGAGCCTTGCCCATTTTTCACCAAAGTGTGGCGATTTTAAGAGTCGGTCCACGACCCGTTCATAGGCATCATCGCGATCATCGTTTAAAAAAGCAGAAACTTCTTCGGGAGTGGGAGGCAGTCCGGTAAGATCAAGAGTGACACGTCGAATGAGCGTCGCCTTGTCGGCAGCTTCTGCGGGTTGAATTTTTTCCTGCTCCAGTCGATGTAAAATGAAATGGTCGATTTCATTCTTTGCCCAGGTGTTCTGTCGTACGGAAGGAACTTCCGGCCTGGAGATCGGCTGAAAGGCCCAATGTTTCTCTTTGCGTTTGTGTTTCACTGGAGCGCCAATTACCAGTTTTTTTGGCCACTTTGCTCCCTGCCTGATCCATTGCCGGATCAGTGCGATTTCCTTGGGAGTAAGGCGCTCGCCCTCCCCTTCAGGTGGCATCACGATTTGATCCTGATGCGTGCCGGAGACCATTTGAAACAGGGGACTATTCTCAGGAGTGCCAGGCTGAATGGCCTTACCATAGTTACCACCAGCAAGCGTAGATTGACGTGTGGTTAACGAAAAGCTGCTTTCCGGTTCATCCAAACCGTGGCAGGAAAGACAGTGTGCCTCCAAAATCGGCTGAATATCTCGTGCAAAATTGATGGCATTTGCAGGTAATTTTTTCGGAGGCGGACTGCTTTTAACTGATCTCAGATCTAAACAGAAAAGGACCAACACACAACAGACAAATCCCAGTCCAGTTGTGTCCCCTTTCCATTTCTGGCAGCCACTTTGATCGCGCATCAAAGCTCCTTGTCTCAAGAGTGAGTTTGGGACAGTCCGGCCTTTAATATAACCAAATATTTATACGTAGGGAAGCATGCACTTCAAAGTTTGAAAAATAGCCCCAACAACAATAATTCATATCACTGGAGAAATAAAAAAATCATCAGGCAAAACAGTGTTGCCTGATGATTTGATTTTGAAAATCGAACCGTACGATTTGACAGTACCAGTTCTTATTTCTTCTTACCTTTTAACTCAAACGGAAAATCGCCCCCTGCCTGGCTTACTTTCGCAGATAATTTTGAATCAGTGAAACTGCTGTAGATCGGGGGTAACGATTCATCAGCACCCAAGTTAGCAGGTGCTTCTGTTCCGTCGATTTTTATGGGAGTTCCATCCGCTTTTATAAAATGATTGATGACAACCCGGTAATCCCCGGGTGGCGCTCCTTCTGCGCCGCGCACTTGTTTCAGTGTATACTTCCCTGTTTCATCGGTGACTCCGACACATTCTACGCCCTTAGTTGCTCCTTGGGGAACGAATGTCACCGTTGCAGAAACCAAAGGAGTTCCATTCATTGTGACGATCCCTGAGACGGGTACGGTTTCGGGGAGTGACTCCTTAGCATTGGCTCCGCCACATCCGGTCATTCCGACCAATAAGATGCAGAGCACAAAATGAACACGATAACTTTGCAACTTCATTTCTGTCTTCCTCTGTTGAGCTCCAACAGGGTCCCAATGAAATAGAGTCATTGAGACCGTGGAGTTTTTTCTTGAGTGCTAATACAAGTCAATCAGCTTACCATTCGCCAATTACGTTACCATCTGACATTCGTGCCAGATTTTGACGGGTCGTGGTATCGATGTTTTCGCTCATAAAGTGAACTGATCCATCGGCCAGCAGGAAGTGAGCACCGCCCGTATGAAGACTCCCGGCATAAGACCAGCTCCCCAGTTTTCCTTGCGGGAGATCTTGAGGAGACGCAGAACTGTACCAGAAACGATTGATCGGATACGAAACCAGGTTCAGACCGACCATCACGTGTCCGCGATAACCCCAGGCGTTTGTACCACCGTTGTAGACGTCGCGTGTGGTTTCGCCCATCATTAATGTATTGCTGGTTCCATCCTTAACGTCATCCAGTCGACATTTACTGTTATCCCCAAACATGCAGCGGGATGTTGGTGCTGTTCCCGCCCAGTTCTCACAAGAGTTATAGGGAGTAATGGTAATGAAATCGTAGTTGGTTTTTGCCCCACCTGTACCCGTATTCGTTGAGGAAATTCCATAGCTACCGGTTGTCGCAGTGATATGATATGTCCCACTGTCCGAGGGACAGAGAAATACGGTAATCAGGTTTTTTACAACTGCAGCATTTCCGTTTGTCACGGGGTCGTCACCAGCAATTAAGGGACCGGCAGTTGAAATACTTGTATGAGTGGTCGCACTGCCATTGGAGTTGTAGAGATTGTATAAAGGGGCTTGATCGATGTAAGGCAGCAACATCGTCAACCCACTAGCAGACAGCCGGGGAGTGGTGCAGCGACCAATATGGGCAGGAGGCATCACTCGAAACGTTTCGTGATAATTATGGAGGGCCAATCCCAGTTGTTTCATATTGTTTTTGCATTGAGATCTTCGGGCCGCTTCACGGGCCTGTTGTACAGCAGGTAAAAGTAGTGCAATCAAAATCGCAATGATTGCAATCACAACCAGTAACTCGATCAGCGTAAAACCCCGCTTCTGCCTCAGAAATTGGGACATCAGAAAACTCCTGAAAAATAAGAAACATAAAAATAAACTGAAAAACTCTAACGTGAATTGCTCACGAAACCTCCAGAAAATGCTGCTTTATCAGGCGAACTGAGGTTTTTTGACTAGAATTTCTAAACACAATTCAGAATATGCAAAATCAATGCCATTTCACGGTCCCGTTCTTAAATCCAGCCTCCTCAATGACGGTACTCTGTATTATTGAATTTGAACCAATCTCGATACCAAAATGAAATGACTGATGACTTTCCACGTGAACATGCCTTATGATGGCTCAGATCATATTTATTACAATTTGGTGTTTGGCAATCCTTAAAAAATAATCCTTACAAATGAAAGAAACCCTCTCCATGAAAAATAAGATCGCGCTCCTGATCTGTTTTTTTTGTTTTTTTTCGGAAAGAGAAATTCAAGCAGAACTGCCACAGAAAACGACCGACCTGTTAATCGTTGGAGGGACTGAATCAGGTTGGGCCGCTGCAATTCAGGCAGCACGATTGGGAGTGAAATCGGTCACGCTTGTCCTGGATGGGACGTGGCTGGGCGGACAATATACCGAACAAGCTTTGGCCTGCGTTGATGAAAACAAAGGCCCCGGCAAAGTTGGCTGGGGAGTCGACTGGCATCCGATGAAGCGTTCGTTTCATCGAAGTGGCCTGTTTAAAGAATTGATGGATCGCATCGAAGCCTTCAATACTGAAAAGTATGGCTCCCCAATGCCCGGACGCCCATTTCATGGTCCGTCTACCTTTCGTCCGGCTGAAGCAGAGGCGATCTTCCGGGAAATGCTCCAACCCTATATTGAGAGTGGCCAAGTGCGACTGATCACCGGACATTATCCGGTAAAAGCTGACTTGAAACAAAATGAGTCAAGGCAGCAACTCACGGGACTCTGGTTTGCCCCCGTCGGTTCAGAAACGCCTGATCTACACATTACCGCGAGACTGACCATCGATGCGTCGGACTGGGGAGACGTGATCCAGGTTTCAGGGGCAGATTTTGAAGTCGGAGCCGATCCGCGTTCGCGTTACAACGAACCGAGTGCCCCGGTGAATACTGATGACTACCCTGCCAATGAAATGAATCCGATCACGTGGGCGATGATCGTTGAAGAAGCCGACAAAGACACGCCGATTCCGAAACCGGAACGCTATGATGATCGCAATTTTGTGCGGACCTCGAAACTGAGCCTGGCTGAGATGAAACATTTAAAATGGGATCGACCGGCGAGACTGGGATCGATTCTGCATTGGCCAGACGCAGGAAAAGCATCACCTCGACAGCTTTCGATTTTTACAGTTCGTCGAATTGTAGATGGCTATACCAGTCAAGATCACAAAACCAGCATCCTGTTGAATTATATGCTGGGCCAGGATTACCCGCTCGAACGGCTGCCAAAACATGTGGTCGACGCACTGGAAGCAACCGAACCCGGAGCATCTACAAAAAATATTGTGCGAATGAACCGTCGTCAGCGGCAGATCATTTTTGACGATGCCAAACGACATTCGTTATGTCTGTTCTATCATCTACAGAATTTCGTACACGAACATGCCCCCGATAAAACAAACAGTTTCAGACACTTCCAGTTGAGTAAAGAATTTGGCACTGCAGATCAGCTGCCTCCTAAACCCTATATTCGTGAGTCATTGCGTCTGAAAGCCATGTATATGATGCGCGAGCAGGATGGCCGGAACATGGATGGTCCTACCAAGAAATTCGCCCGTGAACGATTTGCACGGGTCATGTATCCTGATGGATTATTCGCCTGGCAGTTCCATTATGATTTCCACCGTACCGGACGTGCCTACTTGAAGTCGGAAGGGAATTCAGGTCCCTGGATTGATTTTGAAAAACCGGGACGAAATACCAAACTGGTCAGCGACCGTTCCGTATTTCCGCTACGCAGCCTGGTTCCTGTCGACATGGATGGCCTGCTGGGCGCTCAGAAAAATGTGGGGTACAGCAGTATTGTAAGCGCGGCAATTCGTCTGCATGATCAATGCGTCACACTCGGACAAGCAGCAGGCGCAACGGCAGCGGTTTCTTTACAACAGAACATCGCCCCCCGCGACATCCCCTACAATCGTGAACGACTGGAACAGGTTCGCCATGCATTGTGCGGTGCAGCAGACGAGGGAGTGGCAGTCCTGATCTGGCCTTATCGTGATTTAGCACCTTCGCATCCGGCCTTTGTTGCCATCAACCGACTGGCGGCCCGCGGCATTATACCAATGGATATCCGCAAGATTGATTTTCAACCCGATGCCCCCGCGACAACGGAATGGCGACACAAAACTCGGCAACTCGCTTATCAAACAGTCCAAGTTGCCAACCTGCCGATCTTCCCGGAAGAGGGGCTCAGTCGAGGAGAGTACTGCCAACGCTTGTGGGATTCGCTGAAGGCATTGCCCATACGCCCCTATTCTCGAGTGAACCGCGAAGATGCTGACGGAGACGGGATCCCGGACATCGATGACCCCAGTCTGTTTACTCCGGGTGAACCAATTCAATGGAAGAAAAAAATAGCATCCAAAGACCAGGATGGGCTATTGGATAAAGCCACTTCAAAGAAAGCCCGACGCATCAATTTCGCAGGAAAGAAGACGGCCCCTCTCACAGATTTTGAAGCGGACCATGGTCATGTCTATGACGCCAAACGGGGATATGGATGGCGCCGGGATCTCAGTCAAAATCATCGACAACGAAATAAAGTCCCCGAGACCTATCGTGATACCTTTGTATTTACCCGAGACCACGATACCTGGGAATGCGAAGTTCCAAACGGTACATGGCTCGTGACTGTCTGTGTGGGAGACTCAGGGCACGAACAAATCGGACAATGGGTCACCGTCGAGGGAAAACAAATTGTAAAAGACGCAGCCACGATAGACGGCTTTTTCCTGGAACAGTCAGCCAATGTAACCGTCACAGACCAGCGATTGACCATTGAGATTGGTAAGCCTGATTCCGGAACGAATACCTGTCTGAACTGGGTCACATTTGAGCCTGCCCCTCAAAAGAAATGAGTTGAAAGACGGATTTCTCACCTGGCTTTTCCGATTTCAGTCGCCAGACACAGAAGAGCTTCTGTGGAATCACGCCTGTCCCAGACAAGTTTCCAGCTATTCCTGACCCAAACCGATTTCTGTTTATTTTCCGTAGCGACCGGAGAATCATATTGAACACATCAGTAAATGACGATATATTTAAGAAGATTAAATATGTAAGCCACGCGCCGCTCGCGCTTCGCTATCCATAATGCAAAGTGGAATCAGCAATGAAGTCCAGAAACCATTCACGCACTCACACCCAGCACGCTTTTACTGCGTTTAACCCGCTGGTTCCTGAAGGCTTGGTGTTACGTAGTCGGCGGAATATGCTCAAGGCTTCACTGGCAGGGTTGGCAGGTCTATCTGTCCCCAACCTCTTACGAACTTCAGATCAACTGATGGCCGCCGGGAAATCTTCGCTGTCCAAAAAAAGTGTCATTCTCCTCTGGATGACCGGGGGACCGAGTCATATCGATACCTGGGATCCCAAACCAGACCGCCCGATTCAAAACCGGGGACCGTTCGGAGTGACACAAACATCCGTGCCCGGCATCACCATTACAGATCGGTTACCAAAGCAAGCTGCAATGATGGATCGTTTCACCTTGATCCGTTCCGTTGATCCCAAGATGAGCAGCCATCAGCCTAATCAGGTGATGCAGACTGCCAATCTGCGCGCTACCCCTCGTACGAATCGTAAAGGTGACAAGTATCCTGCGATGGCTTCAATCGTGGCCAAGCATCATGGCGCTAACCATCCCGGCATGCCGCCCTATGTCGCGTTCATGAAACATCATTCGCACATTGCCTGGGGAGGTTATCTGGGAAAAGAATACGATCCGTTCATCGCCAACGATGCAGCTGACCTGCCTGTCTATGACTTGGTGGGGAAAGATTCCGGAAAAACCAGTGGCGGCAAAATGTTCCAATTCGCCCCTGGTCTATCCTACGAACGAATGAAAAGCCGACGCGATTTGATGCAACAGTTTGATAAGCTGCGAAGTGACATTGATCAAGCCGGCTCGATGTCAGCTATCGACAGCTACAGTCAACGCGCGTATAACATGGTGCTTGGTCAGCGTGTGCAACAGGCGTTCGATTTGAACCAGGAATCACCGGCCACACGAGATCGCTATGGCAAACATCTCTGGTGTCAACAGGCACTGCTCGCCCGTCGTCTGGTTGAAGCAGGAAGCTCATTTGTGACTCTCGATTTGAGTTACCATACCGCTTCCGGAACCTGGGACAATCACGGCGATAATATTCCGCCGTACGGTGGTATTAAAAATGGTCTTGGTCCACTGCTCCCTCTGTTCGACCATCTGCTGACGACCCTTGTCCTCGACCTGGAAGAACGCGGGCTTCTGGATCAGGTGCTGGTCATCGCGATGGGAGAATTCGGTCGCTCACCAATGTCCGGAACCCAAGGTAGTACCGATGGCCGCAACCATTGGCCCGTAGTGATGTCGATGTGTATGGCCGGCGGTGGCATGAACCACGGTCAGGTCATCGGCGCCAGTGAACACGATGGTGCCGAGATCAAACATCGTCCCGTTCGCCCGGGAGACCTGGCAGCCACGATCTATCAATACATGGGAGTCCCCTTGGATACTCAATATATTGATGAAAAAGGCCGCCCGAATTTCGCCATCGAAAATGGTGAACCGATTCACGAATTATTCTAAGCATTCGTTCCAGCAGCGACTACCAGAGTGCCCGCTCAGCGCGGATTTAGTCCTGTAAAACAGTCTTATTTACCGAAAAAATCAAAAACAGGCGGCAAAGGCGGTCGTTCCCCGTTTGCTTTTTTCATGGCATATTATAACCTGCACTTTGACTCCGAAAACCAGTTTATGCCAAGACATATCTGCTTTTCGTCATCCACTTTGATTCAACATGCGTCCTTTCAGAAAATGCCTCTGATTTATGCCGAATTCCACCGCCTCGCCATCGATCTCATCTCCGGAACAAAATACGAGCTCAGCCCGACTACGCTGGCTTGTTTATGTATTACTGTTATCCGTCACGATGGGACAAAATCTGGCTGCAATTCTTAACAGTGTGCCTCTGCAAAGTGCCAATGATCGTTCGCGCTGGTGCACTGTCTGGTCACTTGTGGAACAAGGCACCTATCAGATCGATACTATCAACGAGCGATCCAATTGGTCGAGTATCGATAAAGTTCGACACGACGGACACTTTTATTCCTCAAAGCCCCCCCTCTTCCCAACCATGGTCGCTGGTTTGTACTGGTTGATTAAAACGACAACCGGAATGAGCCTGAATTCCAATCTCTATGATGTCGCGCACATTATCTTAATCATTGTCAATCTGCTGCCGATGCTGATCGCCCTGATGCTGATTTGCAAAATGGTCGAACGCTATGCACAAACCGAGTTCACTCGCTACTTCGTCGTCATAGCAGCCTGCTTTGCAACACTCTTAACTCCGTTTCTTTTAACATTGAATAATCACTCAATTGCAGCGGTCAGTGCGGTCTTCACATTATACCCCTTGATGAGAATCCTGCTCGACCAAGAACAAAGAAAACGCTACTTTCTATTGGCGGGGTTCTTTGCAATGTTTACCTGCTGCAATGAATTGCCGGCCGCATTATTCGGCGTCATTGTTTTCGGGCTTCTATTCAAAGCGAACCCGCGTTTAACGTGCCTCGTATTTGCCCCTGCCGCTCTGGTCCCTCTGATTGGATTTTTCGTAACCAATTATGCTGCGACAGGAGGCTGGAAACCGTTCTACATGTATTATGGAACGGAAAAATACTTATATGAATATCGTGGCATCCCCAGCTACTGGAAGAATCCCCAGGGACTCGACCAGAACCTGGATTCGCCACTGGTATATCTGTTCCATTGCACGCTGGGACATCACGGCATTTTTTCGCTCTCACCAATTTATCTGCTGACGTTGATTTCGTGGCTGCGAATCGGCAAAACAAAAGGCCATATTCTACGCCCCCTGTTATGGGTCAGCGTCTGCCTGAGTCTAATTGTCTTCGGCTTTTACATGTCACGAACGGGTAACTACAACTACGGTGGTAATAGTGCCGCACTCCGCTGGATGTTATGGCTCACACCATTCTGGCTGATCAGTATGATCCCACTCCTGGATGAGTTTGCAGACAAACGCTGGCTGAAGGTTCTGGGAGTGATCTGCCTACTGGGATCGGTGTTTTCAGCCCAGCATCCATTGCATAATCCCTGGCGGGCTCCCTGGTTATTCACGGCACTGAAACAAGCCGGCTGGATTAGTTATGAGCAACGCCCACCTGCAATGGAGCGACCAATGACGACCTGGCTAGCCTCGATTCCGGAACCAACGCCAGAAATCCCAGAACCGTTTGTCGAGTTCTCAGGCCCTGCCAACGACGGTCGCCTGATTAAACTCAGAATCAGCGTTGTCAAACTCACTAAAGATCAAGCTTCCGAAGAGAACTTACGCACGATCCAAGTCTCACGCTTCCTCGGCACAGAAGAAGTAGAGACAAAGCAATACACAATTGACGTGACTGCGTTCGAAGCAGGAAAATGGCCGAAAGAGTTCTTACGTTGGCCGAACGCAGATGTCAGTCAAGCCGAGAAATTTGCGGCTTACCGATTTTTTTATGGGATGCCACGTCCCCGAAAGTATAACCCGGGAAAGATCAGGCACTTGTTTACACCACTCCGCGACGACGCGTTCCGCTGCCAGTTGGCAGCGTCACAAGTCGCGGTCACCATTGCCTCCCAAACTGAAGCAGAACAAAAACTGCGGTATCGCAAGGATCTCTGGATATCAGACCAGATCCCCTTTGGAATCGCACAGATGGAAACTTCAGTCTATAACACAAAGAACAGTCAGCTCCTTAGCCGCCAGACCCTGATTGTCACCAAGATCAGCGGCCTCATGAACTCAGAGCTGGCCGAGAAGCCTTAAATCACTCCTGTTTGGGAGCGGCTGGCCCTTTAACAGGTTGAACCCAGGCACGTTCGACTTCACCCAATTGTGCAGGATTGGGATGCAGCTTTGTTGATCGCACCAATGCCCGCACATAAATTTCTTTGCCGTTGAAGTTATAGCTGGGAGAGTTGCCTTTCACTGACTTCAATGTTGCACCGATTTTTTTGCTGTAACGTTTTGTGGCATGTAATTCCTGTCCTCGTTTATCCAACACCGGCATTCCCGCTTTGGGATAACCTTCCAACGTTCCAATAAAATCAGTGGTATATTCCACTCCCTCTTCCGGGTCGATTTCAATCTGAATTCCTTTGTCGGAAGAAGTAACAGATTTCAGTTTGACGCCCGATGAAGCATAAAAGCGTCCAGCTTCCATCGCATCTACCAGTGCTTCGGGCTCCAGTTTCTCCGATAAAACAACAACCCATCCCCTGCCCGGTTCACTCGCACGACTGGGGATTTTGTGGTAGTTATGCCCGTCATCTGTTCCCAGACCATACATCATAGGCAGGTTCAACTCCGCCAGTCGCTTCGTTAAAATAATATCCCAGATCCGATCCGTGCTGGCATAAGTGTCATCACCTTTGTTATTCACACCGGGATGGCCGTTATAAACCTCAAAGAAATTTTCGCCGATGACCTTCATCAACTCTTCTGCTGTCACTCCATAATGAAAATTGGGATGATTTAAATGAATCATCATCGACTGACCGGTCCGTTCCCGTTGTGCCAACAGCGCGTTTGTATTGTTCTGCATCACCTCATAAACACTCTTACCTCCAAGCGGAGTCAGCAGTGAATGCAAGTTGGTCGCGTTCATATGCACGGGCATATTTTTATAGCGATCCGTCACTTCTTCACTTTGAATCATCAGATACTTTCCGGGTTCCCCCAGTTTATCCGATACTTCCTCAAATGTGCGCAAGCGTACTTCGATCTGACCGTCTTTATTTTTCCGTTCTTCGATCCAATTCGGAAAACGTTTTTTTAATTCCTGGTAAGCGTGCAGCTTACCTTTATTCTTTTCAGGAACCGTCCAGCGTTCTGACGTGGAAAGCACATTATGGTCGGTAAAAGAGAGGAAATCATAACCGTGAGTTTTGTACCAGTCGGCAATCATCTCGAGATAATCATCACCATCGCTCCACAAGGAATGCGTGTGCAAATTCCCTTTATACCATTTCTGACTGTCGGTTTCTTTTAACTGAACTGGTTCTGCTGCATAGGTTATTGTTCCCAGAAAGAAAAAGCAGGCTACCAGTAACAAACCAGATTTTAGAAAAGAATGCTTTTGCACACTGCGAGTCGATTCAAGGCGGTTCATCTTTATCACTCCGAAGTAAAATATCACAGAAAATAAATCCAATTCAAATCTTAAAAACCCTGAGGAGACTTACTGATTAAATCTGCCTGCAGTTCGTGTTGTTTGTAAACATCAGGCGAAGCCACCGGCTTTAAAACAAAACCGGCATTGACGATATTTCGTAATGAAACAGATGAAGCCCCCCAGCGAATAATCACCTGTTTTTCTGGTGTCGCATCCGATTCTTCTGTTACTGGTATCTCCAGGTCCTGTGGAAGCACTGTCCCCTGAATCTGCTTGAAATCTATATCACCCCAGAGATAGAAGATTAAAAACGTGAGTTCCAGAGGAGGTTTATCCGTTTTGCTCACCAGAATGCAGTTAGTCACGTTTTGGGTTAAACGAAGTTGTTGTTCAAACTGCAATAAACGTTCGCCTGCCGGGTTCGGCTTGGGTACGGAATACACGCCATAAACGACATGCAGGCCAGATAACGCAACCACCAATGCCATTTCCACCACACGATGGCCTTGCTCTTTTTTAAAGCGATGACTGTACCAGAGCACCATCACGAGCGATAACCCAAGAATGACTAACTGACGTAAGAAACGGGCGGAGATCTGAGGGCTGAGTGTATCTCCCTGTGATGCACTGATGAAAATAACCGACAACACACCAACAGTAAATACAGCAAGCACCGTTGGATAACTGACACGGCGGAGTGCAATCTGCTGAAATTCCCAAGTCACAATCGCCATCAACGGAATGATGAAAAATAATTTCCACATCGCACGGGTACTGGCTTCCATTTGGGGAAGGAATTGCACTCCCCACCAGAAAAAAGCACCACAAAATACCCAGATCACAACCAATCGCAGCCAGGCAATTTCCTGTTGATTTCCTGCCGGCTTCAGTACACGCTTAATGCCATGAAATAGACCAAACAGTGCAAATCCTAATAAAAAACCCAGCGAAGAAATCACATCGCGAACGAAATAGGCAGGATAGAATTCCGTTTTCCAATACAGGCTGATCGTGGGCTGCCCGGGACCCGCAAACCATTTCCCCCAGAATCCTTCAATCTGTGATGCCGCCATTAACTCCCACCAGCCCCCGACAGCAAAACCGGTAAATCCCAAAATCAATAATGACTTCCAGGCTCGCACCGCCTGTTTCAATACGGGTAGTTTTTTCTGTTCTGAGGTGGAACGACCTTTCGGCAGATCGGTGGGATTCACAATATACAACGACAACATCAGCAGGACTCCCAATGCCAGAGCCCCTCCGGACAACAGGCACAGCCCCAGCGAAATTCCCCCACACAATAGCTTGTAGGATACAATTCCAGATTCGAATTGGATATGAGTGATGTATCCCCAGATCGTCAGCAAGGCAAACAGAATCGGAAATGCAGGCGCTTCAATCAGTTGAATTTGTTTTAAGACGACTGTATGAAAGGCAAGCAGAAAACAAAACACCAGCGCGTAACGAGGATTACAAACTTTTCTCGTTAATCGATACGCAACAACCAACATGCAGGCTGTCGAAAAATAAGAAAAGAGAACCAGTGATGAAGACCAGTGTCCGACTAAAGAAAGCAGCCCCATACAAAGCCAGCGAACCAATGGGGGTTGAGAAATAAGTGCGTTGGTATTATCGGTGATCAGGCTGGCTTTTCCGAGACACTCCAAGCCAAACCAGGCAGACAATTCATCAATGCGATACGAATGAAAGGCTAATAAACCGGGACCTAAAGCCAATAAGATGACCAGAGGCGACATGACTGCCGCACGTCGCATCACCGGAAATAAATCATGAGCAGGCTCTACTGACCGCTGTAATAGTTCCTGATCACTAATAATTACCAACAGGCTTAATCCTTCTACCAAAACCGCAGCACCCTCTGCGATACATCTGACTCAACGTCTGACGACAGAGCACAACATCGCACTTCACTATCCCTGTCTCTCTGATTGTACCGGACGGAAAAACGAAGGAACACTGTTTCTCAGAGAAAAGCCTCGAAGAAATCAGCAGTCATTAGGTTTAACTTTAGACACGGAAAGAGATTTCTTACTTCTCATCAGTATCGTTCATACCAATTCTCAGGATTGTAATCCCTAATCATCACCAGAGCTACGAAATCGATCGGATCGTTACATTTTTCCTGATAGCTCTCAATTCCCCTGACCGAAGAGAACAAAGTGTGCAAATGCAGGCTGCACTACTTCTTCTAACTTCAGGATGAGAAAAATGTATAAGGATAGAGTGAATTTTTTAAGATCCTTAAAGTATCGGTCTATTATGTCACATCACATCGCCTTTGACCATGCCCACCAGCTCAGTGAACTGGTCAAGCATGCTATATCCACTTCTAATTTAATCGCCAACCAGAATGTTCAATACAAAATTGAGCAGGAACAGGTGTTCTTGACCGGCATTGTCAGCAGCTATTACGAAAAGCAGTTGGCTCAGGAGTCGGTTAGTCGTATCACCGGAGTTCGCCAGGTCCACAATCGTTTGACGGTAGAACCTGCTCAGAAAGCAGTCGAGACACTCAGTACCAATTGAGTATTGAGGCCTGTCTTCGACTCACAACAACTCCTTCCACTTTCGGTGTAGCCATAATACATGTTCATTTGCTCTGTTTCCCAACAAAAAAACAAGGCAATGCAGCATGTTGCGCGATTTGAGCGTTGTCAAATCCAATCGGATCTTGTTAGAATCTTCGTTCCCTTGAATTTCTGAAAAGGGAAGTGTTCGCTTTGCGCAAAGAGAATCAGGTCGAACCTGAATCACAATAAAACGGTCATTACTACAACATCAAAAGGGACAGTGGAAGACTATGTCTTTACGAAGAGCTCAATTGGAACGACAATTACAGAACGCGGAAACTGCTATTGCCGATTATGGTAAAGTACTTGATGAGCAAAAGATTGATGAATCAGCTCGGAAAAAACACCCCAAATGGCGGCAGGTCAACGCACAAAGAACTCAGATCGTAAACCGTCTCAAATCTCTGAAAGTCATTGAAGACAGAGAAGAAGCGATCAAACAGAAACTGGCTGCAGAAGGCTAAGTTCTAAGATTTCAATCTGGTTGACATTGCTCGACCGACGATGAACCACTCGGAGAGGTGGCAGAGTGGCCGATTGTGCAGCACTGGAAATGCTGTGTCCCGGTAACGGGACCGGGGGTTCGAATCCCCCTCTCTCCGCTTAGTTTGACCAACGCTGCTCGAAACGGCGGCGTTGGTTTTTCTCTGCACTCACATCGGTTTTCCCCTTTTGGAATAATTTTGAGTCGCATCTCCTGACTCTGATTTTCTATCAATTATTGCCAGACCAAAGCCTCTGTTCTTTTTTCGTATACTAATTCTTCTTCTTCACTCCTGAATCTCCCGCACCTCTCCCTGAATAAAATTATCTTGACGCCGCCGTGCGGTTCTTCATGATCTCTGGTTATGCGTCGCGCGCGAGAACAGTACTGGTTCAGGTGAAGACCACGAACGAAACAAACGGCAGCATGCAATAAACCGCTGGTTTGAGCACGATTTTCATCAATCACTCCCCCAAAAGTTATGCGGGTCGACACACGCCGACGCATAACACCCCATAAACAACACACCCCGCCACTGGTGCAACACATCCCACCACTCCTCTCCGCATAACGTTTCTCAAAACGCCTTGACCGGCCCACGACATTCACAACAATTCGTTTCACCATCATGATGAATTCTCCTCTAGCATTATGCTTCTTCCTGTAGGGGCGAGTCGATGTGCTCACCCGCCGCGCGACATTCAAATACTGACAACAGACCAAGTGGAACCAGTTCGGCTCCCCATAATGTGAGCGGGTCGGCACTAGCCGCCGGTACATCCCCCAGGTATGAACCGCTCACACCGTACAGCAGACGTTATTCTCAGGAACGTTCAAAACAGGAAAGACAAATCAGCCGCAGGGCGTTAGCCCCGGTTGTACATCTTTGGTAAGGGGCGTTCGAATTCCGAACGTCTACCTGACCACCGGCATACCAATCCTACCAGATCGCACCGAAAGCATGAGAGATGAACAGAGAGAAGCAGACATGCAGAAATCATCACCTGCCTAAAAGTGCCTAAAAAGGGTCAGAAAGTGCCTAAAAGGGGTCAGGACTTTTTTCTGAGGCGTGGTCTGCCGCGGGGGCGGGTGGTGCTTTCCAGGGAGAGCCTTTTGGCGGTGTTGCTGGTCCATCTGTCATTGCCGAAGGGGGTGCCGCGGACGATGCATTTTCGCAGGGCGGCCAGCTCGGCGTCGGTCTGGGGTTTGTTAACCAGGGCCCGCCAGTTTCGAGGGAGCGATGGATTCTTCGGCGTCGCCAGCCATTCCGGCGTGTTCTGTTTCTGCTGCCGGGCCCAGGCGGAGCCAAACTCCCACTCTTCTGCTTTATTGACCAGATTCGCCCGTAATGGGTTGCGTTCGACGTAACGCATGACGGTCCGTAAATGGTCGTCCGACTGGATCGGGAACGACTTGAAGCGGCCCTGGTACAAGTGCCCCGTGCCGCCGGTCGCATAGTGGGCGTGCCAGCGCATGGTGTGGGTGACCGTGAGCAGTCGGAAGAAATCCGTCAGCTGGGTGTCCGTCGTGGGCCGTACGACAAAGTGCCAGTGATTGGGCATCACCGACATCGCAAAAATCGGCAGAGGATTCTTCTGCCACGTCTCCTCGACCACCCGCATGAACGCAGCATAATCGTCGGGCTTCTCGAACAGAGTCAGCCGCGCAACAGACCGGTTCAGCACATGAAACACCTCACCGGCAGGACAAATTCGTTTGGCTCTAGGCATGTCCCAAGTCTAGCAGAAACCAGAGAGAATGACAAGAGAAAAGAGTCCTGACCCCTTTTTCTGTCCGTCACATAAAAACTGAGCAGCCGCATCTCGAACCGCTCGACCGCTTCCGACAAGATCCGCACAAAGGCGGCGTAGTCGTCGTCCGTCTCAAAGATCGTCATCCGGGCATTCGCCCGATTGAGCACATGATAAATATAGCCCGCCTGAGCGGCCCGTTTTGGTCGTCCCATAAGCAGTATTTAAGTGAAAAATACCTAAACTGTCAATTTAAAGGTTCCTGACACCTTTTTCTGGCCAATTTAAGGTTCCTGACACCTTTTTCTCCCCCACCTGTCTAGCCTATCCTTTAGATATCATATTTTTCATGACGGATGGAATTTCAAAATCGGCCATGGCAAACATCTTCTCTGGAGGCATATACTCCAAATCAAATGCAGATGGAACTGCAACATTTACTAGCCAATCGATGTAATTGACATATGAACTAACAGGGGAAATATCGAATGCTATAAATGCATGTGATAGAGATATAACTGCATCATGTGGAGATTGATTTTTGGCATATCTAGCCGCATGTGCAACTGCACTACTAGCAGAAAGCGTGTCCTGCCTTCTACAATCATAGATAGGGCTTCCATTTTCAGTTGGTTCAGTGATCTCAAGCCATGAATCATCAATATTTTGTCGATCAGGCCAGAACTCTAACCAATATTTCTCTAAAGAATTTGCAACAAAAAATGGAAATTCATTTTTACAATATAAAAACCAACATACTAAACTTCTACGAGAGGCGAACGTAGTTAGAAGACCAATCATTTTTTCCGCATCATTAACGTCCTTTGCTTCATCGAATATGAAACTTACGATTCGACCTGGGATAGTCTTTTCCCTAGCGTATTCTTCTGCGTCTTCCGCATCTTCATAAAAATCCCAATTTAATTTTTCTAAATCAGCCTGCTTTATTATATCCGCAATATGTTGTGTCATTTAAGGACTCCTTGATCAAGAACGAGCAGTAAAACTAACTAAAGATACTCTTTCTTGAGTAAATAATTCTCGAATTAATTCGGAAAATATCCTTCGCTGATTAAAAGTGTAATTCCAGGATACCTATCTTTAAACTGCTTGATTACTCCGTTACAGCTTGCGCATATCGGAAATTCACTAAATAGTCGAATGGTTCCTGTTGCTGTTTGGGGAAATGAATTCGCTATTTGTTCTAATATAATTAATTCAGCATCGTATCGTCTTTGATTACCTGAATTAATACTTGTACGTTGAGTCTTGAAACGTCTTTGCAATTCTTTAATCCCACCAGGTTGACCTGGCGGAGGTAGGAATCCCTCACGTAGATCTGCACTTGAAACCGCTTTTAATTCTAAAACATCTCCAGTATTCAAATCAACTTCAGCGTAAGCAATTGTTTTGTGTTTTGATATTCTGAATTTTTGCCGTAAGTCAATTACTTTCTTCAGCCCCTCACTAACTCTAATAGGGACACTTGGTAGCAATTTTTTGGGGGTAAATGACAATCCAATATCGTCAAGTTCTTTTACCGCAGTTCCCAATTCTGAACTTGCTCGCTTTAAAATACTCCCGGTTAAACCAGCTATCGCTTCTCCACCAAATGACCCAAAAATATTGATTACCAAAGAAGACGTTACGTTCTCGCCATGTGCAGCATCTATTGCTGAATTTACAGCAATATCAGCGAGATTTCTAATCCAAAAATTACCTATTCCACCCGTTACAAGATTTACTGCAAAATTGGTATATAATGTGCGAATTAAATTAAAATCAGCATCGGGGAAGATTATTTTATACAAAGAATATTCAATAGTTGTTTGAGCTACTGTTATTATCGATTGCCGAGCAACATATTGAGCACCAGCATTTGAAGACCGAAGTGATGAAACAGATCCAAGTGACGATAATAAACTACCGAGTGAAAATAATCCTGAAGGATCCATCCCATTTACTGGATCCGCATGTGTATATAGATATTTATGGAATGACTGCGGATCACGACTGTTTCCAGCAAAGTCATCCAATCGATTAAAGCGTCCCGTCGTCGCATCATAATAACGGGCTCTCAAATACTGCTGGTCGATCTTCGCATCAAACTGCTCACCACTATAGAGGTAACTGGTCCCGATTCGGTTAGGCTGGAAATTCTCTTGATCCAGCAGGTTTCCATAGGCATCAAAAAAGAACACCTGCTCCCTGCCGTTGATATTGGCAATTGCTCCGGCGACATTCACCAGAACGCGAGTACTGGCATGACCATCAGCCAGGAAGAAGAGCGTCTGTGGTGTTTGCGGCACACCGGCTTCGTGTTCAATGGTCGTCTGACTGATCTGGTCGTGGCCGATCGTATAAATCGTGCGTTTCGTGATGACGTCATTCTCATCAAACTCAGTTTCCTGAATCACCTGGGAGTAGCCCGTGAAATTATGCGGATCGTTCAGATATTCAGTTTTCGTGGTTTCCTCAAAGGTACCGTTCACATCCGCATCGACCTCATGCTTAGCGGACACACGGATGCCGGTGGCATCGTAATCATAGGAGGTCTTTTCAACCCTGGTTGAATTTTGCTGTTGTGTGCCATCCTTTTCTGCACGGGTCACGGTTTCCAGTCGGCCTTGCAAATCATAAGTAAATGCCGTCGTCGACTGGGTATAATTTGACTCGTTGATGACCGTCTTACCAGCCTGTTGCGTACCTTCATAAGTGTAGTTCGAAGTTGAAATAGTGACTTGATCGTTTGTCAGATCATCATTGTCATCGAACTCTGTGGATTCCGACAGCAGGCGGTCATTTTCGTCATAGTAATAACTCGTCGTCTTTCGATCGACGTTTCCATCGTTGTCAAAATCTTTAACCAGTTCCTGTTCCAGCCGATTCCCAGTCAGGTCATAAGCGAAGTGCGACGTTTGCGAAAGTAGATCATCGTAATGCGTAAAGACTTCATCGGTCAGCCGGTTGGCTTCATCGTAGGTCCAGGATATTGTGACCTCTTTTGCCTCGTTCTCATCGACGATGCCGTCAGTGTTGGCATCAAAGGCATCAAAGGCATCCAGATACCAGGTCTCAACCGAACCATTCTTTCTGCCATCGGCACGCAGATCGTAATCGAACTGAACGATTTTCTGATTGTCGCTTAAGTCTTCAGGAGTCGCATCCCCTTCGTACTGGATCAGTGAGGTCAAGCGATTCAATTCATCGTAGACGTAATCGGTGATGACGCCGTCAGGGAGAATCGTCTCATCGAGATTCCCCACCAAGTCATATTCGTAGCTGGTGGTTTCAGGTGTAACCAGGGTAACGTCATTGCGTTCGACAACACTGACGGTTAAGAGTCGTCCCAGTTCATCATAAGTATAAAGTGTATCGGTGACCGGATCAGCGGAGTCGCCGGTAAAGGTCCGCGTCTTACGACCGTACTCGTCATATTCGTAGTTGACCGTTCCTTCGGGGGAATCAATCTGAATCAACTCTCCTTTACCGTTATAGGTCTGGGTGGTGACACGGATCTCAGCTCCTTTGGTCTGAGTGACACTGATTTCTCGTCCCCGCTCGTCGTATTCGTAGGTAAATGTTTCATTGGGGGTCGTGGTCACATTGGTGGCCTGGAAGAACTGCTTTTCCATGACTTGACTGCTGACGTACAGACTGTCGTCATAGACATAAACCGTTTTTACCCCTTCAAACGAGACATGTGAGGACATCCGGTTGAATTCATCGTAGGTAAACGTTTCCTCCAAGCCGTCCGGCAGCGTCCGTGACAGTTGATTCCCCCGCGCATCGTAAGTAAACATTGTGAGATGCACCAGGGGATCGGTGATGGAGATCTGATTGCCGTACTCATCGTAAGCATATTCATAGGTTGGATGGGTGGGAGCATCGCCATTCTCAGGATCAGGTACTTCAGGCAACGTAACTCTGATCAACTGGCCGTACTCATCATATTCATACGATTTCGTCTGCCCCAGTGCATCGGTTTCGGAAATGATGCGTCCCTGGTGATCATAAGCCGTCGAAGTCGACAGCTCCGTCAGACCTTGATAAACGGTCGTTTTCGTACGGTTGCCAAAGGCATCGTATTCATAGTCGGTCACCTGTACTTGGGTATCATCGACACCAAGTACATTACCAGCCCCATCCACGGCCACTTTGATATTGGCCCGTGCCTGGACAACTTGTCCCAACGCATCGTAAACCGTCTCTACTCGGTGACGGATCAGGGTTCCCCCCAGGTCGACAACCGGTTCCAGGACCGCCACCTGACGCCCCACAGTATCATATTCATAGTCGCGAGTGGCATTGGTCGCATCGGTTTCAGATATTACTCGACCAGAAGCATCATAGGTGGTAGAGGTAGAAAGTGTACTACTCCCCCGCGTAACTGATGTTGATATCTGATTACCGTACTGATCGTAGACATACGTCGTAATAACTTGATTCGAATCGTCTACACTGCTGTCTGCGACATTGACCCAAATGTTGCTGCGGGTTTCGATCACCTGTCCCAGTGCGTTATACCGGGTTTCACTCCGGTGTCGGACCTGAGTCCCGTCTGCAGTCTCACGAATGGGATTGAGAATCGCGGTCTGTCTTCCTTGGGTATCATATTCATAGCCATGAGTCCCCCCAGTCGCGTCGGTTTCTGATAACACTTTTCCAAAAGCATCGTAGGTGGTAGATGTGGTCAGTGAACTTTCTCCTTGTATAACTGTTGTCTCCACCCGATTACCGTATTGATCATAGACATAAGTCGTAATAACCTGATTCACATCGTCTATACTGTTGTCTGCAACATTAACCCAAATATTGTTGCGGATCTCGCTGACTTGTCCCAGTTCGTTATACCGAGTTTCGCTTCGCTCTCGGACTAGATCGCCTGACTCAGTTTCTCGAATCGGGGATAAAACTGCCGTTGTTCTTCCCTGGCTGTCATATTCATAGCGGGTTTCCTGCGTAGATTGGAGTTCATCTCCAGATTCATTGAAGGTCTGTGAGATAGAGCGAACCAGTTGTCCCAGACTGTTATAAATAGACTGTTGTGAAGAAACAGGAGTTCCGGCACTGACCAGTGTGGTCTCTCCTGTCGCAGGTTCCAGGCTGATCTCCATATTCTGGTAACGGGTCGATTTGACAACACGACCTAAAGAATCGTACTCAGTATATATTCCGTTGGAAGTTCCATTACCCGACTCGAGATAGGTATCGGTCAGATACTGCACCCGACCATACACATCATACACGGTGTGACTGATCAACCAAGCAGTTGTTCCATCCTGATTTTTACTTTCGCTACGAGTCTCAACCACCTGTCCGTGATTGTTATATGTGTATTGCGTTTCATGACCGTCGATATCAGTTGTTGAATGAACTCGTCCATAGTTGTCATAGACGGTTTCTCCGGTACTTTGAATGGGTGTCTCAAGTTCAAAACCATTTGACAGACTGATTTCATAATCACCATGAGAAAGTGACACTGTGACTTCGATGTCTGAATATGTTTCAGTTTTTCTTAAACGGCCATATTGGTCGAAAAGTTCGACTGTCCCGCTTGGTACAGTATAGGTCACCGAAGAAGATGTGGGATTGAGATCAAAGAGATCTGTTCCGCTCTTATCTTCAAACGAACTAATCGTAATTTTCCGATAGCTCGTCGAATCATAGACTTTCATAGTCATACTAACCAACCAGACAATATCACCTGATTCATTAAGAGCTTGAGAGCGTGTCAGTATCAGTTCACCTGTATTATCGTAATAAGAGTGACTAATCAATCCTTGATTACCAACAAAGCTAATTTGATGCCCTTCTTCATCATAATTAAATGATGACACCACCTCTATTGGTAAAGCATTGGGTACATTTGGATCAATCCATTCATGTTTGACTAATTTCAAATGGCCTGAATCATCATATTGACGTTCTTCTGAATTTTCTCCAGTTGATGAAATATTAACAAAATCACCTTTTGAATTCAGAGTTAAATTTATAGTGCCTTGAGGAGTTAATATCGACTCGGGCAAACCGTTCACATAATACGTAAACGTCGTCTCATCACCCAAAGCATTCACAGTTTTAAGCAGATTCCCGTTTTCTTCATCGTAATAGTTCTTCGTCTGCTGACCACCAGGATCGACCGTGGAAATCAACTGACCGTATTTGTTGTAACGATAGCTGGTTGTGTTCCCCAGTTCGTCGGTTTCGGTCAGTTTCTGACCCCAGGAATTATAGGTCCAGGATTTGACCAGGTCGTCGGTTTCGGTGTTGCCGTTTTGGCCGTCGATGGCGCCGATGACGCGGATTTCTTTCTTTAATCGATTTTCGCCGTCGTATTCTCGCAGGATGATGTTGCCTAACGCGTCGTCTTCGCGGATGACGTTGCCGTTGTCATCCAGTTCCACTACGCGCACAATGTCCGGCGCGTCTACCTGGACGGTGGTGATTCGTTGTTTCCGGGTGGTGCTGTTGAAGTAGTATGAGGTCTTGTTACCCAACTCGTCGGTTGACGAGAGAACGCGTGGCACTTCGCTGTCGTACTCTACAGTCTGAATCACTCGGCCGGCGGCGTTGGTGATTGTTTCCAGATGATGCGCGAAGGTTGTGTCGTAGGTGTATTGCAGCGTGAAATTATCTTTCGCATCTGCATCGCTATATTCGTCGTGCAGACTGGCGGTATCGGTGCTGTCGTAGAGATTGTGATTGAAGTTGCGATCGTAAACGTGGGTCAGATTTCCTTCCGCGTCGTATTCGTACTGCAGGCGGTTGCCGGCCGGGTCGATGATGGCGGTGATGAAATCGTTGCTCGGATCGTTGCGTTCAAAGATCACATTCCGGCCGTAGGTGGTGGTGATGCCGTTTTTCGTGTAGGTCGTGCGGTTGCCGTGCGTGTCTTCGATCCAGGCTTTGGTGGAGTCGGTCGGATCGAGGCCGTACCGAGTCCGGTCTGGGGTGATGTATTCGAAGAACTGTTTGCCGTAGCTGCGAGCGGGATTAAAGACGGTGCCGTTCAGCAGGAATTCGTCGCCCAGTTTGTAGAGCACGATGTTTTCGTAGTTCTCCAGCCAGAGCTGTCCGGTGACGCCGGCATCGGGGGCGAAGTACGCTTTGTAGGTTCTTTCACCCCAGGGGGCACCGATGCCGTTATTAATGATCAATTGAGGTTTAAACGTGTAACCTTCGGTGGTGCCGTCCGGCAGGGTGACGATGATCTTTGTTCCGTCGCGGAATGGGACGAAGGTCCCTTCGCCGATGGTGGAGAAACTGGTGTCCGGGTAGATGACCTGGATGGTCGGAATGCCGAAGTCGAGCGACCAGCCGTATCCGAAGTCGCCCGCGTGGTTGGCGTTCAAGGTGTCGTAGGTGCGGGAGACGGTAATCGGGATGTTACCCGCGTTGACCGTCAGGTCGGTGGTGCCGGTGGTAAAGTTGCCGAGTTTGAAGTTGCCGCTGACTTCGATACGGCGAGTGGTGGTCGCTTTATTGAAGTTTTTATCGGTAGCGGTCACCACGATGTCATAGAAGCCGTTTGCCAGCAGCGTGGTATCGATGTGAGCCAGAACGCCGTCATTAACATTGGCGTCGTTGTTTTCGTCATTGTCTTTGAGCAAGATGACATTACCGGTTTCGCTGGAGACCAGTTCGACTTTGTATGACTTGAGATCATCGTCTTTGACGGTGCCTTTGATGTCGGTGGGAACCGTGATCTCTCCATTCAGAGAGGGCTCGCTGATGCTGATTTCCGGCTGCCAGATATCAGTCACGACGGTCACACTTCTGGAGACAGTGGTCTCTCTATTGGCTGCATCTGTGGCGGTCAGATCGAAGGTAAACGTTCCCACGACTGAACCGACATTGAGTGTGATCGAGCCGTTGTTCTGATAGTAGTTCAATTCTTCAAAGGAGGTGATTTCAACATCAGCACCGCTGTTATCGGTATCGTTATAGGATAAGTTGAGCGACACAACTCCCACATTATCGCTGGCGAAAAAGTCAATCGTGAGATCGCTGCCTACAATGATGGTTTCATGAGAAATATCTACGCCGACCTCGGGATCGGTGGTATCGGCTTCGACGGTGAGGTCGAAGCTTTCGGTTGTCATCAGTTTGTTATCGCCGTTGACCTGATCGTAGACGGTGACGGTGACGGTATAAACTTCGCCAATCATCATATCGTCTGACTCGAAGCTGATCAGACCATTCTGGTCAATCGAGAAGCCGGCGACGGGGGTGCTGGTTGAATCGACGGCGGCGATGGAATAAACCAGTGTATCGCCTTCGGTATCGGTGGCGGTGACCTGCTGGGTAAAGGTGTTTCGGGCCGTGACACTCTGATCGGCAATCGGCGTGATCACCGGAGCCGCGTTGTCACGGATTGTCAACTGATAGTGTTGTGGAATGGTGAAGGTCTCGTCACTGACGTAGATCGTGATTTGATACGTTCCCGCCTGGCTGGCGATGAAGTGACCCTGATTGAGAGCCGTTGTCACCAGACCATTGTCGTCGATCTGCAGCCCCAATGCTCCCTGATCATTGGCAGCGATGGCATAATTGAGTGTTTCATTCTGATCGATCGATGCAGGATCAATATCAACCTGATAACTGTAAGGAGCATCAATCAAGGCAACTGGATCAGGCGTCGACGTGATTACGGGCGGCTTATTGACGGAGGGATTGTAGACTTTCACATTGTACTTACTGATTTCGAATTCACCGCGCTGGTCATGGACTTCGACTTGATAGCTGTATGGACCAGGAGAAATACTTTCCTGCGGGATGTCCCACGTGACCACACCGGTACGGGGATTGATGACCATCCCGGCCGGTGCATTCTGCAGAGAGAAGAAGACGCCGCGGTTTTCCGGATCGGTGGCAGCAAAGGTGTGAGTATAGATGGCATCGTTGGGCGCCAGTGTCGGTGGCGTATTGGAAGCCAGGGGAGGCGTGTTGTGTTCATTGACATAAACCGTGAATTCACGTTTGCTGGAAGCGCCATAGGCATCGTAGACCCTGACGACAAACGTCTGATCTCTCAATTGACTGAGACCTTCCGGATCGTGAACGGGAACCCATTCTATTTCGCCGGTTTCACCGTTGATGGTCATGCCCTCTGGACCGGATTCGAGCACCCAGAACAGGGAGTCGTTTTCCGCATCGGTGGCGGTGAGTGTGTGAGTGAATTTGATTCCGGCGGTCGCTTCGGCAAAATCAACGTCGTTGATTTCGGGAGACTCATTCTGCCAGGTGTTCACAACCCCAATCTGGAATGTTTCCGTTGTGAATGAACCCGGGTTATTCACTTCGCTGATTTTCACTTGCACGTCATAGGGAGTCGGACTGACTTGCGCCAAGGTAGGAGTCCAGGTTAACTGGCCCGTTTCCGAGACAACCAGACCTATCGGACCAGATACCAGCTCAAAGCTAAACGCGTTACCGTCCGCGTCATAACCCTCTAGCAGATGCGAGTACGGGAACCGGGCAGTAATTTCAGACCGGGGTGCTGAAACGATGACAGGCGCATTCGTGCCGGCGGGATCTTCTACGCGGAGCGTCAGTGTCATCGTATCGGTGGCACCGTCATTGTCGGTCACTTTAAACGTGAATCGCTGCAGACCGGTATCGTCGATGCCATTTGCCAGATCCAGTTCCGGCGTCCAGGTAATCTGATTCGTGAGACTGTTGAAGTTTTGAGAGATATCAAAGCCGGGAGGTGCTTCAAGAACTTCGTAAGCCAGGCTGCTCAAATCTTCCGGGTTCGGATCACCGGCTGAAATCGTATAGGTATATTCCACGCCGATACTGGCGGAATCGGCCACATCATTGGAATTAAACTCGGGATCCGCGTTATGCAATAACGGAATGTTAAATTCTTTGACGGTGTCAAAAACGCCATCGGAGACAGTAATACTGATCGTTGCCGAGTCGATCTCCGGAGAGAAGATCGCGGAAGTGAACGTCCAGGAGAGTTCCCCTGTCTCTTCGTCAATGGTCAGGCCGTAGGCGGCTGCCTGCTGCGGATCGAGCTCATAAGTGAGCAGACTGCCATTCGGATCATAGGCGGTCGGAATAAAGTTGTATTCCACATCCTTAATAGCCGGTGCTAAGACCTGAGGAGTAAACTCAGGTGCCTCATTAGGCTCAGGCGGTGCAATTACCGAAATGAACATCGTGGTTTCGATGGTTTCGTTATTGAATGTGTCCTGAACGATGATCTTATATTCCGCATTTTCCAGTAAGTTAGGCCACCAGGTAATCAGGCCGGTCGTGGCATCAATTACCATGCCACTGGGCGCACCTTCGATCGAGTAGACGAGGACCGCATTGGGATCAGGATCGCCTTCGAACAGGGCCAAAGCTTCTACCTGTTCTGAGAAGAGGAAGTTACTCTCGGCATAGCGTTCTGGCAATTGGGTGAATTTGAGATCCCCAGTTGCACTGGCATCATAAACGGGCACATTGAACCGCTGTAATGCCAGGATCGACCCGGAAGCATCTTTGGCATAGATGGTTGCTTCGAACGTCTGATTGCCGGGACCATCTGGATAATTCCCTGATGGCGGCGTCCAGTTGAGCACGGTATTCACATCATCAATGGTCGCCCCTGCCAGACCGACGATTTCATAACTGATTGCCCCGGCTGGCAGATCGGAAATGTTAAAGTCATACGACCAGGGAGTCGATGGCGTGAGCGGAGTTGTCGTCACATCGGGAGTGGTAGTGAAAGCAGGTGGCGTAGTCGGCTCAACAATATTGATACGGAACTGCTGAATGACTGCTTTGCCGGTCAAATTAGCACTATTGGATATATCACCATTGTATTCAATTACAATGAGGGAGACATCGAAAAACCCCTGGGCGATATCATCCGCAGTTAAGAAAAACTCAGCGCGACCTGTAATTGGATCCCCAACAGGATCCGTTGTCTGATTATTGACCGCATAGATGTTGACCCCCGGTGTGTTAACGCCCTTGGTTCCTGCAGTCTGGATTGGATCATTTTCATCAAAGATACTCTCCCCGTCGCTGACATAAGGCTCAATCTTATACTGATAGTTTGATGTGACGGATTCAGGAGAAAGCTGGAAATCGTATTTCCAATACGCTGTTGAGAGAGCCGGATTAACCGGATCTAACATAAAATCTATTTCCGATCCCGGAGTTGATTGAACGACGAGTGTGTCATTCACACCTGAATTGGGGGCACTGACATCAAACGTGAATGTTACCGTCCGTTCGCTCTTCCAGTTGTCTTCCGGATTCTGCCAATACGATTCGCGTCGTGAATAATCACGCACAGTGACGGTTAGTTCCACTTCGCCTACTGTCGACCCATTATAGGTCACCGTGTCTCCGTCGAGCGTGAAATCCTGATTGATCGGATTCCCCTGGTCATCCTGTGTGGGTAATCCGAGTACCACAAAATCATCATCGGGGTCAGAATAGGTAAATTCATGTGTCCATGGGACACCAGAAAAGAGAGGGCTGAATGGAACAGAGGTAATATCAGGCGTGTGATTGATCGGTGAGACAATCAGTTGGTAATACTGGGATGACTCGTTGCCATCTGCATCACGGACGAAAATATCAAGTCCGTATGTTCCTGCTTCGGAAGGAGTGCCGGATACTAGCCCCGTCATTTCATTGATCGTCAACCAGGCAGGCAGGCGAGATTCTGTATCATCAATCGACTTGCCATGGTACGAGAGGGGGCCATTACTGCTGTTAGCTGCTATCTGATATTCATACAACTCTCCTACAGCGATATCCTGCACAGGTGACGAAGTAATCCTCGGGCCGGCACTGAAGGAAGGCTGTTTCTCGTAAATCGTTAATTTATATGACTGGGTCGACCAGCCATCATTGCCGTCCGTTGCACGGATCACAACATCCACTTCATCTCCATTGGAGTAATTATTGTTCGGAGTCCAAGTGATCTCACCCGTCGACGAGTTGATTACCATCCCTGGAGGCGCTGTTTTAAGATGGAAAGTAACCGTATCCATATCCGGATCGTCTGCTGTGACGGTATACGACCAGGGCTGCCCAATCACGGGAACGCTGGAGATGGAAGATGTAATCTGTGGAGGAGAATTGAGATCGACCGAATTCACCGCAATGTAAAACTGCTGAAGAATGCCGCCTCCATTCCCGTCAGTAGCCTCGACTTCAAATCGATAATAGCCGGCGGATGCAGGTGTCCAGAGAACTGTTTTTCCATCGGTATCAAGCACCGCATCAGTATGAGGGCCGGAGAGGATAGTCCCCTGTGCATCGACTTTGAAGTAAGGGTTGAGTGTCACGGTCACCGTGTCACCGGGATCAGGATCAGAAGCATCCACGGTATACGAATACTGCTGCCCTACTTCAGCGTTCGGTGACGGATGACTGGTAATGGTGGGGTTCTGGTTGGTATCTGTGACCAACAACTCAAACGTATGAGTTGTGAATTTCAACGGGTCTGAATTTTGAGTGACTTTGATCGTGACGGTGAAAGTTCCGGCAACTGTAGGAGTCCAGAGGATCTTTGTGCCATCTAGGGAAACGGTCATTCCAGGAGGATTCAGCTCAGGATGATTCAGATCAGGAGGTAAAGTGAATGTATACGCATCCGACTCCGGATCACTTACTATGGGTGTATATTCCCACAATGAATCCTTCTCGACTGTTTGTGGAGGATTTGAAATGATGACCGGCGGTTGATTTGCCGCCGCATCGGTAACGGGAACGGTGAATTCCTGAGTTGTGGTCTCAAAGCCGTCTGTTGCTTCAATTCTAAAGACGTAGTCTCCAGCTGTGGTGGGTGTCCAGGTGACGTTGCTCCCGTCCCAGATCGCCGGGTCTGTAATCAGTTGACTATCAATATAAAATGCTAACGTCACACTATGACCGGCATCCGGATCATTGGCACTGACAGCGTAAGTATAGACACTGTTAGTGGTTGCTGACAGTTGAGGAATTGATGTAATCACCGGCTGAGAATTCGCAATCGGCAGCAGGAAGGACTGGATTGTTGCATTGCCGTGCTCGCCCAAAGCACGAATTTTAATTTCCGCTACACCAGCCAGAAGATCAGTTGCTGAAGGAGTCCAGGTCAGCACATTACCGTCCAGGTTTAGACCCATCGGAGGGTCGATCAACTCAAACTCAATTCCGGTCGGATCTTCTACCGAAACGGTATAAGTCCATTCGTTACCCACAATCGCAGGCCCAATCGGTACGGAGCTAAAGACCGGATCTGCACCAGTAGAGACATCCAGAACGTACGTTTGCGTCGCCACAGCTCCGACGTCATCAGTTGCCGTAATTACAATCTGGTAGTAACCACTTTGCGTGGGAGTCCAGTTAAGTACCTGACTGGATAATGTTGGTTCTGATCCATCAGTCAACTCTGCCAGATTCTGGCCCGTCGGATTCCTCTGGGCATCAAGCAGATAGACACTCACCAGGCTTAAGGTTAATGTCTGATTGACATCAGCATCAGATGCATTCACCGCATAGGAATAAGGAGTATTGATCAGCGTAGTCAATTCAGGAATCGACAGAATTTCCGGTAGACTATTGACAAGTAGCGGAACCTGCAGGCTGACCTGCCCGCCGTGCTCGTCATCAGCCAGGATATAAAAGTTAAAGGTCCCTGCAGCAGATGGTGTCCAGTGGATGACATTCTGCTCATCAATAGTCATGCCAGATGGTGCATTCTGGAGAGAGAAGATAACATCGTCTCCATCTTCATCTGTAAAACTAAGCTGGCCAGTCCATTCTTCACCCGGTTCAGTATACGAAGGTGCGTCAAGACTGAAGACGGGAGCATGATTATTTGTTGTAACATGGATCTCAAACGGCTGCGTAGCAATTCCACCATAAGCATCTGTCACACGAACGATAACTGGAATCGACGTGGATCCTTCAAAACTGACAAAGTCTATCGGTACATCCCAAAACAATACTCCTGAATCCCGGTCAATCGTGATGCCTGCTGGAGCTCCAGGAGGTGTGATCACCTGATATTGTAACCGGTTACCGTCCGGGTCAGTTGCTTTCACCTGATAGCGGTATTCAGTACCAACTAATACCTCCGTAACGGGACTGGATGTAATGTGGGGGATACTATTAACAAAAATGTCATCTCGAGAAACGTCTAACTGGAATGTCTGCTCATCCGATCCACCACGTCGATCAGTAACGAGAACAGAAACCGTATAGACACCATCATTAATCAGTTCCTGTCCGTAATAGGGAGTCCAGTTGATCTCGCCCGTATTGATATCGATACTCATTCCCTCTGGTGAAGTCCCCTGCAAGTAATATCGCAGGTCGTCTCCATCAGCGTCCGTAGCTTCGATCTGATATATATATTCCTGGTTCACCTCGGCTGTAATGACGGCAGTCGAAACAATCTCCGGAGCAACATTCGGCCCTTCACTGTCGGTAACGTTGAGGATAAAGTCCTGAGTCGCAACGCCACCTTTGCCATCACTCACACTTACTGAGAACTCATGAGAACCAAGTTCTGGTGAAGCCCAGAATATCGCATGAGTTTCCGGATCAATTTCAACGCCTTCGGGTGCATCTTGTAGTGTATACTGCAATTCGTCGCCATCAGGGTCTGTTGCCCGCAGTTGATATAGGTACCCATTATTAATCGTGACCGGAATCGTTCCTAATAAGGTACCGGTGCTCAGATCAACAAATTTTAAATCAAAAGAGTCTGCATCACCGGTAGCACTGGCTGAGATTTCTGTTGAGAAGGTGACAACGTCACCTGGATCAGCGGCAATGGGACCAGGGGTCCTGACAAAATTCGCATCAGGCTGTGATGCTGAAACATCTACTGAGGCTATTGCTCCCCCAGTTGCTCCGAGATTAGAAATATAAACGGCGGTATCTAAAATAGCATCTCGAACATCAGCAATTGCAAAAGTCAGAGAATGCGTGAATTTACCTGTGTTAGTATCATAATTAGAATAGCCATTCGCCTTAAGTTTGACGTTCCCACTCACATCAATCTGTAATGCGTCCAGGGTTGCCTGGAATGTCCCATCTTGAGAATTGACACTAATTGTCTCATCGGAAATCCCATCCAGATCGTAATCGATCTCAATGAATGGTAAATAAGGCATGAATGAATCAGCAACTTTACCGGATAACTGTCCTGATGAAGAATCAAATGTGAATAAATCAAATCCTGCCAGACTTGTTGTATTTGATTGGGAAACTACTGTGTCAACTTCAAGCCAAGCTGTTGAATCTAAGGTCTGGTTCTCTACAAGTGAAGTAAAATTGAGGATCGGATTTCCATCAGGTGCTAAAAAACCATTTAACTCTGTCCCTAAGAGAGCTGCAGTTGAATTCAACTCTGTGAATTCGCTAGTTCCCGAGACATCAATCGATGCTGGCAAAACTCCAACCGAGTTCCAGTTATATTCCACGTTCATTTGATTGGAATCAACACCTACCAGACGAATGTTGACATTGTTGGACTCGTTGAGTTTTGAATGCTGCAGCAATAGAAAATCGAAAGTACCATCAGCAAGGTTAACAGGAGCTTCTACATCTACCACCCCGTCACCATCATAATCCACTTGTACGCTCGCACTGAGAAGATCCAGAGAATTATCAATTATTCCCGACAAAACTCCAGCAAATTCCATATCAGAATGGCTGATGTTTACAGGGGCTCCATTAGACACAGCAATATTTTCACCATCCAAAAATATTCCAAAGCTGTCATTATATTCATTCTTATATTCCGGGTATTCTTCAGACCCAAAAGCAAGATCAAAGCTGAGAGTGTCATACCCGGGTAAGAGTTCGAAGTCGATTGTGAATTCAGTCATTTCAAATAAATCTGGATGACTGGCAATCGCGATTAATTCGTCATCATACTCGTAACTATAGTTTTTGTGTTTATCAAAATATTCTACTAATGGAGTAGTCTCAGCTGCGTTTTCGTTATCGCTCTCTCCCTGTTGATAAGCATCGCCAGTCGAAAGAATAATACCGTATTTGTCGAGACCAAACGTACCATTATCATTTACATAGACTCCAGTAGATGAATAACTCTGACCAATCAGAGGATGTATTTCAAAGCTTTTTCCATCTGGAGGAGGAGTGCTTACTGTCCCTACTGTGATCACCATGTTGATCCACTGCCTCAATTGATCAAATTCATCATAGGCAAAGATCTGTACTATATGATGACCAACATCACCTGTTGTTGGAGTCCATGTGAGCTCTCCCGTCACAGAGTCAATAGCCATACCTTTGCCTGAAGAGAGGGCATCCAGATAATAAGTTGGCGTAAAATCGAGTGTAATCTCTGGCTGATAGGTAAATTCAAATGAAGTATCCGGATCAGCGAGTTGATTAGCCCCATGCACTAATTCTATATCTTTTGCATGCAGGCCGACTAAATTTGTACTAATGACATTAATACCAGCGCCGCCTCCCGCTAACAGCGCATCTAATAACTTCAGTTCATCTGCTTGATTTATGACTGCCAATGAATCTTCTACACCTGCAGGAAGAGGATAAGCCAATTCATTATTAGTAACTTTTACGGTAACATTTTGAGTCGCTGTTTCACCGGGTGCCAGTTCCAGATTGATACTGGTCGGCGAGACTTCACCGGTCGCTGGATTATGATTGGTGGCCACAGTATGGTCCGTATCTGGTGTGGACCAGATAATCGGTGCACTGTTCTGTGGATCTTCCAGGACTTCTACAGTAAAGGTCAGCGTATCAGTCCCCCCATGCCCATCATCGACCTGTATCGTGTATGTAAAATCTTGATTAACCTGATTGGCTGTGGATGTCCAGTTCAAATGGCCCGTTACGGGATCAGCCGGCCCTATCGTCGTTCCTCCGGAACTGTCCGCAATCAACTCAAATTCTAAATCATCACCATCTATATCAATGACAACAGGTGTAAAGTCGAACGTTTCACCGACATAAATTTCAGTCGGTGGCGTATTCTGGAACTGGGGCTTGGTATTCACGGGGTGAGGCATCAGCATAATTGTAAACTGATACGCATCTGACTGATTAGGAGCATAAGCTCCATAAAGTTCTGAATGGGGACCGTAGTGCGTGCCACACATCGAAAAATGAGGGAGCCCGTCATCGTGCAGAACTGCACTAACGGTAACAGTGCCGGAAGCACCGGGAGCCGCAATAAAGTGCAGAGTACCGTCGGGGGAAATTTCGGGGGGAACTAAAAATAATTCCGGGGCTGAATTCGAGACATCAAACCACAGCTCCTGTTCTTCTTCATCTTCGACATCAATCCCCGGAATGATATCCGTCGCCCAGTTTTCAACCTCGATCTCATCCGTTCCCGGTGGGAATACCAGATCGTCACCACCTGTAAAAATCGGTTGATGGTTTAATTCCAAGACGACAATAGAATATCCCAAGATTGTCCTGTATGTACCTTCTTCCAGATAGTCCCCCTTACGGAAATATCCATCTACCTCATATTCGAACGCCACACCATTGTAACCTGACTGGAAAGGCGTTGTTGTCCAGGAAAATGTATTCGTCTCCGAATCATAGCTCATCCCCGGTTGCGGGTTCAGGAGTCGAATTGTAGGTGGGGCCTCGCCGGGTTGAAAACCAGCAATGTTAGTCGGGTACGGTTCGGGGGTAAACGAAATCGTACCTCCTTCATTAACATATTTTTTAGGACGTGTCCCTCCTTCGGGAGATTCTCTCTGAATGGTAATCGTACTCCAGACGCTGACCTCATCCTCTAAACCGACTTCAGGGTAAAATACAAACTTCAGGCGGACATCAACTGTAAATGCTCCATAACCAAGTTCAGGTGCGAGGGAAAATAAGTCCGTAGGAACAGGATCAAACGAATGAGGAAAGAACTCGAAGTACAACGCATTCGAAGTATCGTCATAAGAAGGTGAAATAGTTCCATCAATGATTCCGTCTGAATTGGATTCATACTCTACGACTAATTGTCCTAATTCAAACTGACTGCCAATTGCGGCCGCTGCAAAGCCTCGGATTGTCAAATCATCTGAGACATTATCACCGACAATTCCGGTGTCATTCAGCAGGTCTAACTCTCTGATATCGAAAACCGTTTCGCTTGGATAATAATCAACAAAGAAATTTGACCAGCCATCTACCCACATCGTGTCTGTCGAGATCTGATAAATCGAAGCCGTAACGGGCGAATAGATCCCGTAAGGATTGAAAGCCAGCAGGTCGAAACTAAAGGTTCCGTCAGAATTCACTGGAAACTGAATCACATGATTGTCCATTTGAATCAGAATTTCGAGATCAGACATGTCTCCTTCATACTCAACTTGTCCGACTACAACAGACGGATTACCTTCCTGAATACCAAAGTCTATCAGTATAGGAGGCTCGGGGCGGTAGTCAAAAGAAATATGCGAACAGAGACTTGAAACATATTCATACTCCCCCTCATTCCAGGTCTGATAGGCAACTGCAAAGCCGATCTGGTTTGCCCCAAACTCGATATTACCTGCCGGATCAAACGTAAAATCGCCATTTTCATCCGGAATGACTCTCGCATCAGAGTGCCCATCTCCATCCAAGTCGATGAGCACTTCTAAATTCCAAATTTGTCCTGAATCTACCAGATCCGTGTCATAGGTGATATGGCCTCCAATCGTGGCATCTCGGGTCACCAGATCCCCTGGTAGATCGGTATCATTCACAAGATAAAGATTCTGGATTTCAGGATAGAAAGCACTTGAACTGGGTGGATAATATTTGAATCCGAAGTCAATCCAATCCCCCGTTTCGCCTGTACTCTTGACAGGCTGAAACCGCATTTGATTGCTGCCATATGTGATCAATCCAGTGGGATCAAATGTAAATTTGCCCGCAGCATCCACACTGACAATCTGATCGATCGTCCCATTACTGTTCAGATCAATTTTAATAAGATCTGCATAATCACTAAAACCTGCGATCCGCGGATCAGTCGTTTTTCTGTTACCCGGAATTCTGTCATCATTTACCAGGTAGATCCAGCTGATCGATGGAGTTCGATCAGGTTGTTCCGGTGGGATCAGAGTCACATCGATCGGAGTCCATTGGCCTGCCTGTCCTGTGAGTTGAGAGACGGCTTTGATTTGAACAGTGTAAGCTCCATAATCTAAATACTCTGAAAGATCCAATGACATGACGTTCGCGTTGTCAGGAGTCAGGATCAAGTCTGTGGCTCCATCCTGATCGAAGTCCACATGCGTCACTACTTGATCATCAAAGATATTTCCCACATAATTTAAAGCCCACCTAATTTCAGGATAAGAGGTAATATGATCGTATGGATTCTCTGTATCTTGCACCAGATGCAGGTTAATCACTGCAGGATATGTCGGAGGAGGGACATAGCTAAACGTGATCGTCTCCCACTCTCCGACAACTCCGGTATATTCCGAAACAGGCCGCAAACGCAGGTCATAGTGGCCATACTCAATCAGGGCTGCGGCATCGAAAGCAAACCTTCCCGTAGCCCCAGGAACATAAACCCCATCAACCCCCCCGTCTCCATCCACATCAACCTGAATTTGTATCAAGTCTCCCAGAAGATCACTTTCATAATCAACAACCCCCTTAATCTTAGGATCAAATGTGATATGATCAGAGTCGAACCACCCGGTATCATTCATTAATTCGAGGGAGTTTGGAATAATCTTGGGAGTTGGACTGTAGAGGGTGTCATGCCAGGATGTGTTCACATCGAGCAGCCCACTGTCCACACTTGAACTGGTGCCGAACCCCCGAATTCTCAGCAGATTGTCTGCTTGAATTTGTTCAATATCAACCTTGCCAGCAGAGACCCATCCATATCCAGTACCAGAATAGACAGAATTAAAAAGGATGGTCTGGTCAACAATACCATCCAAATTATAGTCTACTTCAATTCCCTTGAAGGCAGATGAACTGGTCGACCTGAGAAATACGGAGGCATACCCTTGATCTACTACTGAAGTATTTTCAAATGTAAAACCATCAAACACCCAGTATAACGATTGTGATTCCCACTCCGATATTACATTTTGAAACAGATCCCGCGCACGGACACGCACTGTATTTTGGTGAATATGCTCCAGATAACTGGCTGGCTCAATCGTAAAAGCTCCATTGCTGTCTGGCTTGACCCAGTGATCGATAATGCCATCCCCATTCGTATCAAATTCGATGATGACATTCTCAAAGCCGTTTACTGATGTGGCCTGTCCCACAATCGTCAGATCTGACGTGATATTGTCACCAACAATATCCGTATCATTCAGCAGTTGTAAGCTGGTAATTTCAAGATCAGCAGTAATCAAAACAGAGGAAGCATCCAGTGCATACCATTGCTGCGTAACCCGATCCGGGTTCGGTGACTGAACCCCGGTGAGCCGGAAGTTAACAAAACCACTGGAGTCCATTTGAGCCGGATCCAGCGTGGTCTGGAATTCATCAACCGCAGTGATACCAGTCACGGTTACATCTGCAACCCCATCAAGGTCATAATCAATTTCAACAGACTTATCGGATAGAAACAGCGCGTCATTCGCAAATCCCGTGACGACAGCAGATGGACCATCTACGACAATATAAGCAAAACTGGAAAGGGTCTCGGGCAGCGGAGGCAATTCGGTCTCCGTGACTCCAACCTGATGCCAGTCATAGTAATCTCTGGTAATTGTTTCCACATTAAACCCAGTCATGCGGACTTGGAATGACCTGGTGTAGGGGCTGGAAACAACAGTCGCAAATCTGCTACGATCCAGAGTCACCGAAAAGAAGCCATCCCACTCCCGAGCTGTCGTAGTGAGATCAACCTGACCGTCGAGATTGTAATCAATTTCAACAACTTGAGATGACAAGACCGAACTTTGATCAACCACACCGACTAATACGCCGGTCTCTTCGCTATATGTCAGATGCGAAAAGCCGGGTACGGAGGGCACAGTAGCATCATCGTTATCTTCAATAACCGCCGTGCCTCGAGAATTACCCAGCACGACCGGAAGACCAACGGAGTCCACATTGCTGAGTTGAACGTAGAAGAATTCATCCCCTTCCACCTCTATGTCATCATTAATCTGAACAGTGATTGTTTTCTGCTCACTGGTCGTCCCATCAAAAAAGAGCGTCGTCTCATTTATTTCAGTGAAATCATTTTCGAAGCTCTGTGCCGAGTAATTGACGGTTTTATAATCTACAGAGACATACCCGTTTACAGGATGGTCCAGGGTTACTGTGAATGTAGCCGTGCCAGCATCTTCCGAAATGACAATATTGTCGATCGATATTGTGGCGATTTCATTGTCATAAATCGTCCCAGTTCCTACAGAAGCATCAAGAGAAACGCGAGCAGGATCTGCAACGTTATTTACTTTAGGATCTGACAGTACCACACTGAATGTTTCTGTTCCTTCATAAATAAAGTCATCCAGGATATTTATACTTATTTTTGCTGATGATTCCCCTGCAGCAATGGTAACCAGTTGGTTGTTCAATGCAGTGTAGTCAGCTTCATCTGCAGATCCACTAATCGTATTCACCAGAAAAGTGACGTCATCTTGTATCGACTGGCTTAAACTAATAGTAAATTCCAGAACGCCGCTGAGATCATTGTCGCTGGCAGCAAAAGTCTCATAATCCGTGGCATCATTAATGCTGAGAACCGCTCCTTCAATTCCGTATTCATTTTCTCCTTGGATAATGAATGTCACAGTAGCAGTACTTGTAGCCCCAGAAGAATCTTCAATAGTATAAGTAATCGACTCTGTTGCAGTCTCTCCATGGCCTAAATAATCATACCGACTATTTGGATCGTAGCTGTAGTTGCCATCTTGATACACTGTCAGTAAGGCTCCTGAGGAAAGTGAAATCTGAGAACCCACATCCCCAGAAATACCGTTTACTGCTGTGACGTCAAATGAATCACTGATGTCAGAATCAAAGTCATTGCCACTTCCGTGAGAAAAGAATAAATTACCGGAAACACCATAGCCTTCATTCACAATAATATTGTCTGACTGTGCTACAGGCGCGTCATTCACTCCTGTAATCGTGATCGTGACTGTCGCGGTGTCTGTAAGTCCGCTGTCATCAATAATAGTGTAGGTAAAGCTGTCGCTAACAGTCTCTGTTGCCGCCAGACCCTCAAATTGACCATTAGTGTCATAGGTAAAGGTACCATTGCTGTAAATGGTGACCATAGCATATGACCCAAGCAGGAATGGCGTCCCCACACTCGCTTCAAATCCATTCACTTTTGAAACGACAAAATTATTATTCGGATCATGGTCTATCCCATTTCCATTATCTGCAAAGAGATCACCGTTGAGTATGCTGTCTTCATTCACCTCAAAAGAATCTGATGCAGCTACCGGATCCGGTTCTAGTCCCTGAATGCTAATTACTACGCTTGCAGTATCTGTGGAACCGTGTCCGTCATCAATTGTATAACTGAAGCTCTCCGTTGCTGTTGTACCAGCCAGCAGTGAATCATATTGGCCATTTGGATCATAACTGAAAGTCCCATCAGAGCTGACCGTCAGTAGAGCACCTGAAGATAACGCGAACTGAGTCCCCACTGTCCCCTCTGAAATGTCACTCACACTAAAGACATCATTGGTGTCAATATCATTGTCAACGCCACTCCCGTTATCGTCAAACAGGTTACCAGAAGTTGCACTGTATTGATTTGTCGTAATACTATCATTCGCAGCCGTCACCGGGTCATTCAAACCGTTGACCATGATCGTTACCATACCCGTATCGGTTCCTCCCTGGGAATCAGTAATTGTATAGGTAAAGCTGTCTGTGGCTGTTTCCCCAACCGCCAGTGATTCATACTGACCGTTCGGATCATAAATGAAAGTTCCATCAGAGTTCAGAGTCAGGAGTGCGCCAGAATTTAGAGCGAATTGTGAATCAATAGTCCCGCCAGTTACTGCTGTTACATTAAAGCTCTGATTTTCGACGTCACTGTCGGCGGTCATTGGATTGAAATTCAATACATTACCCGTAGTCAGTGCCGTCGCTTCATCGGTACTGAATGTATCATCGACGGCAACGGGTGCATCGTTTATACCAGTAACGGTTATGGTAATCATTCCCGTATTACTCACCACGCCGTGGATATCGGTGGCTGTATAATCAATCGTCACTGTGCGCGATGCACCCGCCTCTAGATCCTGGAAGTCGCTCCCTGGTTCAAACGTAAATGTCCCGTCGTTGTTATTGAGAACTGTTCCTTCACCGGGCATGGAATTAATTGCATAGATCAGACTGTTGATATCATCGTCCGAGTCCACATCAGCGCCAGCAAATGAACCAGCGACTGTTAGATCATCCTCCATAGCCGTAATTTCCACCGCGGTGGATGTCGGTGCGTCATTTATACCGGTGACGGTTACGATAATCTCTCCCGTAGTACTCACCGCGCCGTGGGTATCGGTGGCTGTATAATCAATCGTCACCGTGCGCGTCGCACCCATCGCCAGGTCCTGGAAGTCACTGCCAGGATCGAACGTGAACGTCCCGTCGTCATTGTTGAGTATAGAACCTTCACCCGGCATCAAGGTTATCACGTAAGTCAGACTGTTAACATCATTGTCTGAATCAGCATCGTCACCGGCAAATGCGCCATGAACGGTGACACCATCCTCCGTGGTCGCAACTTCCACTGCGGCGGCTGTCGGTGCATCGTTCACGCCCGTAACCGTCACCGTGATCGTTCCTGTATTACTCATAGAACCATGCCCATCGGTTGCCGTATAAGTAAACGTTACATCCCGCGTTTGGCCGACCCCTAAGTCCTGGAAGTCGTTTCCGGGATCAAAGGCAAACTCCCCACCTGCATTCGAAACGACAGTCCCTTCATTCGGTCCCGAAATAACTTCATAAGTCAATGAACTCGCGTCGTCGTCACTGTCACTATCGGAACCCGACACATTGAAGGTTACGATGGGACCATTTTCAGTTGCTTCGATACTCGCATCGTTTGCTATGGGCGCGTCGTTGACTCCCGTAATCGTGATCGTGGCGGTCTGAGCAACAACGCCGCCGTTACCGTCAATCACGTTAAAGCTGTAAGTGATAACTTCGGTTTCTCCGACGGCCAGACTGTCGTAGGCACTGGGCGTGATATCCAGGCTGTTGCCGTTCTGAGCGATGCCAGAGGCGTCGCCGCTGACGAGGACCAGACTATCGATATTCAGGATATCACTTAGATCGACGTCACTGGCGTTGGTGAGCAGATCCAGACTGGCGGTACCATCATCTTCGGTGAGCGTCGAGCTCACGGCGGCACTGACGGTCGGTGCGTCATTGACGCCGGTAATGGTAATGGTTGCCGTCTGAGCGACAATACCACCATTACCATCGACCACGTTAAAGTTGTAAGTGATGACTTCCGTTTCGCCAACTGCCAGACTGTTATAGGCACTGGGAGTGATGTCCAGGCTGTTGCCGTTCTGAGCGATGCCAGAGGCGTCGCCGCTGACGAGGACCAGACTATCGATATTCAGAGTGTCGCTCAAATCGACGTCACTGGCGTTGGTCAGCAGATCCAGACTGGTGGTACCATCATCTTCGGTGAGCGTCGAACTCACGGCGGCACTGACCGTGGGCGCGTCATTGACTCCGGTGATGGTGATGGTGGCCGTCTGTGCGACAATGCCGCCGTTGCCGTCAATGACATTGTAGTTGTAAGTGATAACTTCGGTTTCTCCGACGGCCAGACCGTTATAGGCACTGGGAGTAATTTCCAGGCTATTGCCGTTCTGGGCAATGCCAGAGTCGTCGCCGCTGACGAGGACCAGACTCTCGATATTGAGAGTGTCGCTCAAATCGACATCAGTGGCATTGGTTAATAAATCCAGGTTCGCCGCGCCATCATCTTCGGTGAGCGTGGAACTCACGGCAGCGCTGACGGTTGGTGCGTCATTGACGCCCGTAATCGTGATCGTGGCCGTCTGTGCGACAATGCCGCCGTTGCCGTCAATCACGTTAAAGTTGTAGGTGATGACTTCGGTTTCTCCGACTGCCAGACTGTTATAGGCACTGGGAGTGATGTCCAGGCTGTTGCCATTCTGGACAATGCCGGACACGTCGCCGCTGACGAGGACCAGACTCTCAACATTCAGAATATCACTGAGGTCCACGTCACTGGCGTTGGTCAGCAGGTCCAGACTGGCAGTGACATCATCCTCGGTGAGTGTCGAGCTCACGGCAGCGCTGACAGTAGGCGCGTCGTTTGTGCCCGTGACGGTCACGGTTACGGTTTCCGTGCTGACTGCACTATGGGAATCAGTCACTCGATAGGTAAACGATACATCGCGTGTTTCACCTGCGGATAGATCCTGAAACGCGCTTTCAGGATCGAAGGTGAAGGTTCCATTATCATTTGAACTCGCCAATCCTTCGCTGGGTTGACTGATGACTTCATAAACCAGCGAATTGAGATCGTCGTCACTGTCGACATCCGAAATCAGAATGCCAGTTGTGACCGTTGTCCCATCTTCTGTCGCTGAAATATTGGTGGCACTCACGGTGGGGGCGTCGTTGACTCCGGTGATCGTGATGGTGGCCGTCTGTGCGACAATGCCGCCGTTGCCGTCAATCACGTTGTAGTTGTAAGTGATGACTTCGGTTTCTCCGACTGCCAGACTGTTATAGGCACTGGGAGTGATGTCCAGGCTGTTGCCATTCTGGACAATGCCGGACACGTCCCCGCTGACGAGGACCAGACTCTCAACATTCAGAATATCACTGAGGTCCACGTCACTGGCGTTGGTCAGCAGGTCCAGACTGGCAGTGACATCATCCTCGGTGAGTGTCGAGCTCACGGCAGCGCTGACAGTAGGCGCGTCGTTTGTGCCCGTGACGGTCACGGTTACGGTTTCTGTGCTGACTGCACTATGGGAATCAGTCACTCGATAGGTAAACAATACATCGCGTGTTTCACCTGCGGATAGATCCTGAAACGCGCTTTCAGGATCGAAGGTGAAGGTTCCATTATCATTTGAACTCGCCAATCCTTCGCTGGGTTGACTGATGACTTCATAAACCAGCGAATTGAGATCGTCGTCACTGTCGACATCCGAAATCAGAATGCCAGTTGTGACCGTTGTCCCATCTTCTGTCGCTGAAATATTGGTGGCACTCACGGTGGGGGCGTCGTTGACTCCGGTGATCGTGATGGTGGCCGTCTGTGCGACAATGCCGCCGTTGCCGTCAATCACGTTGTAGTTGTAAGTGATAACTTCGGTTTCTCCGACTGCCAGACCGTTATAGGCACTGGGATCAATGCTCAGAGTCGTCCCGTTATTAGTAATACCCGTATTGTCACCACTGACGAGTATTAAGCCATCGACGCTCAGTATGTCGCTCAAATCGATATCGCTGGCACCCGTTAACAGGTCTAAATCAAAACTGTTATCATCTTCGGTGACAGTTGAAATCACAGCAGCACTTACTGTGGGAGCATCATTTTCACCGGTAATGGTCAGGGTGACTGTTGCTGTATCTGCCTCTCCATCGAGATCGGCAATTGTATATGTGAAAGTATCCGTGGTGCTTTCACCGGTCGCCAAATCTTCAAATGCACCATTGGGGTTATAGTTGAATGTGCCGTCAGAACTGACGGCTAGAAGAGCACCAGAGCTCAAGCTGATTTGGTTGTCAACATTTGCTTCGCTGTCATTGACTTTCGTGATCTGGATGGAGTCGCCGACATCAGGATCATTGTCCGTTCCATTGCCATTATCTGCAAACAGACTTCCATAAACGGAGCTGTCTTCAGTGGTTGAAATACTGTCATCCTGAGCGACGGGAGCACCGTTAATACCATGAATTGTAATTGTCGCCGTTTGAGCGACGATGCCGCCATTGCCGTCAATGACATTGTAGGAATAAGTGATGACTGCAGATTCACCTTGAGTCAGGTAGGAATAAGCAGCAGGATCGATATCAAGGGTGGTGGTGTTAACAGTAATGCCGGATACATCGCCACTCACCAGAGCCAGACTATCGACACTGAGTGTGTCACTGGCATCCACATCACCGGCACCCGTTAATAAATCAAGCGTGTAGCTGATATCATTTTCGGTGACAGTGGAGCTCACGGTCGCACTCACGGTAGGTGCGTCGTTGACTCCTGTGATGGTGATCGTGGCGGTCTGAGCCACAATGCCGCCGTTGCCGTCAATCACGTTGTAAGTGTAGGTGATGACTTCGGTTTCACCGACTGCCAGACCGTTATAGGCACTGGGAGTAATATCCAGACTGTTGCCGTTCTGAGCGATGCCGGAGGCATCGCCGCTGACGAGCACGAGATCGCTGATATTCAGGACGTCACTCAAATCCACGTCGCTGGCATTGGTTAGCAGATCCAGGTTCGCGGCACCGTCATCTTCGGTGAGCGTGGAAGTCACGCCGGCGCTGACCGTGGGCGCGTCGTTGACTCCCGTAATGGTGATCGTGGCGGTCTGAGCCACAATGCCGCCGTTGCCGTCAATCACGTTGTAAGTGTAGGTGATGACTTCGGTTTCACCGACTGCCAGACCGTTATAGGCACTGGGAGTAATATCCAGACTGTTGCCGTTCTGAGCGATGCCGGAGGCATCGCCGCTGACGAGCACGAGATCGCTGATATTCAGGACGTCACTCAAATCCACGTCGCTGGCATTGGTTAGCAGATCCAGGTTCGCGGCACCGTCATCTTCGGTGAGCGTGGAAGTCACGCCGGCGCTGACCGTGGGCGCGTCGTTGACTCCCGTAATCGTGATCGTGGCGGTCTGAGCCACAATGCCGCCGTTGCCGTCAATCACGTTGTAAGTGTAGGTGATGACTTCGGTTTCACCAACCGCCAGATTGTTATAAGCACTCGGATCAATGCTCAGGCTGTTACCATTGTCGATAATGCCTGTTGCATCCCCGCTCACCAGACTCAGACCACTCACATTGAGGATATCACTGGTGTCCACATCGCTGGCACTGGTCAACAGGTCCAGGCTATAGCTGCCGTCATCTTCGGTGACAGTGGAACTCACGGCCGCACTGACCGTGGGGGCATCATTCACACCGGTAATGGTGATCGTGGCGGTCTGAGCCACAACGCCACCGTTGCCGTCAGTCACATTATAACTGTAAGTAATGACTTCGGTTTCGCTGACCGCCAGATTGTTATAAGCACTCGGATCAATGCTCAGGCTGTTACCATTGTCGATAATGCCTGTTGCATCCCCGCTCACCAGACTCAGACCACTCACATTGAGGATATCACTGGTGTCCACATCGCTGGCACTGGTCAACAGGTCCAGGCTATAGCTGCCGTCATCTTCGGTGACAGTGGAACTCACGGCCGCACTGACCGTGGGCGCGTCGTTCACGCCGGTAATCGTGATGGTCGCGGTCTGAGCCACAACTCCGCCGTTGCCATCGATCACGTTGTAGGTGTAAGTGATCACCTCGGTTTCACCGACCGCCAGACTGTCATAGGCACTCGGCGTTATGTCCAAGCTATTGCCGTTCTGCGCGATGCCGGACGCGTCTCCGCTGACGAGCACCAGATCGCTGATATTCAGAATATCACTCAAATCGACGTCATTGGCGTTGGTGAGCAAATCCAGGTTGGCGATGGTGTCATCTTCGGTGAGTGTCGAGCTGACCGCGGCGCTCACGGTGGGTACGTCGTTCACACCGGTAATCGTGATCGTTGCGGTCTGAGCTACAATACCACCATTGCCGTCAATCACGTTATAGCTGTAGGTGATAACTTCTGTTTCCCCAACCGCCAGACTGCTGTAGGCACTCGGATCAATACTCAGACTAGTGGCACTTTCAGTAATACCGGTCGCGTTGCCACTGACATACGTCAGGTCGCTGATGCTGAGCGTGTCGCTGAGGTCCACATCACTCGCATTGGTAAACAGATCCAGGCTGGAAATACCATCGTCCTCCGTGACAGTTACACTCGCCGTAGCACTCACGGTGGGCGCGTCGTTCACACCGGTGATCGTGATCGTGGCGGTCTGAGCCACAATGCCACCGTTGCTATCGATCACGTTGTAAGTGTAGGTGACGATTTCGGTTTCACCGACCGCCAGACTGTTATAGGCGCTCGGAGTAATGTCGAGGCTGTTCCCGTTCTGCACGATGCCGGAGGTGTCCCCGCTGACGAGCGTCAGGCCATCGACATTGAGAATGTCGCTGAGGTCCACATCGCTGGCACCAGTCAATAGATCCAGGCTATAGCTGCCGTCATCTTCAGTGACAGTGGAATTCACGACAGCACTGACTGTGGGGGCATCGTTCACGCCGGTGATTGTGATGGTGGCGGTCTGGGCCACAACGCCACCATTGCCGTCGATCACGTTATAGCTGTACGTAATAACCTCTGTTTCACCGACCGCAAGACCCGTATAAGCATTCGGATCAATATCCAGACTGTTGCCATTCTGAGAGATACCGGAATCATCCCCACTGACAAGCGTCAGACCACTCACACTGAGGATGTCACTGGTGTCTGCATCGCTGGCACTGGTCAACAGATCCAGGCTATAGCTGCCGTCATCTTCGGTGACGGTGGAACTCACGGCCGCACTGACGGTGGGGGCATCGTTCACGCCGGTGATCGTGATCGTTGCGGTCTGAGCCACAACACCACCGTTACTGTCAGTCACGTTGTAACTGTAGGTAATGATTTCGGTTTCCCCGAATGCCAGACTGTTATAGGCACTCGGATCAATGTCCAGGCTGTTACCGCTCTGAGTGATACCGGAATTATCACCACTGATAAGCGTCAGGCCATCGATATTGAGAATGTCGCTGAGATCCACATCGCTGGCACCAGTTAACAGATCCAGGTTATAGCTGCCGTCATCTTCGGTGACGGTGGAACTCACGGCCGCACTGACGGTCGGGGCATCGTTCACGCCGGTGATCGTGATCGTGGCGGTCTGAGCCACAACACCACCGTTGCCGTCAGTCACGTTGTAAGTGTAGGTGATGACTTCGGTTTCACCGACTGCCAGATGGCTATAGACATTCGGATCAATGTCCAGACTGTTCCCGTTCTGGCTGATGCCAGAGGCATCCCCGCTCACCAGCGTCAGACCACTCACACTGAGGATGTCACTGGTATCTCCATCGCTGGCACCAGTCAACAGATCCAGACTATAGCTGCCGTCATCTTCAGTGACAGTGGAATTTACGACAGCACTGACTGTGGGAGCATCGTTCACGCCGGTGATCGTGATGGATGCGGTCTGAGCTACGACACCGCCGTTGCCGTCAGTCACGTTATAGCTATACGTGATAACTTCCGTTTCACCGCCCGCAAGACCCGTATATGCATTCGGATCAATGTCCAGACTGTTGCCATTCTGAGTGATACCCGAATCATCACCGCTGACGAGAGTCAGACCATCGATATTCAGAATGTCGCTCAAGTCCACATCACTGGCACCAGTCAATAGATCCAGACTATAGCTGCCGTCATCTTCAGTGACAGTGGAACTCACGACAGCGCTGACTGTGGGAACATCATTCACAGGATTGACAACGACCGTAAAAGTATGAGTCGTTTCAACACTCAATTCATCGGTCACTGTAATTGTGATGAGTGCAGAACCATGTTGATCGGGATGGGGAGTAAATGTAAGTGTTCCCGTTGTGTCTCCAGGGATATAATTAACGGCGGGATTCGGAAGTAAAGTAAGATCATCACTGCTGGCCGTCACGCCTGTGACCTGTAGGCCACTGTCACTGGCGATGATCCCTGTCAGATTAACTGTCTGTTCGGCAGCATCTTCGTCAATCACGAGGCTGTCATCATTTGTAATCAAGGCGGTTCCCTGGCTCTGAGCCAAGATCACACCACTGGTAGCGACCAGGTTGCTCAATGTCACCAGCAATGTTTCCGTGAGTTCAATTCCATTGTCATCAGCCAGAGTGACTGTGATCGTTTGTGTTTCACCAGCCGTTCCCGTGAAGTTGAGCGTACCAGAGCCGGCTGTGTAATCGCTACCCGCGACCGCAGTGCCGTCAGCGGTTGACCAATCAACGGCAACGCCCCCCTGCACCGCTTCATCCAATGTTACGGTGAACGTCACGGTCCCCATACTTTCATTGACGGTAACATTATCTATGGAAAGAGTCGCACTATCATCGTTTGTAATCGTGCCTGTTGCATCCTGTGGCAAAAGATTGATATTTAGGACCTGTAAGCCACCACCGAAATCTGCAACATAGATTGTATCTCCGACAACATCCAGACGCCGCGCATCACCGGGAGTCTCGAATGAACCAATTTGTTTGATACTGGCTGGATCACCAATGTCCAGAACATGCACACCGCTACTAGCCGCGACATAGGCGAGATCTCCAGTAATCTGTACTCCTAAAGCGATACCAGGAGTAATATAGGAACCAATTTCGGTGATACTGTTTATATTACTGATGTCCAAAACACGAAAACCATTATGGCGATCTGCGATGTAAGCAAAATCCCCAACGACTTCCACATCTAGAGCATTATCTAAAGCACTATAGTGACCTAACTCTGTGATATTATAAGGATCGCTGATATCTAAGAAGAAAAGACCACCAGAGCCAGCAGCGACATAGGCAGTATTGTCCACGACTGCCAAGCCCTGTTCGGTACCGATTGTTTGAATCAGGTCTAATTGGATGAGATTGGAAGGATCACTAATATCTATGACATGAACACCGCTACCAGCCACGACATAGGCCAAGTTTCCGACAATTTGCAGATCTTGCCCAAGACTAAGAGGGATCATATCAAGTTCGATAATAGAGGAAGGGACACTGATGTCTAAAGCATAGAAGCCATAAGCTCCAGCGACATACGCGATATTCCCAACGACTTCCACCCCCGTAGACGAAGTGGTTGTTTCTTTCCCTAATTCAATGATATTGGTTGGATCACTGATATCCAGGATTCGTAGACCATCTGAGGTCTCTCTATTCGTAACATAAGCAATGTTTCCTACTATTTGCACAGAAGTTGCTTTATAGAATGTTTCAAGAGATCCAAGACGATCGATACTACCCAGTACCTGATTAGATTGAATATCTCGACCATGATTTTGGAGATTATATAACTCAATATAAAATTGTTCGTCAGATTCGACTAAGCTGTCACCAGCAACCTCCACTGTTATTGTTGTCGATGTTTGACCAGCGGCGATAGTTACGGAACCGCTGACGGGTGTGAAGTCAGTTGCATCCGCAGTACCATTGACTGTCGTGTAGTCAACTGTCACATCCGCATCAGATGGAGTATCTAAAGAAACAGTAAATGTAAGAAGCGTTGTGCCAGAATCCCCCTCTGCCTGTGTTACATCGTTGATCGAAAGGATGCCCTTTTCCGCATTCACAATCGTCGCAACCCCTTTTGCATCTGCCAGGAGTACATTCATGCCAGATGCCTCTAATCCCGTCAGAATAACAAACAAGGTTTTATCTAAGTCGACTACACTATCATCAATTAGTGTGACTGAGATGGTTTGAGTTTCCCCCAAAGTCCCTAAGAAATTTAATGTGCCTGAATCAGCGAGGTAGTCAACACCTTGAATTGCAGTAGAGTCCCAACCGATACCGGCGGTAAACCAGTTGACACTCAGACCTCCCTGCACAGCTTCATCGAGAGTGACCGTGAAAGTGGCTGTTTCGTCACTTTCATTCACTGTGAGATCATTAATTGAAAGACTGGCACTGTCATCATCACTAATCGTACCAATAGATTGTGAATCAGCCAGCGTAACACTCAACCCACCTGACTGTAGGTTCGAGAGATTGACCAGAAGGGTTTCATCTAATTCAACAGTCGCATCATCTGTAATGGTGACCGTGATTGTCTGTGTCTCACCGGCTGTTCCTGCAAAGTTCAAGGTTCCGGATCCAGTCGTGTAATCGGTGCCCGCGACCGCTGTTCCGTCGGCGGTGGACCAGTCGACAGCAACGCCCCCCTGCACTGCTTCATTCAATGTAACCGTGAAGGTTGCGGTGCCCGCACTTTCATTGACGGTGACATCTGCAATCGAAAGACTCGCAGTGTCGTCATTGGAAATCGTGCCTGTCGCCTGGTCATCGGCCAGTGTGACATTCAATCCTCCCGCCTGCAGATTCGACAGATTGACCAGAAAACTTGTGTCTAATTCGACCGTCGAATCATCGGACAGGGTCACGCTAATTGTCTGTGTTTCACCAGCGGTACCAGTGAAATTAAGCGTACCGGAACCAGCCGTATAATCGGTTCCTGCCAATGCGGTTCCATCCAGGGTTGACCAGTCGACGGTTAATCCCCCCCCTTGAACGGCCTGATCCAGAGTGACGGTGAACGTGGCTGTCCCTGCCCCTTCATTAACCGTCAGATCAGCAATCGAGAGACTCGCGCTGTCGTTATCAGATATGGTCGCGCTCGCCTGTGCCTGGCTGAGGACGAGTGCCTGCCCTCCCGTGACAAGATTACTCAAGTTGACATAAAACGTTTCATCAGATTCCACAACCGCATCATCAGACAGGGTAACGGTAATCGTCTGTGTTTCCCCGGCAGTAGTACCAGCGAAGTTCAAGGTGCCGCTCGTCGCTGTATAATCGCTGCCCGCGACAGCAGTCCCATCAGCGGTAGCAAAGTCAACAGAAAAGGCACTGCCGACCGCTCGGTTAGATGTGACGTTGAACGTTGCTGTGCCTGCAGCTTCATCGATCGTCACATTAGAGATTGCAACTTCACCGACTTTTTCAATGCGCATGGCATCGGCTTCAACGTACCCATCGGCATTATCACTTGTCAGAGTGACAGTGATCGTACCATTGCCGTCAACTGTAAAGAAACCAAGGTCCTGCCAGTCAAACCCCGCATCAGTCACATCGGCCACCAGTGGCACAGTCTGGTCCAGAGGTATGGAACTCGCCCCCCCCGTTATCCCTGAAACGGTAAATGTGCTGTTCGTCGCGCGGTAGGCATCGACATACCAGTGACCCGAGATTCGATACGTTCCAGATGGAAGATCGCTGAAAGCCCAACTCGCATAGTCCCCTGTATGATTACCGGAATTCATATACTCGATATCACCGCCGTAAAATGCACTGTCAGCAGCTTGAGTCCAGTCATTACCAATTATTGTGAATCCGGCATCGCCATCATCAATGATTTGCACATGATCATCGTTGATAATGGTCCCGGTACCCCAGAGTGTATCAACACCACCAGCTAAACTGATGCTGTTGGAATAGTCTTCTGAAATTACAGTGAACGGGCTCACTGAACTGTAAAACGTATCAATGAAGGCAAAGTCAAATACTTCATCCGCTTCGATTTTTGTATCACCACTGATCGTAAATGTAACAGTAGCTGAAGTAGATCCAGCTGCAATCATTCCATAGCCACCAATTTGAGGATCAATGAAATCACCATCGGCGGCTGTTGCAGTATTGTCTAACACGGGAGACCAGAAATGAAGATCGACATCCAGCGGGTTTGAGATATTTACGACCACGTTGAATTGAGTACTGCCGCTGTCGCCTTCCAGTTCTGAGACATTCGGGGTTCCGATTGAAAAGACAGTGCTGTCATCATTAGTAATGGTGCCAGTCGCCTGAACGTCCTCCAGAACGATATTCAATGTACCCGAATTCTGAACATTGGATAAATTGACTACGAAGCTTTCATCGAGCTCCACCGTTGTATCACTGTTGAGTGTGACCGTAATCGTTTGTGATTCCCCATCCACATTACCTGCAAAGTTAAGTGTGCCGTTCGTAGCGGTATAGTCCGATCCGGCGATCGCAGTGCCGTCAGAAGTAGCAAAGTCAACAGAAAATGCCGCCCCAGCTGCTTTGTTGGATGTGACAGTAAATGTTGCTGTCCCGGCATCTTCATTGACGATGACATCGCTGACTGAAAGCACGGTCACTTTTTCAATCCGCATCGCATCTGCCAGCACATAACCGTCGGCATTTTCATTGGTCATTGTAACGGTAATCGTTCCACTCTCATCAACGGTGAAGTAACCCAGATCCTGCCAGTCCTTGCCCGCATCATTCAAGTCTGCAGTGAGGTATTGCTGATTCACTGTCTGTGAAACCGATCCGCCTTCAATTCCGGATACCGTGATTTCTGTATTAGTGGCACGATTGGTCCAGGGAGCCCAGAATCCGGAAATGCGGTAGGTGCCTGACGGAAGGTTGCTAAACGCCCAACTGGCTGATTCCCCCGGATGCGCACCGGGGGCCAGATAATGAATATCAGACTGATTATATTCGCTGCCAGGAGCGTTACTATAATCCCATCCTGTGGTTGAGAATCCACTGTCTCCATCGTCAATAATATGGGTATAAATCGAGTTATTGACATAGAAACCACCGGAGGTTCCAGTGCCGGAAAGATTCACCACGTTGGCCTCTAAGGGATTTCCGCTGGTGCCGACAGAATCGTAAGCATTCAGGATTGCCGTAGTTGCAAAGACCTCTGATTTGAGATCGTCGTTATCCACGATTGAACCGGATGTCGTATCCACGGTTACGGTTCCTGATGTAGTCAAGCTTGTCACGTAAATATGACCATCGGCGTCTAAGTCAATATCTCCTGAGCCGGTATAAACGTATGCGCTTTCATACAGATAAATAAGTCCCCCGTTATTACCCGCACTGTGATCTGCCGTCAGAGAAATGTTACCGGAACTTGAATTGATCGACCTGCCGCCTCCCAGCACGAAATCTTCTTCAGCTACAAACGAAAGATCGCCTGATTGGCTACTTACTTCTGTGCCAGAGAGGAAAATGCCATAGTTATCGGACCCACCGGTCCCACCATCCCCATTGATCGTAACGGTTGCTGCACTCGCCCCTGTTCCTGTTGAGGAAATCATACCATTTGTAGTTAAGACACCAAAATGGTTCCCCCCGCTCCCGGATCCACCAGTTCCGGAAATGACGATATCTCCATCAACACTGGAAACAAAATCGTGTTCCAGTACTGAGGCCCACAGGCTGACACCGTAGTTTCTCTCTCCTCCCGCGTTTCCGCCGGTTCCATTCACAATAATTTGACCTGCATTGGCTCCTGTCCCCGTGGAAGTGATTCCTCCAGTCAGATACACTCCATAGTTATTAGATCCTGTACCGGCCCCTTGCCCTGTAATGTTGATATCACCATCGATTGTTGTCACAGTAGCTTCCGGCGTCAGATAAACCCCATAATTATCATTGACACCTGCGCTACCTGTTCCATTCAGGGTGATCGTAGCTGCACCTGTTCCCACTCCTGTTGATCCAACAGTGCCCCCCTGCAAGATCAAACCATAGTTGTGATCTCCAAAGGTAGTCGTTCCATTTCCGGTCAGTGAGATAGCTCCATCAACGCTCGTAATGTCAGTTCCCAAAATATAGGCCCCGACGTTACCAGTCAGTCCAGTTCCGGCTGTTCCATTGACTGTAATCGTGGCAGCATTAGCGCCTGTCCCTGTTGAAGTAATATTGACTTCATGGAAATTGACTCCATGATTCGAGTTTTCATCCGAAGTATAACTCCCTCCGCCAACTCCAGTGAATGAGATATCGCCGTCAACACTGGAGATGTCAGCTTGATAAACAAAAATGCCACGATGGCCACTGCTGCCTGTGCCACCAGTTCCATCAATCGTAATCGTAGCTGCATTCACTCCAGTCCCTGTAGAAGTGATACTTCCATTAGTGATTGAGACGCCAAAGCTATTCACACCTGTTCCAGCACCTCCCCGCCCCGTGAGTGATATATCCCCGTTTCCGGTCGACTGGATCGACGCATTATCGGCTTCAATTCCAATGAAGTCGCCTGTAGTCGTGCCACCATTATTCGCCAGTAAAGTGATTCCGCCATCGATGGTCGTCAGGCTACTGCCAGTGTTAAGGAGAATGTTACGACTGGCGGTCAGAGAAATGGCCCCCGTCGTAGAAGAAATACCGCTGTCGACAGCAATGGTCTGCGCGGTCACTGTCAGGTCATTCGCTCCCATGGCTGTGGTATCGGTCAGGAAGGTCACGTCATCGTCGGTATCACCAGTAATCGTAACGTCTGCTACGTTCAAACTATCCAGGCCCGTGACGTTGATAGCATCAGCGCCGCTGCCGGAGTTTGTTGAGATACTTACGGCTGTAGCCGTGTTCACAAAGGTAACGGCAGCGCCCAGTGTGGAATCAATGCTGGTCAGCCCATCATTGCTGGTACCCGAGTCGGAGAGCGTGATCGTTTCTGCAGCGCCCAGGAAATCAAACACACGATTGATCACATCCAAATTGTCGGCGAGGGAACTTGTGCTCGTATAATTGATCAACTGACCGTCAATCAAAATACTGCCAGCCGTATCACTGTTCAATGTATGTGTGACCGTACTCAGAGCACCAGCGTAGCTGCCAGATTCTAATTCGACCGAACCGCCGTCAGTTTCACCATCAAAGTTGATGTTCCCGACGGGGAATGGCAGACCATTACTCAGATCGACAGTGAATGTATCAGCGCCCGCGCCGCCGTTGATGTTGATTTCTGTGATATTCACAAGCAAACCGGAATGCAGGAGCGTTGTGCCATTCCAGATTTCCAGCGTCATGCCGTCGGCGTTCATTTGCAGCTTTAAGTCGTCGGCTGCGGAAGTGCCATCCACGGTGACAACCGGTCCATCACTGCCTGCAATCGAAACCTGACCCTGATTCGCGATGACGATATTAGCCGTAGGATGCTGTGCATTGCTCAGAGTGACCAGAAATGATTCCAGTTGCTCATCAATCGCATCATCTGTGAGAGCAACTGTAAAGGTTTGTGTTTCACCGTCTGTGGTTCCCGTAAAATTCAATGTACCACTGGTCGTGGTGTAATCGGAGCCCGCGAGAGCAGTACCATCAACGGTGGAGTAGTCCACAGTAAATGCCCCGCCGACTGCATTGCTGGAAGTAACAGTGACGGTGGCGATTCCTGCTTCTTCACTGACACTCACATCAGAAACTGACAAAATGCCGTCAGCTCTTTCCAGGCGGTATGCTTCTGCCAGTACGTACCCATTGGTCTGGTCATCAGAAATGGAAATCGTAATCACACCATTTGCGTCTACTTCAAAGAATCCAAGGTCTTGCCAGTAGACACCGTCGTCATACAGATCCTGGATGACTCCTCTCTGGCTGACGGTCAGATTCACATCGCCGCCTGTGACGCCGGAGATTGTAATGGGCAGATTACTGGCCCCCAACGGATCGTTGCTCCAGGTTCCTGAGATTCGATACCTTCCAGCGGCCAAATCGGTAAATGCCCAGGACGAGGTGTTCTGACCAGTACCACCGATGCCATCTACGTAGGAATAATCGCCTTGATAGAAGGCAGGATTGCCACTGGCGGTGATCCAGGTACCTGTCTGCGAAAATCCGGTGTCGCCATTGTCGATGATTTTTATGGTGTCATCGTTCAGAATTGTGCCAACACCAGTGCCATCTCCGATGGTGATTCGAGCGGAATTGGTTGCGCCATTGTATTGGGGATCGGAGAGAACGACAGTGAAGGTTTCGTCGTTTTCCAGCACACTGTCATCGGTGACATTCACGGTAACAGTTGCTGATGTCTGTCCAGCGAGAATCGTGACCAGTTGATTGCTGATCGGTGTCAGGTCACCTGAATTGGTTGTCCCATACGAAGTACTGGCCAGGACGGTTACGTTCTGATCGGTCGCGTGAGCGATGCTTACGGTAAAGCTGAAGGTGCCGTCTTCGTTATCGGTTACATCATTGATAGAAAACAGCTCGCGATTGTTGATATTAACGTCGTTGATTCCAGAGACAGCGGTATGGGAATCCATCTGGGTGGTCAACGGGTTGCCCGAGGTCCCGATCGAACCGGCGGCAGTAAGAGCCGCTGTGCCAGCGGTAATATCCATCCAGGTATCATCGTTGTCCAAGATCGAGCCGGATGTCGAATCGATGGTCACGGTTCCTGTCGTCGACACGCGCGTTAAGGAAATATCGCCGTTCGCGTCGATGTTGATATCTCCGCTGTCCGTGAGAAAGGAAGTGGTACTGTTCATCGTCAGGGTACCAAGATTGCTGGCATTCGCATAATTGACGTCGACTGCAATATCACCCGAAGTCGACGTAATCGCGCTGTTGGTGTCGATCCAGTAGTTACCATCCGAAATTATGGAAATATCACCGGCATCGCTGCTGGTATTTGCCAGGCTACTAGTATAAATACCCTGGTTATACGAAGCACCCTCTCCCGCTGTCCCGTGAATACTAATATTCGCGGCATCCGCGCCGGTCCCTGTGGAGGAAATGGTCGTATACGTGCCCAGCACAATTCCTTCATTGTCGCTACCCGCTACGCCCCCCTGCCCGATACCAGTAATGGAAATGTCACCATCAACACTGTTCAAATCAAGCAGATTGGTCCGGATACCACGGATGATACTGGTCCCCGCTCCCCCGGTTCCATTCAGTGTCATGGTAGCAGCATTCGCGCCCGTGCCGGTTGAACTGATGCTGGAATCGTATAAATACAGGCCGTTGTTATTGTCGCCAGTCCCATCGCCGCCCCCCTGGCCGGTCAGGGAGATTGCACCATCAACGCTACTGATCGAAACATCAATCAGCAGAATACCATGCTGATAAGCAGCACCAGTTCCTGCGGTTCCCTCTAGAGTAATCGTTCCTGCTGACGAACCAGTTGCCGTGGATGTGATTGAGGTTCCGGAGTGTAAATAAATCCCTTCTCCATTTTCACCGTAGCCGGTTAATGAAAGATTCCCGGTCCCCGTGGTTTGAATCGTGGCATTATTGGCTTCGATGCCGATAAAGGTTCCCGGAGCAGTCCCGCCATTATTGGCCAGCAGCGTGATGCCCCCATCCACGGTGGTCAGGCTGCTGCCGGAATTGAGCAGGATGTTTTCACTGGCGGTCAGAGAAATCGCTCCTGTTGTAGAATCAATCCCACTATTGACAGTGATGGTTTGCCCGCTGACGGTCAGGTCGTTGGCTCCCATGGTTGTTGTATTGGTCAGAAACGTCACATCATCGTCACTGTCGCCGGTAATGGTGAAGTCGGCTGCATTCAGGCTGTCGAGTCCGGTGACGTTAATCGCATCAGTTCCACTGCCGGAGTCGGTTAACAAGCTGACGGCAGACGCCGTGTTTGCAAACGTGATCGCAGCGCCCAGTGTGGAATCAATACTGGAGATGCCATCGCTGCTCGTGCCAGAGTCAGAGAGTGTGACCGTTTCCGTGGCCCCCAGGAAATCAAACACCCGATTAGTGACATCCAGATTATCGGCGAGGGAACCAGTGCTGTTGTAATTGATCAACTGACCGTCGATGGAAATGGTGCCCGCAGTGTTACTGTTCAAGGTATGGGTGACGGTGGTCAGAGAACCAGCGTAGCTGCCCGAATCCAATACAACCGATCCGCCGTCGGCTTCGCCATCAAAGTTGATGTTGCCAACCGGAAATGGCAGACCATTACTCAGATCGACAGTGAATGTATCAGCGCCTGCACCACCATTGATGTTCAGCTCTGCCACTTCCGTCAGCAGGTCGGAGAACGCGAGAGAAGCGCCGTTCCAGACTTCCAGCGTCACGCCATCCGCATTCATCTGTACCTGGAAATCGTCCGCTCCAGCGGTGCCATTAAGATCAACAACCTGCGCCGTTAAAAGAGTCCGGTCTTCTAAGCGATCTATGGTTGTGAGTCGGTTTTGCTGGATGGCTTGCCACCGTTTTCGAATGGCGCGTCGCGCGCGGGAATTATAGCGGGGACGGCGACGAATACGGGAAACCAAAGAACTGAGCCAATTGGATATGAGCACGGTGAACTCCTCTCAACCGAATGTAAATCTATTGCTGCTTCACTGTGGACAACAAATGAATGGCAATGGGATTCAGTACATAAAAACCAGGGGCCATTTACACGTGGGATGTGTTTACAGTTGTCCCAATGAGTTTATGTATAAGCCAAAAGGAGGAGAATACCGTACAAAACTCAGTATATCTATACAAAAATTGGAAAAAAACAGAGATTAAAAAAACACAGCAAGTCGTCGTAACCCCGCACCTATTACACGCAATCACAACAAACGCGCCTAATCACCCACAGCACCCATACCCACCTGTCTAACATCTAGCCAATCTATAAGAAGTCTGCGCTGTGGGGTAGAAATGTGCCAAGTGCGAATGGTGCTGCCGCAGTTTTTGATTCGAGTTAGTGCAACAGTGCCATCGTGGTGCGGTCTTGTTTTTTATCACTAGTGCTCCGTCAGTTTTACTAATTTAGGTTGCCAAGATCGATTGAATATCAGATCCCTTACGTATTCAAGGAGGATCTGATATGGAAAAGAAATACATGGTACGTCTGTCGCAGAAGGAACGAGATACGCTTACGGATGTCCGCAAGCGGCTGAAAGGTTCATCACAGAAGGTGAGGCGCGCGGAGATTCTGCTAAAGGCGGATGTGCAGGGACCGAACTGGACTGACATGAAGATCGCCGAGGCGTTTTCGTGCCGCGTACAGACTGTTGATAATCTCCGCAAACGACTGGTCGTCGAAGGGTTTGAGATCGCCTTGAATGGCAAAGCGCGGGAATCACCACCGAGACAGAAAGTTCTCGATGGCAAGCAGGAAGCGCAGGTGATTGCCATGCGTCTGGGTAAACCGCCGAAAGGATATGCGAACTGGTCGCTTCGGCTGCTGGCGGAACATGTGGTGGAACTGGGACTGGTCGAATCGATCAGTCACGAGACAATTCGGCAAACGCTTAAAAAAACGGTATGACACAGCGCAAAATTCAGTATTGGGTGATTCCACCAGAGGCCGACGCAGAATTTATAGCGTCGATGGAAGAGGTTCTGGACACCTACGAAGCACCTTACAACAGCGAATATCCCGTGCTGTGCATGGATGAGCAACCCGTCCAGCTTCACAAAGAAGTTCGCCAGCCCATACCGGCGACCAGAAAACAGGCACGTCGAGTCGACTATGAATATGAGCGGTGTGGAACTGTCAGCGTATTCCTGTTTACAGAACCGTTGTCGGGTTGGCGTGAGGTCCGTGTCCGCGATCAAAGGACCAAAGTCGACTGGGCCATTGAAATGGAACGGCTGCTGACAACGCGCTACCGTTCTGCCAGAAAAGTGATCGTCGTCTGCGACAATTTAAACACGCACACCAAAGGGGCATTTTACGAAGCGTTCCCCGCAGAGAAGGCGCGCTCACTGGTCCGGCGGATCGAATTTCGCCACACTCCCATTCATGGCAGTTGGCTGAACATCGCTGAAAACGAACTGAGCACGATGCCCCGACAGTACGTTACTGGTCGCCGCTTCGAATCCGCACGACTGTTGCGAGCGGAAACCAAAGCCTGGTCGAAGTACGCCAACAAAAAGCAGCGTGGAGTGGACTGGCAATTCAAAGTTCAGAACGCCCGAGTGAAATTGAAATCACTCTATCCCAAAATCAAAACATGACACAGCACTAGTCCTCTGGAGTTTGATTTTGGCAAAACCTCTCCTGTCGATATGCTGCGTTCTGGCAAGGCTTTTATTGGGTTGGTTTGGACAAGGACAGGAAAATGACCTAGTATTTTGGGTACGAGGTGTACTCTTTTTTTGAAACTTGTCCTTGAGTTATTGTAGAAATTGCGAGGACGAGATGCGAGTGGTTTGTGCTTGTGGAAATTGCGTGACTTTGCCCTAACCTTGAGCCAGTTGGAATGTTAGAATTCCCAGTGAGCAGTGCGGGCGGTTTACGTTATAGTACAGCCGCCACTGGTCAACTTGTTCTTGAGCGTCTGCCAAGCTTATAAACCAATGCTGGTTTAAACATTCCTGGCGAACCCGTCCGTTGAACGATTCAATATACGCATTTTCCGTCGGTTTTCCAAACCGATTGAAATCCAGAGTCACGTTGTTGAATTAAGCCCACCAGTTCAGGCTCTTCGAAATGAACTCGGGACCGTTATCCACGCGAATCGATTGAGGTCAGCCCCGAACCTCTTTGACTCGTTCCAATGCTGCTACTACATCATCCCCCGTCAGCCGCGTGCCGACTCGAATGGCAAGACTCTCACGACTAAAGTTATCGACTAACGTCAACAGCCTGAATCGCTTCCCGTCAAACAGCTGGTCGGCCATGAAGTCCATACTCCAACTCTCATTTAGTGCAGCTGGCTTTCGGTCGCGTTACTCGGACCTGGCAACTTCGATTCCGCCGTGGATGTTTTCGACGCATTTGTAGGCCTTCTTCGATAAAAAGTCGGTAAACCAGCTTGTGATTCACATTCCATCCTTCACGCAACAAGAGAATATGTAACCGCCGATAACCGAAATTCACACGGGTACTGGCAAGATCACGTAACCGGATTCGTAATTCGGTCTGCTCGTCTCGAATACTTTTGTAACGGTGGCTGACTCGGGGAAAATTCAATGCCCTGCAAACACGACGTTCATTTTGGAAATAACCTGCCTGAAGCCGCTTCACCACTACGCGACGACGATCAGACCTCATACCTTTCACTGGACTACATCCTGCAGCATCTTTTCATCGAGGCTGAGATCGGCCACAAGCTGTTTCAGGCGCCGCAACTCAGCCACTCCCATCCCGGCAAACTTCTTTTTTCAGCAGTAGAGGATCTACTCGGAGATTCCCATTTTGCGGGTTACTTCCGCAACCGGAGTTCCTGATTCCGCCTGATGTAAAGTGAAGGCAATTTGTTCTTCTGTGTATCGTTTTCGTTTCATAGATCTGGTCCTTTTTGTGAATACAAGATAACAAAATCTCTCGCATACCGCATGGATCAGGAAACGGGAGGGGAAGGTTACTTGATGAAGAAAGATAACAACTATATTCCGCTTGTTTTTGTTGTCTCTTGGAATGAAACTCACAGATACAATCAACTTGTAAGAACCCATTTATTCCTCCCCAGAATACAGAATTCTCTAATAGCTAAAAAAACAACAATAGCCCCCCCTGCTGGATGGCTATCGCTGGACCTGTTTTGCTTCAGGCAGTCTGTTGAGGACGCCTGCGAGAGGCATTTTCCGGTGCCTCTGTCAGCGGGACAAAGGGATCACTCAGCCCTTGTCTCCGAAGTTCTTTTCCCATCTGGAGAGCAAGGTGGGCACCTCGTTTCGAAATCCCGAGATAGGAACCAATCTCCTCTAATGTCGGTCGGTGATCTGAATTGAGATTGTAATAGTTCAGAGCCGACATCGCATACCTGGGCGCAATTGAAGGCTCAAATAAATCGACGACAACGTCTTTTTGAAATATTTTAGGATTAATTGGAACCTCCTCTCGGCCAGCTGAATGTAGTTCTATCCCCTGTATTCTGATTTCAGAAAGGAGAAGTGTCATTTCTGCCCGAAGAACCACCTTATTACGACCAAATTGCTGGCAAGGGACCGCTCGAATGGGGCCTTTTAGAAGTTGCTCCAATACCGCACCTGAACTGCGTTCCATTGCAAGTATCTGCTCGGCAGCCCCCTGGAATTTCTCAATAATCTCATCTCGGGATGGCAGCATTCTGGCTTGGGTTAACTGACTCTCCAGCTGCTCTTCATCCCGCCTCAGACCATCCAGTTGAGCCTGAATTTCCTCGGCTTTGACAATGACAAACTCTGGAGGATCCCCACTTTTCATAACCACCTTCAACAGGTTGTCCTTCTGCCGTTTGAGTTCAGCACGGCGTTTCTTCAACCCAACTCTTAATTTTTCGATTTCTACTGGAGTCAACAGTAAATTCTCGATGTAGGCAATCAGAGGATCTAGAATCGCTTTGGAGGACTGCAGGATAACTTCAGAAACCCTGCTTCCAATTTAACGATAAACAAAATCACGCAGCGCTGTAGCACTGTTCCAACACCGATTTTTCGAGGCTGCACTGCAACGAAATCCACCCTCTCTTCGACCGTCCATATGCATCTTACTCCCACAGATCCCACAGATAAATAATCTCGACAGAGGGCTGCGAGAATCTCTGGAAATCCCGTAAAGTGGATGATCGATCCCCTGAGGATAACTTGATCTCGCTCCTCTTTGATCAATCACTTCATTCGCCTTATACCAAAGCCAATCCTCAATTATTCTTAAGTGTGGCATCGCTCGAGTTTGAATATTCCCTGGATCTGGATTTCTAATTTGTTTTGACCTACCTGTCGTATGTTGTTTACGAGAGATCGTCTTGCGAAATATTTCCTCTCCTCGATAAAGAGAGCAACGAACCATGCTGCGAACATTGCCCTCAGTCCATTCCTCTTTCTGTGCATTTGACCCTTTAGGGAGGCCCTGTTCTGTCAAATAATTCGCAATCAAATCTAACGGGCGCCCATCCGCAACCATCTGAAACGCATCGCGAATCATTCCCGCCCAATCTGGATCGACACGATCAAATTTGGGAGCTTTATGCTGTTCCGGATTTTTCTGATACCGTTCGTATCCAGCTCGAATTGGCCCAATGGCTGCTCCCATATCCCACAGGCCATTGAGCGCCCGTTTAATGCGAAAGCGAGTATAATAGTTATCTTGTCCGTGGTGTCTCTGAGCTTCCTCCAACCGCTGTTGCCAGTCGTCGTTGGCTGTATCAACCCGGTCATTGATACAGATTACACGGATATCATTGTCGACAGCCGCACCAACCAGATCCATGCACGGAGAAATACCTCGAAACAGCCTACTGGAATCCTCAGAGATAATCAGGTCCCAATTGCGTTTCCAGATTCCCTGACGAACTTGGTCAATACCTGGCCGACTATGAATTTCACCTGAAATTCCACGATCACACTGTTCATCAAGTGATGAGACATCCACCCCCATCTCAGACAGAAATTCCTTACAATATTGCAGTTGGTCTTCAATACTTTGCTGCCTTTGTTCATCTTTGGAAAATCTGCCATAAAACAGAATTCGCAAATGTTTCTGAAGAGGCACACATACAAAGTAAAAACCAAAGCCTGCTAAGGACGGAATCGGAACCACATAACGCTCGTCACTAACGGCTTCTAAACCCGTAAATTGTGATAAAAATGTGTTAGACTGTTTCCCCAACAACCGGTGATAACCGTTACCAACCGTGAAGAACACACTGATCGCAAGAGTAACGACAGAAAGCACTAACAACAGAAAGACAGACCGAAAAATAACTTGTGGAAACCCGGGGGTGAGTTTCCCCCTCTCTCCGCATTCAATGAACCATGGCTCGAAACCTCTAGTAAAAAAGGTTTCGAGCCATTGTTTTATTGTGCACCCCACTTGTTTCGTCTTTGTCCCTGTGTGGAAATTCCTGATTGTAGCCGTGCTGTTTTAACGCGATCGAAAGATTCGGGACGTCATGACTTCGAGCACGATTGTCTGCAGGCCGTAGTTCTCGGCTTTGGCACGTTTCAGTATGTCTTCGATCTCGTACTGGTCGGACCGTTCCATCTGCCGTCCGGTTGAGTACGTGAGCAGCTTTTCAATCAGACAGTGGGTGAACTGATCAAGACGGTTTTCGAGCAGCACATGCTTAAAGCTGGCAAAATCAGTGAATGTTTCCCCAGAAGGAAGTTTGCCTGTCGGATCGACTTTAGGACCGACTCCTTTTCCTTTCGGTTTGGGGTACTTGTTTCGCCACCGGCCAATAGGGTCAAATGATTCCAATGCATGACCGTGTGGATCGATGTTTCGATGACATACGTAACACGTTTGATCCGTGCTGTGTTTTGCCAGTCTCTCACGAATTGTCGTTGCCCCGCTGACATCAGCCTCAATGGCAGGCACTTCGTCTGGAGGAGGCGGTGGTGGTGTTCCGAGTAGATTTTCGAGAACCCAGACACCGCGCGTTACCGGAGAGGTATCAACGCCATTGGCGCTGACCGTCAGCACACCAGCCATGCCTAACAACCCTCCACGCTGTTTCGTGCCAGAGAGCTTGACACGCCTGAAACCATCTTTCAGTCGCAGCTTGTCTTTCTCTGGTAACTGATAGAGATGGGCCAGTTTCTTGTCAACAAAAGTAAAGTCAGCGTCCAGAAAATAATTCACCGATCCGTTCTCATCCAGCAGGGAACGGAAAAACAAGCGAGCTTCCTGTTTCATCGACTCAGGCAGGTTCTGAGCGTAGTATTCCCACGCAGCTCTGCGCGGTGGAGGCTGGTCACCAATGGCGCGAAGATTCAGCCAGCTATCAAGGAAACCATTGACGAATTCATCAGAACGTGGATCTTTCAGCAGACGTCGAATCTGCTTCTGTAATTCTTCTTTTTTCTTCAGTCGACCAGAGGCGGCCGCGGCGAATAACTCTGCATCAGGGGGTGCTGTCCAGAGCGCATAGGAAAGTCGCGACGCCAGATCATACGGGTGCAATTCGAGCTCATCCTCGGGAGTGATCTCGCTGAGGTACAAAAAGGAGGGAGAGCAAAGTATCATCTTGAGTGTATCGAGAGCCGCCTGACGTGGCGTTGCTTGCTCGAACAATCGCAGCTCGTAAAGCGCTTTGATCCGCTGTTGATCCGATTCGTTTAACGGACGCCGATAGGCTTTGTTCGCAAAGGCAAAGAGTTGTTCCAGCGCATGGTCTTCCTGAAACCCCTCTTTCCCGAACACGGCGATCTCTTCTTTGCTGCCGGCTGGTTCTGAAATTGGACCATGGATTTTGATTTCGCCGATCCTGATATGAGGCAGCTTTCCCTCGCGAAGCAACGCCTTCCGTCTGACACCGGTATCCGGATTTTTGAATTCATCTTTATAGCGTTTGTTAAGTGCGATGACAGAGGCACGCGACTCATAAGGTCCATTTGGAAAAATGAAGCGCGGTGTCTGCCCTGCTTCAAGCCAGACGCGAAACTTGAACCACTCTGGTTTGTCATCTGGAACCACGGTGCTTGCCAGGATCGGTTCAATCGCCTGGGGATAATGGATATGACCTTTCGTCACATCACCGGGAACAACCGCCAATTGAAATGGTTCTGAAAAGTCGATGCGGAAAATCTTGGGATCGTAGTGAGTGTCGCGGTGCATCGCTTGCGCTTGCACCTGAATGTCATAAAGCCCTGAGATCGGCACGCCCGCCAGGAAATCTTCAATGTGCCCGTAGCCCCCCTGGCGCGTATCAGTGTTGGGCTGTTCGTAGAGACAGAGATACCGATATTTGAAGACACTTCGATGCGAGCCCGACAGTTCTTCATACTGTTTGAAATTGTCAGTAAAGTGCCACGACTTGGGTTTCATTTCAGGTTTTCCAAGACGGGCTTCTACCAGTCGGGAGGCGGCTTGAATATACTGATCCAACAGAAATCCGGAAGTCACCAGCGACTCACCGATATTGTCCATGTGCTGACTGGTCTCTTCTTTCGGGAAGTCCGCCGTTAATCCCAGCGTGTCGACACGACGGCCAAACAGAGTCGCCAGGGTATTTTCATATTCCCGATTGGAAAGGCGACGCATGATCGTGCGTGACCCGGTACTTTCAAACTGGCTGCGCGCTTCCTGAATACTGTCTCGCAAGGCACCGATTAAAGCGAGTCTCTCTTCATCGGTCGGCTGGTCCGATTCTTCCGGTGGCATTTTCCGCAGTGTGACCTGATCGATAATTCCATCAGCGGTGATCAGCTGCTGTTGGGTTTTGATCGGCAGCGAGAACGATTCAAACTCGCGCTCACCATCCGCAGTCTTGATGTCATGGCAATCAAGACAGTATTTCTTTAAAAGCCGGGTGACGGTTGGATTGTGTTTGTGCTGCTTTTCCTCTGCTGAGCAAGGCAGCAGCACGGAAACGCTGATAACGAATCCGCAAACGGCGCGAAATGCTCGCATACTGAGAGTCTCTATAAACTGTGTATTCATCTTCAAGAGAACCTTCCGGTACTCGTTCCGAACGATTCCTTCTCAACCCCCATTCTCTGGGCGATATCCAGGAAGAGGTTGCACAGAGGGACTTTGCCCGGGCCTTTCGAGGGGGCTTTCTTAAATTCGCCAGTCCCATACCCGCCTCCAGCCAGAATGATGGGTAAATCTGAGTTGGTGTGTGAATTGGCATTCCCCATGCCGCTGCCGAACAGGACCGCCGTGGAATCGAGAAGCGTCTGTTCGCCGTCGGATATTCCAGCCAGACGGGTCAGGAATTTTCCAAACTGTTCGATCTGATATCGCTCAAGGGTGACCAGGTGCCCAACCGACTCTTCGTTGTTACCGTGATGCGAAAGACCATGGTAGGACTTATTAATACCCAGGTGCTGTGGCAAAAAGCTGCCGCCAATTTCCAGCGTGGCGATCCGTGTTGAATCTGTCTGCAAAGCCAGCGCGATCAATTCGTAGAGCATAGGCAGGTCTTCAACGGTGTTCTTATCGGCGGGCTTGTCGAAGGGTGCTTTCGGCTTGGGCTGATCAGACCAGATCTGACGGAGCTTCAGACGTTTTTCGACATCGCGAATGGAACTGAAATACTCATCGAGTTTCGCCTTGTCTTCACTATTCACTCGTTTCGAAAGCGAGCGGGCTTCGTCGTGAATCGAATCAAGAATCGACGCTTGCAGTGAATTCTCTTTCACTTTCTGTGCCTGAAGCTGTTTCGAATCCGCGATGAAGAGTCGGTCAAACAATTCCGCAGGCCCTGTGATCGGCGGAACCCGCACACCTGACTTCGTCCAAGAGAGTTGACAGCCACCATGAATTCCCCCTTCAGACCCGACCGTGAGCGACGGAAAGCGTGTCTGATTACCGATTTCATCCGCGATGAATTGATCGATGGTAACGTTGCCGTCTGTCCGATTCTTGGACTCGTGATGGAGCAAACCCGACAGGAACGTATGCACGGCAAAGTGGCCGCCGCGAAGTCCATGATCGAGTCCGCGATAGACCGTCAGCTGATCTCGATTGGCTGCGAGAGGCTTGAGCAGCGTCGTCTCTTCATACCCTTTGCCTGTTTTCTCAGGAAAAAAATGTTTCAGTTGAAAACCAAGCAAGTTCCCGACAGCGACAAACCGTTGTGCCCCCGCACCGGCCCCACGAGACTCAGTAATCGCGGAATTCCCCGCCAGTGAGCCCGTCATCAGGGATGGCAGCCCAGGCAAAGCCAGAGATCCGGCAAAGGACCGAAGAATGAATCGGCGGCGATTGATTTTATCGTTCATATTAGCAGTCTGTCCAATCACAAAGGGAAACGTAGAATCCTATTGAAAGTCGGGCCTCTTGAAAGTCTGGTTGTTTGAAAACCGCTTCTATCAGCGTTTAAGTGTATTTTCAATACGCACAGAGCCTGGTCAAGAAACTGAATCTGGCCGCCTGATTTTACCCGAAATGGAGATGCAACGCCATGTATATTTACAACAAGATCCCCAATATCACATCTGATCGGAGTGGTGAGTCCAGTACAATTATCGGCATTATAGTAGTCAGAGAGACTAATCCAGGCCTGCGATAGCAAATGTAAACTCATGAGTGACCAAAATATTTGTGGCAGTCTTGTGGCATTCCTTTTTTCCTATCAAGAGAAATGGAGAGAGAAACTCACTTGACGAGATCGAATCACACTCTTTTCACAACGCTGATCTGAATGACTGCGTTGGTTTCTGTTTGAAACTTCATTATTTCCCTCTTTCGGAAAATGGGTTTGAGTTGTGCCCCATGCCTGCCAGCTGTGTTACCCTCGGCAGGCTTTTCTTTTTGGCGCAGCCTTTCCCGAGGACGCCAGCATCTCCACTCCCCTGCTTTGATCCAGGAAACGACGTCACCTCACGACTGTCAATTTTCGACTTGACCGCATCGCGCAGATCAAGATCATCATGCGGAGATAACGTCGCGCGCGTGAGTGAGCACTACGGGTTCAGTGACCCTTTTCAAACCACTGAAATCATCAGCACCATCAAACCCGCTTGTTTCAGCACGATTTTCCCAACCACTGCTCCGATGCACCTCAGTTATCAAACGACATCGCAAGACTTCATTTAACATTCCCAGAACATCACAAGCCCATCCCAGGAGATCAAATGACATTCCTGACGAAAATACGCAACGCCCCCTTGACTCCCCCACGCAGTTCGCAAAAATCCGTTTCACAATCATGATACTCTCTCCAGATACAGGGACGAGTCGATGTGCTGTTACCCTTGTTTTCAGGACTTTGACAACAGGAAAGCCCAATTAGCCGCAGGGCCTTAGCCCCGGTTGTACGTCATTGGTAAGGACCGTTCGAATTAAGAAACACTACCACGCCGCCGGTAGAAACCAGATCAAAGAACCAACCCACCGGTAAACAAATCCTACCCGATATCACCGGCAGCATGAGAGATGAACACCCCGCACCGCGCATGAATAAAACTCACCTGTAACATGCCCCGAATAAGCGCTCGTGCAGTGGACATGCCAGCGCAGACCGTCGACCTACGGGAGCGAACGATCTTGCATCATCGTTCTTTTAAAAAGGGAAGATAACACTACATCCAAGCCAAAAGCTGTTTTATCTGGCATCATGCCAGGAGAGGTTTTGCCAAACAAAATTTCCAGCGAACTGACAAAAAATCAGAATATTAAAATCGTGACTGCGTCACACAGAAGGCGTTGTGCAAATACAAATCAATATTTCAGCGACAGCGCGACATTCGTCGCTACCCCCTTTTTATGTCTGTCGTGGCAGTCATTTAACAATAAACCAACCTACAAGACTACAGAAAGCCAAAAGAATAGACACAACGATGATTCTTACCCAATCACTTTCAACTCGCAGAATTAAACGGATACACCCTATTAACATCGCTATACCAGCACTTTCAAGCATACCAATAGCAATACATATCAGCAAGCCGAGTAATCCAATCACAACGAAGTTTATCATGGAACCATTCCACCATTTGTTCTTTATTTAACTTACTCCAAAGTGATGCACGGCGTAAGCCTTTCATGAAGTATGTTCCCTTTTTCATCCGATCAACTATGATCGATCGTTAACTTTCATCTGAGCTTTAGGGTGGGCACCTCTTGCTTTCAACCAATCGAAGACTTTTGCAAGCCATTGATTCGTCTCTTCATCTGGATATTCCCCAAGTTCCCTTGTCCTCATAAACTCAATAAAAGATTCAGAACCCTTTGTTCCTTTTTGTTTGTAGTTTGCGCCGGCCTCTAAGAGAAAATAGACGATATCAAATCGTGCATAATTAGCTGCCAAGACTAATGGTGTTTCTCCCCGCTTATCAATTAGATTAAGATCCATCTCATGTTTAACTAACAGTTTTATATTTTCAAACGCATCATTTTCTAGAGCATATTGATATACAGTACTATTACGCACTTTATCAGAACTTTTAATTTGAAGATTTGGATTTCCACCATGCTCAAGAGCAAGCTTTATCCAGAATGTATCTTTGATACGAGCAGCATCAGTCATCACTGAACGATTATAATGGGGCATACTCGCTACGTTATCAGCGATGATATTAGGGTTTGCACCAAGTTTGAGTAACTTCTCATAACTTTTTCGTTTCCTGTTGATCAAAGCATTGAGTAATGGCGTTACTCCATCCCATGACTGACAATTCACGTCTCCGCCCGCTTTGACATATTGTTCGATGGCCTTCAGATTTTCCTTCTCCACTGCCTCCCACACATCCACCCCACCCGCTGATCCACTGCAACTCTGAAGCAGTAATAAAAATATTCCGAAACCCCAGACATAATAGGTTTTACTCGCCACAGATTGAAGAAAGATTTTGGTCATTTTAACACAATATCGAATGAGTCAAGCACGGTACCAATAGTATGTCTACTAAATGGGTCGATATAATAACGGCTCGGAAGCCAATACGCTTTACCAGCAGAATTTGGCATCAGAATAGCTAATGCGCCGGCTCCTGCTATCCCATAAAAAGCTCTTCCAAATTGCCAAGCATTCGCATATGCAGGCGGAAGATCTTGCAAAGTACTTAAAACTTCTCCTCGAACACGATACGCATCTACGAATTTATCTGCTTTAGGTCCTGGATTAAAAAACCATTCAAAAACTGGATTCGGAGCAGGAAATAATTGTCCCCGTCCAATAATTAAGTTGCCTACAGGATGAACTCCAGCTGCATTGAAGGTCGTCGCTTTTATATTATATGACAAAGACGCAACAGTTGCCAATCCCCCTCCAAGGGAATGGCCAACAAACCGAAGCTTGCGACCCGGGAATTTGCGAATGACATCCCAGGAATCATCAACTGCGCGTTGATATTGAAGACTACTGTTGAATAATCCATAGGCTATGTTTGTAACCATATCAATCCCAAGCAGCGGCCATTGAATAGGATTTAGTTCTTCCGTTCCAGCGAAGGCAAGAACCAATTCTCTTGTATCTTTATTCTCATACAGAGCAGCTTTGTAACCAGATGCATCATCACTGAAGCGGGCTTTTCTTTTCCAGACTGGACGTGCGCCTTTAGTATCTTGCGAATATACTGCTCGTGCGAGTTCCGCATACCCTTGGTCTATACCAAGCTTATTCCTGGGGATCGGACGTATTTTCTGTTTGTAAACCTCTCCTAAATAAACTGCTGCTGAAGTAGCAACATTTATTAGAACTTGTGTTACCGCTGCGCTAATAAAACTACCTAGGGTTGAGCCAATCGAGAGTCCACCAAGCGCAGATGGAAGATTCGATAAACCACTCGGATCAGTTCCATTAATTGGATCAGCGTGAGTATAGAGATACTTATGCAGTGACTGTGGATCATTTGTATTTCCTGCAAACGGATCGAGCCGATTAAAGCGTCCTGTGGTCGCATCGTAGTAGCGAGCACGCAGGTACTGCTGACCAATTTTGGGATCAAATTGCTCACCACTATATAGATAACTGGTCGCAGCCTGTGTCGCCTGCATATTCAGCAGATTGCCATACGCATCATAAAAGAAGAGCTGCTCGACTCCGGAAATGCTGGCAATTGCACCAGCAGCATCAGCCAGGACGCGCGTACTGCCATGACCATCAGCCAGGAAGATGAGCGTCTGGGGAGTTTCTGGAACACCATTCACATACTCAATCGCCGTCTGACTGATCTGAGCGACTTAAAAGGGGTCAGGACTCTTTTATAAGACGGGGTCTGCCGCGGGGTCGGGTGGTGCTTTCCAATGAGAGCCTTTTGGCAGTGTTGCTGGTCCATTTTTCATTACCGAAGGGGGTGCCGCGGGTGATGCATTTGCGGAGGGCGGCCAGTTCGGCTTCGGTCTGGGGTTTGTTGACCAGTGCCCGCCAGTTTCGTGGCAGCGGTGGATTCTTCGGCGTCGCCAGCCATTCCGGCGTGGCCTGTTTCTGCTGCCGGGCCCAGGCAGAGCCGTACTCCCACTCCTCTGCCTTCTTGACCAGATTCGCTCGCAAGGGATTGCGTTCGACGTAACGCATGACGGTCAGTAAATGGTCGTTAGGCTGAATTGGGAATGACTTGAAGCGTCCCTGGTAGAGATGCCCGGTGCCGCCAGTTGCATAGCGAGCGTGCCAGCGCATTGTGTGGGTGACGGTGAGCAGTCGGAAGAAGTCCGTCAACTGGGTATCCGTCGTAGGCCGTACGACAAAGTGCCAGTGATTGGGCATCACTGACATCGCAAAGATCGGCAGAGGGTTCTTCTGCCACGTCTCCTCCACCACCCGCATAAAAGCAGCATAGTCGTCCGGCTTCTCAAATAGAGTCAGCCGCGCAACAGATCGGTTCAGCACATGAAACACTTCACCAGCAGGACAAATTCGCTTCGATCTAGGCATGACTGAAGTATAACAGAAACTGGAGCAAAACAAAAAAGTCCTGACCCCTTTTTCTCAAAGGAGAAGAAATAAGGGGCAGGTCTCTTGGAATTGAGATCTGCCCCTTTTTGTATCCAGCTGTCAGTATAGAGGATATTTATTCGGTCTTAGATTGCTCGGTTAATCGTTTTTGAATATCCGGGAAATTCATTCTTTTGGCGATATCCAGAGGTGTTTCATTATTATTATCAACAAGCGAGCTGTTTGCTCCACTATCCAATAAGAGTTCAACAAGCATTTCATTCTTATACTCAACTGCATAGTGTAAAGGTGTTTTTCCTTGTTTATCTTGAGCATCAATTTCTGCGCCTCGTTCAATGAGAACTTTCGTTGTTTTAAAGTCCCTGGAATCGACAGCTAAGTGAAGAGGAGACAGCCCTGTATCGGGAGACTTCAGATTTATGTTGGCACCGTTTTCTGCTAATAATTCAAAACACTCAATGCTTGTTTCATTTGTTAGACCAGTACCCGTAACAAGCCACATTATAGGAGACATGAATACTGCGTCATCTAGACGATTTGGGTCTTCCCCTTTATTCAGCAAAAGTTTCAGGATTTGCTGATTCGCTTTTTGGGAAGCAGCGTGGATTGGATATATTCCACCACATGGTTTATCAAACATACCTTGGGATATTAATCTTTCTGCGTGAGATGTATTTTCTACCATGATAGATTTATTCAATCCACAAGGATTCGCAGACACAGAATGAATAATTATCACCATACACGCTTGAACTGCCAGGAGTGAAGCTACAAGCACTCCTGTCAGTATAAACAATAATTTTATCAACCGTGATTGTTTCATCTGTGAACCTCAAATACATTTCGTAAGTTAGTCTGCTTAGAGATCATTTCTTTTTTTAAGGTGGAAGAAATAAGGGGTCAGGTCCACTAGAATTGAGACCAGACCCCCTTTTGTGTTCAACACTCGCACTCTCTCCGCAGATTTTACAATTATCGAAAGCCCTGATCCAAAAATCAAACGCCGAGGGCAACCGCCTTGCCGAACAGGATTTGACCAGCCCCTTTTTATGTTTATCAGACCCTATTTATGTCCCTGAGTTTTCGATTATTGGGTTAGGTACTACTGTAGGGCTTGGGAGACACGTCGATTAAGTTGAGCCTAGTCCCTTTTGAGAGTTCTTTATGGGGAAGTTAACAGTCCAAGCCCAAATATTGCTAAAACAAATAGCATTGGAGTGAAAATACCTATTCTCCAGTAAGAAGGTAGAAAGCTGATTCCAAGTCCCATCAAGCCTCCAATAAAAAATGTTAAGACAGACCGAACATCTGAGCCATGACTTATCCAAAAGAAGCAACTGCCACCAATTATGATATCGACGACTGTGTGCGAGATACTCTTTTTCCATAACAAAAAAGAAATGAGTAGTCCTAAGAATATTCCCAAAAGTAAAATTTGATAAAAAAACGATTTTAAATGGTAAGCTGCAGGGATCGTTATGGTAAGTGACACCAATACCCCTAAAAGCAGAAACGAACTTAATCGCGGGTTTCTATTCATGAATTCTCCTTGAAGAATGCAATTCATTAAGCGTCGAATTAATGGAGTTTTCTAGTTTACAATGTTACTAACGTTTTACGTTTGATCTGGTCTCGAAGCTAATTATTTATAAATAGGTATTTTCCCATTCCGTTGCCTACCTCCAGGCATTGTCCCAATCGGCATAATGTCTCGTCCGGACGAATCCTTCTCTCTCAATAGACCTGGCAAATTTGGACAAGAAGGTGTCTTTCGGCCTTTGGGGGTTACTGGACTACTACTAGGCTTTGGTAAATACGGAGGAGCTACCGGCGGCTCTTGAGTGGAGAGTCTTATAATCTGTTCCAATAAATTATCTTTCCTATCGCGAGTTTGAGGATCAATGAACCTCTCAATCCAATTGGCTAAATCCTCGATATTACCTTCTAAATATGTTCCAGCTGGTACTCCATGAATGTGATAACCTGATCCATCATTAGCATGTCCTCCAATGCCCATTAGAAATGGTCCTAATCCAAGGTCATGCTGTGGTTCGTGCGTTAATGTACCTATCGCACTAATAGGGTTTTCATTCCAAAATTGGTTATTAGAAATTTGAAATCCTGGAATAACTGGATAGTTGTGCGCAGTTCCTGATCCCATCAAATTCATGATTGATTGGCCGGCATCCACATTAAATAATCCAATCCGGTTATAATTCTCCCAGCTGTAAATCATTTTATTAGTTGTGCTTTGATAAGTCTTAGCGGGGAATTTAAATGGTCGAACAGGATCTTGGATATAGCCCTGAGGTAAGTCGTTAAATCTTTTTAAAGTCCGGTTCATATCACCAGTCTGTGCATAACTATCAGCAATAACTGTCATCCATTTCATGGTATTATGTAGTTCATTTAGGCGTTTCTGCTCCTGGATTTTATGCCACTTAACATTTTCTTCATATGGATTCCAGTTTGGCATATAAGCTTGATCACCATAAGGGTCGGTAAAGATAAAAGGCTTTCCAAACTCATATTCATACAGACTCAATGAGTCTGTATATCCAACCGGATCACGTTGAGTCCAGCACCCCATAAAAGAATGATAAGCTCGATTACGCACATGAAATAGTTCTGAAGCAGATTCCCAACGATAGCCTGCATAGAAAGTTTCCCAATTAAAACTGGAGCTGCTGCGGGAACCAAAGCTGGGGGTTAAAAACGTAGGACTGCCGTAACTGTCGTAGGCATAGCGTTCCTGGACATCACCGTTTTCATCACAGATCGCCGTGACATTCCAGTTGCCGTCCTGTAACGCGTAGAGGCGTTCATCCAGTGTGCCGTTGCCGGTGGTATCGCGGTCGCGAAGAAATAGGTCATCAATGTAGCGCATTCCCCAGACGAACTGGCGTTCGGGACTGGTTTCGCTGTCGATGCGTTCTTCGATGGTTTGCCAGGAATCGGTGTAGTAAAGATGTCGGGTTTCATCCAGTGATCCGCTGACGTAGGATTTCTGGATGATCCGAAAGTTGCGACCATCATAGGCATATTCGGCAACCGTGTTGCTGCTGTCCATAATTTTTACCAGCCGATTCCAGGCATCGTAGGTTGCGGTAAAACTGGCTGTCAGATCAGTGGGTTGCGGGATCGTCGTCATATTGCCCGCTTTGTTGTACGCGGGAGTGATCCAACTCGAGCCAGCCGTCTCGGTGATGTCAGTGATTTCATTGGCTGTGTTACTCGTGCGGGTTTGCTCTAAATCCCAGGTTCCATTGCCCGTATTGTCCTGCTGGAAGCCTTTCCAGTTTCCGGTTTCATCGAGCGACCAGGACTGAGCGAATTTGAGCATATTGATGCCGGTCTTCGGGGCATTCAATTCGCCGCGATCCGTTTCTTTTAGACGCTGCAGACCATCATAGGAATAAAATTCATCGAAGCTGTGGGTTGTATCCAGGGGATTATACCGCCAGGTCCGATTGGAGGCTCGGTCGTAGCCGTACTGGATGTTTGCCTTATCAGCAGAAGCACCGTAGTCATACCAGAGGGACTCTTTAATCCGACCGAAGCGATCCATGCCGCGATAAATGTCGCCGGTATCCGGATCGTTGCCTCCCGCTGTGCCGACCAGCGTGTATTTCACATCCGGTTCGGTCTCATCAGCGATGACCGGGCTGCGCATACCGAGGTAGGAATACTCGGCCAGATGGGTAGCACTGAGGTCGTCGTCCACAATCGCCGCCACACGGCTGGTCGCATCGTCGATACTTCCCGACGAACCGTAACTGTAAGACAGCACGCGGCCATCCGGGTAGGTCAGGCTGGCGGGACGAATCGTATTGTCACTGCCATTGGCAAAACTGGTTTGAACCTTGGGGCTGGTGCTCACATTCACCTCTCCCGCATGCGACTGATAACTGGTAATGGCCTGCCTGAAATCATTATAGGCAAACTGGACCTCGTTGACGAGTGTTCCCTGACCGGCTGTGGCATTCTTATAGCTGCCGATTTCCGTGTTAAGCCCACGCGCATCATAAGATAGACCAATACGTCGTACGGCTCCATCAACGCCAGTACCCAGTGTCGTGACACGATCCTGAGTCGTTCGGCCCAGTTTGTCGTAGTCGATTTCGTGAATGGTTCCCAGTTGATCGGTTCTTTTGATCGGTTGCCCCTGCCTGTTGTAGGCGTAGGTAATCACATCGTTCCCATCCACGGAATCGGGATAGGTCTCTGTTCGCAGCAGCGTACTGCTGGCGATTTCGGAATCGCTTAATGTCGTTCCATAGGTGTAAGTAGTAACCTGATTTCCGGTCTCTGCGTTTTCCGCAGTCAGGGTGGCGATGGAACCATCGGGTGTATATGTCGTACGCGTTGTGCGATTGGTATCATTTGAAGGATCAGATCCCGCAGAGCTGCTGGAACTGGATGACGCCGTGGCCTGATAATTTTCGATCACTTTGATGGTCCGTCCGGCGGAATCATATTCCTTACGCGATTCCATCGCGGCAGGATCAATCAATTGATAAACGCGACCTGCGGAATCAAAGGCCGAAGTTGTGACCAGCACCGTATCGCTGCGCGTGGGAACGGTGCTGGAACGCGATAAGGCTGTGCCCCCGTTCGTACCATAGTCCGCGATCGCAATGACACGCCCTATGGCATCGGGATAACTTGCCTGGAATGTGACCCGCGCTTTGGGAGCGGTCGTTGGATCCTGCAGCGCACCTGTCTGGCTGGCGGGAGCATCATGATAACGCATCCGTGTGATGTTCTCGATGACGTTACCTGCATCATCGTAGACTGTTTCTGCCTGTTCCAGGATTGTATCGCCGGTAACGGTTCCGGCATCAGCATAGCTGGTTTCATCCAGATCGTAGCCGGTGTAACTGGCGGTTTGTCGTCCAAGGCCGTCATATTCCAGTTTCGTAAACAGATCAGAGCCGGCGGGAAGCTGCTTGAGAACTTTGCCTGTTGCATCGTACCAGGTGTTGTTGACGAGGCTGTTGCCTATGGTCCCCGTTGATGGATCGACGGCATACTGGATTGACTGATAGACGCGGCCCAGATCATCGTATTTTGTTTCTGAGCGTCCGAGTAAAACCCCTGCAGCAGTGGTATGGTACTGTTCCACTTTGGTGACGCGATTCAGGTTGTCGTAGTATTTTCTCTGAAACGCGTCAATTTCGCCATCCGTATCGACGGGGCGGTCACGCCAGTCATAACTCATGGAAGTGATACGTGTCTCTGACGAGTCAACGTACAGCGTCTGTTTCGTCAGATTGTTGTCGCCGCCATCAGCGCCGTTATCATATTCATTCTGAGAGACCAGCACCATGTTGTTGCCGGTCGCACCTCCTCCCGTCGGGTCCTGCTGAGTGGCTCCGGTATCGTCGGTGCCCACATAAACCTGATAGGGGTTATTGCGAACATCAAAGACCGTAAAGGAGATTGTGCCGCCCGGTGATGTGCTGCGGTTTTGCCGCTGCATATTGTCGTAGCCATAGCTGGACTGATCGTAGTTCGTTCCCGAGGAACCGGTGCCCGAGGAGGGGATGGTATGATAGACGCGTTCGGATTCCAACAGGCAGCAGCCCGTGTACTGGCGGGTGATCCAGCTGACGAATGAAGACTGCGGGAATGAATCGGTGGGCAGCAGTTTTCCGCTGGTTGAACTGCGTGTGGCCTGAATTCGCTCTAGTGCGTTCCCGTATTTATCTGTTTTATTAATTGATACCGGATTGATCAATGTGTACTGGTAATTGTTGGAAGGCCCCGACTGATATCCTCTGGCCTGCCAGACTTCGTCAACACTCGAACCTTGCTTGTAAACATTCCAGGTGGCAGTTCGAATGGATGTTGTCTGACCATTGATGTCGATCGAATGCGCAGGTCCCAGAACTTGAGTGACTCGTCCCAGATCGTCTACTTCGTAATCGGTCACCAGGTTCTTTCCCCCGTTTGAGGGAGTGACCCAGCCCGCGGGTTCGTCAGTCTGCTGGGTTGTATCCACGTCTTCAATTAATTGGATGAGCGCTCCGGTCGTATTGTCGTAGACCATTTTGGTAATGAAGCCGAGTTCATCTTTCACCCAGGTCAGGTTGTCTTCCGTGTCGTGGACTTCGATTCTGGTGTTGGCGGTTCCAGATCCGTTCTGAGAGGTGGAAATGACGGGCAGGGTGATTGTTTTTTGTTTTACCTGCAAGGTTCCCGTATGGAACGTGTAAGAATAGCTCGCCGAAATGGTTGTCGATTGATTCGATTCGTCCGGGTAGGAAATTTCTTTGGAGGGCAGATAGATGGTATTCCCATTTGCCGAATGAGATGAATATTCGGTTTTACTGAGTTTGATGGGCGTTCCATTTTCGCCATTCTGTATTTTTGTGAAAGAGGGATAGCCTTCTGCGGCTCCCGATCCCGTGGTTGTATAAAAGTCATACAGATGAATCAGGCCGGTGCTGTTATTCAAGTACTGATAGCTGCCACCGGAATAGTGCAGGAGATCGGTGTACTGTTCGTCGTATCCGGAGATCGCCGAAGGTTCTGCCTGCAGAATGACCCGTCCGTTTCCATCATACTTTTTAAACCAGCACCATTCATCATTCCCGGATTTCTTGACCTCAAGCATCGTTTGCCCTGCACCGTTGAAATACAGAATATTCTGGCTGGAATCGGGCAGAGTCTGAACGGTTTTCTTGACCCAGGAATTGGGGTTGTAGGTTGTTGAGCCACCGCTAGTCGATGAGCTTGTGGCAGGATTTTCGGTATAGCTGAAGGTAAAGGTGAGTGCGCCCCCTTTATTTCGTTCCAGCACGACGCGCTGGGAAGTATCGAACTCGAAATAATTGTCGGCATACTGGGCGATTGTCGTATTTGAAGTCGTTAGTGGATCGATACTGTCGCTGACCATTTGCTCGTAGGAACCGGGCAGGACGACATACTTGAGCCCGTGCTTAAAACCGTCGGATTCGTTGTCTTTATAGTAACGATAGTAAGTAGTTCCCTGGTCGATCCAGGCACTTGTATCGGTGTCCCATTTTTGGATGGAGACCGTTTTTAAGTCGTTCAGAGAGCCGTTGTCTGAACTGCCGTCATAGTAAGTGTAGTTGGCTTTGGCGATATTCGTCACGTTTTCAGACGGATCAGTTACCTGTAGAAAACAGGCAGTAATTTGTCCGGCATGAGCGCCCTGACTTTCGGTGGTATAAGTGAAACGTTGGGTAAACGTTCCCGCCTGGAGTGTGATCGATCGTTCGACGCTGAAACTGGAAGTGGTCCTGACGACCGTTGTTTCATTGCCTCCCGGACTGCGGGAGTAGATGAGTTTTCCATAATTGCTGGTATCATCGTACCCATGAAATTTACTGTATGTGCCGTCCGGAGACAGCAGGTAAAACACTTCATTCACATCGTCATAAGTAAGTCGTTCCAGGTTTCCATTAAGTGTGGTAAACAGACCGGTCTCAAGGTCTTTATCAAAATAGATCACGTTGTTCATATTCCCCACCAGCGCATATCTGGTGATGGTGACACTGACGATCTGAGACAGGTAAGGCAGACACCAGCAGTATCCATTACCCATGTTGACATTTCGGGCCAACTGATTGGAGTAGCTTCGTTCGTGTGCCCAGTATTGACCGAAGCCGCGGCTGGCTACGTCGACGGCCTGTAGTTGAATTTGTCCGTCGACATAGCGAATGGGGTCATTTGAAACATCACCGCAGCCGCCCACTTCGGTTCTGGGTTCGGGAGTGTCATCCTCGGCGGTGCTGGAACTGCTGCCGCCTCCCTCACTGCCGCCACCATCGCCGCCGCTCCCACCACTTCCGCCGCTACCGAGACTTCCGCCTGACTCTGAGGATTCAGAAGAAGTCGAAGTTGAGCTTTCGGAACCAGAGCCGGAATCAGATTCACCCATGCCGGCCATCATGGCAAACTGATTTTCGCTCAATTCAGGAGCGATGTAGAAGGCACTTCTTTCTGGAACGGAAGGAGAAAACGTGACCAGAATTTCTTTGGGCCAACCTTGGGCGATCGAGGAGTCTGCCGGGAAATCCGAATCAAGAAACAATTTAATGGTGTTAAAGAGTCCTTGAATACCTACTGCAGACCACTGGGGTCCTTGAACATTTCCTTCAAGGCCGAACCAGACCTCAAACAGACCATTCTTATTTTGTGTCGCGCTGAAAACCGCTGTGGATAAACCATTGGTGTCAGAAAACTCTTGTTCCCAGAGGCAGCGTTTCGATCCGAGATGCATTAGTTTTAAATCAAACGATTGATTAGAGGGAGTCAGGTGGGATGCAGCTCCATTGAGAGAGACCTGAATCTGTTTTGAAACGTTGTTCTGCCATGCTGTTGTTTGGGTGTTGCCGTTCATTTTCGTCCTTGAATTTGAAAAGTAGAGATAGATGATCTCAGTGATTTTGTTTTTAAGTCGAGCCCTAAAAAGTTCCATTGGGCCGGGAGCCCGTGATGTTTTTATTTAGTGCCGCATTTATGGTTGGGAATTTATTCGCGGGCGGCACTCCGACAAGACCAGGGAACGAAAATATTCAAGACGGATGGGACCGGATGAGCACTGCGTCAGATGACTGGTGTCATCAATAAAAAAGCTCAATCTGCCCTGGACCCATGGCAAGCCGTTTCAATGCGGTTCAAAATGTGTCGCAAGAGAGGGGTGTCGAATGATCGACTCGACTAAAAAAACTGCTGAAACCAGCAGGTTTAAGAGAGTTTTGGTAGGGCTATCGGGGTGAGTATTAGCGAATCTGCACCCGAATAACGCGACAATTCACTGACACGCAAAAAATAGTCAGCAGGGGATCAAGTTCCTATTTCAGGACTGAAGAATCAGGTGTGGATGGTTTGGCTGATTCATCCAGTCGCAAAAAAAGTATGTCGTTGTAATACGACTTACTGTGTGTCGTTTCAGAGCGGAGCGAGATTCTTTCTCTGATCACGTTTTGATTGTGCTGCCACCGTATCTTAAGGCGGTAAAAAAAGATCTGCGCTGGTTTTAATCTCTTTGTTAAAAGAATCATAAAGGCAGATTACGGTAAAAAAATGCATCCTAAGTGTGACATGTAAGGTGTGACATACGCTATCAATAAAAACCCTAATAATGTTTAGGTATCTATATTTGTGGATTCGATTAATTTTTTGAAAAACGAAAATGAGGTATAGATTCAATCCTGGAAGATTAAAAGGGGTCAGGACCAATCCTAGTGGACCTGACCCTCATTTCTTTCCCAGGGTTGTGACGTTTTCTTCGTTTGTTCATCAAAAGTTCTCCTCGTCTAAAGGACGCTAAGAACCGTCATAACAATTGGATCAGTTTTTGAAAAGCAGACCACAACGACAATCCGAACGACTCCGTCGAGTACAAGGAACGAAAACACAGCCACTACACTAACACCGCTTCGGCTAATCTACGTATTGATTCGTCTGACATTTTCTTACTTATTGGTAAAGAGACCAATGGGTAAAAAAATAAAATGTATAGAATTTAATCACATAGTAAAGAGAGTAGCAATGACTCTTCTATTTACAGGATTAATTTCGAGGTGCCTGAATGAACAAATTTCTTTGCAAAAACAATACCTTGCTTGCATATTTCATCTTCTGGTCTAGTTTCTTGCTACTTACTGTCCTTGATTATTTATTAATTAGAGTAATTGGAATGGATTTGGAAGTGGCACCTGGAGAAGTATATCTATATCCAGATAAAATCTTAGGACCTCTTTTTGGGGCTCTAGCATTTTCTTCTACTCTGCTACTACTAGTCTCTTCTTTTTACATAAAATTAACGAAGTCTAAAGTTATCAACGCATTTCTTGCTGTAGTATTTTTCTTACTCCAAGTAATCTCTAATTATATTATTTATATTTTTTTTATTATCATTTACTTTCAGTACATTCTAGGAAGATCTTTAGACGGAGTTCTCTATCAATAAAACAGGCCAAATGGACAATGAAGCTCAACTAAAATTTTCTATCACGAAAACACAAATGAGGTTTGGTCTCACTTCTAGTGGACTTGGCCCCTTATTTATTGCTAACTTTCCTGCTGCAAGCAATGATTCATTTCACTCTACTTGCATTAATAATTCTGTATTTGATTTTCCAGGAAGATTCATAAGATACAAAAATGCGCAGAAGTTTTTTCCAGTTCCCCTACCCGCTTAATAGTCATCACATGAATATTCTCAGTGTTATTATGATTTTGGCAGGATGCTGGATTGTCGCAATGAATTGGCTGGTGGCATGGAAAATCTGGGTTGCAAAGGAAGAGGCACCATCATGGGTACCGATTGTGGGCGGCGCTTTGGTTTCCTTCGGACTCTGGCTCCAGCCTTACGAATCCCTCTCTAGTTGGTGGTGGATCGGTCTTCTTGTAGATTATGGCTGCATCTTCGGCTTCGCTCACACAATCTGGTATTGGATACAATACCTAAGAAGGCATTCAGAAGACGATTCGAAAGGGTCAAACCCGTAGATGAACACAAAAAGGGTCTGGTTTCTGTTCCAAGAGACCTGCCCCCTTATTTCTTGCCCACGCCTATCTCTTTCAAAACTTTATATCAATCGCGTGATATTCTGGTGATTCTCTTGCCTCATTCAGTAATCGTCCCCCACGTTTATTTAGGGTGCGAATCTGTCTCGTACTGAGCTGAACAATGAGCGCTGACTTGATCTTGCAGCAAGGCTGGATATGCCAGAAATTAAGAAACGGTTACGGGAGTCCCTCTAAATTCAGACTCGCACTCTCGATATCAGGCACCCGGATTTCGTCATCAGTCTCCCCTTCACCAGCCAAAGGATTGGCCTGCCCTATGGAACCACGCAAGATCATTCTAAGCAACTCCCTCAGCCCCGGCGATATTGTCATGTTGACGGCGACGCTCCGGGACCTGCATCGAGCCTACCCGGGACGCTTTCTGACAGATGTCCGCACTACCGCGATGCAGATCTGGGAGAATAATCCTTACATCACTCCCCTCGATCCTGGGGAGCCGGGCGTGACGACGATTAAAATGCAGTATCCCCTGGTCCATCAATCGAATCGCAGTTCCTTCCATTTCATTCATGGGTTTACGCAGTACCTGGAGAAACAGCTGGATTTGAAAATTCCGGTCACGAACTTTCACGGAGACATCCATCTGACAGAACAGGAAAAACGCTGGATGTCGCAAGTGCGGGAGACCGGCTTTCAGGGAAACTACTGGATTATGATGGCCGGCGGTAAATACGATTTCACCGCCAAGTGGTGGAATCCCGCGTTTTACCAGCAGGTTGTCGACCATTTTCGGGGTCGAATTCAATTCGTGCAGTGCGGCGAAGCAAAACATTTTCACCCTCCGTTAGAGGGCGTGATCAATTTGATTGGTAAAACCGACACGCGTCAGTTCATCCGACTGATGTATCACGCGGATGGCGTGGTCTGCCCGGTGACGTTTGCCATGCATCTGGCCGCCGCGGTGGAAACGAAACGAGGAAAACCGAAAAACCGGGCTGCCGTCGTTCTGGCTGGAGGCAGAGAACCCGCGCAGTGGGAAGCCTATCCGCATCACCAGTTCATCAACACCAACGGCGCCTTGCGATGTTGTGATCAGGGAGGCTGCTGGAAATCACGCTGTCAGCCGGTCGACGATAACGACCCCAAAAACCAGGATCTATGTCTCTACCCGGTTCAAGTCACTGAGGATCTGCAGATCCCCAAATGCATGAACATGATCGCACCACAGGATGTCATTCGACGCATTGAAATGTATTTCGAAGGTGGCGCCCTTCAATACAATCAGCCCCAAGTCGAACGAAATTCATTCGAACGCCGTGAAGTACAAGCTGTCTGAAGCAGTACCTCTCACTGTTGTTCCCATCCTGAGAAAGAGACACAACCGATGCAGCCGCGTTCTACCTTCATCACGGTCACCGACTACGCATTTTTTCCCGGCACACTAGCCACCGTGAACAGTGTTTTACACTATCACCCCGATACCACCATCCATGTGGTGATCAATGAGAAAAACCCGCTCACCGCACCACAAATCGAATGCCTGCAAGCGGACGAACATGTGAAGCTGATCAGCTCGCGCGCGCTGGAAAAAAAATCCCGCTTTATCAATGCCTGGGAACTGAAAGCCTACGCCTGTGAAGACCTCTGTGAAGGATATGACGTCGTCATCGGCATCGATTCAGACTGTCTGTTGTGCAGCAATGTTGATGATGTAATCGAACGCTGTCAGCAAACGGGCGGTTTTCTGGGAGGCGCCGACGGCAACGGTGCTGATTATGGTCTGCCCTATCAGGTCTATGGAATCAAAGCCCCGGTGCACAACCCCAAGTACATGAGCACCTCTCTGTTTTTCTGTGCGGTCACAGAGCAGAATCGACAGATTCTAAAAAAATGGAGCGAGTGCTGTAACGCCGCTGAGTTCAATAGCCAGGGGCCGTGCCCCGGGCACGGTGATCAGGGAGTCTTGAATGCAATCCTGTTTGCCGCCGGGCGAACTGATGAAATCAAACTGCTGCCGAATCATCTCTGGAGTCAACACTGGGCTTACTGGAACTCCATCATCAACTTCCGGAACGGTCAGTTTATCAACTGCTCATTGAATAATGCGCCGCAACGCGCGTTTCATTGTGGAGGCGCAGAAAAATACTGGTCACAGGGCCATCGCGACAAGATTCTCAAGGAACATGCTTTACAGACCTATCCTTACATCTGGTTTCTGACGATGTTCTGGTTTGGAAAATGCAGCCAATGGAAAACCGATCCCTGTCAATATCTGCCGGACGCGAGCCAGCATTTAGTACAAGATTTAATTGACTTCCTGCCACAAATCATTCAGGTCTATCCGGAAGCACGCAGACTCTGGGACGAGTTAGACGAGCCGGTCCTGGATCGAATTGTGAGCGGCGTGCATCGCATGCTGAGCCTGCAGGGAGGCAGTATGTCGGAATTGATTGAACTGGTGAAGTCCAATCCCGAGATCAAACGTTATGTCGAAGTCGGCAGTTATGAGGGAGGCTCGATTATGACACTCGGAGTCCGCTTTGCTCATCGCGATATGGATTTTTATTCCGTCGAATCGTTTATGGGTAACATGAATGGAACCATGGATGGCCACTCTCTTCCCTCCCGGACACGTTATCTGGAAACGTTATCCCGTTTTCCTTCCACGCGTGTCAAACTGATTCCCGGCGATTCGCGTTATGCAGTGAATCTGTTCGATCATGCCAGTCTGGACTTTGTTTTTATCGATGCCTGCCACGACTCTGCTGCGGTTTTATGTGATATCGGAGTCTGGCAGCAAAAAGTCAAGCCGGGTGGAATTATCGCCGGTGATGATTATGGATGGGATTCCGTAAAAGCAGCCGTGCATGAAAAACTGGGGGAAGTACAAAGCACTCCCACAGGACACATCTGGTGGACCAGGGTCGCTTAAATCGGCTTCGAGGAACTGTTCCTTTCACATTGAGTATTTCACCAGGCAGGAAGACATGGACGTTTTATCAAACCGCAATATTACCCACTGGTCAGTGGGCATTACGACCGCACCGAGAACTGAGCCAACGCTGAATCAAACGATCGACAGTCTCAGAAAAGCGGGGTGGGATCAACTGCAAATCTATGCAGAACCGGGGGTTGAGATCCCCGCTGATTCTCAGAATCTATTGATCGTTCCGCGCACGGAGCGGCTCGGTGCGTTTCCGAACTGGTATCTTGCGCTCACGGAAATGCTGCTGCGAGATCCCAAAGCAGAAGCATATTTGCTCTGCCAGGACGATGTTCTGATTGCGGAAAACACGCGTGCGTATCTGGAACGCCGCTTATGGCCGGCAGCAGAAATTGGTGTCGTTTCAATTTATTGCCCCAGTCATTACCAGCAAAACTCAACACCAGATTTTATTCGCGAAGATCGCGGCTGGAGAAGCTGGGGCGCGTTAGCTTATATCTTTTCCAATCCATCCGCGCGTTTACTGCTCAGTGATGTCACTGTCTTGAATCATCGTGGGTTCGGCCCTGCAGAGGGTTTGAAGCAGATTGATGCCGTCGTGGGACTCTGGTGCGAACGGCAGCAACTTCCTTATTTCGTCCATTCCCCCAGTCTGGTGCAACACATCGGTGAAACGTCAACCATTTACCCCACTGCTTCCGTAGCGGGACATCGCAAAGCAAATCATTTTTTGGAACACATTCAATGAACTAAAGATACACCATCAATTCTAAAGGTAAGCGTTTGACATGGAACATCAGAATTCCGATCAGGAAGACGAAGAGTTTCTCCTGGAACATTATGAATCTGAAACCTATCGGGGGCGGCTGGAGAAACCAACTGTCAGTCACCAGATATTAAATCGCACTTGTGGAGACAGCGTGACACTGGACCTGCTTCTGGAAAGCAATCGAGTCATTCAGGCAAAGTTTGAAGCCGAGGGTTGTGTGATCTGCCAGGCCGCCGCTTCGATTTTATGTGAAACCATCGAGGGCATGGAGCTTTCTGAACTGAATTCTTTGGATGCACCTCAGATGCTTAAATCCATGCGAATCATATTGTCTCCGCGGAGAATGCGGTGTGGGCTGCTGGCCTGGGAAACACTGCAACAAATGAAAACCAAGTTTGAGTCATCAGTGAAAAGGAAATAAACATCAATGAAAGCAGTATGTCTCACTATCGAGATTCGATTTCCGGAAGTCTCGCATCCGGAGAAAAGTAAGAAGCCACAAGATCACGCTTCAACGTCTGATCTGACCGGTTCGATTAGACAAGTTCTCAACGAGGTCTCTTGTATCACAGATACACATGAGGCGCGAACGGCAGTTTACGAACATGGTTCCGATCAACTTCTCTCGAAATTGCGCGAATTAATTTCTCAAGATCGACTTCAAGAGAACCAATACCAACTTCAATTAAAACTGAATGGACAGCATTTGATTCGGTATGAGTATCTAGTCGAATTGCTGGAACAAACCGGCTGTCAGCTTGATATTTATCTGCAAAATGACCTGCCCGATTTTCAACGCAAGTACAATCAGGCAAAAAAACTGATCGAACGCTGGAAAAGAAGTTACGATCTGAAGGCATCAGTTCAAACACACGCCCATTTACCAAACAGGCATTGTATTGAAAATCGACTCTTTATCAAACTGTCTTCCAAACAAAATGAAATTGCAGACGACTTGCAGACAGCCGAGACGCTTCGCTTTCAGTTTCAAAACGGAACGCTGCTGAAAGCAGATCAAACTCTGTCTTTCCAGCCAGTCAAAAGGGACCTCAACCGAGATCAAGGTCCTTCCACTGAATACGATATCGATGTCTTCGTCCCCTACTTTCGGAATCTGCATCTGGTACCACAAACCATCGATTCGATCCTCTGGCAACATAAAGTCAGACCGTTTATTCACCTGGTCAATGACTGTTCGCGCGAAGATGACACAGCATTGAAACAGAGGTATGGCCATCTGACAAACATCAAATGGTATAAAACAAAACAGAACAGTGGTCCCTATGCGATTGCCAACAATCTGTTTTATCACATGCAGACAGACCTGATCGGGATTGCCGATTCAGATGACATTCTTGAACCGACTCACTTCATGACGGCATTGCATGACTTGAAAGAAAATAACGCTGATGTCTGGGGCAGTTCCATGCGTCAGTTTTTGAACCCGATGGAGAATCATAACCAGCGAAATCAAAACATCATCAATCGGATTCCCGTCGTCGATTCCGGTGCCAGACCCGATTGCATTCCCTACCCGCGCCTGATCAATGGAACTATGGTCATCAAACGAAGTACGTTTCAGAGCTTTAATGGGTTTGACGGTCGTATGTTCTGCGGCGCAGATACCGAGTTTTCACAGCGTCTGCAGTTCCCCAGTGATATCAATGCGAAAATTCATGTTTCAACCGACATCACTGCATTCCGCCGGGTCTGCAGTAACAGTTTGTCAAACAGCGATACGCGCTTCGGTTTAAAATCTCCGGAACGAGACGCGGTGACGAAAGAGAGTTTAAGAAGATACGCGTTCTGGAAATCGCAAGACAAAATCGACCCGACAGAATATGGCACGCTGGACGTACAACCCGATGTCTTTGAGCCGGATTATTCGATCATTTTCAGACGATCCAGTCCCGTTTATATTTGCATGGCCGCGATTCCACGCAGGATTTATGCATTAGAAAAGACCATCGAATCCTTAATTGATCAGGCTGATTACCTGAAAATTTACCTGAATCAATTCCAGCATGTGCCAGATTTCTTAAAGCACGACAAAATCGAATTAATTTTTGGCGATAACAGTCGGAAAGGCTCAACCAAATTTTTCTGGGCCGACAAAGTCCAGGGATATATTTTGACCGTCGATGACGACTTAATTTATCCCTCAGATTATGTCGAAGTTATGTGCTCGGCCATCGATAAGCATAAATGTCTGGTTGGTGCGCATGGCAACATCCTCAAACCAGGCAAGATCGATCGATACTACAAAGACCGAACCGTTCTGGATGCACGCAAAGAGGTGAAAGAAGATACCTTCGTGGACATTCTGGGAACCGGCACGATTGGTTTCCATACGGACGATATCAAAATGTCGATGGCGGATATGGACCTGCCGGACATGGAAGACATCGCCATCTTCAAACTGTCTTATAACCATTCTTATACCAAAGTTGTGGTAGCACACCCGGAAGGCTGGTTTCAATCATCAACTCACCAGAATGACCTCGGACTTTATGGGGACGCTGTCCTCGATGATTCCCTGGAGACAGAAGTAATCAATGCACACAAAAACCATCGATAAAAGGCTGTGGGATCGCTCTGAGAAATGCGGGAATGTGACCTGTTCTGGTGAAACCATCATTGCCAGACCGCATCCGAACGGAAGATCCGAAGTCAAAATCAAACAGAACACCGCGTCTGGGATACGACGTTATCAATATTCATTCAGGCTCAATGGAAGTTTTTCGGAAAAAGCAACCATCGTTCTTCAGTTTCATGATTGGTGGACGATTCCTGACAACATCAATGTTGGGACTAAATCTTTTCTGTATCTGGCATCGCCTCCACCTTTGGCGTTTTCAGTGCGGAAAAACCATCTGGTGCTGTCTCACAATGAGTTACTCAGCACACCGTTACTGGACATGGAACATGAATGGCTGGTTGTTGAGAAAAACAAGTTCACGCACTACGAACTCTTTCCTGTCAGCCTAAATGAATGGATCGACCTCGAAATCTCAATCAAATGGTCGCTCCATCGAGATGGATTTGTGGAATGTAATGGCAGAAAGATAAGCAATCTGAAAACGATGTTTAATTCGAATCCCTGCCATCTTCAATTTGGACTTTACCTGGACACCAGGTTTGAAAGCAACGAAATACGGGAGATTGTGTTATGATTACTTGTCCTAATTTAGAAATTCATGCCAGCTATGCCTGCAACCTGACATGCAAAAGTTGTTCACATTTCAGTGACCAGAGAGTCGGTAAAAATATCTCTCTGGAAGAGATCAAAGACCAGATGATGCAATGGAGCGGCCGAATCAAACCAAAAGTGTTTTCGATTCTGGGTGGGGAACCTGCTTTGAACAAACAGCTGCCTCAAATTGTAAGAGAATGCCGGAAACAATGGCCCTTCTCGAAACTACGGCTTGTGTCCAATGGATTTTTCCTGAAGAATCATCCGGACCTCCCCCGCGTTCTTGAACAAACCGGTTGTGAACTCGACATCTCGGTTCATCATGATGGACCAGAATATACTGAGAAATTGATTCCCGTGAGAAAACTCACTGAGTCCTGGCAAAGCAAACATCAATTCAAGTTGACCTATCGCCCCTCGGCGGCAAAATGGAGGACGACTTTCGAAGGCTTTGGTGCTGAGATGGTGCCATGGAATGATGGTGATTCCGCGGCCAGTTATAAAATCTGTGTGGCCAAACATTGCCCTCAGATCTTTGAAAGCAAATTATACAAGTGCCCGCAACTTGCCTACCTGAATTTAATGGACCGTAAATACAATCTGCCTGCCATCTGGGATCAATATCTGGCCTACCGACCATTACATCCTGAATGCTCCGATGAAGAACTGGAACAATTTTTCAATACCAAAGTCGAAGCAGCCTGTTCAATGTGCCCTGCTTTTCACCGTTACTTTGAAATCCCCTCGCCGCTCCCGCAACCCAAAGCTGTTGCCTCATAAAAAATGGGCCACTTCATCCCCCCCAAAAAAAATAAGGCCCACAGCCCCTTGTCACCAAGGTGCTGTGGGCCTTTGTTTTAATCGTTCAGCAGGCCGCAACCTTACTGACTACATATTGATTTCGTATCCCTTACGATTTTCTCTTGAGAGGAACGAGTTCGCCTGGGCGTCGCCGATTACTTCTCGCTTCACGGGATCCCACTTGAGTCCGCGATCCAGTCGCATGGCGATATTGGAAAGGTGACAGATCTCAAGCATCCTGTTATGCGACCAGACGTCCGAAATGGGTTGCTTGCGGGCATTCATACCTTCAATAAAGTTGGCAGTATGATTTGCGCTCACCTTGCCGCCATAAACGGCTTCAATGGCGCCATCCGGCAGAGGATTGTCTTTGAGAGCTTCCACAGGCGCTCCGACGATCTTGCCGCGGTTAACAAAGAACCGGCCTTTGGTTCCTTCAAAGAGAATGCCGTTATCCCCTTCGCTGGTGATAATCATTTCCACGTCATCAGGCATATCGACCTGGATTTTAAATTTCGTCGCGGCGTTGTACTGATCCTGGACTACCGGGTGCCCATCTTTGTACTCCACCGGCAACGAAAATTCGAGTGGCGTCACTTTGCTCGGCCCCGTATCGCTGGCCCCCAGAGCCCAGCAGGCGATATCAACGTGATGCGCACCCCAGTCAGTCAGTTTTCCGCCTGAATATTCATGCCAGTTGCGGAAGGAATAGTGACAGTTGCTATAGAGCGGCACGCCGCCGCCATATCCCTTGCGCATTTCGGGAAGTGCCCGATAATCCACTTTCGGTGCCGGTCCCAGCCAGAATTCGTAGTCCAGCCCTTCAGGAACAGGTGCCTTCGTAATGACCGGTGAAGCCGACATTCCATTGATGCCGCACGTCACTTTTTTAACCTTACCAATCCGGCCATCATTCACCAGAGCGACAGCCTGCAGGAACCGCTGTCCCGATTCCGATCGCTGCATCGTACCAACCTGGAAGACGCGGCCTGTTTGCTTGACGACCTTTTCAATCAACTTGCCTTCATCAATCGTCAGCGTTAATGGTTTTTCACAGTAGACATCTTTGCCGGCGAGCATCGCTTCAACCGCGATCTTGGTATGCCAATGATCGGGCGTGGCGATCATGACGGCGTCAACATCTTTTCGGTCAAGGACTTTCCGATAGTCTTTGTAAGCGTCTGGCTTCTTGCCCTGTTTCTTTTCTGTTTTTGCCACGTTGTCTGCGAGGACATTCGCATCCACGTCGGCGAGTGCCGCGAAATCAGCAAATTTGAATGACTTGGAAGTAATCGCCCAACCCTGGTTCCGCAGACCAATGGTCGCAAAAACCGGACGATCGTTCGGCGATTTATATCCGAATGCTCGCTCAGCAGAAGGGCAGAAAATACTGGCAGCCCCTGCGAAGGCGGCTCCCTGAAGAAAATTGCGGCGCGTAATTTGTCGAGATGTTGGCATCAAGCGAAATCCTCTTAGAGAAATAATTCTGAAGTCTTAAAGTCAAAAGCAGGTGAGCATCGCTCTGGGCATGCAATCAGCCTCTAAAACAGTGCTCATTGGGACCATAAATTCTACACGAAACCGACCATTGAGTACACCATAATCGGGTCCTTTGGGGAAGATGGGGCCAATTCGCAATCTGTCGCCGGAATCGACTTGACAGAATACGAACGGGGACGAAATGCGGGTGATTCAACTCAAATTGACACGCGTGAAGATTTTGACAAGCCAGGCGGATCACAGTTGCTGGATTGTCGACTTGCACCGTTGGAAACAATGAACGCCGTCGATTTTACAATCATCGAAAGCCCTGATCAAAAATCAGACGTCGAGAGCAACTGCCGGGCCGAACAGAATTGGTCATGCCACCTGATTCTGTTGGTAGAAAGATAAGAGTCAAGTTACATATTGTAAATCTAATTTTGCTTAGTATCATACTCAAGATGCTGGCATTATTTCCAGCATCGATGTGTGATATGAATCCGCTGCGGCAGCATATCAAAACCAAAATCGATTATTTTGTGCGTATTTGTTCTATATCAGCGTCATATCAGAACAAGTCCGTGCAGGTGAATAATAAATTAGATGCCTTGAGATAAATGACTCTCCACTACCAGGTGCTTGGAAACCCAGGCCGCGATAATGCACTTTTCGTTCGCGTCGAGTCGGGACAATCGATCGCGCGATTGCTTTTCGACTGTGGCGATGGTTGCTTATCGAGCCTGCCATTTTCCGAGATCCAGGCGATTGATCATCTATTCTTCTCGCACCTGCACATGGACCACATTGGCGGTTTTGATTCGTTTTTCCGTTGCACTTTCAATCGCGATGTCAAGCCGAACGTGATTTGGGGCCCTGCCGGTACGTCTGCCATTCTGCACCATCGCTTTCAAGGGTTCTGGTGGAATCTTCACGCGGATCAATCTGGAACGTGGTCTGTAAACGACGTACACCCGACCCACATTGAACGATTCCGATACGAGATTTCCGAGGCGTTTTCTGAACGCCACAACGAGAATAAGACCGAACAATGCAGTCCGATACTGGATACAAGCGACTATTCGGTCTCTGCGATCCACCTGAAGCATAACGGCCCCTGCCTGGGATATGTGGTTCGAGAAAAACCAAAGTGGAACGTCCAGACCGACCGTGTTGCTGAAATGGGCCTGCGGCCCGGCCCATGGATGAAAGAACTCAAAAGTGACACTGCGACACCTGTGATTGACATCGATGGCCGGACATTTGATCTCGCGGCACTACGAAACGATTTGTTAATTGAATCGCCTGGGGAATCGATCGCATACCTGACTGATTTCCTGCTCGACGATACAACGAGCGAACAACTGCAGGAAGTCTTAGGCGATTGCACCACGGTTGTCTGCGAAGCGCAGTACCGGGATCAAGACATCGATCTCGCACAACGCAACTTTCACACAACGACAACAAAGGTCTCCCACCTTGCCGCCCGCTCCGGTTTCGGCAAACTCGTCTTATTCCATCTATCCGACCGGTATACGACAGAGGAATGGGCTGAGATGCTGGCCGAATGCCGAAAGATATTTCCCAACACAGTTTTCCCCAAAGACTGGAACATCGAACCGCAAAACAACGGTATCTAACAAGGCGTTGCACCGAAGCCACGCTCGTCTTTCACGGGTCATCAAGCCCCCTTTTACTCATCTTCCATGAGGAAATTGATGATCCTAAGGAGATCTTTATTATGACTCTATTTCAGAAAAGTAAAATCTTTAAGATATTGGCGTTTCTGTTGCTGCCATTTTTTTGCCTGACGATCTTAGTTATTGGGAATACCATAAACCCGATGGCATTGGCTTTCCTGACTGATTTCAATGTAGAAAATAAGACGAACGAAATTCTATTTATTACTCCCATCGGTACAAAGAGCCCCAATGGGTCCTGGCATCAACTACCTTACTCATTTTCATCTTCATTTTACTTCATAATACCTTCTAAAATTGATTATCCTATTGAACCCGGTGGTCTAAAAAATTTCATTTACGATTACGATGATATTCAATTTTCAGAAATACTTATTAGACGAACAGGTGAAAAAAGTAGAATATTCAGTATACAAGCACCACTTCAACTCGATGGTTATTATCCCCCTGAGAGAAAACAATTCGAAATTAAAGATGTCAATACTCTACCTTTTGCAAAAAAAGAACATTTATTGGCATTGAAACCTACTCGGATGAATTCATGGGCAATCGAGATCTTAGCTTTGATTGGCTTGTTATCGCCAGTTTTTTTTGTATTAGGATCAAGGTGTAAACAACGGTCAGAAGGTTATAAAGGGGTCAGGTAATCAAAGAGTCCTGACCCCTTTTATCTCCAAAAGATATTTCCCAACAGAGTTTTCCCCAAAAACTGGAACATCGAACCGCAAAGCAACGATGCGTAAAGGGGCCAGCGACTCTTTAATAGAGTTAAGAGTCCTGGTCCTTTTTGATTTGTTAAAGAAGTTCAAGGCCATTTGAAAGTTGTTCGCACACTTGTTGTTTTCTTAGCCAGGTGGAGAGTTAAATCAATGTCAATAGGATTTGAAACATATATCGCTTTTGACGACAACACACCTGAAGATCTTCCTGTTTTTTCACACAGCCCCTCTATATGGGCTTTTTCAGATGATTACTCCTTAGTCAACTGTGGTGAAAGACGACTGTATGCTGCACTTGGTTTTGACCCTGACAATAGTTTTCCAGCTCCACTTTTTCAGCTTCGTGGAGTTTCTGATTTTATCGACTCTTTATGCTATGCTAGCCAACATATTGAAGATCAAGAAAATGTTGGGTGGTTAGATGCAAACGAATTTGAATGTTCCCTTCAACACGCTTCCATCGATAAATGTCAGTTACAAAAACCGGTACAACGTTTGATCCATATCATAGATTACTTATCTAATATTTTTGGTAAAGAGCGGGTAAGAATTGTATTCGTCTTTATTCCTTAGACAGTAAACGGGGTCAGGACTTTATATTCAAAGAGTCCTAGTATCTCTGGTACGAGCACTGTTTAACCAGGCTTACAGAGTTGATGTGGCTGGTTATATTGACAAGAGCTCATCCCTGATGGCCATCAGGGATGAGCTGCGACTTTGTAGATCGTCGAGGTAATCAAAGAGACCTGACCCCTTTTATCTCCCCTCCCAAAAGGCTACCTTGCAGATATAATCGTCATCGATCGCAACTTCTTAACCTATTCTGAAAAAGAAATCCAAAAGATCAAGATTCTCACTACCATGCTTGATGGTAAAATTGTTTATTGACGTAAGTAGTTTTCTAGGCTGATTAAAGTATGAAACACAGCATTGGATTGACATTGATTTGAGTGGTATTTATCGGTATACACCGAAGCTGAGTTTCGTAAAGATTTATGCCTCAGCCGATGGTCAATTAATTCTCCAACAGAGAGATATTTGATGAAATTTACAACGTTTCCGTTTTTAATTTCATTCTTACTTTGCCTGGAATCATGCTTACTCCCGATCATGGCATTTGAGAATACGGACAACCCCAGAAAAATAGAACTCAGCCGAGGTGAGATAGGTCGCCCGAGTGAAATTCCTACCTTCGAATTGAAACATATCCCACTCATCGAAGAAGGTTCAAAGCATACACTGCATACTCTTAACGGCGAGCCCGTTTTACTTTCTGAGACATGGAAGGACAAACCGGTATTATTGGTCATGTCTTCTCTCACCTGCCCGGTCTCTCGTGATAATTGCCCTGCAGTCGATCGTATTCAAAAAAAATATGGGGATAAAATCAATGTTGTGATTATTTATACTACAGAAGCGCACCCTCTGGGATCGCCTTCGCCCTACAGCGACCGCGAATGGCTAACTCGCCGGAATGTGCATGATGAGATACTCGTAAATGAACCAACAACACTGAAAGCTCGGATTGTCAGAGCAAAAACATATCAAGAAAAGATGGGTATCCAGTCAACAATTCTAGTTGATAACATGCAGAATTCCACTTGGAAGTTATTCGGTGGCGGACCGAACACTGCTCTATTTGTATCGAACGACAGACTATTGATAAAATCCAAGGATGAATCCAAAAAACGTCCTGAGTTGTTAGAACGACATGGCTGGCTCTCTCCACACGGAATGGAAATCGCAATTCACAACCACTTTAATAAAATCCGCAACGCCAAACTTAGGAACTCCATCAAAAAAGATGGCTACTCAGATTGGGATTTTGATAAATTCTTATTGAGTGATAATTTTGATGCAATTGAAGCAAAACTTGATAAGCATCCTGACTTGGTGCAGTATTCTGTCAGCCACGATCGTGGTGGTTACCAGCAAAAAACCTTTTTGCATTTGGCAGTGGAGAAAAAATCAACCCAACACATAGAACTCTTCATTAAACGAGGCCTTGATATTGATGCGATCAACTATCGCGGACAAACAGCATTACATGTCGCTGCAACCAGCGATTTGAAGATAGTCGAGTTGTTATTAAAACGGGGAGCGAACGTAAATGCTTACCAACAAAATGGTTTTACTCCATTACATGAAGCACTGTTGGAAGGCAAACTGAAAATTGCAAATATATTGATCGCACATGGCTCAAGAGTTGATTTGAAAGCAGCAGCAGCTTTAGGCGATGAAAGGACTGTTGCTCGGTTCTTGAATCTTTACGAGATCGATACATTCAAACTGAAAAACAGGGGAGGGACTGCCCTTGCATTTGCTGCAAGTAACGGACAAACCACAATTGTGAAACAACTTCTTGATGCAGGTGCACTTGTCAATTCAAAAACAGATGATATGCGCCCATTGTATTATGCGGTAAAGATTGATCACCCAAAAATAATCGAGTTACTTTTAGAATCAAAAGCCAACACGACTGACCCGATTGGTTCATCATATAATGGTTTAACCTTAATGCATTATGCCACTTTACACAACAAAAAGAATGCTCTTGAACTTCTGTTGAAGCATGGTATTAGTCCTGAAGTTCTGAATTACGATGAAGAGACTCCCTTGCATCTTGCTGCACAGTATAACCATCTCGAAGCGATGAAAATTCTTTTGAAGTATGGTGCATCAATCGACGCACTTTCAGGATCACCAAGGTTTCCGCCTTGTGGTCCACCTGACTTTGATGAAAGTCCCGTTCTAGAAACCGCTATGCACTTAGCGGTAAAGCATGGACATACAACGATGCTTCAATTCCTCCTCAAACAAGGTGCAAAAGCCAACCTGAAAAATCGCGATGGGGCAACGCCGCTCGATCTTGCTCGTAAATACAAAAAAACAGACATGGTGAAAATTCTTCTGGCAGTAAATGCAGAACCAGGAAAGCCAGTCAAATCGAAAATTAAGAAATTTTCTCAATGAGCATGGCACTTTACCTTCAGGATGATTGTAAAGGGGTCAGGACTCTATAATCAAAGAGTCCTGACCCCTTTTCTGTCCCCCCTGGAATTTTATCCAACGAGCAACAGGTATTGGAAGTTCATCTAAGCTGGTCTGGTGATATCTGCCCCCTTTATTCTCCTCGGAAGGTGCGAAACCAAAATGAACGTTACCACTTCTTCCACTCGCCAGTGTACCGAATAGTCTCATCCCGGACTCTGAATATCGGGACTTTTTGGGCTATATCGACATCACCCTTGATCCAGATGCCAGACAGTTTTTGTTGACGCCACGCCTCCGCGTGCTGGACCTGAATCGAGAATAGGTGTCGCGTTGCTTTGATGGTTTGTCGGAATCGAATCCTAACGTCAGTGTTCTCTTCAACATCATAGTGGCCACGATCCGTTGGGGACAGGGAGAATTTTGGGATCTCTGTGTCACGCACCCAAACAGCGACCCGAGCGACGAATGGTTTCCCGATTTGATTGCTAGTGCGCGCAAGCGCCGGTGTCAGTATCTCCTCGACGATCGCTTCGAGCAGCGACCAGTGTGGATCGAATTCATCTTCAGGTGTCGCCATCAAATAACAACATAACTTGAATTAGACTGAATTGTTTCGGTATCACCCATTAAACGGAAAGGTTTGTGAAATTCTGTTTAAACAGGGATGAATAGTCAAGCGGAAATTGAGGAAGTTAAATCAACAAGGAATTTATGTTGAATGACTCGCTTTGGTGAACCGACCAAAAATGTTTCCGAATAATAGTTCGATTAATGCGACTCCAAAAGTCGAACTGAAGCTGTCAGCATACTACCTGTCCGAGTTGCTTTAGAACACTGTTTCTCGGGACATTCAGAGCCGTACCGGAAAACGTTAAATGAGTGAAATTAAGGTATAAACCGGAATACGTATGAGTTGATAGGATTACGAATGTGATCGAGGTGGGAGAACCAGTAGTGGTTCAAGTGCTGGTAAGTTCTAAAAATACGGGCAGGTTGAGCGTCTTGTTATCTGGCATTTTTGCGATCATTGAAACAGAGCATCATCTTCCGGGAACTCGCAATCGACACGAAATCCAGACTGGTATTTGTCCCACCAACGGCAACGCCAAGGGCCGATGGGCACAGGTAGGGCGATCTGATGTGCATTCAAGTCTTGTGCAAACTTGATCGCATGACAGACATACAATGAGTAAATCGTGCAACGGTTGTCATCATACACGGGGGCTGCCAAGACGCCAGAGAAAGTGTATTTGAGAACAGAAAAAAGGGGTCAGGACTATATAATCAAAGAGTCCTGACCCCTTTTAATCGCCCTTTTAATTCGTTCACTGAAAACGACCTGCTCCCGGGCAATAATAAAGAATTCAGTCCTGCTTCTGTTTACTCATTTCGATGAGTTTCATCAGAGCCTCAGCGGTTTCTGCACTTTTCTTCGGGTCGGACCGGGGCGGTTTAAATTGATCATCAAGTGCCCGGCAGAGTTTGTTGACGATTTGCTGTTCAATGATAATCGACAGCATGCCAAAGTCGTCCCATCCAGACTCCATCGAGTCGAATCGCCACACTCCATCAACCTTCTTCCATTTGACGAGCGCAAAGTTGGTCGAGACATCTGACGCACTTCTGTCATCACAGGCAATCAGTATTTCTTCTTTATCGGGATAACCGCCAATAACCTCGAGCGTATAGGTGTGCCCTTCGGAAGAATGGGTATCTGAAATCGTGTCAGCGACCTGGCGGGCAGCCTCAACCAGCGATTCAAAATCGCCGGTCTGATGAGTCATTTTGTCAACAGAAGCCTGCTGGCCCGAGCAACCGCTGATGCTCAGACAGACAACCACAACGAGCGCTATTCCCACCTGCATGTTATTCCAGCCTATTGAAACCGTATACCAGATTGCTATTTCCGAAATGAATCTTTCATCATACACCATGCTAGATCTCACAAACAACCATAATTCCGCGTTACCACAAAGCCGTCAGGGACAGTAAAAGGGGTCAGGTCTCTTTATTTTAATCAATCGTTAATGGGCGTCTGTTTTGCTTTGTCCTGCAAGGCCCAGGCGGTTTAGCATGGGGCCGATGGTCAGGCCGCCGACGAGGATTGAGAAGGCAACGACGACGTAGGTCATGGTCAGGATGAGTTCGCCGACGTTGTTGTACTTCGATTGCTGTGCGTGGATCTCTTCCTTGAGCGAGAGGGCGAGGGCCACACTGATTCCGCCGCGGAGGCCGCCCCAGGTCATGACCTTGATCGCGTGGGGCGTGAATTTTCGGCCGGCCGACTTCTTCAGGGCGGTTATCACCGTGCCCACGGAGAGGAACCGCGCCAGCAGCACCGCGGGGATGGCCAGAGCCCCGGCCAGCAGATATTTCTCCTGGAACGACAGCACCAGCACCTCCAGACCGATCAGCACAAACAGTACCGCGTTGAGAAGTTCGTCGACCAGCTCCCAGAACGTGTCCAGGTGATCGCGGGTTTTGTCGGACATCGCCAGCGTGCGGCCGTGGTTCCCCAGGATCAGCCCCACGACTACCATCGCCAGCGGCCCGGAGAGGTGCAGCTTCATCGCCAGCGCGTATCCGCATGTCACTACCGCCAGCGAAATCAAAATCTCCGTCGCGTAGTGATCAATGGATCGCAACAGCAAGAACGCAAGCAGCCCCAGCACAAAGCCCAGCGCAATTCCGCCGCCGGCTTCGAGGGCGAAGAGTTTCGCGACGTCGCTGGCGTTCGTCTCTGCGACCTCTGTGCCTGCTTGAGCCTCGTGCGGATGTTCCTGTTCGCTCTGCTGAACGACCTGACTAGACTTCTCCTGCTGATTTTCGTCTGTGTGTGACTCGCCATGCCCGCCCAACCCCGCGATGCCCAGGAGTGCGATAAAGACCACCACGCCGACGCCGTCGTTAAACAGTGACTCGCCTGCGATTTTGGTCTCCAGCGACTTGGGGGCGCCGAGGCTCTTGAAGATTCCCAAAACTGCGATCGGGTCGGTGGGGGCGACGATGGAGCCGAAGATCAGGCAGTAGATGAAGCGGACCTCGATACCGAGCCAGCCGGTGATCACGAAGGTAAGCCCGCCGACGATGAATGTCGTGGCGAGGACGCCGATGGTCGCGAGCAGGGCGATGGCCGCGGTTTGTTCCTTGAGGTCGTTGAGGTTGACATGCAACGCCCCGGCAAAGAGCAGGTAGCCGAGCATACCCTGCATCAGCGTCTGGTCAAAGTCAATCGAGCCGATGAGCGTTTCGGCCACGGTGAGCACAGTCGCCCCGGGCACGATCTGATCGATCAGCAGCAGGGCGATTGCGTGCAGCATCGCCAACAGCATCAGGCCGACCGTTGTCGGCAGCTTGAGCAGTTTGTGGTTAATGAATGCGAAGGCCGCTGCGAGGGCCACGAGGATGCCGGCGATATCGAAGAAGTTCATGGCCGCTATTATAGGGGCCTGTGCCCGGAAGAAAAGGAGTCTGGTGGTTTTGCGGCACAGAAAAATCAACGAGCTTCGTTTGCCCACACTGACCTGTTACGGACTCAGAAAAGCCGTTCTGGTTCTAGTTAACGATGTTCATCTCAGGGGCTGCGTTGCTCTCTAGTAAAATGCGTGCCTGATTTCCCAATTGTGACGCCGATTCCGAATCAGAGTCTGTCCTTCACTTATTTTTTGTTTATGCATCCATGAGGGACGCCAAGTCTGATCAGAAAAACTGATGAGCTAAAAGGGGTAGGTATTTTTTCCGACGAGCCGCAGGTGTTGAAAGTTCATCTAAGCTGGTCTGGTGATATCTGGTAGGGTTGGTTTGCCGTTGGTTTGATTTCGCACTCTGGTTGCAAACGGCGGTTGGTGCCGAGGTGCTCACTTTTTTTCAGGCCGCACTGGTTCCATTTACGCGGTGAGTTGAAATTGAATGTCGCCAGGCGGGCGGCCACATAGGGCCGCTCCCTACTTTTGGTGGATGAATTTATGTTCTGCTTTTGTAAGATCATCTGTTGGTTTGCTGCTCGCTGCGTGCGGCCCGGATTTGTCTTGGGATTTGTCTCCGGGCTTACTCGTGGTTGGAATGAAAATACAAAATCTGTGATGCAGATCATCTGCAGGGGCGTGAGGTGGTCAAGAGGAAAGGAGATTTTGATGTGGTACGAACGGGGGTTGGCAGTGTGTCTCAAGAAGCGGAGAGTGGACCGGACGGTGTCGGAAATGCGCCGATGTGTGTCGACCCGCATAACTTTTGAAGGATTCCAATTGAAAAATCGGTCTAAAACAAGCGGTTTTTTGCAGGTGCGGTTAAAACCGCTTTCACAGTTTCACCTGAACCAGCAGTGCTCACGCGCGCGACGCATAACAAGGGTTATCGCGGGTGGCGCGAGGGAGTCAAGTCGAAAATATCCAGCTGATCATCACAGATTTTTGTGCCAATTTATTTAGAATGAATATTCCTGAGTTGCACCAGATGCCTCTCACCGCTGATGCCCATTTTAATCTTGCCAATCGGAATGAGATTCGCATTGCTTGAATTAGAAGCATATCGTAGAGTTATAACGCTTTTTCCCGCGCAGGAACGCAATATTCTTGCGCATCCTGCTATTTTATCAGGCACGCTTGCCTCTGCCTGACTGTTAAAAGTTGAAACATTTATGCCAGAACCGGAATGGGAACGTCTTGTCTCAGAATCACGTCGTGAGTCGGGTGCGAACTGGAAACGCTGGGGGCCTTATCTGGCAGAGCGACAATGGGGTACTGTACGTGAGAGTACTGCCGACGGCGACCCCTGGCTGAATTTTACCCACGAAGAAGCCACGTGGCGGACTTATCGCTGGGGTGAAGATGGCCTGTTGGGAATTTGCGACCGTCAATGCCGACTCTGTTTTGGACTGGCACTCTGGAACGGAAAAGATCCGATTCTCAAAGAACGCCTGTTTGGTTTGACCGGGCCGGAAGGCAACCATGGCGAGGATGTCAAAGAGGCGTATTACTATCTCGATTCCACGCCGTCGCATTCTTATTTGAAGGCACTCTATAAATATCCCCAGGCCGAATTTCCGTATACACAGCTGCGCGAAGAAAACGCAAGGCGCTCGCGCGAAGAGCCCGAATTCGAATTGACCAACACCGGCATCTTTGATGAAGGGCGCTACTTTGACGTTCAGATTGAATATGCGAAGGCGGCTGACGAAGACATCTTAATCCGGGTTTCAATTTTTAATCGTGGTCCGGAAGACGCTCCGCTGCATTTCCTCCCTTCCTGGTGGTTTCGGAATACCTGGAGTTGGGGCTCGACGTTTGATCGACCGGATGAAAAGCCAAGCCTGTCTCAGGTGGCGGACAACCAGCTTGTTGCAAAACACGAAACACTGGGCGAGTTTCATCTTTACGCTGACGCCGGTCCGGACGGTGCGCTTCCCCAATGGCTGTTCACGGAAAACGAAACCAACACCTGGCGGTTTGATGATCCTGAGAGCAGGCGCCCTTCCTGCAAAGATGCCTTTCATCTGGCAGTCGTTGACGGCGTCGAAGGCGTGATCAATCCACGTCCGAAAGGAACCAAGACGGCGGCTCATTTTCAGTGCACGGTTCCCGCCGGTGATTCCGTACAATTTCGGTTACGCATGTCGGCTGTCGACGAACTTCCGGTCGAAGCGTTTGGAGCCAGCTTTGACGATGCCTTTGAGCAGCGGATTAAAGAAGCCGATCGCTATGCAGAATCGCTTGTTTCACCAGGGCTCTCTGTTGACGAACAACAAGTGATGCGACAGGCTGATGCCGGGCTCTTGTGGACGAAACAGTTTTATCACTATGTGATTCCTCGCTGGTTGCAAGCTTCCGGAAAAGGTGAAACGAAGCCGACCCCTGCTTCGCCTGGTGCGCCCAGTCCCCGAAATGCTGATTGGGGACACTTATATAATCGCAATATTATTTCGATGCCCGACAAGTGGGAATATCCCTGGTACGCGGCCTGGGATTCGGCTTTTCATTTGATCCCGTTTTCTAAAATCGATCCCTATTTCGCGAAAGAACAGGCAATTCTGTTTCTCCGCGAATGGTATATGCATCCCAACGGACAACTGCCGGCCTACGAGTGGAATTTCAGCGATGTGAATCCGCCGGTTCACGCCTGGGCCTGTTGGCGCGTTTATCAAATGACGGCATCCAACGGCGATCGGGATCGCAACTTTCTGGAACGAGTCTTTCAGAAGCTGCTGATCAACTTCACGTGGTGGGTGAATCGTAAAGATATTCGCGGCAAGCATGTCTTCAGTGGCGGTTTTCTGGGACTGGATAACATTGGGATTTTCGATCGCTCAAAGCCTTTGCCGACAGGGGGACACTTGGAGCAGGCAGACGGAACTGCCTGGATGGCGTTTTTCTGTTCGAGCATGTTGTCCATTGCCTTTGAACTGGCCGACGGCAACCCTGCCTACGAAGACATGGCCTCGAAATTCTTCGAGCATTATGTTTCGATCGCCGAAGCGATGAATTCGCTTGACGGCACCGGACTCTGGGATGAAGAAGACGGCTTCTACTACGATCATCTGCATCTGGATGGTCGCAGTATTCCATTGAAAATCCGCTCGATTGTCGGGTTGATTCCCTTATTCACCGTCGATGTTATTTTCGATAAAACGATCGACAAGCTGCCCGGTTTTCGGAAACGCATGGACTGGTTCCTCAAGAGCCGCCCTGACTTGGCCAAATTCATGACTTACATGGAACGTGATTCAGAAACCTCTGACGGCGGTCATCGTCTGCTGGCGATTCCTACGCGTGATCGATTGATGCGAATGCTGCGATATCTGTTAGACGAAGACGAATTTTTGTCGAACTACGGCATTCGTTCTCTTTCCAAGTATCATGAAGAACACCCGTTCGAATATGAACTGAATGGCGAGCTGTTAAGAGTGCAGTACCAGCCGGCCGAATCGGACAGCGGTCTGTTCGGTGGTAATTCCAACTGGCGCGGCCCGATCTGGTTTCCGCTCAACTACCTGTTGATTGAAGCGCTGGAACGGTATCACATGTTTTACGGGAAATCGCTGCGTGTTGAATGCCCCACGCGATCGGGTAACTACATGGACCTCCAGGAAGTGGCCGACGAAATTCGCAAGCGGCTCTCGAAACTGTTCCTGTCAAACGAAGAAGGGGATCGTCCCAGTTATGCACGGACCGATGTTTTACTCAACGATCCGCACTGGCGCGATCTGGTATTGTTTTACGAATACTTCGACGCAGAGACAGGCCGCGGTCTGGGGGCGAGCCACCAGACCGGTTGGACGGCTTTGATTTCACCGATTCTGGGCACACTGGCCAGTCGCTGTCAGTCCCAACAACAGAACGAAGCGACCGGCAGTGCAGTCAATCCGGAAGAAGTGAAACATCGATTTTCGTAACTTGATTCGATCAATCTTCCTGTAAGGCTGGTGTGAGTGGTTTGCCTTGGGCGGTGGGAAGTTTGACTCCCAGTAAACGGGCGATGGTCGGTGCCACGTCGAGACTTTGGATCTTGCCGAGCTTGGTGCCGGGCTTGATGCCGTGTCCGGAAATGACCAGAGAACCGAGCATGTCCGGCTGATCGGGAAGATAACCGTGTGTCCCGCCGGGAGTCTTGCGTGGCGTCACGACATCGTCGCCTGAATCGCTGTTTGTAAACGAGTAGCCGGATTTCGCTGCCAGCCAGAGATCGGGGGCATGAGAATCCTGCTCTGGAGTTGGCTGACCGAGTTTTGTGTATTCATCCGCATCGAGCACGGCCTGCACGCCTTCAACAGCCGCCATTTTTTTCTTCAAGTTTTTGATTGTTTCTGCGCGGTTTGCATCATCTAAAATGTAGACCATGCAGGCTCCGCCTTGCGACAGACAGTAGACCTGCTTTTTCTCCTTGGAGAGCAACCCTTCCTGTTTGAGCAGGACATTGGGACGGATATCTTTCGTGATCGGGAAGAAACCATGATCGCTGGCAATGACCAGTGTGGTCTTGTCGCGATGCGGAGAGAGTTTGACCGCTTCGACAATATCTCGCAGACGGTCATCGGCATAGCTGACCGACCAGTAGGCTTCCGGAGTTTTCGGGCCGTACTGGTGTTCCACATGGTCGACCTCGACAAGGTGAATTAATAATAAATTGGGGGGATGGTTCTGGAACAGATGCCGCGTCATGCGTGTATAAAGCCAGTCTCGTTTTACGCCGCCCCCTTTTTCTCCCGTCCAGGAACCGTGCAGATCAACGGGAAGTCCGGCTTTCCTCAGTTCATCCAGCCAGACCGGTGTGCCATACTTGGGCCAGGCTTCTTTGCCAAACATATCGGGGACCGTCCAGTCGAGCGTACGGGCATTCCGCGTTGCCGGCCAGACGATTCCTGCAGTGACCAGTCCGGCACGATGCGCGGCATCGTAAATCGTGGGCACTTTGACAATCTGATCTTTATCGAACAGTGGATCGGGAATGAATGCCACCGACGAAGCACTTTTGCGATCCAGATAATTGTTTCCGATCACACCATGTTTTGCGGGAGTTGTTCCTGTTACGAGAGTTGTATGGTTGGGCCAGGTAACAGTCGGAAACGAGCAAATCATGCCTCCGTCTGCACGGGCACCGTCTTTCGCAAGTTTTCGCAACGTCGGCATGTCAGCCAGCGGATCATCCAGGTAAAAGTTGGCCAGGCCATCTACGCTGACCAGAATCACACAACGGTCGTCATGAGGCTCGGCTGCTTGAGAAACCGTTCCCAGATGAAACAACACCATCAAGGCCAGAATGAAAGCCACAAATTTTTCGCGCATTAGAAGCAGTCTCCCAGGTTCTATAATCAGATCGTTTAAAGTCTTGTCCCATTTCAATGGACTGACTCCTTTCCATTGTGCTGCCCCTACGGGGGCAATGCAACCGAAGGATCGGTCTGTCGCCAGCAAATTATCTGGTTCCGATACAAGAATCCACTTCCCGGATTTATTCCCGTCTGTTTTCTGTTATGCTTAAAGAGAGCGGTTCTCCTGTTTAATTGAGTGGCGTAGGACCAGGAATACATCGTGGAAAGATTTTCTGAAAATGCGATTCGAGTCCTGGAAGCGCGGTATCTGCTGCGTGATTCAGAGGGGGCTCTTATCGAAACTCCCGAGGAAATGTTTCATCGAGTGGCGGATGCCGTGGCGCTCGCGGAACAGAGTTTTGCTGACGCCAAGACAGCAGAGCGATACGCAGAAGAATTCTTTGACCTGCTCTCAAAGCGGGAATTCCTGCCGAACTCACCAACGCTGATGAATGCGGGGACACCGCTGGGGCAGTTAAGTGCCTGCTTCGTGCTGCCGGTCGAAGACAGCATGCCAGAGATTTTTGAATCTCTGAAACTGATGGCATTGATTCAACAGGCTGGCGGGGGAACCGGATTTTCGTTTTCGCGTCTGCGCCCACGAGGTGATCTGGTAAAAAAGACCGGCGGCCAGGCCTCGGGACCGATCTCATTTATGCGAATTTTCGACTGTGCGACCGAAAACATCCGTCAGGGAGGAAAGCGTCGCGGTGCGAATATGGGGGTGCTACGAATTGATCATCCCGATGTCCGCGATTTCATTGGAGCCAAGCTCGATGGAGTCAGCTTTCAGAACTTTAATCTCTCGGTCGGCATCACGGATGCTTTCATGCAGGCCACACAAAAGAACGAGCCTTTCGCGTTCGTTCATCCGGGCAGCGGACAAGCGACGGAGACAATCCCGGCGGGGGAACTACTGCAGAGTATCGCCGAGGCTGCCTGGAAAACTGGTGATCCCGGCATGATTTTTATGGATGCCATCAACCGCGAAAATCCGACACCCCAACTCGGTGCGATCGAAGCCACTAACCCGTGTGGTGAAGTTCCCCTGCTCCCTTACGAAGCCTGCAACCTGGGCTCGATCAATGTCAGTCGCATGGTGCGGAAGGATGCGACGGGGTATTTCATCGACTGGAAAAAACTGTCAGATACGACGCGACTCTCATTACGGTTTCTGGATAATGTCATCGAAGTCTGCCGCTGGCCTGATTCCCGTATCGCTGAAATGGTTCGTGGAAACCGCAAAGTTGGCCTGGGTGTGATGGGATTTGCCGAACTGCTGATTCTCCTGGAAATCCCCTATGGTTCTGACCAGTCAGTGAGACTTGCTGAAGAATTAATGCAGTACATCGCGGCTGAAGCGCTGGCCGCTTCACAGCAACTGGCAGAAGAACGAGGGGTGTTTCCCAACTGGGAAAAAAGCATCTATGCTGCCAAAGGAATTCGACTAAGAAATGCAACGCGGACCTCGATTGCTCCCACGGGGACGATTGGAATTATCGCCGGCACGTCTGCGGGAATTGAACCGTTGTTTGCCCTGGCCTACCGCCGGGAGCATGTTCTAGGAGAGCAAACGCTGGTGGAAGTCAACCCGCTGTTTTTGCGCTACGCAGAACAATATGGCTTGCAGAGTCAGAAACTAAAAGATGATTTACAGTGTCTCGGTTCGCTGTCGAAATTGACGGGAGTGCCTGCAGAAGTTAAGGCATTATTCCGCACGGCTCTGGAAATTGCTCCCGAAGATCATTTGCGAATTCAGGCTGCGTTTCAGAAACATGTGGACAACGCGGTTTCGAAAACGGTTAACCTGCCGGAATCGGCAAGCGTTGAAACAATCGCTGAGATCTATCGGCGCGCATGGGAGATGGGCCTCAAAGGCGTGACAGTCTACCGCTATGGCAGCAAGGGGCAACAGGTACTCTACCTGGGAACAGGAGAGACGATCACACAGCACGAACACTTTGCCCGCTGTGATCCGCATGACTGTAAACTATAATGCCGCTCTTCTGCGCATTAAAAAACCGCTGTCGTTTCCGACACCGGCCACTCAGCTTCGTAAGCGTGTGAATCGCAATTCCCCGTTTGCAGGATGCCGCAGCCCAACGGCCTTGGCCCTCTTATCTCGAAGTTCACCTTCGATTACGAAGCTGCCTCCCAATACTGCTGATTACCCGTACCATCTATCCTCCTCTCTTCGACACTCATACCGCGAGCCGGATGGCGGGTCCGAATCTCGCGCCCCTTTTTCTCATCCCTGATTTCCTTCCCTCTCATACTTATTACGAAATACAGGAGAAGGATGTTGGATTTTCGCCGTATTTTTAGGGTTTTTGTGTTTATCAATTTTCGCGAGAACAGGCCCTCACTGTCGATTATTTTTGATCTCTACTCTCTCCTTTACCGTTTTCGATCATAAGACAGACTCGTATTATTAACGGGTTTCAATTAATAGCATTAAGGCATTACTAAATAACGCCTTACAACACATAGCCAACACTGAATATGATTTTGACAGATACGATCTATGATGATTGCACTTACAAACGGGGGAAACTTTATTACCCTCACAGACCAAAGTTAGAAAATATTCACAGCTTCATGATGAAGAGAAAAGAACACAGCACGGGCCGGCTCAGAGCTTTCTGTGGAATCCGGCGGCAACCCAACAGGAGGAACAGACATGAGAGACGAGTATAAGATGAAAGCCAGAATGCTTTGGCTCAAGTTTGGAATTATCGGGCTCTTTCTGAGCGGATTATTTCTCGTGATTGGTGGATACATCATTTACACGCAGTTTCGCATTGATGTGCCCGCCAAACACTTTGCCGTCTTAACCAGAAAAACTGGGATCGATCTTACGAACGATCAAGAAATCTCGCCGGACGCCACTCTGAAGGAAGCAGTCCACAAAGGCCTGCAGCGAGAAGTGCTGCCGGAAGGACGCTACTTTTATAACTGTTACCACTGGAACTGGGAAATTTATCCGATGGTTGAAATCCCGGCTGACTCGATGGGAGTTCGCATTCGCCTGTACGGCGAAGATCTGCCCCCGGGAGATTTCATGTCAACCAGCGAAAAACACAAAGGGATCATCGAGGAAGTCCTCAAACCGGGTCGTTATGCAATCAACGCACTTGTGATCGACCGGATCACCAAGAAACCGATTGGTCCACCTCGAGTGAAAAGTGACTACATCGAGATCATCGAACTCTGGGAACCCAAAGTGATTCCGGCCGGATATAAAGGTATCGTCACTAATCTGGCGGGCCCCATGCCGGAGGACCCGAATCAACTTCTGGTAGAAGCCGATCATCGTGGACCGCAGAAAGCGACCCTGGACGAGGGAACGTATTATCTCAATCCCTATACCATTCGGATCAATGCCATCGATACGCGTTCGCTGCGGTTTGACCTGTCACAGGGAGGCGTAATGATGTTTCCCAGTAAGGATGGCTTTCCGATTACCCTCGACGGCGTGATCGAGTTTCGTGTGATACCGGAAACGGCGGCTCAAACCTATGTAACCTACAATGATGTTTCTAACGATGAACTCACTTCTACGGAAATCGCGGATGAAATCATCAACAAGGTCATCATGCCAAACGCGCGGGCATTCTGTCGTTTACGCGGTTCCAATACCAGTGCCCGCGAATTTATTGGTGGCGAAACCCGAGCAGCCTTCCAGAAAGAGTTTCAAACCAAAATCACCGAAACCTGCAAAGAACAAGGCATTGAGATTGTACAAGCACTGATTACCACGATTAAACCACCCGAAGCGATTGCAGAACCGTTACGTGATCGGGAACTTGCCGTCCAAAAGAAAGGGCAATACAAACAGGAAACGTTGCAGAAAGAACAGGAAGCGGTACTGGCAACGGAAACCGCATTAATCGAACAGAAGAAAGAACTGATTAATGCGGAACGTGAGATCATTAAGAAAATCACACTGGCGAAACAGGAACAGGGTGTTGCTCTTGAAGAAGCGGAGCGAGACAAAGAAGTGGCACAAGAAGAGCTCGAAGCCGCCAAAGATAAAGCCCTGGCGATTCTGGCAAAGTCACGTGCAGAAGCAGCCGTAATCGGATTTGAGAATATCGCTGATGCCGCCGGATGGAAACGGACGGTAGAAGCCTTCGGTGGCGATGGATCCAGTTTTGGTCGCTACGTTCTTTATCAGAAGCTCGCACCGGGTTTCAAGAAAATCATGACCAATACGGCAGACTCTCCACTGATGAGGGTGTTTGATAATTTCGTGGATGAAAAACAGGGAACACCTCAACCTGTTCCCTCGAAAACAACAAACAAGTAAATCTGCCCAATAGAAAAACAAACTAATCAACCAATTCTCTTCAGGAGAAGACTGATGAATAAAATCAAAATATTAACGATCCCGATTACGATTTTACTGCTGTTACTGCTCATGGCGGGTCTTGCCTTTCACTGGACAATAGACCGGATCTATGTCGAAGAAGGCCAAAGCCTGCAGTTGCGTTACAAAGGGCCGCTTCTATTTGGCAGTCGAATCAAAGCAGAGCCCGGCATGTGGGCCAAAGAAGGACAGATGGGCGTACAGGCAGAATTACGCGGCCCCGGGCGGCATTTCTACTGTCCCATCTGGTGGGAACGTAAAATTGTCGATGACGTTGTAATCAAACCCGGAGAAATCGGCGAAGTCACATGTAAACTGGGAAAGAACCTCGAAGGGGCGAACTTCCTCGTTGATGGTGACATTGGAAATACGGAATACAAAGGGGTGCTCCGCAAGGTCCTGCATCCCGGACGTTACCGAATTAATCCGTACGGATACACTGTCGAAGTGAAGAAACAAATCGATTTCACATCCGGCCAATCCAATAAAGTGGCAGGCTGGGTTGAGATCCCGACCGGGTATGTGGGCGTCGTCACTCAACTGTCAGACAATAAAGCCACTGGTGTTAAAAAAGGCGTTCAGGAAGAGGTGCTTCCTCCTGGAAACTATCCGATCAACGGACGTGAGCAACAAATCGATATCGTGGAAATCGGCTTCCGTCACAGTACCATTCGAGTAGAAGTCAAACGTGATGCCGAGGGGAATACTCTTGTCGATGAAAACGGAGAACCTCTGATTGCTGATACGCACAGCGGAATCGCATTTCCGAGTGCAGACGGTTTTCCCATGCACATTGACTTCACCGGGATCTGGGGTTTAATGCCCAGCCAGGCTCCCCACGCAGTTCGTACATTCGGGAATGTGGATCAGGTTGAGAAAAAGGTTGTGTTACCGCAGATTGAATCTATCTGCCGGAATAATGGATCGGAATACAAGGCGGTCCAGCTACTGGTGGGTAGTGATCGAGAGGTCTATCAGAAAACCTGCCTGGAACAGTTTCATGGTGTGCTGGACGACAAAGAGATCACGCTGTTGTACGGCCTGGTTCGCCACGTGTATATTCCCAAACAGGTACGTGAACCGATCCAGATGGCTTTCATTGCGGATGAAATGAAACTCACTCGGGAAGAAGAACAGACCACAGCGCAAGAAGAAGCCAAACTGCGTGAAGCGGAAAATAAAGTTGGTCTGGCGACAGATACCGTGGACGCGGATACCGAAAAGCAAGTAGAAGAAGCCAAAGCCGGCGGGGCACGCGAGGCCGCGAAGATCAACGCCGAAACAGAAAAAAAGGTCGCAGCGATTGACAAAGAGACCGAAGAGTTGAAAGCGCAGGCGGCCACAATTCTGGGTGAAGCGACAAACGAAGGCAAGAAAATGGTGGAAGAAGCCAAAGCGGACCGGTTTAAACTGGCCGTGGAAGCGTTTGGATCAGCCAAAGCCTACAATGACTGGTTCTTTGCCACAAACCTGCCTGAAGACGTGGATCTCAATTTTCTGTACGCGGGCGAAGGAACGCTGTGGACCGACATGAACGGAGTCAATGGTGGATTCGGCGTGCGGGCAACGATTCCTCTGAAACCGGATTCAAGTACCGTGCACAGAACCAGTTCAAAGTAGTAACCGTTGGTTAGCACTAGCAACGGCCATACAAGGTGGCTTGTTTTTTAATTTCTACCACGAAAAGCACGAAAGACACGAAATTCTTTTGAATGGGTTTATTTTTCGTGCTTTTGTGGTTAGCAAACGCTTGTGGTAAGCGCATAAAAAAGTCTGCACAGCGGAGCATGACTCCTGCTGTGCAGACAGAACGTTTTTATCCAATGAGTGTTATTTCAGCTCTTTGATTTTGATGTTGCGCCAACTGACCTGCTTGCCGATTTTCTTTGGATCATTTCCGACACCGTGCACCTGGAGGGCGATGAAGCCTTCCGGGGTCAGACCGTCTTTCAGATCAGCGGCGGGGACGCCGTTAATCCAGGTCTTGATGGAATCGCCTTTGCAGACAATTCGGTAATGATTCCATTCATTCTGCTTGAACGCTTTCTGGGCAGCTTTGTTATCAGCCAGATTGTTCAACCAGCCACGCCGGGCTTCATCGTAAATCCCACCCGACCAGGCGCGTTTAGAAGGGTCGATTTCAACCTGATAGCCGTGAACACGACCAGCGGGAATTTTCTTTTTTGTCTCTTTGCCTTTGGCGTCTTTGATTTTAATGACCTTGTCTTCATCGAACACATTACTGCGAATCTGAATGCCTGAGTTCAACAGCGGATCGACTTTAAAATCGACCTCCAACTCAAAGTCGCCGTACTTCTTTTTTGTGCAGAGGAAGCTGTTGGAGGTCTTCGGAACCGAGGTACCGACGATCGTGTCACCGACAATTTCATATTTGGCCTTCCCCCCCTGCTGAACCCAGCCGTCGAGAGTCTTGCCGTCAAACAGAGGAGTGAAGCCTTTGTCGCCGGCATAGCTTGTTACATTGCACAGTAATGCGATACAGATCGCGGAAAAAGTCAGGTGATGTTTCATGGTGTATCCATCATGTTAAGTGGTTTAAAAAGAGTTTTAGCTTCAACATTTTGTCAGAGAACATTATGACCTGTCCCTCAGGATGATTCCAGTCATTTGACTCAGTTTCCGAACAGAATCGAGATCGCGCTGATCACGATTCAATTCGTTTCATTATCGAACCCGTCTGAGAATCAGCAGACGAAAATCCATGACCTGATCGCCTGGAATTTCCAGTGCACGCAGGGTTAACGGGCCGGTTCCCTGAGACAATTTAATCTTCCCCAGTACCATTGGCTTGAAGTCTTTGACAAACGATTCTGACCGTTTGGCGCGATCCTGCGCTGCTCCCTGAAGTGGCGGGTCATGGGCCTCTGTGATCTTTCCTTGAACTTTGCTGCCGTTGAAACTCAGTTCAACGGTCGAACCGATGTCAGTCTGAGGGCAGGTATAGTACAGCATCGCTTCGTAGGTTCCCCCCTCAACTACTTTCGCATTCCAGGTGATGCTGTCTTCAGTATTGGTCCAATGATAAAAAAAGGAACAGTTCGGGTGACGTGAGGAGCGTTTGATTCCGCCGTGTGAGAGGGCATCGCGGGCCGGCAGTTGTGTGGTTGGTGCGCCGCCATACCCGATTAAAAACGGTCGCGTATCTTTCGTATAGCCATCCGGCCAGACTGACTTTTTCCAGGCTTCGACCGCCTGTTTGAGTTTTGCGGTGACCTCGGGCTGCTGCTTGGCGATGTCGTTTCGCTGACCGGGATCTTTTGTCATATCATAGAGCTGACCTTTATGTGACAGGCGGTACTGATCGGTGCGAACGCTGGTCCGCTGACGCAAGCTTGAGAAAATCATGCGGTCCGGCCAATCAGATACTGCATCCATCATGAGTGGTTTAAGACTGACACCATCAATGGGTTTCGGCTCGGGGCGCGGAATTCCTGCCAGATCGGTCAACGTAGGCAACAGATCAATCGCACCAGCGATCTTGTCGACTTCATGACCGGCGGGCAGGTGACCTGTCCAGCGGATGACGAACGGCGAACGAACTCCCCCTTCATCGAGCGAACCTTTCTTGCCTTTCATATCCCCATTCCAGCGAAATCCATTTGGGCCGTTGTCTGAGAAATAAATCACAATCGTATCATCGGCGATTCCCAGCCGGTTGAGTTGTTTCAGGACACGTCCAACGTTCCAGTCGACGTTCTCACACATCGCCAGGGCGGCACGGAGATGGTCGGGTTGTTCTTTTCCAGGCTCCCGATTATGCATTTCCAGTTTCTTATCTGCAAAGCGATCCCAGAACCGATCGGGGACCTGCATCGGAGAGTGAGGTGTGCAGTACGGAATATAAGTGAAAAAAGGCTTGTTGTTTTGAACCTGTTTTTTAATAAACGCCATCGCCTTGTCTGTCAGATCGTCGGTGATATAGCCGTTGCCCTTCACAAAGGTCCCATTGTGATCCAGCATCGGACTGAAATAGTGCCCCCAGTGACCGGATGTGAAACCGTAATATTCCTCGAATCCTTTCGCATTCGGGTGGTTGGGATACTGTGTTCCATTGTGCCATTTCCCGAATGCACCGGTGGCGTATCCCGCTTTTTTGAAGACTTGAGCAATGGTAAATTCATCCGAATTAAAACGTTCTTCGCCTTTTGAAACTCCCGTAGTACCTGTGCGGGCGTGGTAGCGTCCCGTCAGAAATGCAGCACGCGTGGGAGCACAGACTGCGCCGACATAAAATCGGTTAAACCGCACACCGTCTCGAACCAGTGAATCGATATTCGGCGTATACAAATTCGTATTTCCATTATGGCTCACATCGCCCCAACCCTGATCGTCCGCCAGGAACACGACGATATTGGGATGCTGCGTTTTGTCCCCTGCAGGTTCAGACGAGGATCGCTTCGTTTGTGTTGAGGCTTTTTCCTCTGCCGACAGGCCACTGGTGAGAACGCAAGCCAGCATACCTAGAGTGATAATCAATTTCATTTGGGTGCTCTTAAGTGAGTAATGATTAAGATCCGACTTCGAAATCGGATAAAAATAAGTATCGTGGAGGGGAAACGTTACTCGTCTCCCCTTTCGAACTTTTCATGATACTGCATCCTATTATGAAGCTGTAGCGAAATCACGTGATTTCTAAAAAGCGAACCAAGCTCCTACGGGCGTTCACAGAGAACTTTGAATACGACTGATGAGGAAAGCAGATTGAAGACAACATTTATCAAACAGATTTAGTGTTGTAGACGAGCCAGTCTGATCCGGGTAAAATATTAAGAGTCGTTGATCCAATTTACATGCTTCTGATCCTTGATTTTATGACAGGTGATCCCATGTCGCATTTACCCTGGAAGCCAATTCGTCTGCGAAATCTGGAACAGCAGATCGACCAGGCCTTTGATGAACTGATTCATGGTCAATGGGGGCTCGCTGGCCCCAGCGGTGTCTGGCAGCCGGACATCGACATTTATGAAACCACAGACAGTTATTTTGTAGAAGCCGATGTGCCCGGCGTCCCCCCTGAAGAAATTCATGTGGAAGTAGATCAGTATTCGCTGGCGATCTCCGGAACCAGGCGATCTGGTTGTGTCGAGAAATCAGCGCAAGGCGTCTGTATTGAACGTCGGAAAGGGAGTTTTTACCGTCGTTTTTCTCTCGATCAGGCAATTGATCCTCACCATGTGAAACGAGAAACTCAGTCGGGAACACTGATCTTGAAAATCCCCAAACTGAAACAAAAGTAACAACCCCGATCTTGCCGACCAGCCGAGGAAACTCATGACGAACACCACGGAATATCGCGAACTGAGTAAGGGTGAAGTCACTTTAGATATTGATCCTGAATCGTTCGGTTTCAAGACAACAGCCGAATTAGAACCGTTGACCGAAATCGTCGGTCAGCCTCGTGCGTTAAGGGCCCTTGATCTGGGAACCGGAATTCGCCATCCCAATTACCATATCTACATTGCCGGGCTGGTAGGAACGGGCCGCATGGATCTGGTGACCCATGCATTGCGTGAACGGGTCCTTGATGATTCCACCCCTCCGGACTGGGTCTATGTCAACAATTTTGATGAACCAGATTGTCCGCTGGCAATCAGTCTTCCTGCAGGTCAAGGAGTCCAGCTGCGTGGGGATATGGAAACGCTGATCGAACAATTGCAGGAATCTCTGCCAAAAGCGTTCAAAGAAGAAGACTTTGGCAAAGAAAAAGAAAAACTTCGACAGATCTATCGCAAGCGCGGCGATGAAGTCTTCGACAAACTCCTCAAGCTGGCAGAACAACACGGCATGACAGTCCAGCAACTCCCGGACGGACAAATTTTGTTCATCCCGCTCAAAGATAACCGTCCCATGACGCAGAAAGAGATTGAGCAACTGACGCCTGAGGAAATGAAAGTTCTGGACAGCCACCAGGACGAACTGGTGGAAATGGCCGGTCGAGTGCTGCAGGAACAACGGGAAATTCAGCGGCAACTTTCGACCGACGTTCGTGAAGTGGCGCAGCGATTTGCCGTTCATCTCGTGGAACCACTTGTTGTGGAACTCCAACAAAAGTACGACAACCCCAAACTCAGCCTGTGGTTTGACCATCTCAAGTCACATATCATTGACCATTTGAACCTGTTCCGTGATGTATCTGATATGCCGCCTCAAGTTGCGGCGATGATGATGGGTGAGGGAGCGACCGACCCGGAACAGCGTTTTCTGGAATACCACATCAACGTGGTCGTGGATAACAGCCAGTTGAAAGAACCGCCGATCATTGTGGAAGACGCGCCCAATTACCGAAACCTGTTCGGTACGATCGAGCGGGTCGTGGATCGTGCCGGTCGCGTGATTACCAATTTCACGCGGATTAAATCAGGCAGTATCCTGAAGGCGAATGGCGGCTACCTGGTGATCAACCTGATGGATGCGATCATTGAACCATTTGTCTGGAAAGAATTGAAACGGACACTGAAAAGCCGGTCGCTCGGCATTCAGGTACAGGATCCGTTTGCCATGTTTACTGTGACCGCCCTGCAACCCGAACCGATTCCGCTGAATGTGCGTCTGGTTGCGCTGGGTGAACCGTTAATCTACCATCTGCTTTATCTGCACGATGAAGACTTCCGGGAAATATTTCGCGTGAAAGCCGACTTTGATCCGGAAATGAATCGAGATACCGAAACGGGCTTGATTTATGGGCGTCTGATCCGTCAGCTTTCAGAAAAAGAAGAGTTACTTCCCTTCGATGCAGCGGCGATCGCCGAGCTGGTTTGTGTTGGTGCGCGGCTGGCGAGTGATCAGAAAAAAGTGACTTCGGTCTTCAGTCACATCGCAGATGTAGCACGCGAAGCCAGTTTCTGGGCCAGCAAGAAAAAGCTCAAAGTCGTCAAAGCCAAATACATTCGCCAGGCGGTGCAGGAGCGAGTCTATCGCTCTGATTTGATCGCCGAAAAAATTCGAGGACTGATTGCAGACGGCACGCTATTGATCCAGGTGGAAGGCTCTGAAGTCAGTCAGATCAATGGGTTGGCTGTGGCTGACTTGGGAGACTATGCATTTGGACGCCCTTCCCGTTTGACAGCCAGTGTGGGCGTCGGAACGGCCGGCATCATTAACATTGAGCGTGAAAGCCGAATGAGCGGCAATACCTTTGATAAAGGCATGCTGATTCTGGAGGGACTGTTACGCAATTATTATGCTGGCGAGCAACCTCTTACCCTGTCCGCCAGTATTGCGATGGAGCAAAGCTACGGCGGCGTCGATGGAGATAGTGCTTCGGTCGCAGAACTACTCTGTCTGCTTAGTGCGCTGGCCGATGTCCCCCTGCGTCAGGATATTGCCGTCACGGGGTCGATCAATCAATGGGGTGAAGTGCAGGCAATTGGAGGCGTGAATGAAAAGATTGAAGGTTTCTTTGATGTGTGTAATGAATACGGACTGACGGGAACTCAGGGAGTCTGCATCCCGGAATCGAACGCGCAGAATCTTGTATTGCGAGCCGAAGTTGTCAAAGCGATTCAAAAAAAGCAGTTTCACGTCTGGGCCATTTCAGACGTGGATCAGGCCATCGAGTTATTCACTGGCATGAAACCCGGTGACATTTCTGACAAACGCAGTTTTCATGGTCGCGTGCTGGAACGGTTGACCGAAATTGCCACTCTACTGGAAAAGCAGATGCTGACTGATACTGGCCGTCTGCTGTGGACGCCTGGTACTCTCCTGCCTCCTCCCCCTGATCCCAGACCACCAATGCCAGGGCAATAAACGGGAAGCCAATTCGATGACAGAACGAACCATCCTGGCGCTGGGAGGCAATGCGTTTGCGAAACCGGGAGCCCCGCTCACAATGGCCCGGCAGTTTGAATTTGCCAGGCAGGTATTTCAGTCTCTTTCCCCGTTACTGATGGGTGATCGCGAATTAATCATTTCTCATGGCAATGGTCCGCAGGTGGGGCATATGCTGATTCGAGTCGAGGAAGCACTGGGGAAAGCCTATGCGGTTCCCCTGGAAGTCTGCGTTGCGGAATCTGAAGGAGAACTGGGGTACGTGATTACGCAAACGCTCCATAACGTTCTGGATGAAGGGGAACGGCATCGCCCGATTGCGTCAATTCTGACACAGGTTGTAGTAGATCATAATGACCCCGCCTTCGAGCACCCGACAAAAGCAATTGGTCCCTTCTACACCGCCGCCCAGGCGGATGAAATCCGTCAACGCGGTTTTCCGTTACGAGACGAGGGAGAACGTGGTTTCCGGCGAATCGTTCCTTCCCCCCATCCGCGAGAGATTATTGACGTTGATGTGATTGCGTCATTACTTCGCGATGGTGTGCTTGTAGTCGCTGCAGGCGGAGGCGGAATTCCGGTCATTCGCGATGGAAATCGACTGCGGGGAGTAGAAGCAGTCGTCGACAAGGACCTGACTTCTGCGCTGCTGGGCACGTTGATCGAGGCACAACTGCTTTTGATTCTAACCAATGTTCCTTGTGCGTATCGCGAATTCAACACACCCGAACAAAGTCCAATCGGCAGAATCGGAATCTCTGAAGCACAACGCATGCTTGATGAGGGACATTTTGGCGAAGGGAGTATGCAGCCGAAGATCGAAGCAGGAATCCAGTTTTCCCGCCGCCCTAACTGCCGCACCATTATCTGTAACATCGACACTCTTGAGCAGGCGTTACAGGGGCGATCAGGAACGATCATAGAACACGACTGAAAAGAAAGATTGAGTTTATGCCCTCGAAATTCAAATGTCTCATCGCTGGAGCGGCTGGCCGTGACTTTCATGATTTTCAGACCTTCTTTCGCAAGCATCCTGAATTCCATGTTTGTGCTTTTACAGCCACTCAAATTCCATTTATTGATGCGCGTGTTTTTCCACAATCACTGGCAGGGCCGGACTACGATTCTGATATTCCCATTTTTCCAGAAGAACAGTTGCCGGAACTCATCAACCGGTTTGAAATCGACTTCGTTTTCCTGGCCTACAGTGACCTCGCCTACGACACGGTGATGCATACCGCCTCGCTCGTGCAGTCGTGTGGAGCAAGCTTCGTGCTACTGGGACCGAATCAGTTTCAACTGAAATCAATCAAGCCTGTCATCGCGGTCACGGCCGTCAGAACAGGTGCCGGGAAAAGTCCGCTGACACGCTGGATTGCCAGCCAACTGGTTGAATGGGGACGAACGCCGGGCATCATTCGACATCCAATGCCTTATGGAGATCTGGAACAACAGCGCTGCCAGCGTTTCGCTACCGAAGACGATCTAGACGCGAATCATTGTACGATTGAGGAACGCGAGGAATACGAGCCCTACCTGGAAATGGGACTTCCCATTTTTGCAGGCGTCGATTACGAACTGATTCTGCGAACCGCCGAACAGGAAGCGGACATCATCTTGTGGGATGGAGGCAACAATGATTTCTCATTTATCAAACCGGATTTGCTGATCACTGTTGCCGACGCCTTACGCCCCGGACACGAAGTGCATTATTACCCTGGCGAATCAAATCTGAGAATGGCGGACGTGATTGTAATTAATAAAGTCGCTGCTGCAGAAGCAGACCACATTTCACAAATCAAGGCAAATATCAAGCGTTTGAATCCGAACGCGGCAGTGATGGAATCGAATCTGGAAATAGTCGTTGAACAACCTGAGCAAATTGCGAATCGGAGTGTGCTGGTGGTTGAAGATGGCCCGACCCTGCTCCACGGCGGGATGGCAACAGGGGCTGGCTATTGTGCGGCAATTCAGTTTCAGGCGAAGCAGGTGATTGATCCGCGCGCGTTCGCTGTTGGTAGCGTTGCCAAGGCGTTTCAACAATACCCACACATGGGATCAATCTTACCTGCACTCGGATACTCCGAGAGGCAGCGAGCGGAATTAAGTCAGACGATTCAGGCCTCCCAGGCCGATCTGATTATCGACGCCACCCCGGCCGGTCTGTCTCATGTCATCCAGACGTCCATTCCCATCGTTCGAGTCCGGTACGAATTCCAGCAGTCTTCCGGGACTTCCCTGCAACGCATGATCCAAGAATTTGCAGGCCGGTAAGTCCCTGATAGATCTCACTCATTACAGACATCCGCCAGACCATTCTCTCCATGGACAGGGATGCTCAAGACGCATCAATTTTGGGCAAAGCTTGTTTATCCTCTAAGCAGATTGGCTCCCTGAAAATGGATCCAGGTGAAGAATCACCTGCGAACTCACCAGTTTCCACTTCGATAGCATATTCTCGTATCTATATATTTAACAATTAGTTACACACATCGATCACAGAACGATCTGAATCCATTTTTGAAATTAAGCATAAAAGATCGCACATAAGTGTTTCCCCTCCACTTAATTAGCATTATTTTGTAATAATACTTAATTATGGCATTTAAGTTGCTGTATCTTAAGTCCTCACAAACAAGCTTGCCCTCCTCTCCTTCCACAGGAAACTGATTATGAACTACCGATCCCATTTAAAACGAGGTTTTACTTTAATTGAATTACTCGTGGTGATTGCCATCATCGCGATTCTGATTGCGTTACTGCTACCGGCAGTCCAGCAGGCGCGTGAAGCAGCCCGCCGCTCAACTTGCAAAAACAATATGAAACAACTCGGACTGGCTTTGCACAACTACAATGATAATTTCACCGTCTTACCGATCGGTTCACAAACCGGCTCTTTCCCCAACTGGCGTGTTGGTGTCCTGCCTTATCTGGATCAGGCAAATGTCTACAATCTGTTAACCAGGGCCAACGGCTATTGGGCGCATTCAGGGTTTCCCGGAAACACGGTTCTATATTCCGTTCGTCTCCCCGTCTATAAATGTCCTTCAAATCCGTATGGCATGACCAACACGACCGATTTCAATTACTCTGCCAGTAATGCGGACGCCAGTCTGCAAAGTATGATTATTGACTATGTTGGTATCTCGGGGGCAACGCCGGACCCTGCAGGTCGAACGAATGTATGTACGGGAGATATTCTGGCAAGCAGTTCCAGTAACTGTAATACGGGAATGCTGGTTCCTTTTGAAAGCAAGCGATTTCGCGATTGCACAGACGGAACCACCAATACCATCATCCTGGCAGAACAATCGGGTCAAGTGAGTGGTACTCAGAAAAGTGCAAATGCGCTGGGTGCATGGCATGGCTGGGCTAATTCCAGTCTTTCAGCCTGGAATGCACGGACTCCCATGCCACTCAGTGCAGGTGGTTTCTGGTATGCCGCTGGTACCACCACGGTTCGCTACCCACCGAATGCATATTGGAAATCTACCGCCCCTGGGCCAGGAAACAGTCGTTATTCTGCCAATACGATTATTAACTCGCATCATGTCGGAGGCGTACATGCCGTATTAGCTGATGGCTCCGTTCGATTTCTTTCTGAAAACATCGACATGGATACGCTCAGACAATTGTGTGTTCGCGATGATGGAAAAGTGATAGGAGAATATTAATCTCTCTTAAACTTCTTTTCTAACTCCCCTGATTCTCGATCAGGGGAGCCAGACAACTTCCTTCCCACCAAACAACGCTGCTGGAAAAATCATGAAATATATCCCGTTTTCCCCTTCCGCATTTCGACAACTCAGTCTGACAGGACTCTTAATTCTATTCCTTGTAGGTCTCAACAGTTGTGATCATTCGCCAGGTTCAGAGAAACCAAGAGGTGATGTTACGATCCGGATTACAAACGGCAGCGCCCCTGTCGTAGATGCACAGGTCGATCTTGTGAATGAACAAACGGGGGAAGGTGGAGGTGGCACTCTCGATGCCGAGGGAAAAACAACGATGACAATGGTGGCACTGGGATCATACACCGTCACCATCAATCCCCCTGCTGAGGAACCGGTAATCCCCGGTATCGAAACAGCTCCCAAACCGAAAGTAGCTCTCCCCATCCCCAAGCAGGCACAAAAAATTGCCACCAGCCCCTATAAGGTCGAAGTGGGCTCAGGGACGAATGACTTTACCTTTGATCTGAAATCGATTGCAGATTAAGGAACTTCGTTGATTTTTTTTGTTTTTATATTTATGAAATGCTGGCATTCCCCTCCGATTCACGAATTATGCCTTTTGATCTATGCACGGTGAATCAAGAACTGCTACCCTATGGACTTACGTGTGAAATTGCCTGGCAAACAACAAGTTCCCATTTTGTCTACAGATTATGCTGCGTAGACAACAAAACTAACAGAGCTCTACTCAGACTACATTTGCCTAAATAACAGGCATGCTTCTTGGAGAGCTGCTGACACATTGCGCGAAAGGATCTTGAAAAATCCGCTAAATCAAGATATTTCGTCACTGATTCTTGTAAACAGCGAATAAGCACCAGCAACGGCACGCAATCTGCTTTAAATCTATTTCATATAGTGAAATTACAGCAATTCCGTCCAAAAACGCTCGTTGAGGAATCCAGTTAATGAGGCTAGCTCCCTACCAGTCTGGCGAAAGTTTTGATGAAATGTTTGCCCCCGATGGTCAGCCGCGACCCAGTGGGGAAAAGTTTGTAGAGCGGCTGCAAACGCTCTCAGAAGGTAGTTTGCAGCAACGGCAAAAAACAGCCGACCTCAGTCTGCAGAACATGGGGATTACTTTCAATGTTTACGGACATGAAGCGGGTACCGAAAAAGTCTGGCCTTTCGACCTTCTCCCGCGGATCATTGACGCACATGAATGGAAAATGGTCGAAAGCGGACTGCGCCAGCGAATTCACGCTCTGAACCTGTTTGTTGATGATCTCTACAATGACTGCAAAATAATAAAAGACGGCAAAATCCCAGAAGAATTGGTCCAGTCTTCCAAAACATTGCGTCCTCAATGCAAAGGATATCGCCCCCCGCAGGGAGTCTGGTGCCATATCACCGGCGTTGACCTGATCCGTGATCGTGATGGACAGATTTACGTTCTGGAAGACAACCTGCGTTGTCCTTCCGGCGTATCGTACGTGCTTGAAAATCGCGAGTTAATGAAGCGGACATTCTCACACGTCTTTCAAGGCATGTCTGTCGCACCGATCGAAGATTATCCCGAACAACTTCTGAAAACATTACTGGACTGCGCACCGGAAGGGGTGACCGATCCGACAGCCGTCGTACTCACACCAGGTATCTACAATTCGGCCTATTTTGAGCATACGTTTCTAGCTCAGCAAATGGGGGTCGAGCTGGTCCAGGGTACTGACCTGGTTGTTGAAAACGGCTACGTCCATATGAAAACGACGCGAGGCTTAAGTCGCGTCGATGTTATCTATCGTCGGATCGATGATGACTTTATTGACCCCAAATGTTTTCGCCCTGATTCTGCTCTGGGTGTCGACCATTTGATGGATGTCTGTCGGGCAGGACGCGTGACTTTAGCAAATGCCCCCGGTACCGGAGTCGCCGACGATAAAGCCGTTTACGCCTATGTACCGGACATCATAAAATATTATCTCGGTGAAGAAATTATTCTGCCCAACGTTCCCACACATCTGTGTTCTGATGAAAAGCAACGGAATCATGTGCTTGGAAATCTCGACAAACTTGTTGTGAAACCCACGAACGAATCGGGCGGGTATGGAATTTTGATGGGCCCTCAGTCCTCACAAGCAGAACGAGACAAATGTGCCGACGCGATTCGGGCCAATCCTCGCGAGTGGATTGCCCAACCGATGTTGAACCTCTCGACTGTCCCGACACTGGTCGAAGACGAACTCAAGCCACGGCACGTGGATTTGCGTCCGTTCGTCCTCTGTGGAAAAGACATTTATGTGATGCCGGGCGGACTGACGCGAGTGGCTTTGAAAGAGGGGTCAATGGTCGTCAACTCGTCGCAAGGTGGTGGTAGCAAAGATACGTGGATCCTGCGAAACGGTAACTCAATCCCTGAGCCGCACATTTCACGAGCAGCCTGGGAGGACAAGAATGCTTAGTCGAGTCGCGAATTCTGTTTACTGGTTGAGTCGCTATGTCGAGCGCGCGGAGAACGTCGCACGCTTTATCGACGTCAACTACAATCTGACCCTGGGAGAAACCGACACACTCGGCAACCAGTGGGCCCCCTTGATCTTCACAACCGGTGATCAAGCCATATATGAAGAACAATACAAAGATTTCAGCCGCGAGAATGTTTTAAAGTTCCTTTTATTTGATAAGGAAAATCCCAATTCCATTCTCTCCTGTGCCTCATTTGCCCGCGAAAATGCCCGCACCATCCGCGAGATTATTCCTTCGGTCGTCTGGGAACAGTTAAACCAGTTCTTTTTCATGGTCCGCTCGGCGGCCAGTCTTGAAGCAACACTGGACCAGCCGCAAGAATTTTGTGAACGTGTGCGACTGGCTAGTCATATGCTGGTTGGTGCAACTGACGCCACCATGTCTCACGGTGAAGCGTGGCATTTTTCACGCGTTGGACGAATGATCGAACGGGCCGATAAAACATCGCGAATCGTCGATGTGCAATACTACATTTTACTTCCCGACGCGCACGATGTCGGTTCTGCACTCGATGTCGTTCGCTGGTCGGCTTTACTGCAATCTGCCAGTGCCCTGGCCATGTATCGACGCCAATACGGTAAGATTCTTCCAGACCACGTCGCTGATTTTCTGATTCTTGACAGCCGGTTTCCCCGTTCAATGCACTTCTGCCTAGCCAAAGCACAACAGTCGTTAAGAAGTATTACAGGCAGCACCGCAGGCACGTTTCTTAACCTGACCGAACAACGCATCGGCCTGTTATGTGCGAATATGGATTACACCAGTATCGAGAATATCATTCAACAAGGGTTGCACCAATATATCGACGGCTTTCAGAAACAGTTGAATCTCGTTGGTGAAGCGATTCAGGATGACTTTTTCACATCGAAACAGTCATCACAAACTCAGGTCCAGACTTCTGAGACAGTCAGCCAGACGCAGTCGAATTACTGAATCCGACATACATAAGAACGTATTTTAATTTTTCAAACTGAATGATGATACAACATGATCCGCATTGCATTAAATCACAAATCAATTTATCAGTATGATCGTAGCGTGGAACTGGCGCCACAAGTCGTCCGCCTGCGTCCTGCGCCACACTGTCGCACTCCGATCTGCAGCTATTCGCTTCGTGTCACTCCGGAAGAGCATTTTGTCAACTGGCTGCAGGACCCGCACAGCAACCATCTTGCCCGGCTGATTTTCCCCGAAAAAACACGCCACCTGCAAGTGGAAATCGATCTCGTCGCGGAAATGACCGTGGTCAATCCATTTGATTTCTTCCTCGAACCGGAGGCGATGGAATATCCGTTCCAATACGAAGCAAGCCTGGCAAAAGATTTACAGCCATTCCTGGCTAAGATCGAACCGGGACCGGAATTTACTGCCCTGATCAATTCCATCGATCGCTCCGAGATCAAAACAATCGATTTTCTGGTTGGTCTGAATCAACGTTTGCAGGAAATGATTCGCTATGTCATTCGGATGGAACACGGGGTCCAGTCACCGGAAGAAACATTAAAACTGTCCAGCGGTTCGTGCCGCGACAGCGCCTGGCTGCTGGTACAACTCCTGCGACATCTGGGACTCGCTTCCCGGTTCGTCTCCGGATATCTGATTCAGCTCAAGCCCGACGTCGAGTCACTCGATGGCCCCTCAGGTGCCGCGGAAGACTTTACCGATTTGCACGCCTGGACTGAAGTCTTTCTGCCTGGCGCCGGCTGGATCGGGCTTGATCCGACATCCGGTTTACTGGCTGGTGAAGGACATATTCCACTAGCATGTACCCCAGAGCCCTCCAATGCGGCCCCCATCAGCGGGAACGTAGGAAAATGCGAAGTCGAATTTCGGCATGAAATGTCTGTGACCCGCGTTCATGAAGACGCCCGGATCACGAAACCCTACACAGAAGAAGAGTGGCAGCGGATCGAATCAGTTGGTCACGAGGTCGATGAGCAGCTAGAAAACAATGACGTACGATTAACTATGGGGGGAGAACCGACGTTCGTTTCCATTGATGATATGGAAGGAGATGAATGGAAAACCGCCGCCGTTGGTCCGACAAAACGACGTCTGTCAGGAAATCTGATTGAACTGCTGCGACAGCGGTTTGCCCCGGACGGCCTGATCCACTATGGACAGGGAAAATGGTATCCCGGTGAATCTTTGCCTCGCTGGGCTATGACATGCATGTGGAGAACAGACGGGCAACCGATCTGGAAAAATGTGCGGCTGCTCGCCGATCCGGATCAGGATAATGGTATCAGTATCAAACACGCCCAACTTTTTGCAGAACGATTCTCAAAACGACTGGGGCTCAATTCCGAACATGCGACACTCGCTTATGAAGATGCGATGTATTACTTATGGAAAGAGCGTCGGCTGGCCGTGAATGTCGACGTTTTAAATTCTGATCTTGAAGATGAAGAAGAACGAATTCGCCTGGCGCGTGTTTTTGAGCAGGGTCTGGATTCCCCCGTAGGTTGCCTGCTCCCTTTAATGCACCAGTGGTGGAATGCCAAACCGCGTTGGCGAAGCGGTCACTGGCCGGTTCGATCCGAGAATCTGTTTCTGATTCCAGGCGACTCTCCCATGGGACTTCGACTGCCTCTGGATTCTCTACCTGCTCCTACTTCGGGTGAGTATTCTCCCGTGCCGGTCGTCCCCTTTGAAGAAACAGAAGCGCTGCCGGATTACGAACGATTGCGTCAGCACGCCGCATTTCAGCGTCCCGCACACAAGTCAAACGGTCGTGTTCAGCATCAGGTTCTGCAGCGAGCTGGCTCGGGTGCTGTACTCGAGAAACCGCTTGAAGAAGAACAAACAGATACAGAACCTCCCTCAGAAGAATCTGGAATCATTCGCACTGCGATGTGCTTTGAACCGCGAGAAGGCAACCTGCATGTTTTCATGCCTCCCGTAGACCGACTCGAAAGTTACCTGGAACTGGTCACAGAGATCGAACTGACCGCGGAAGAACTGGATATTCCCGTCATTCTGGAAGGCTACCTTCCGCCGACTGACTATCGATTACAACACATTAAAGTTACCCCTGACCCGGGAGTGATTGAAGTCAACGTGCAACCGGCCCACAACTGGCAGGAACTGGTCGAAATCACAGCCGGGGTCTACGAAGACGCACGCCATACGCGACTGGGTACCGAACAATTCGATCTGGACGGCACGCACACTGGCACCGGTGGCGGGAATCACATTGTATTGGGTTCCCACACACCTCATGACAGTCCATTTTTACGCCGCCCGGACCTGCTGCGAAGTCTGCTTGCCTACTGGCATAATCACCCTTCACTCTCGTATTATTTTTCAGGACGGTTTATTGGACCGACCAGCCAGGCCCCGCGAGTCGACGAAGGCCGACGCGATGCGACATACGAATTGCAGATTGCATTTGAGCAGATTCCCGAAAAAGGCGATTGCCCCCCCTGGCTGGTGGATCGTGTGTTCCGGCATCTGCTGGTCGACCTGACAGGCAATACGCACCGCGCAGAATTCTGTATTGATAAGCTGTACTCTCCCGACAGTGCTACGGGCCGATTGGGGCTGGTGGAATTTCGTGGATTCGAGATGCCGCCTCATTGGCAGATGAGTTTGACGCAGCAACTGCTGCTCCGCGCACTAGTCGCCCGCTTCTGGAAAAAACCATATACACCGGATCTGGTCGATTGGAATACGTCAATTCATGATCGCTGGTTATTGCCACATTTTATCCACCAGGATTTTGAAGACGTCATTGAAGAATTGTTTGAGGAAGGATTCCCGCTGGAAGCAAACTGGTTTGAACCACACTATGAATTTCGATTTCCTTTCATTGGTGAAATTCAAAATCGGGGAATTCATGTGGAACTGAGAACTGCCATCGAGCCTTGGTACGTACTAGGTGAAGAACCCGCGGGGGGTGCAACGGCACGGTTTGTTGATTCTTCGGTTCAACGCTTACAAGTGAAAGTGCGAGGGATGTCGAACGGACGTCATATCCTGTTATGCAACGGTCGAAAAATTCCGCTGCATTCAACGGGCACGGAAGGAGAATTTGTCGCCGGGGTACGTTATCGTGCCTGGCAGCCGCCCAGTTGCCTGCATCCCACCATTCCGGTCGACGAGCCGCTGGTGTTTGACATACTGGACACCTGGGTGAACCGTTCGGTAGGAGGCTGTACTTACCATGTCGGCCATCCGGGAGGACTCAATCCCGGAACGTTCCCTGTGAACGCTTATGAAGCAGAAGGTCGCCGCGCAGCCCGCTTTTTCAAGATGGGACACACGGGAGGCACGAAAGCAATCCCTGCAGATGAGAAAAACCCTCTATTTCCGATGACACTTGACCTTCGCCGGAACCGAGGCATTGTATAAAATAACGGCAATCCGGTTTGCAGCAACAACTGCCTCCGGGTTGCCTTATTTTCTACCAGTTGCTTTCCCCATCAAATCAGATGTCGTAAAGCGACTGGTTGATCTACATACTTTTCTTTAGGAACAAGAGTGAACGTGTCGACACATCCACTTTCCGTGAACAATATATTCCAAGGCTACGCTCCCCCCGGAGGTGTCTTCGACGAATTCATGATGGATGCCACTCAGCCGCGTCCGCATTCGAAATTATTTCTTGATGCCGTTGTTAAAATTGGTCGTGACGAGTTCGAACATCGCTGGCAGCAGGCACAACGCACGGTACAAGCCAATGATTTTGCCTATAGTGGCTATGTCACCCCGGAAGATAAACCACGTCCGTGGGAACTGGATGCGATTCCCTTTCTGATTTCCGCTGATGAATGGAATCAAGTTTCAACGGCTCTGGAACAACGTGCCCAGTTACTGAACCTGATCCTGAAAGACCTGTATGGCAAACAATCCTTATTGAAGGAGGGAGTTTTACCGCCGGAACTGGTTTTCTCTCATCCTGGATTTCTGCGCGCCTACCAGCGAGAAGATCTGCCAAACGACCGCTTTCTACATTTTTATGCGGCTGATCTGGCACGTGCTCCCAACGGTGAGTGGTGGGTTCTGGCAGATCGAACAGAAGCAGCATCAGGCATCGGTTTCGCTTTGGAAAATCGCATTCTGACTTCGCGCATGTTTCCGGATCTGTTTCAACAATACCATGTTGAACGACTGGCACCATTTTTTATCGCCGCGCAGGAAACGCTGCATAACTTGGCCCCCCAAAGACAAGAAAACCCGCGGGTCGTACTGTTGAGTCATGGACCAACGAGCCCCAATTACTTTGAGGATGCTTATCTGGCACGCTATCTGGGTTACACACTTGTGGAAGGGGGAGACCTGGCTGTCCGTAAAAATCAAGTGATGCTGAAAACGCTCGGCGGTCTGATTCCGGTAGACGTCATTTTCAGACGACAAAACAGCAGTGATTGCGACGCACTGGAACTGGATGCGTCTTCCAGTTTGGGTGTCGCCGGACTCACCCAGGCGGCACGGTCAGGACAAGTCGGAATCGCGAATGCACTAGGCAGCGGCTTACTTGAATCCGCTGCCTTCATGGCCTTTATGCCACGCCTGTCACAATCACTTTTGGGAAAAGACCTGTTGATACCCGGCGTGGCCTCGTGGTGGTGCGGCCTGCCGGATCAATTGAATTATGTGCTCAAGAACCTCGAGAAACTGATTATTCAACCCGCATTTCGCATCCGTGGAAAGGACACTCCCTCACTGGAGTCATTGAACCAGATGTCTCCGAAAAAGTTGACGGAATTAATCAAGGCAAACCCAAAACAATTTGCCGCACAGGAAAAAGTGATGCGATCCAGTGTGCCAGTCTGGCGCGGAAAAATCCAGCCAGCTCATCTGGCTCTGCGTGCGTATGCAGTTGCCAGCGGCGACTCTTATACAGTTATGCGAGGCGCACTGGCACGAACCTCTTCTGCCCTTGATCCACTGGAAGTTTCGATTCGTAAAGGAGAAGGCAGTAAAGACGCCTGGGTATTATCAGACAGTCCGGTCGAACATGTAACGCTGCTGAAAGAACAGGGACGCACGATCAAACTACGTCGCAGTGGTTCCGAACTCCCCAGTCGTGCAGCGGACAATATCTTCTGGTTAGGACGCCACCTGGAACGGGCAGAAGCACTGGCACGATTGCTGCGTGCCGCCGTCAATCGGATGAGTGGCGAAACCCGCTTTACGAGCGATGTTGAATTGCCAGTACTATTGCGGTGTCTGGCCGATCAAGGTCAAATCGAACCAGGTTATGCCATTGATAAAATGCGCAACCAGATGCCGCCGATTGAACATGTCTTACCAACTTCCGTATTTGACAAAACACAATCCGCGTCGTTGCGTTCTGTGATTGGTGAACTTTTCCGACTGGGATCAATCGTACGAGACCGAATTTCGCTTGATACGTGGCGGATTATCCGTCGCATTGACAAAGGGTTTCTTCCGGAACGATTCGGCGTTACCAACCTGGCAGATGTCTTGACGAAAACCGACGATCTGATTACCGAGCTCTCCGCATTCAGTGGTATTATCATGGAAAGTATGACTCGGACCCAGGCGTTTCGATTTCTCGAACTAGGCCGCCGGGTAGAACGGTCTTTTCAAATTATCAGCCTCGTCAAGAACTGCTTTATCCCGATGCCGGAAGCACAAGGACCGATATTCGAAACCGTGCTGGAAGTTGCTGACAGTCTAATGACCTACCGCTCGCGCTATCTGGCCAACCTGCAATTAGCAGCGGTCCTTGATCTTTTATTAACAGATGAAACAAACCCGCGTTCTCTGGTATTCCAATTCATGCAGCTTTCCAAACATGTGGAACGACTGCCACGCAATCACGAACAACCGGGTTATACGGCAGAACAAAGACTGGCCATGACGTTACTGCATTCGGTTCGAATGTTAGATATCCAGGAGGCAGCAGAAGCACATAGTCTGGGTGACTATGAACCACTCGAACGTCTGATTGAAACCTGGGAGTTTCAGTTACCCAAACTTTCGGAGGCGATTTCACACCGGTATCTCGTGCATGCTGTTCCTTCTCACCAACTCTCAGACATCAGCCCGCAATGAAATATAAAATCACACACACTACAAAATATGCCTATTCCCAGGCGGTGCCGGTCTGCCATAACCTGGTGCATCTGGCTCCGCGAGAATTGCCGCATCAAAAGTGCCATGAATTCAAGCTGCTGATTCATCCTGATCCCTTCAGTATTACGAACCGTAAAGATTACTTCGGTAACGATGTCTCATACTTTTCGATCGATCAACCGCATCTGGGGCTGACCGTGACGGCGACGAGTCATGTTGTGGTTTCTCCCGTCCCCAAAATCTCAGAACATGAAACACCCGCGTGGGAGGCTGTCGTTACTCAACTGGAAAAAGACCGATCCCCGGAAACACTCGACGCGTATCAGTTTGTTTTTAATTCTGCGGGTGTGAAGCTGTTTCCCGAGCTACTGGATTATGCGAAAGTTTCATTCGAGAAGGATCGCCCGATCTTAGCGGCGGTGACAGATCTGACAGCACGCATTCATCAAGATTTTAAATATGATCCGCGTGCGACAACCGTGCATACCGAAATCAATGAAGTTTTTGAACAACGCCATGGTGTCTGCCAGGACTTTGCCCATTTTCAGATCGGCTGCCTGCGTTCACTGGGTCTGGCGGCACGATATGTGAGCGGCTATCTAAGAACGGAACCGCCACCGGGCAAACCGCGTCTTGTAGGAGCCGATGCCTCACACGCGTGGCTCTCGGTATACTGTGGCGAAAAAGCAGGCTGGATTGATCTCGACCCGACAAATAATGTCCCCGCCTCAACTGACCATGTTACAGTCGCCTGGGGGCGAGATTATTACGACGTCTGTCCGATCCAGGGAACGATTGTCGGAGGTGGCGAACATCGCATGAACGTTTCTGTAGACGTCGCTCCCGAAGAAGTTTCTCCCACATAAAAACGGGAGTCATCCTGTTTGAACGCAGACTCCCGGGAGTGCATGCCGATGAGAGTTACTTTAAGCTTTGAGTCCTGTCAGTGCGGTATGTCCTGACCCAAACTGATCGGTCTCGATACCCAGCTGTTGCAACATGCTCACATACAAATTGCACAGGGGTGCGTTGTTGTCGCGGTTGAAGGCAAGATGCTGACCATGTCGAAAACCACCGCCGGCCAACAGAATCGGCAGGTTCGTATTGTCATGCGTATTCGCGTCCCCCATATTACTGCCATACAAGACCATCGTACTGTCCAGCAGCCGACCGAATTCGCCTTGCACGCTCGCAAGTGTTTGCAAAAACTGCTTTAACAGCTTCATCTGACGGCGATCCGCTTTTTCCAGTTGGGCCAAGTGGTCGGCACGCATGCCATGATGGCTCAGCGGGTGGTAAGCAGTAGAACTTTTCTCGCCCCCCTTCAACTGAAAGACGGGCGTTGCAAAAGCATCCACCATTAATGTAACGATGCGCGTGGAATCCGATTGCAGCGCCAATGTCGCCATTGTCAGCATCTGTTCGAATTTTTCGAAAAGTAGAGCGCGGTCTACAATGTCTTTCGGTGGTTCCTGATCAGTTTTCGGCTTGGGACTTTGTTCCCACTCACCGGCAGTGACCAGTCTCTGTTCCAGTTCGCGAATCGATGTGAAATATTGATCGAGTCGCGCCCGATCATTGCGTCCCAGATTCTTGCTGAATTTTTGTGTCGATTCTGAAACGGCATCCAGAATACTGCCACGCCGCTTGAGCTGATGCAGACGCTGTTTGACCTTTGCATCACTCCCCTGGATAAACATCTTTTGAAAGAGGCGGGACGGGCTGTCTTCCGCTGGTAACAAGACGCCGTCTCTGGTCCATGACAGGCTGCGGTTTGCTTTATCAATATTCACACCAAGATTCAGCGTACTGAAACGGGTCTGTCGCCCCAGATGCTCTGCGGCATATTGATCGAGCGAGACCGTATTGCGAAATCCACTACTCGTGGGATGTTTGGCTCCGGTGAGGAAACAGTTTTCTGTCGAGTGCCCTCCTTCGCAGGCGGGATGAGACAAGCCGCTAAAGACAGTGAAATCCTGAGAATATTCCTTAAGTTCCTGCAGGTAGGGCGAGAGCTGGTAATTGGCGCCCGTGGTCTTCGGGAAAAATGGCTTCGGCAAGACTCCTAGATTATTAGAGATCAACAGCATTCGACCGGGTTGCGACTTTCCCGTGAGTGAGGCATCGATCTGTTTCGCACTGCACTCCAACAGCGGTAGAGCCAACGTGACTCCAGCGCCACGCAGAAAACGGCGGCGGGACATCATTTTTGCAGTCTTCGAGCAATTCGTTCTGGAAGTCATAATACTTTTCTTGTCGTTAAGAATGCTGCATCGAGTTTCAAGTATGCTTGTGGTTTCGAAAGCGTTATTCGGAATTTTGCGTCACATCTGATCGTAGATCACTGCCGAGGAAAATCGGGCTTTGAATCAGCGCCAGCAGGAGGTCACGCGTACGATATCCATTCGCGCTGCATTGATCGAGAATGGCTTCAATGGCTGGTCGATCCGAAAACCGGACTGGCGTGCCGGTTGCGTAGACTGTTAACTGTTGGATCAAATTTCGTGCAAGCTGTCGGGGATCGGCCATGAGAATCTGTTTGAGTTCCTGAATATCCCGAAATTTCCGTCCGTCTCTGAGCTGCCCACTGGCATCAATGGGTCCGGCTACACGATAAGCAAATGCATGCCCGGCACGATCGATGCCCGTTACTTTTTCACCACTGCCTAAGCTACGATAGCGCTGACGCCAGGCCCCCATAATATCGAAATTCTCCAGTGCGAATCCAACCGGATCGAAACGGGCATGACAGGCGGCACAAACCGGGTCTTTTGTATGTCGGGCCAACTGTTCGCGAATCGTGGAAGCTCCGCGGATATCAGGTTCAACAGCGGGAACTGAGGCGGGCGGTGGTGGAGGCGGGTCACCCATGATGCGTTCCATAATCCAGGCACCACGTAACACCGGTGACGTCGTAGTCCCGTTGGCCGTGACTTTCATCATCGCTGCTTGTGTGAGCAGACCACCGTAAGGGCTTGAGGCTGGCAAAGAGATCCGTCTTAATTTTGATCCGCTGATCGGTTCCAGATCGTAGTGACGCGCAAGTCGATCATTGATGAAAACATAATCTGAATTCACGAGTGCTGTAACGGGCTGATTATTGCGAATCATGTCTTTAAAAAACGTACGCGTTTCCGCTGCCATCGATTCAATCAGATAATCATCAAAGCGGTACTCCGGATAAAGTCGCACATCGGGCTCATCGCGGCGGATCTCTTTTAAAGACAACCAGTAATCCGTAAAATTCGTCACAAAGTTTTCATTGGTAACGGAATTGAGCAATCGCTGAGTTTCTTTCTGCAAGATACCCGGATCCAATAGCTCTCCTTGTACGGCATGTGCCATCAATTTGGCATCCGGACGCGTATTTCCCAGAAAATGCGACAACCGTGAAGCGATGGCATAATGTCTGTCGAGAGACTCTGACTGAGGTTCCGGGAGATATAAAAACGGTCCGGAGCACAGAAACGCGCTATATCCTGTCAGAAGCGCTTCGGCCAGAGGCGCTCCCTGGTTGAGTTCACTTAATACAAGTCGCTCATATATTTTGATAACATCCTCAGGCGTCGGCTGACGCTGTGCAAGATGAACGAAACGCTTGAGGAGTCGAACCGCATCCTGTTTCGGATGAGTGGAAACCAGTTCAACAGCCAATGAACCTTGACTTGCCTTCCGAATCGGAAGGTTGTCAAAAAGTTGTTTGTGCGAAGGGGGAGGCCATTCTTCCGAGTCAATGGGACCGGTCACTTCCAGCCATTGAAACGCGATTCCCGGATGCCCCCCTTCTGGCATTGGTGGAAAGTCATAATACAGAGGTGCATTCGGCGGATTGATGGCACGGGGAACGGGCAGCCCGAGCAGACTGTACTCGAACGTTTCATTCTGTTTGAGCCTAATGGTCGTTTCGTATTCAGCAACCTGTGGTTGAATATCTAGAATGTCGCGAGTGGCACGGACATCACCTGAAACATCGGCACCGGATCGCTTGCGTGCCCGAAAATTCATGGAAATGGAATTTCGGGCCGGCCTGAGACTGAAATCGGGTAATTGCCGAACCGCACGAGCGGAAAAACGGAGGTGGTACGTACCTGGTTCGACCGCTTTGAATACATCCGGATATCCATAATAAGGCCAGGAAGCCGACCGAAAGATAGCCAGTTCCATTTCCGGGTCGTGTTTATTTTCTTTACGGATGCGTGCCAGATCAGCACCGGTCAATGGAACCATTTGCGAATGCTTCGCGTAAAACATCGCCTCACGTTCGCCGAATGTCTGCGCAGTCAGAAACATGCGTGTGGCAGGCAACCGATGGTGTTCCGGTTCCCGTGGCTTGAGCCCTGAAACAACCGCCTGACGCAGTGCCGCTTCCGTAGCATTAAGATATGCTTCCATCTGAATGCGGGAGATATCGAGGACCTCAGCGACTTTATTACAATGGTGCTGCTCCCGATCCGCGGGCAGCATGTCTTTGATATCAAGATGCGGCAACTTAAGCAGGTCGCGCAGGTTTTGTTCAAATTCATGACGTGTCAGCCGTCGTATAGGGCCCCGTCCTGCTGCGCGGACATCCTGTATGTCTGCTTTAAGGATTGCCTTTGAGAGTTGATTCACCAGAGCCTGGCGTTCTACTGGCGGGAGTTCACTCGCCTCGGGGGGCATTTCTCCTGCAGCAACACGATCATGGATCTGTACCCAGCGGCGACGTAGGTGAGGGTTTTCCAGCTTCCAGTCAACCCGTTCCAGATTGAGTCCGCCTTCCGTCGTCTCGTCATTGTGACAGTCAACGCAAGACTTCAGGATCAGCTGATGAACAACTTCACCCGACGTTGGACTGACAGTGTCTGCTGCAAATCCACTCGGGGAAAATACGATCAGTGTGATGCCCAACCAGATGACAATTCTCCCGATTTGATTGAATTGCAACGCTTGCTGAAGAGACACGCGAATGATCATCATTGTAATGGCTTTCATAAGACCTGGAATAACTCTCTCCGAGTTTGAATTGGTTCGAAGCTTCTTATGCCTCAGGAAGTCCGTGTAGAAACACGCCTTCAATGGCACGTTCACAGGTTGCTTTTAGATGACGTGACATGGCCTCGCCTGCCGCATCTTTATCCCGGCGAATGATTGCTTCCAGGACATCAATGTGTTCCGAATGAATTTGGTCCAGAAAGGGCTCCCAGTCATTCACCAGAACTCGAATGATATGCATCAGGCGATCATAGCGATCCAATTCTGCTTTCAACCGTGTATTCCCGGCTGCATTCGCAATGGCGATGTGCGTTCTTTTATCCAAATCGGAACAGCGAACGCCCCAGTTTTCATCGCGGCTTGCCTGTTGTAATGCTTTTGTGTCTTTCAGGAGTTGTTCAATCTCGTGCAAATCAATGCAATCACAGGCGCAGCGTACGGCTTCCACTTCCAGGATTCGACGGACGTGATAGATTTCTCGAATCTCGGGAATCCCAAACGGCGCAACCACGGCACCGCGGTTCGGAATCAATTCGACCACGCCAATCCCCGTTAATTCAACGATGGCTTCCCGGACTGGCGTACTACTCACTCCATATTGTTTTGCCAGATGCTGCACTTTCAAACGCGTTCCCGCCTGATACTCCCCTGTAAAAATGGAGAGCAGAATCTGACTGAAGATATCGAATCGAAGTGAGCCTACATTTAACCGATGCGCGGTGAGTGATGCCGGCGGATTCATTGTTAAAACTCCTCAATTTGAGATGTCTGAGAAACGAAAGATGAGATTCATTTCAATTGGCCCTCCAATTACACATTATGCATAATACATCATTTTGACCACTCAACGCCAATGTAGATGGTCAGAGTAGAAAACCTAAAACCTGTGATTACCAAACCCTCCCTACTTCTGTCGCTACTTAAACACCAATCCACCATATTTAATTACCGTATCCTTCTATATAACAGACATTTACATTCCTCGTTCGAAAGACGCACCCTGACAAGAATCATGAATTAAATCTCGCCTTATTGACATTAAACATTATGCATTATATATTATGCATAATAATTAGCAAGCTATCTCCCAGAACAGTGGCGTCAGATGTTCAATCTGTCGACGGAATATTCTTTCTTTGCTGTCCTTTCAATTCATTAATTTCTTTCTTGAGGAGCGCTCAAATGATGATCCGAACTCAAAAACGCGGATTTACTCTGATTGAATTACTGGTCGTGATCGCCATCATTGCCATTCTGATTGCGTTATTGCTACCCGCAGTACAACAAGCACGTGAAGCGGCTCGCAGATCCAGTTGCAAAAACAACCTGAAGCAATTGGGTCTGGCGTTACACAATTACCATGATGCACACACGCGATTTCCCCCGGGAATGCTTTACCGGGTCAAAATTCCCGGTACTTCAAGTACGAAGCGAACCCCCTTCTGCCTCTTCCTGTTGCCGTTCATTGATCAGGCCAACATTTACAACCTCTATAATCACAATGACAGTTGGCACCTGACCTCAAACGACCCGGCCCGCATCATTCCCATTCCAACGTGGCAATGTCCCAGCGACAGGGAAGCGATTTTTCCTTTCCAATTCTATATGGCCGGTGAAAGTATTCGAGGAAACTATGGCCTGAACTGGGGCCGCAATACTTTTGCAAATCAGGGCGTTGCGTCTCCCTTCAATAATATTTTTGGTGCCAAGTTTCGTGATATTACAGACGGAACCAGTAATACACTGGCTATGATGGAAATGCTAAAACCTGCGACAACCGCCTGGGACCTGCGTGCCTGGATCTGGAACGATGAGCCAGACGCGTATCCGTTAATGACGCGCGTCAGCCCCAACTCTTCCTCTCCCGATCTAGTTACCCGATGCGTTAACGAGGCTGGCCGGTTGCCATGTGTTGCGGAAGCCACCCCCGGCAATCGCAGTGTTGCAGCGCGCAGCATGCACACCGGTGGCGTGCATACTCTGTTGTGTGATGGCTCGGTTCGATTTGTCTCAAATAATATCGACCTCACAACCTGGCAAAGCCTGAGCAGTATGGCCGGTGGCGAAGTGATCGGAGAATACTAAACGAACCTGATAATGTACTGGCTCAATTCTATTTCATTTTCGCAGATGAGGAATGGTATCATGATGCCCTATAAGCTGATTTACCTCTCGCTATTCGTCCTCTCGCCCCTTTCAACTGGTTGTGGATCGGGCGACCATGTTCAAGGACTGGAAATTAATGGTACTGTCAAACTGGAGGGAGAGATGCTCTCCTCTGGGGCAATTACCTTGATCCCGGTAGGACCAGGTACATCAGTAGGAACTACGATTACAGACGGAAAGTATCTGATTGATTCCAGCGACGGAGCACTGGCAGGGGAATACCGGGTCGAAATTGATTCCAGCCAATCGACTGGAAAGAAAGTCCAGAGCAGCGTTGGTGATGCATTCGAAGAGGAGTTTCAGAATGTCATTCCGGAGAAATACAATCGAAAAAGCATCTTGAAAGTCATGGTCACGCAAGACGGAGATCATGTTCATGACTTTGAATTAACAAGCAAACCGTAGTCCACTCGCGATGCTAAGCGGCATTCGACTGAGAGTCTGTGGCACGCTTTTCTGCCGTCTGCAACACGGGCCCCTGCTTAAGCTGTTCTGCTTTCTTTTTCATTCTTTTATGGCGTCCGAATCGATGTGCCAGATCCAGTGCCCAGGGAGCCAATCGTTTCACGTAATACAAGAGATAGGCGAACCACCCAACCAGACACAGTCCTTTATCCTGGTAGATGGCTTTGATCGTTTTTAGTGCGACGACTTCGGGTGTACTACAGAGCCAACGCGGAGGCACGGGTGTTTTTTTATCTGCGCGTCCACAGGGAGCCGTTTCAAATAATCTCGTCGTTACAGGACCGGGGCAGATCGTCGAAACACCCAGTCCCTGCCGACTGTATTCCGCTCGCAGGGCTTCACTGAACCCGAGCAAACCGAATTTACTGACTTGATAGGCGCTGAACCGAGATCCGGAAACGAGCCCGCAGATGCTGGATACATTCACAATGTGAGCTTCGGGCCGATTGATTAGTGTAGGCAGTAGTTCGCGCGTCATCTGAATCGGTGCGAGTAAATTAATCGCCAGCAACCAGTCCCACTGTGCGGCAGTCATCGTATGTGTGGGGCCGTAAAACGCGACACCAGCATTATTGACTAAGATGTCAATATAACCCCACTCATCGAGTACAGCTTGCACTGCATTGGTGATCTGCTGCGGCTCAGACAAATCACAATACTGAGAGAAAACCTGAGAACCCAGCAGAGATGCGGTTTCCACGGTATCAGCAAGCCCACTCTCATCAATGTCAAGCAGAAAGAGATCAACGCCTTCCGCCGCTAATTGAAGCGAGATTTCTCGGCCAATCCCAGCTGCAGCCCCCGTTACGAGTGCTCTTTTCCCACATAAACTCTGCATCGCTCACTCTGACTCCTCTGTCCAAATTCCATGCCCGAGCGAGGAGTGTATGAGATACGGCGAAAAGGGTAAAGAGTTTCTTCAGGGGTTCTGAGCAAACTGAGATCACTCGTTCACGGTTGAATCATCACCGATGACCTCGTGCAGCTGTTTTAGAACAAAATGAGGCTCCAGCCCCATTTGCTGACACACAAATTCAAGAGATTTTCCCTGGCAAGACTGATCAATTCCCAATGATTCCAGAACGCCCTGAACTTGGGGATACTCCATGACCCACTCGACCACGCTGGATTCCAACCCAAGGTTTGTCATCATTAACCATTCCTTTCAAGGACAAAGAAGATGTCTCGCCCCATCATAGCAGATCTCCCGTGGATTCAAATCCGATCACGGTTTTCGGGAAACATCAAGAATTGTTTATCCTTTTAAGGCTTCCCGTTTTTCCTGGATCAGCTGAATATGATGTGGAATATGATTGGTAATCCGATCCAGCAAGTCAGCAATGGTCAATTTGCCATCACGAGAATGAAGACCCGACCGCTGAAACTGATCCGGACTGAGTGTTTTCAGGATTCGAGCGGTATGCCGACGCACGGCAGTAATCAGTTGCAGTTCCTCTTCAATATCCCGATGCTCGTACGCCAGCCGTTCCGCGAACAGATTCGGATCACCTTCTGGTAATGGGGGATTCTCTTCCGCAATGATCCACTTCATCCGATCGGCATACACCGGTTCGAAATCTGCAATATGACAGATGACCTGCCGCGTCGACCATTTGCCCGGTACGGGAGCCGCGTCTATTTCCGCAGCCGTCATGCCGGCAATCGACTGGCGTAATGCTTCTGGCCCGGCAAGATACTCTTCAATCCGTTGTGCGATATCCATAAGTCACTCAAATTCAGTTTGAAAAAAAGGTTTGAACCGAACGAGAAACGAATTCCACGTTCGTAGAGACGCCTTTATTATCGTCTCCAGGTCGCCGATGTTCAACCACGTGGATCTTTCAATCTGTTGAGTCACGGAAGAGACAATTCTCAATTACGACGACGAGGAGGACGGCGACTAAGCTGAGACTTTCCGATGCCCCCCTTGATGGTTCCATCTTCGTTCTCTTCCGCAGTTTTGCCCAAAACGATATCAAAGTTGGCAGCCAGTTCGCCGAGCTTGGATTGAGGTAACGGTTTGAAATCGACCAGAATCGATTTGCGCAGTTCGGGCTCTCTGATCTGGCGATAAACGCCATCTTCCGAGTTGAGTTCATGACCGTTAATTAATAACTGTGTCGTCAGAATGCGTTTTCCGTTTTTGCTGACGGCGACATGAATGTGCGGCGTACGAAACCCGCGACCAGCCCGATAGGGAACCGGTTTAATGGTGCGGAAGTAATACTGCCCTTTGGAATCGGTCAGAAAACGGCCATAGCCTTGAAAGTTTCCGTCCCGGCCATCTTTGTTTTCGCCACGCGTATGAATATAGGAAGCTTTGCTGTCCACCTGCCAGATTTCGACGAACGCATTTCTGAGCGGTTGTCCTTTGGCATCCAGCACTTTGCCGGTCAGATGAGGATTTCTCCCACGGCGGGCGTGATCGAGTCATTAATGACCAGCAAATCGTTATCGGTATCCAGTGGCATTTTGTCTGGATAGAACGGACCTTCCGTCATCGCAGGCGTCCGCGTCAATTCTTCAGCCATAAGTCCCGGCGTGGTAAACGCCGCCACACTGAAAGAAGACCATTTCAAAAAATCCCGTCGATCCCAATCTGGTAATTGAAAATTCATCATATGTCCTCTGGTCGCTATTAGAATCAAAGTTTACCGGTAAAGCATTCTAACATGAAACACACAGAACGGAAACAGGTTTCGTCGAAAGATGAATTTTTCGTAACGCGATGATTTGATTAACCTCAGTTCCTGCAGGAAAGCAAGTCCTGCATCGGATCAAGCTCAAATGTGTTGGGAATGGTCACCTCGATTCTGCTACGCCCATCATCATAAAACTTGATGGAATTAGAAGGCATGTCTCCCGCATCCTGTTTGACTAAGATGACATTTTTGTCTCGAACTACAAAAAAATGTTCCTTAACCCGATCCTGTTCTAGAGTGACAAACATCAAAACTCCATTTTCCAGTCTGACAGATTGTACCCGATGAAATAGAGTGGTCTTGGCCAAAGGATGGGGTGCCTTGAGAAACTCTTCGCCGTTACGGGCTGTGATCATTTCTAAATCTTGTTCCTGCAGGCCTTTTTCTGCATCGTCTGCGAGAAACAACACCGAGCAACAAAATATAATCACAATAACGGATGAAGTGGTCGTAAGCAGATCTTTCATTGAAGCGATCTCCCACTTTCGATGCCTGCGAAAGCGATCATTTGAAATGTTGGATACGATGGAAAGGCTGAAAAGAATCAACCTTCTTACCTTACTGGTTACTTGACTCTGTTTGACATTTCTAAGACAGGGAACGTTCCCGATTTTTGCTTAAAATTCCTCCCCTTTCTGAAATTGAAAAAATAAGTCGTTATGCTGTTTTAACTTGACCGCATTAAAACCTGTAATGTAATTCGAAATCGAAACGGAAATATTGCGAAGAATCTGGAAAAGTGGTGAAAAACATTTCATATTCCTGCTTCTGTAAAGTTCCCGGTTAACTACTCCTGTTGTTTTACATTTGATAAGATAGGTACCACAAACGCATATTAGAGATAAAGATCCGCTTTTAAATATGATCCGCGCGATCTTTTAGCCTACCCTGTTTATCATCTTTTAGTGAGGACCTGCACCTTGAAGATCTTTTCTCCCTGTACTGCTCTGGCCCTGATGGCCTGCTTCTGTTTCAACCTGTCCAGCAGCCCCTTGGATGCTGCCGAAGTCACCAAAGCACAACAGGCACAAATCTCGAAAGCCAGCGGTGAAATGGCGGCGGTTGCCAAACGCTTCCTCGCATCACTGACCGAAGAACAACGCAAGCAGGCTACATTTAAACTGGACGATAAAGAACGCACGAACTGGCATTTCATCCCCGACTTCGCCATCAAACCCGCAGCTGTCCGCAATGGTCTGCCAATGACCAAGATGACTCCCCAACAACGCATCTTTGCAGTCACACTGCCTTCCACCGCGTTGTCACACCGGGGCTATCTGGAAATGATGTCGATCCGGGCTCTGGAACAGGTCCTGTTCGAGCTGGAAGGCAAAGACTATCGCAACCCCGAACTGTATTATGTCTCGATCTTCGGAAAACCCGACGCCAAAGGAACCTGGGGTTGGCGATTCGAAGGACATCACCTCTCGGTCAATTTGACCATCGTGGACGGCAAGAAATTTTCAGTCACTCCTTCCTTTTTCGGCTCCAACCCGGCGACCGTCAAACAGGGCCCGCTGAAGGGAGTCGAAGTTCTCAAGCAGGAACAGCAGCTGGCACTGAACCTGGTCAAATCGTTCAACCCCGATCAGCTGGCGATTGCCACGATCGACACATCCGGACTGGATAAAAAACTGTTGGCCAAAAGCGTACTCAAAGAAGTCCTGACAACCGACGATCCCGTCGTCGACAAGGGACTGGTGGAACACAAAGGCATTGAATATGCCGACCTGGATCCCAAACAGCAGAAACAACTGCTGCGTCTGGTGAATGTCTATCTGCAGCGTTTCCGACCGGAGCTTCTCAAAGGGACACGCTATCTGGGGAACCTCAGAGACGGTGACCATCTCTACTTTGCCTGGAGCGGCGGCCAGAAACGGGGCGAATTCCATTACTACCGAATTCAATCCAAAGTCTTCCTGATCGAGTTTGCGAACACACAGAACGACGCCAATCATGTGCATGCCGTCTGGCGCGAATTCGACGGCGATTTCGGCCGTGATCTGCTCAAAGAGCATTTCAAAAATCATCATCAGAAGTAAACCAGATCACATGATTTGACAATCCAATTTTCCCAAACAGGGAGAGCGCCCGCCGTTCTCCCTGTTTGCATGCGCATCCAAAACGTGAGCGGCACGGCGCTAGCCGCCGGTCAATTGCTAACAGACGAATGACTGAAAAAAAAACGAACCACAACACAAACCGCCTCCCACATTCGGCGGCACTGTTGGCTTGCCCAACAGTGAAGAGCTATCACATCTCATCCCCATAACAAAGCCCCCGTGTGCCACCGCTCGGGTTGTCCGACGGTGCCTGTTCTGCATCCCAATCCCCGATAATTCACCAGTCGGCTCACTCCATTTTCCAAACACCTCATACATAAAATAAACAAACCAACCCTGAGCGGGTCGGCGCTAGCCGCCGGTCAATTACTAACAGACGAATGACTAAAAACAAAACGAACCACAACACAAACCGCCTCCCACATTCGGTGGCACTGTTGACTCGACCAACAGTGAAAAGAAATCACATCTCATCCCCCCATAAAAAAGCCCTCGCGTGCCACCGCTCGGCTTGTCCGACGGTGCCTGTTCTGCATCCCAATCCCCGATAATTCACCAGTCAGCTCACTCCATTTTCCAAACACCTCATACACAAAAAAACAAACCAACCCTGAGCGGCACGGCGCTAGCCGCCGGTCAATTGCTAACAGACGAATGACTGAAAACAAAACGAACCACAACACAAACCTCCTCCCACATTCGGTGGCACTGTTGGCTTGCCAACAGTGAAAAGAAATCACACCCTACCTCCACCTGTTGATCCCATCACCGTCCCCCGCAACATTGCATAAAATGAACTTGACTCCGACCTGCCGTTCCACATGCTGATGCGGAGATAACGTCGCGCGCGTGAGAGTCACTAACAGATTCACTGAAACATCCCGCAGCAGTGCCACAAGCACACTATTAAACCCACTGGTTTCAGACCGATTTTCAAAACCGCTGCTCAGATACACCCCCGCTATCGATGGCTTTCGCAGACACTTCCTAAGCGTTCCCAGGAACTTCATAAAACTTCGCAGTACGTTCAATTGACGTTCCAGGAAACAATTCACGTATCCCCCTTGACTGCCCCGCACCCCTGCAGAAAATAGTTCACACTCACATCGGACAAACCCGACAGCCAGGTAACAGCCCGTTAAATGAGATCCAACCACGAGTAAAAAAAGTAGGGTCAGCCCTATGTGGCTGCCCGCCAGAACCAGCACACCCATCAGAAAAAAACCTCACAAAATAAAACTAACCCCACCCTGAGCGGCAAAGCGTTCGCTCACGTTTTTCCCACCCGTGGGTCAAGGAACACAAATTCTACCCGATCCCCACTGAAACGCTGAGATGAATATCTTGAAGCGGATGGGATGAGCAGGGAATACAAGAGACTGGCCGATCAACAATTTAAACCAAATTAAGAAAGTCGAGGCAATCATGATGGAAACGAGAGACAATTTTTTGCATTCAAAGTACCATCTGTTAAACTGATCAGATCGAACTAAAGAAAATACCATCAGATGTATTTTTTCCGGAAGGCTTGATGTTGGCTCCTAATCACCCGCAAGTTTCAACCCGATCATTGTTTGGATACATGGTTACGGTTATGTCGTGGGCATTCGAACTTGGACTCGTAGCTCTGCAGATTTTTTCGAACAAGAAACCGGGATTCGCCGCGCTTACAGTGCTTTTGATTTTGTCTGGCGGCATGACAGTATTTTTGATGGTTCGCGGAAAACGTGACTTCGCTCGGTTGCGATTAACCAAAGGGCGTATTGAGTTGAGTGGAATTCAAGCAATATTAGTTACTATTGTCATGGTTTTGTTTGGCGGAACACTTGGCTTGATTGCGATGAGTATTGTGAATCAATAAATATCCACTAAGAATGAGCCCAATCAAATCTAACAAAAATCGCCAGAGAACATGCTGTTGAAATTTCCTGACAGCATTGAACTACGGTACTGGGTTTGGGGGTTCATTCACATAGGCAAACCGAAGGGCTACGCATCACCATGGCGTACTTCGATTGGTTAAAAGGTGTCAGGAACCTTATTTTAAGGTTCCTGACACCTTTTAACCAATCAGCATTTTTTCTTGACTTCTGATTTCTGCTTTCACAAACTCACACTGGCATCATCGGGAATAGATGTTCCCGGAATGATTCGGCCTCGTTCCCGTTCGACTCATCTAATCAGGAGACGACAATGATGAAGAATGTACTACGTCTGCTAGTCTGTGTTACAATCCCCCTGGTTATCAGCGAGCATCGCGCGGCGGCGGAAGAGGCCCCCCCTGCCGAGGTGGGGCGTTATCAGGCCGTCACGTCATTCGATGGTCGCATTTTTGTTCTGGATACTGCGACCGGGCAATGCTGGAGTCGCTCTTCACGCGGCACCTGGCACGATGAGGGCAACCCGACCCGAATGAATCCGGGCAGGCAAGCGAACAAGACTCCTGAGCCGCCGCTGCTGCTGAAATTACCTTCCGACTCGGTCGAGATGACGATCATTCAACGTGAAGAACGTGCGGTGCCGGGCTCCGACGGGACGGTGATGCTTCGGCTTGGAGACATTACCGAAGGCCAGGTTTTGCTGACGGTCATCGCAGCCGATGGTACAGTACTACACAAACGGACTTCGGTCAAGCAGGGTGATCAGATCCAGTTTGTTGTGGGAAAGAAGCAATACGTCCTGAAGATCACAGAAATGAGAAACTTTCTCCTCGGAGATGACTTCGCCAAAATCAGGATTCAAGAAGCGGACAAGGGAAATTCAAAGGACAAGCTGCGATCTGAGAAACAAGAACCATAAGATCGGCCGTTGTTCATCTTCATCAAACCAGTCAAAATCAACACTGGATAGAAAACCCTGTTCAATTAATCGACGTTCCGGAGTCGTTCAAAGGTTCCAGTAACCTTAAATTTATGTCCCCCCTCCCAGGAGTGCGGTCAGTTTTGACTCAAATCGGGGCAGGTGCTGTTTCGGGCGGATGTTTGAATTGACGACGTAGTTCGCAAACATCAGCAGGCGGGCGATGACGAAGCTGTCGAGTTGCTTCGATGATGTGAGCGGCCAGTCGAGCAGTTCCTCGTAGCCGCGCCGAAAGGCATTCAGTAGCGTTTCGTAGTCATCGCTGAACCTTATGTGATACATGGCCGTGCCGATGTCCTGTTCGGGGAACCCCCAGGTAATGTCTTCGAAGTCGTACAAGCCCAGGCGCTGGCGATGGACCTTGATGTTGCAGGGATGCAGGTCGTTGTGAATGACGGTTGGCTTCCCGTTTTTCCAGAGTCGTTGAATTGCTCGCTGGGCGCGTTTCGTCCCTGTGCGAAACAATTCCTGACGTTTCTTGGGAAGCAGACTTCGATCGCGTCGGGACAAAATCGTTTCTTTGTCCCAGTAGTAGACGCGATCATTGGTCAGAATCTGAAATCCGTTTCGCGGTCGGAACGATTGAGACGCCTTGTGGAGTTCGGCAGCACAACGTCCCAGACAGTGGTAGGAACGTGCGGTTGGCGCGTTCTCCAGGTGGCGGCCGGAGAGCCAACGGGTGAGTGCAAGATGTGCTCGCTCCGGAAGCCAGCAACTGTTGATTTGGGTAATCAACGCTCCACGGATATTGGCCAAAGGGGATTCGACTCGTAAATTGGTGTGCTGAGAGAGATAATCGAGAAACTGTAATTCTCCGTACATTTGCGAGAGCACATGCTGTTGGGGGTTCTGGAATTTTGCTGCGTAGCTGCAAGCGTTCGTGTCCACTCGAAACACGGGCCTGGATCCGTCAGAGACGAGGCGAATGGACTTCACATGGATCGGGTAGTCTGCAAGCGCATCCCAAAGGGCCCTGCGGTATCTGCCAAGCTGCCCGCGTTTCGTAAGTGATTGAAACTCTCGCATAGTTGTTCCTTGTGCCATTTCTCGACCTCGCCTGCCCGACAGCCACTATTAATTATAAGACAGGTGTGCCATACAAAACTTTCTTTCCGCCTTGATCAATTGTGACTCATTGCCGAGATCCTGGCGACTCTGATTTAATGAATCCTGCCCCTTTTCATCCGCTTTACACACCAACCCTACTGTGGATCTCGATCTGATTTGTCCATTTCATTATGTCACGTTACAATTTACCAAGAGAGCGGCGAACATAGATTGTCATATGGCATTTGAAGCTAGACATGGCACTACATTTACTTTTTAGGGAGTGTGAGATGCGTTTCTGGAATCGTACTCTGGAAATCAGCTTGATTTTGTGCATCGCCACTCTTGCAAATAATTCTTGCGCTGAGGAACAGGAACTCTTTATTCAGCAATGGGGGCTTGCTTCTGCCGATCGTGTTGACGACTATGACCCTGAATCAGGACATCTGCTGACGAGGCACCAGGCAAGTGCTGTTTTGTGGGATGTGAAAACGGGACTGGCGTTGCGGCAGTATCCGTTCAATACCAGAAATTTCTCTGCAAGGTTCTTGCAAGACGGTCGCCTGTTATTGAAATCATCAGAGATGGTGAGGCTGTTGAATCAGCAGAGTGGAGACGTCATTCGCGATATCGACCTCGTGAAGTATAAATACTCCAATTATTCTAACATCCTGTTGATCAACGACGGGCAGCCAGTTTTCGTCGCTTCCTGCGGACCAGAAACGATTCGTGTCTGGAATCTGGAAACAGGGGAAACTCTTAGCGAATTTCCGACAGAGGGGGAAATCAGCGCAGCGAAGATCTCACCTGATCAACAATTTTTGTTAGCAGGTTCTGGTAACATTGGAATTCTATGGAATCTAAAAACAGGTAAGATACAACAACGGTTCTGTTCTCCCAATAGAATTCACACCGTTGAGTTCAACGACGATGGCAGCAAATTTCTAACCATAGGATCAGGCGAATTCTGGTACACGCCGCGCGTGATCGTCTGGGAGACAGCGTCCGTACTTCCCTTGCTCTCCATTCCACGAACTGCACTTTATGCATCCTTTGTGAATGATGATATTTTGCTGAATTACCCCCAGGGAAACGTTGAACTCTGGTCCCTGGATCGGCATGAAAAAGCCCCTCCCAAAGACGAATGGCCGACCTATCAATCATCAGCAGACAATCGCTGGTGGGTCACAAGGAATCATTGGCGGTTGCACGTTGATTCGAAGCAGAAAACCATAAGCCTGCATGGCCCGTTACCGGATTCTCCTACGATTGAGATCCCCACCCAGACGTCGTTGTTTGCGGCAGCAAACCATCTTCCCCTGGCATTCTCTCCATCAGGTCGCTGGCTGCTGACAGGCAAATCAGGCTGGGGAGATCCTGGGCAACCGAGTGCAATCTGGGATCTGAAACAGGGGGAGTTGAAATATCATTTGAAGAATATCGACTACGGATGTTTTCATCCAACAGAAGACAAAGTACTTCTTAAGGAAAACGAATTAAGAATTATGGACCTGACCTCAGGCAAGGTCCTGCAATCACTGCAAAGAAAAAAAGGAGACTCTTACTTTGAAGGGGCATTCACGTCTGCTCAGTTTTCTAAAGATGGGCAACACGTGCTCATCTCAACGGGAGACTGGTATGACGGAAACGGAGGAGGGATCCTCATCTGGAATCTTCAGACTGGTAAAATTGAACGAGACTATGCCAGATCGAGCAAAGCAGTCATCTACGCCGGTTGGAGCTCAGATGAGTCGAAAATCGTCGCTGCACTGACAACAGGAAACGATGGAAGAGCCGGCATTGACGAGATCAGAGTGATCGATGCCAAGACTGGAGAGTCGCTGCAAACGAGGATGTTTCCTGATCCAGGGATCGGAGTCGGCGGCGTTGATCCGTTAGGGAATTTGATTTCAGCAACTGTCTACAAGTGGATCAGAAACAAATTGACAACCAACGGGTCGACCAGGCAAGACACGACTTCTTTACTGGCAATCGACAATCTCGAACAAAGCCGCGCTGACTTATCCGGGCAACATCTCTTCTGGAACGTGAGTGGCAGCATTGCCGGATACCTTCCGAACCGCGGCAAGCTGAGCTTCTTCGACCTGGAAAAAAATGAGACGCTTTACTCGCGAGCGACTTCGTTTCGCGAGTCGCCAAGACTTCTCTTTCACCCCGGTCAACTTCTCATCGCAGGTTCACCAGGAAATCCACGTCAATCGGTCGGGACAGTCAGTGATTCTGTCGGCTTTGAACAGACTCTAACTGGTGATCTGGAGGCAGAGTTGTTTCTCTTTTACGGTTCTGATGACTGGTTGATTAAAACGAAATCCGGTTTCGTGAACGGATCACCCGGTGGATTACACCGCGCAACAAGTCGAGTCCCGGGGACACTACAAGTCAGTAACCGCGCCGACTTCACTGATTCGATCACCAGGCCGAAGGCGGTCGGCAAAACGCTCACTCAGTCGCTTTCGAATGACTTGAACCTGAAAGCAGAACTACAACGGTTACCGCAGCAAGACATTCCCAGTCTGGCCCCAACCCCCAAAACAAAACCGCAAAAGTATGGCGACCCCACAAAACGACTCAAAGAGATTGCAGAGAAACTGAAAGCCGCAGGGGCGAAAATCAAACAGGCTCAATTCAGCGGGATCACCTACGTGCATCTCGAAGGTCATCCCGTCACCGACGACCTCATCAAAAATCTTCGCTGGGCTGGAAAAATTGATCGCCTCTATCTGGCAGAGACCGGAATCACCGATCGACAACTCGATGGAATTGGGATTCTGAAGGATGTCAAAAGGATGTCGCTGTGGGGAAATCCGATTACCGACGCCGGCCTGTCTGAACTGACTGCCATGTGGAGTCTGGAAGTCCTGGACATTCATGATACCAAAATCACCGCAGCCGGTTTGAATCAGTTGCGATTGTTACCGGGCCTGAAAACGCTCATCATCCCAGCGAGCATCAACGTAAACGATCTTGCCCCATTGAAAACTCAGCGACCTGATTTGGAACTTCTTTTGCGATAAAAAACGCGATCATGAGCCATTTCAATAGTGGTTGCACAGAGTGTAACCCTCAACTTAATTGTCACCGGGCGATGAAAAGGGGTCAGGACTCTTATTTAATGAGTCCTGACCCCTTTATTTCCGCTAAATGATCTTTTATCCTTACCATACGCCCGGAATCAGCTTGTACCGAACCCTCATTGCGTATTCCTTGTACCCGTTCAATTCTTCCTGCAACGTCTGGTCCTCCCACTGGGTCCGCACGATCAACACTATTGAAGCCAAGCCCGCAGGAATCAATGCCCACAAAGAGCCCAACGACAGTGCCATGCCAATGGCATGGAGAATGCCCCCGACATAACCGGGATGCCGGGCGATGGCATAGGGGCCGGTGTCGATCACCGAATGCCCCCGATCCGTTTGAATCCGCACGGTGACTTCAAAGAATTTGTTCACACCTTCGGCCCAAGTGACGATTCCAATTCCGGCAAGCAGCAAAGCGTAGCCGACACCGCAAACCCACCACGGGACCGGGAACCAGTGGAATCGACTATCATCCAGAGCCGCCACGAGTAAGACGGCCGCCATCGCTGGAAAGTAAAAGCTGAGTAGAATCTTGTCCCAGGGTTTTGTTCCTTCGTGGAAGCGACTTCTGGCAACGATGACTTCCGGATTCACACGCTGAAGAACAAGAAATACTGCTGAAATGACGCCCAGCAGAATGAGGACGAACAACCAGCCTTTCGGCCACGCCCATGTGCCAGCAGGCAGGAACATAAACAGGGCAATGAATACAGGCAGGCCCAATAGTCCCAGAACCACTCGGCGGCGATTGATTCCATGTGGCGGTTTGTCCGAGCCGCTGGCAGCAGTCATGAACGTTTCTCATTTCTCGCAGTTGTCGAGCAATCGCTTGTTTCAGGATGAACGAAATCAGCCAGGGAACTGGCTTCGCCGTCTTCGGCTTAGCATAAATCGCATTGAATCCTAGGTCAATGTCGTGTTGCCGGTTGTCGGACACATTCCTGGCGACCATCGGCCCAGCAATAAACTGATCCAACTCTGTTAGTTTCAGGTTCGGCCTGGCTGTGAACGCAAGCCGATAAAGTTTCAATTGATAAGAGACAGAAATCCTGATAGATTGAGACAGAATCATATTTTGTCTCTCATATAGTTATATTGCAAGCATCTGCAGGGCCAGCTGTGGCTACGATCACAAATCAATCTCCCAATGATTCAAACCCACACCAACTACGTGTGGCAGAGGCTTGGGATCAGCTTGCCAAATCTCCGATCTCAGAATCGGCGCTGAACGCGCTAAGAGCGCTGACACCCCCAGATTGTTTCCCACAGAATCACTCATTGACACCGCTTGGTGAGTTTGATCATCTACATGTCCCCCACTGCCCTCCTACGAGTGCTGCTGTCGCCGCTTTAGAACGCGCGACGTCCGTGACGCGCCTGCTGCTTCATGCGTATCCCGGAGTTGCAGTGCACCTGCCAAATTTAGAACATCATCACTCGCTCGACTGGCTTTCACTCTATGGCAGTCAAATCACAGGCATTCATTTCACCCGCATGCGAAAACTACATGCATCATTTTTGGATCTTTCACGGACCACAATCACAGATGACTGTATCGCTCAGTTGCCGGAAATGCCGCGAATTCAGCGTCTTATCCTAACATTAACTGAGTTGAGTGACAGTGGTCTTTGTCAACTGTCACGATTCTCGACGCTACGCGTTCTCTATGTAAAATACACACGGGTCACAGAACGAGGTATCGCAGACCTAAGATCAATGCTCCCACATTGCCATGTTAAACGGCGAGTAGCAGGATCTCCGACCAAGTACGCTCATCCATAATGACGGTATAACAAAACCATGTAGCCGAAACGAAAAACAGCAGCGATGAATCTGCATGCAAACAAACAAAGGTTCCAGGAACCAAAAGTACGAGAGAATCGGTTCCGGAATGAAAGCCCCCTGGCCGTTTGAGAAATTTTAATAATCAGACCGAACCTGTTCGCCTTATGCGTGTCGTCAGCTTATCATCATCCGTCTCGAATCAGGGATCTCTTTTCTCAATCACTTATCAGGAACTCACATGAATCGAATTGTTCGCGAATACCGGGCTGAAGATCTGGACGCCGTCTTAGCGGCCTGGGAAAATGCGACCCGGCTGGCCCATCCGTTTATGACAGAGGAATTTCTCGATCAGGAACGCGATAATATCCCCAATCTGTATCTACCCAATGCTGAAACCTGGGTGATTGAGCAGGAGGGACAGGTCATCGGCTTTATCGCCTTACTGGGGAACGAAGTCGGTGCGATTTTTGTCCAGCCGGAATTTCATGGCACGGGTGCCGGGAAAGCATTGATGGACCAGGCACAGGAATTACGCGGCGACCTGGAAGTCGAAGTTTTTGAAGCCAACCGTATTGGACGTCATTTTTATCAGCGTTACGGTTTTACGCCGTTATCGGAGTCCATTCATGAGCCCACGGGGAACCCGTTAATCAGAATGCAGTTTACGGCTTAATTTCCTCCAGGTCGTGTTTCTTTTTTCAATTCGTCTTTGTAAAAGAAATACTTTACGATGTGTGTTTTAATACGGACTGAGTAAGAACCGGGGCTAACGCCCTTCGGCTAATAGGTCATTCCGTTTGGGAAATCATCAACAAAGTGATTGAATCAACACAACCTGGCACTCAGTCAAATTTAATCAATCAGGAACACCATTCATGCCCGCACATGAAAAAATTAACTACGTCGAATTCCCGTCCAACGATCTGGCGGCCACGAAAGCCTTTTTCGAAGCCGCCTTTGGCTGGTCGTTTACTGACTATGGTCCCGAGTATACCGCTTTCTCGAACGAAGGACTGGACGGTGGATTTTTCAAAGCAGATTTGTGCTCCACTACCGCGAACGGCGGCGCACTCTTAGTTTTCTATAGTGAGCAGCTGGAAGAGACCCAGGCGAAAGTCGAAGCAGCCGGCGGAACCATTATCAGACCGATTTTCTCCTTTCCCGGCGGCAGACGGTTTCAATTCACCGAGCCCTCGGGTAATGAATTCGGTGTCTGGTCTGATCCACAATAAGCCCCAGCCTGAGTGAAATCCCTCATCCCTTCGCGAACAGTGCAGTCAGTATAACCAGTATATTTCCACTCTCACTCTTTCGATTTCCTTTGAAAATCTGAACAGATCCATTCCCGTACACTTTCGTAAGCTACTTTTCACCCAGATCGTCGGGCTGTTTTGTGACAGCTTCGAAGTCGTCGCGAAAAGGCGTTCGCTCATCTATCAGTCTTTTCCAAGAATCAAATCACGAGTGAAACGAAAGGTTACGACATGAACTGGTACCTGGCAGTCATCAACAAATATGCGGATTTCAGTGGACGGGCACGCAGAAAAGAATACTGGATGTTCTTCCTGTTTAATATCATCATCTCCTTTGCAGTCGGTCTGGTCGGGGGACTCATCGGGGGACGAAATGGTCTGTTCGCCCTGAGCCTGCCTGCACTGTATACGCTGTTTATCTTTTTACCCAGTCTGGCGGTCACCGTACGACGTCTGCATGACACCAACCGTAGCGGCTGGTGGGTACTGGTCTCTCTGGTACCATTTATTGGTGCACTCGTCCTGTTTGTGTTCACAATTCTGGACAGCGATCCGGAAGCGAACTCTTACGGACCGAATCCCAAACTGGCAACAGAGCCTGAATTGAGCTTTCCTCAATCGGCACAGCCCCATAATTCGTAATCATGAATTCATGAGGTGCAGAGCATTCCTGTGCGGGATGACTCTGCGCCTCTTCTGATTCGATATTCAAGAGAGAAAAGCATGCACTGGTATTTGACAGTCCTGAAAAAATACGCCGTTCTCAATGGCCGCGCCCAGCGCATGGAATACTGGATGTTTACCCTGTTCGACACACTCTTCACCGTTTTGAGTTTTGTCGTGGGAACGTTATTTGGCAATCTGCTGAGCGAATCCGAACTGCCGTCCGGACTGGGCTTTGGCACGTTACTCTGCTACCTGTTTGTGGTATTGATGCCCAAACTCTCCGTAACGGTTCGCCGCCTGCATGATACCGGCCGGAGTGCCCTCTGGCTGTTTATCGGGCTGATTCCTGGAATCGGAACTCTGGTCATGTTTGTACTGATGGTTCTGGACGGGGAACCGGGAGTCAACGAGTATGGCCCCAACCCCAAAGTCGCTCCCTCGGTTTAGTCAACCAGGGTCAAGAACTAAAGCGATCCCCCCTGCCATCCTTGCGCGCCAGCCTGGCCATCATTTTTTGTGCTTTGTCCTTCAATCCCCGCCCGCCTGGCTGAAAATCCTTTCCGGATTCGTGGAAATTGTTCATGTGGGCGCTGTGCAAAGCCCTGTCCTCACGGTATATATCTTCCTGAAAATAATCATCTAACAAAGAGGTGCTCCGTGAAATGACATTCCGTCTGGTGGCTAGTCCTGAAAAGGGGGCTGTCGCCGAGACATTTCCGTTCGTGTATTCGCCCGTTATCGGGTCAGGAAACAAACAATGATACACCCCAAAACCGAGCTCAAATTCATCAGTAACGAAATCGGCTACGGCGTTGTGGCCACCGACTTCATCCCCGCCGGCTCCATCACCTGGGTCCTGGATAAACTGGACCGCGAGTTCAGCTCCCTCGAATTTCAGTCGATGGAAGAGATCTACCAGAACATTCTGGATACGTATTCGTTTCGCAATAACCAGGGGAATCTGGTTTTATGCTGGGACAACGGCCGCTACGTCAACCACAGTTTCAATTCGAACTGCCTGACGACCGCTTACGACTTTGAAATCGCCATCCGGGACATTCACCCGGGCGAACAGCTGACCGACGATTACGGCTATTTGAATATTCCCACTCCCTTCCGAGGCATTGACGAAGGGACCCGCCGCAAAATCGTCTATCCCAACGATTTAATCAAGTACTATAAAATCTGGGACAAGAAACTGCTGAAGGTGTTTCATCGCATTCCCCGCCTGGATCAACCCTTACAGGAATTGCTCAGCGAAGAAATGTGGAATGAAATTATAGAAATCTCGAAAGGCAACCGGGAGATGAAATCGATTCTGACGAACTACTACCAAGGTGAAGAAGAAAAACATCCTGAAATGCTGAATCACTGAGGCCTTTGTTGAACCGACTGTTTTTCTCCACACGTCAACGGAGGCATACCTGACACAGGACCTGGATTGTGTTAGACTGTGTCCAGTTTTACTGTAGCGTCTTCAAAGCGATTTGGACCGAGTAGATTAGATTGAGGCACGCTATGGTAAAATGTGATGCGCTCTCGTATGTCGTTTGAATCGTGGACAAAGGACCGTTGAGCAAACACATCTAAGAATACATTGCTCTTTCAGGATCAAGAAGATGACACTTTCTCGAACGATCTGTTTCGCGTTCTCTCTGGTGGCATGCGGGCTGTGTGCCAGTTGTGAAAGCCAGGCTCCCCAAACGGGTGAAACGGTCGAACGCGAAGGGGAACCTGCCATCACCTACATCAAAGCAGACGATCCTAAAATGTTGGCCGCGATTGAAACAGCGCGGTCAACCTTCGATCAATTCCAGGCTGCGTTCAAAGAGTCAAAACCTTCCCAATCTGACTTCTCAGTCAAAGTACTGATCAAAGAGGGCGAGCATCAAGAGCATGTCTGGACGACGCCGGTCAGCTTTAGTGATGAAGAATATATTGGAACGCTGGATAATGATCCTTATCAAATCAAAACCATGATTTTGGGAGATGAAGTGCGTACTCCCAAAAATCAAATCTCTGACTGGATGTACGTTGAAAACGGAAAACTGGTCGGTGGATACACCGTGCGCGCGTTGCGAGATCATTTGCCTGACAAAGAGAGACAGGAATTTGAGCAGGGTTTACCTTTCAAAATTGAGTAAACTGTCCCGGAAATACAACTACCGACCTAAGAACGTGAAATTATATTTTCTGCTTGCAGTTCGAATTCCCGAATTGCTACCATAAAGTTTCATCTCGCAAGAAGCAGGAGAACGTACCTCTCTGGCCTCAACCTTATATCAAGAGGTGAAGACAGACTTTGAAAGATCGACGTAAACTATTACGTGAATCGCTGATTGCCGCTCTCGTTTTTTTCGTGAGCTATGTGGGAATTTACATCACGCTCTCCTGCCTGGGAGGCTACTACTTCAGTCAGTCCGGAATCTATCGATATCGAAGTATTGGGCTGTCGGTATCCGATATTTCGATCTGGAATCCCAAGGGTTGTCGGTTTCAGGCCCGTTTCAAAAATATCAGGGGAGAATATGTCAGCCGAGGCAATGAACTGGGTTACTTCTTCTCCCCATTAATTATGATTGATCGCAAGTGGTTCCATCCGACAATCAATCACTTCGATTCTGATGAATTGAAATAATTTCAGATCAATCAAGTTGATCATTAGAAAAGAATTCTGGTTCGATGAACCAGAGGAATGACTTACCTGCACGTCCGAAGCATGTTTTTATTTTTTCAGAAAAGCCGCTTGACAAAAACAGACAGGTCTGTATATTTACAATATGAGTAAAACACATCGACCATCCAGTGCCCGTAAACGAATTCTGGAAACAGCCGAACGGTTGTTTTATGCAGAGGGGATTCGCTCCGTGGGAATTGACCGGGTGATCGCTGAAGCGGGGGTCGCCAAGATGACCTTGTACAACCATTTCTCATCCAAGGACGAACTGATTCTGGAGGTGTTGAAGTATCGCGAAGAACAGTTTGACTTGTTTATGAAGCAACAGATGATGGAGCATCAGTCTCGGGGTCTGGATCCGCTCAAAGCGTTTTTCGCAGCCCTGAAAGACTGGTTTGAGTGCCCGGATTACCGGGGTTGTTCCTTTATCAATGCCACCGCTGAGCTAGCCGATCCACGGCATGCCGCGTCGGTATTTTGCACCGAACACAAACGACGATTTCGCGACCAGTTAACGGAGATTATTATTGAAACAGAAGGGCCTAAGGCCGCTGCAGTCGCTCCCGCGATTTCTGTCCTGGTCGAAGGGGCCATTGTCACCTCAGTCAGTGAAGGCAATTCGGAAGCAGCACAGATTGCCGAAGAAGCAGCTTACATGCTGATTGCCAAAGCGAAACGGAAATAGAGTTTCATTTTTATTTTGCAGCAATTATACAGACCTGTCTGTATTAATACAATTAACCACTTTTCACATTTTTTGAAGGAGAACTACGATGCCACGTTTAACCGCCATTGCCCCCGAAGCAGCCGAAGGAAAATCGAAAGCGTTATTGGAAGGCGTTCAGGCCCAATTGGGAATGACCCCCAACCTCATGCGTACGATGGCGCATTCCCCGGCCGTCCTGGATGCCTATCTGAAATTCAGCGGCACCTTAGCCGAAGGATCGCTTTCGAAACAACATCGAGAACAGATTTCGTTAACCGTCGGCGAGTCCAACCAGTGCGGCTACTGTCTGGCGGCTCATGCCACGCTTGGCAAAATGGTGGGACTGGAACCGGAACAGATTCAGCAAAGTCGGAGCGGTTCTGATACCGATCCAGCCACCGATGCCCTGCTGAAGTTTTCCCGTAAGATTCTGGAGAAACAGGGGTTCGTTTCTGATCAGGATCTAGAGGATGTGCGTCGTGCTGGCCATGATGATCCCGCGATTGCCGAGGTCGTGGCGAATGTGGCGTTGAACATCTTCACCAACTACTTCAATCACATGGCACAAACGGAGATCGACTTCCCTGAAGTCGAACCGCTGGATTCTCACGGTGCTGCGTGCTGCCAGACAGAAGGATCAACCTGTTCTTAATGAACGGCAGACGATTGCTCGACTGATGCGAAGTTTTCTCTGTCGTCAGTCAGAATCGTCACGTTCTGTTGCTAATGCCGGGGCTTGTGGAGTAATTTGCCAGCCCCGGCTTTTTTTCCAGTCCGTTAAAGAGAAACCAGCCATGAATCAACCTGCCAGTGATATTGCTTTTACGCCCTCGGTCAAAGCAATCCAATCCAGCAAGGGATCGCGTTCGCAGTATGCCAGAATGGAACAGGGGTTTGGCTGGCAGACGAAGATCACAACCGAGCTGGCCGCATTTCTATCGGAGTTGGACATGTTTTATCTGGGTACTGCCAGCCAGTCCGGACAGCCTTACATCCAATACCGGGGTGGCAGTCCCGGTTTTCTCAAAGTCATCGACGAAACCACGCTGGGATTCGCCGACTTTGCCGGCAATCGGCAATATATTAGTCTGGGTAATCTGGCAGAAAATCCGCAGGCGTTTCTGTTCTTGATGGATTATGTCAATCGCCGCCGCATTAAAATCTGGGGCACCGCCCATGTGATCGAAGACGATCCTGATTTGATTGAGCAGCTTCAAGATGCCGCTTACCCTGCGCGAGTCGAACGTGCCATTCTGTTTTCTGTTGAAGCCTGGGATATGAACTGCCCGCAACATCTTCATCAGCGACTTCCCGGGAATGAAGTATTACCGCTGATTCAGTCATTGCAGGAAGAGAACCATTCTTTAAAAGAAAAAATGGCCAGGTTCGAGAAAGGCTGAGAACCTGGCCATTGAGGAAAGCAGTCCCCCAGTCCCTACTGCTTCCTGATGATCAGAAATCATCGTCGCTTCCATTACCAGAACCGGTATTTGTACCTACACCATTCTGCGGAGTTCCCGAAATAACATTGTAGCCACTCCCTGCATTATTGGTGGCAGAGTTCTCAGAGAAGGTCGCCGTGTTGGCACCGCTGAAGACATCAATTTCGAAACCGTTGCCCGAGTTATTCTGGGCACTGTTCTGACTAATGGTGCCCCCCTGAATCGGATTAGCGAAATCGAAGCCGTTAAAGGCATTGCCGATAGAGGTATTGTTGCTGAATACACCACTGATGAAATCATCATCAAAATCAAAGCCGTCTTCCAGGTTGCCCGAGGCCGTATTATTCACGATCATACCTCCGTTGACGGTTGTGAAGTCAAATCCGTCATCGTCGTTGGCGATTGCCGTATTCTCGCTGATCAAGGCTCCGGAAGAAATTGTGTCAAATTTGATCCCATTCACGCCGTTGTGTGCTGCACTGTTCTGAGTAAATGTCATGTCGGAGACAGCGTTCGAGAAATAGAATCCATTGTATCTATTTTGATTGGCGATATTTCCTGTGAAGGTGCCCCCGGTGACGACGTCATCGAAATAAAACCCGTCGTCGTTTCGTAATGCCACGTTATTCGAGATCGTGCCCCCGGTGACGCTATCAAGAAACGCGAAACCGGCGTAGTCATTGTCCTCCGCGCGGTTGCCGCTGAAGGTTCCCCCGGTCATCCCGTCCATGTTAAATCCGAAGTTGTCGTTATGGCGGGCGATATTGTTTGAGAAGACACCGCCGTTGACATCGCCGTCGAGATAAAATCCATCTTCGCCGTTATACTGTGCGAGGTTTTCCGTAAATGTGCCCCCGTTAAATTCATCGATGTCGAAACCGTCGTAGCTATTGTATTCGGCGGTATTATTGCTGATCGTTCCGCCGCTGACCGTCTGGATATAAAATCCATATTCGTTATCATATGCGAGGTTTCCGCTGATGGTGCCCCCCGTAAAGTTTTCAATTTCCAGGCCGTCATTAAAGGTCGGCAAGCCATTATCGTAGAAGGTATTGTCGGTGATATTTCCGTTGGTATCCCCTTCCAGATGCACGCCATCCTGGAATGCGCCCGCAACGGTATTGCAGGCGATGGTAAAGCCGCTCAGATTATTCCCGTAGATTCCGTTGCGACCGCCAACAACATTCAATCCGACGATGCTGGAATTATCGGCCATCGTAAAGACGTCAACAGCGGCGTTCCCCCCGATCACCGTCGCTTCGGAACCATAACTGAAGCTGGTGACCGCACCTGTAGTACAACCCACGATATTTACACTTTTACCGCCGCCGAGTGCCAGCTGGCCGTTATTAAATACAAAACCGGTGCCGGTAGTAATCGTTCCCGCGGCTCCGTCAAACAGCACGACACTGTCGGAACCCGCGGCGTTGAATACCGCTTCTGCGTTCACCGTATTCGCATCGATAATTGTGACATCGTTCAACATCTGGCCGGTGAGCTGCAGTTTTGCATGTTCTTCGGGCGCCCGTGCCTGATTCAACACGATATCAATATCACGCACAATCGGGTTGACCATGCGACGCTGGAAACGGGTCAGCTTCTGACTGTCCCCATTTCCGGGCAAAGGAATCCGTACCGTCAATAAGCCCGTTCCCTGAGAACCATGCACTTCGTCATGCTGAAACTGGCCTGCCAGCACAACGCGTGAACCATTCCCCAGAAATGGCAAATCAAACATTCGAAACTCCACACGGGCGCGAGGACCGGCAATTTCTTTGAAGCCGGGGGCGGAGTTATCGAAATAATAGCCGCCCACATAGCCGCGCAATTCGGCATCCACATTCATATTATCAAATGTTTTCAGCAGACGGCCGACTTCAAAGTCGGTCCCCCAATAGGCACGCTCTTCACCGGCCCGCATCACAATATTATTGCCGCTGAGATAGGCAGTGCTGAGCGAGTCGACGCGTTTCTGCTTCAAATTGGGAATGTAGCCGTTGACCCGAAAGTCCCACTCAATGCTCATCAGCTCAACACCGAAACTCCCCTGCTTGAAAATATTATCGTACTGGCTGCGGCGGACATCATAAAATCCATACGCGCCGGCAATCCACTGATCGTCGATCATATGGCGGTACGCGAGTCCGAAATTGCCTTCAGCTGAAGAGTTATCGAAGATGTTTCCCCGCAGATCGGCGAAGAACAGACTCTCTTCATCTTGAGCCAGGGGAACAAACAGCAGTCCCTGTCCGGTATCATTGACACCGCCGGCCATGCCTGTGAAATCAAAATAGGCGCGGTAAAGATAATCGTCCTCTTCCAACCATTCCGGATCCTGAGCAGAGGAGAATGCCGGAAAAAGAAAGAGAAGCGTAAAGCAAGTCAAGCACCTCAGTAAAGACCGAGAGCGTAGAAATCGGACATGCATAGTAAAACTCGGTTATTACTTTCTTGAGGTAGAAGACAATCGAACTTAATTACAATGCAGGCCACTTTTGACTTCGACAAAAAGGAGGGGTTTCCTCCACTCATCCTTGATCATCATCTATACACAGATACAAATTTGAACCGCCCCGGTTCGTGTTAGTTAAAATAGCTAAGATCTACACCCGATTAATCAGCATCCCCCTGATACAACAGGTATAATGTGAATGCCATAATCCCCAAATCATTTTATTGGAACTGTTATGATGGCCGAACCTTCTCTCAGTCGCAGCGAGATTGAAATCCGTGTTTGCGATATCACATCCGAAGTACTGGGAATGCCTCGTGCGGAAATTTCGTCTGACAGTCGACTGCTTGAAGATCTCATGTGTGACAGCCTGGACACCGTTGAATTGATGATGGAACTGGAAGAACATTTTAACATCGTCCTGCCTTCTGAAACCTCCGATCCAGTGCATAAATCCATTTTCACCCGTCAGCCGTTTCGTATTTCTGACCTGGCCGAACTGGTTTATGTCTATTTGAAACTGAACCTCCCCCGCAGCAGTCAACAATTTCGTCAGCCACAAACTAACGCTCACTCTGCAAAGCTCATCCCTTTCTCACAACTGGATGGTATCTGGAAGAAGTCCGGCCGATTTGAATCCGGGTTGTTTGAAAAGCTGGAAACTAAAAAATCGGTTAAGCAGTACCGCAGGCAAACCGATGGAATGCGATGCCTTCAACTTCCGGCTGCAGAAGTAGAGATAGGCAGTGATTTGACGGAAGCGGTTGCGGATGAACGGCCTCTGCATCTCGTTGAACTGGATTCATTTTTGATTGACGCCGAACCGGTCTCGACAACCGCATATTGCCGGTTCCTGAATTCGGTGGGTGAAGTTCCTGATCAATTTCTTACCGACTGGTTCATACTCAATGCAGATGATGATCGCGACATTCACATGCTGATTCATCGAAATCAAAGTGAATGGCGGCCCCTGCCCGGCTGTGAAACCTGGCCGATGATTCTGGTTTCCTGGTATGGTGCGAACGCCTATTCTCTATGGGCCAACGACCGCCTGTGGACCAGTTATCTGGATAATTCCAACGAATCTCCGGGAAGTTACCTGCCAACAGAAGCGCAATGGGAATATGCGGCCCGTGGTTCGGAATCGTGCCTCTTTCCCTGGGGAGAGGCTAAGCCTGTGCCCGCCAGACTCCGAGCTGGCCTGCATCGGCAGAAAGTCAACTACCGTGCTCAGACACTGCCACTGGCACCGGTGAATATGCAACTAGGAATGTCTCCCTTTGGCCTGCATCATATGGCCGGCAATGTCTGGCAATGGTGCCGTGACTGGTATGATGCAGACTTTTATCAGACGTTGGAAGCAACTCAACAAAACCCGTTGAACCGCACCACGACTCTGGTCCGCAGTGAGCGTGGCGGAAGCTGGGTCGGCCCCGCCTCACTCTGCCGCAGTTCCTATCGGAGAGGACGTCCGCCCATCGCACGCGGGCGTTGTCTTGGTTTTCGCTGTATCAGTTCCGTCAAGGATCTGAGTTAACTGCAACACGTGGTGACTCGCGATAGATAAACGCCAGCAGCAGCCCCGCTAATGTGAATTGAATCGCCAGGTAAGCCGTTTCCAGACCGAACCAGAGAGACAGTGGTTCGATCTTCTGCTTGGCAGCGGCCGCGAGCACGTGCATGGTCCAATGATAAATGCCCATGACCAGCGCGATGGTGATGGCCCCTTTGAAAAACGACAGTCCACGGCACAGAAACGGATAGATCAACGACAGGATCGCCCCCTGGATGAATATTGCGGCAAACCCAAACGCGATGATCGGTTCGTCCCGACTGAAATACCCGAGCCGCTCATAAGTCGATTTGAATGCCACCAGATGCCAGACCACCGCCAGTGGAAATGTCACAGCTGCGTACCCCAGTGTTCCCAACAGGATTTTTTTTAAATTCACTCGTCGATTCCTCTTAAGTCAGAAATTGTTTTATCGATCACACGACTCACTCAAAAGATCGAGTGCCCCACTCCAACCACCCAGATGCCGTTCTTTCATATCTGGTTTCGTGAATCGTTCGTGTGTCAGCACCAGTTCGGTGCCTCCGTCCTGTTCCAGAAACTCGACAGTGACCTGTGTTTCGATCCCTGCATGCTCATTCGGTTCTTCCCAGATCCAGGAATAGACGAGCTTATGTGGGGGAGCAACTTCCAGAAATTCGCCAGTTAAGACATCAACAATGCCCTCCGGAGATTCGAAGGAAACACGATATTGCCCGCCGACACGCAAATCGATTTCGATCAATTGATGGGTAAATTCTTGACTCGGTCGAAACCAGCGCCGCATCGAATCCGGGGTTGTCCAGACCTGAAATACGACTTCCGGCACCGCAGCATAATGCCGCCGCAAAACCAGTTTCTCCTCAGAAGATTCCGCAACCATCGTTTCTCCCCTTCGTTTGAACTTGACAAATTCACTCAACTCGACTTAATATAGCCATATGGCTATACATTATCAACACCAACTCGACAGAACTTTTCACGCTTTAGGAGACGGCACACGGCGGAAGATGCTTTCGCTGCTTGCCAAACGGGGAGAAGTGACCGCCAGTGATCTGGGTAAACCGTTCGATGTCGCACAACCCACGGTTTCAAAGCATATCCGGGTTCTGGAGCAGGCAGGTTTGATCTCCCGCCGCGTCGAAGGACGGGTTCACCGCTTTCAACTGCAGATCAAGCCATTCAATGAAGCACAGAAATGGATTTCGAAACACCGGGAATTCTGGGAAGGATCGCTGGACGCACTGGGCGACCTGCTGGATGAAATGTCGACAGAAGAAAACTGAAAATGCAGGACGCGTACTCGAAATCACTTTTGTGAAGAAAGAGAACTACGATGACAGTGATTACCAAAAAAGTTCAAGGCCGCCGTGCGGTTCATTTTGATTCATGGGATGATCTGCTGGCCGATGCAGAACAGATGGCGAAAAGCAACGTGCATATGATCGGAAACTGGTCACTGGGGCAAATTCTCATGCATCTCGCGATGTCTTTGAATACATCCATCGATGGAATTGATTTTCGCCTACCTGCACCGATGCGATTTTTCATGCGGCTATTCATGAAACACAAATTTCTGCATGTCGCCTTGCCCGCTGGGTTTAAAAGTTCGGAAAAATACATCCCCGGAGAAACCACAACCGAAGCAGGACTGGCAGCTCTGCAAACCGCCGTCGAACGCCAACACCGCGAACTGAGTCGAGTTGACCACCCCGCTTTTGGCAAACTCACAAATCAGGAATGGGAGGATTTTCAACTGCGGCACGCGGAAATGCACATGTCGTTTGTGATTCCAGATTGATCCGATGCCAAAGTTAGACATAGCTGGCGACCGTCAGTTCGTTTGTGTCTGCCCAGCGCTGAATTACCGCGCGCTCCCGCGAATTCGGATAGCGGTTGGCTTTACCTCGTGCCTGCCAGATCATCCGGCTGTCATTTACGACTTGAATCGTAATGGCCTTTTTGAACCCATTGTGCATTTCAATTTCCATCGACCAGATGGAGCTCTCACGACTCGCACAGGTTGAAACATAGGATCCCACGCAATGTCTCATCTGGTCCCCTTCCCTCTGCAGTTCCTGGCTGTTGAGCAGTTCCCGAATCATCCAGCGTTTGCCAGTTTGATTCCCCTGTCCCTGATCCTGATAATCAAACTCTGAAATGCCACTTGGTTCCCATTTGCGATCAGCTTCCCGTTTTGCAAGTTCCTGCTGACGGTGCCACCACGCAAGATCCCGCAATAGAGAGCGGGCAGTCCTGCCTTTCATTGCGTATTCAGAAATCACTGCGGAATTGTCTTTCAACAGGTCTTCCGGGAAAGTCCAGTAGTCATTGGGAATCACTTCAATCCCGTAACGCTGAAAGATCAGATATTCCACAATCGATGTAATCTGATCTCGATTCAGCCAGGAATGCTGAACGAACCAGTGGATCACGGTCGACCAGAACTCATTGTGCAAAAACATTTCAGCGATTTTAGTTCTCAGGAAGCAACGGGCCAGTCTGGCATCTCCTCCCATGCCGAGAATCTGCCCCCAGCGAATCGCCTGCAAGATCGTGAGGTCTTGTGGGGCCCGCATGAAATGATGTGCCATCTTTTTGGTGTAGGGAATCGGCAAGCGGGAGTGACGAATATTTCGCCCTGAGCCGACATCAAGATACCATTTTCGCCAGTTCCTGCATTCCGGAGCATCATTAACCAGCCAGGCTGAATCAAAAAAAAGAGGCAGCTGATATTTGACAAACAGGTGTCTCAAGAGCGAGGCGAATTGCCGATAGGCATTACTGCCGCAAGGACGCCATGCTTCAATCGGTCGAATCCAGGATTCTGCGTTCTCCACAATAAAAACCAGTGCATCGAGATATGGAATCCCCCAATGATACCCCGGTTGCATCATCGCATAAGAATGATAAATGAACTTTGCCTTGCAGCAAATCAGATGCGCAACCAGTCTGAGAAACGCATTGCGATTCAATTTCGTCCGCTCGATGCTCCCTTTTCGAGTTTGATATAACTTGCAGATTTGTCTGAGTAGCGGATCGGCAATTGTTTTTTTCCTGGTCTCTTCCGAGCAAATCCCGGACAACTTTTCCACAAGCATCCGCTGCTGCTGCTTTCGCTGCTGGAGCGTACTCTGAACCACTGTTTGCCGGTAGTGCAGCAGTTCGTTGCGGAGTTGTTGTCTCGATTTCTGGAGATGGGTACGAAAGCCGTGCTGTACGCACCATTGGCGATACTCCTCAACCGACTCCAGGCCGAGGTGCTGAATATGATTGCGCAGATCAGGATCTGCTGCCGGTTTTATGTACGTTCCTTTTTTGCGAGTCATGGCTAAAAGCTGTTTCTTGTTTAAACGCGATAATTTGTTTGAACCTGTGTCTTCGTTGCAGGGTCGATCTGTACAACATCTCAATTTGTCCTTTCGGATTAGAAGCGGGTTTGATTTTGAACTACGACACAATCCCCTCATTTCGGTTCGGATCAATGAGTGTTCTATTAAATTCTTCAGTTCCTCACTCTCTTATTTGCCCATACTGCATGTGATTTGCGAACCTCAACACCGATGTGGTGTCTCCTCTCTCAAACCACTCTAATTCTCTGCCCACGGGAGGTGTGTGATGCGACACAACGAATTCGACGAAATACCGTTTTTTTGAAACGATGAGCAAACGCCGTAAAGGGTTTCCGTCAGAAACCCAGGTCAAGCGGGGTACGCGGATGGTGCATGGCGACAAGCTGCTGGAAGAGAAACTGGGCCGCAATGATTTGTGTCCGTGTGGTTCCGGCAGGCGATTAAAAAAGTGTTGCCTCCAGCGGGGCTGCTTTTGACGGCGTCAACCGCGATCACTTTTTTCAGAGAATAAACAGCACACACAACGTTCTGAATCTGTGTGCTCTTTTCAGTCATTGAGTTCTCATGTCGGTAGCGATCTGTCAGAATCAACGCAGATGTTCTGTGTATCCTGACGCTGCTGAACCAGAAACATCCCCTTCACTTTTGTTAAAGAGAGTCCGGACCGATGGGCCGTTCCCACGATCAATTTGTAAAATATCCACGGACACCTCATCTGTTCGGCTCTACGGGGACCGCTGATGATAAACGACTCGGTGCGCGGGAATCGGAACAGTTTATTGCCGATCCGTCATTAATCGTTGAAGAAAAAATTGATGGCACGAATGTCGGTCTGCATTTTTCCCACAGCGGAGAACTCGTCTTGCAATGCCGCGGCCACCTGATTAATGAAGGCATGCATCCGCAGTACGATCTGTTCAAACAATGGGCCGTCGTCAAACGCTCTGATCTGGAACGTATGCTGGAAGACCGGTTTATCCTGTTCGGTGAATGGGTCTACGCCCGGCATTCAATTCATTATCGAAGCCTGCCACACTACTTTTTTGAATTTGATATCTATGACAAAATCCAGCAGGTCTTCCTGAGTCTCAGACGTCGTCTGGAATTACTTTCAGGCACCGGCATCGAAACCGTGCCCGTGATCCATCAAGGCGCGATTACCAGAAAAACACTGGAAACACTCATTAGAAACTCCGCTTTTGACAGTACATTTGAAAATCCAATCACAAATACGACAGACAACCTGATGGAAGGCGTCTATCTGAGGACGGAAACGGAAGAATCAGTGACCGGCAGAGCCAAGTTTGTTCGGCCTGAATTTGTAGAGAAAATCAAACAGAGCAGTCACTGGCAGCACCAGGCGATGGTGCCAAACCTGCTTTCCAAACAAGCGGATATCTGGTCATGAACTGGGATACCCTTTCACAGTCCAATCTTGAAACAATCCTGAACTGGGCCGAAGAACAGCCCTGGTGCCGGGCGATGTCCCAGTGCGCGCAGGATTCGAGTTGGCACGCGGAAGGAGACGTCTGGACGCATACGAAAATGGTCTGCCGCCAGTTAACAGAATTAAACGAGTGGCCCGACTTGTCCCTTCAGGAACAGGCGATTCTGACCTTCACCGCCCTGCTGCACGATGCCGCAAAACCGCTGACTTCAGAAACGGACCCGGAAACCGGCCGTATTCGTTCTCCTAAACATGCTGTCAAAGGGGAACATCTCGCACGCAGCATTCTCCGTGAACTGGACTGCGACCTGGAAACCCGCGAAACCATCTGCCGCCTGGTCCGTTTTCATGGTCGACCGGCATTTCTACTGGAAAAGTCGAAGCCGGAGCACGAAGTCATTTCGCTGTCGTGGCTGGTGAATCATCGTCTGCTGTACCTGTTCGCTTTAGCTGACACTCGTGGACGCACGACCGACTCGATGAGTCGCCCCGAAGAACATCTCCGCTTCTGGAAAATGATCGCGGAAGAACGGGACTGTTTCGAACAACCGTATCCGTTTGCCAATGATCAGGCCCGGTTCCTGTTTTATCGCTGCTCTGATCCGGACCTGTATTATATTCCCCATGAAGATTATACCTGTACCGTCACCATGCTGTCAGGACTGCCCGGCAGTGGAAAAGACACCTGGCTGTCAAAGCATCGTGCGAATCTTCCGGTCGTTTCACTGGATGAAGTCCGCGGAGAACTGGAAATTCAGCCTACAGAGAATCAGGGGGAAGTGGCACAAATGGCGCAGGAGCGTTGTCGTGAATTGTTGCGTGCGAAGACATCATTCGCTTATAACGCCACCAATCTCTCACGGCAGACGCGCCAACGCTGGATTAATCTATTCGCTGATTACGGTGCCCGCATCGAAATCGTCTATCTGGAACCGCCGCTCAAGACCATACTGCATCAGAATCAGCAACAAACGAAAGTCGTACCGGAAAAAGTGATCCACCAACTAGCACAACGATGCGAACCTCCCACGATCACCGAAGCTCATTTACTTGTGCTCTCAGATACGTAAAACAGAAGACAATCACTTATCACTGTCACCAGGACTGCTTGAAGAACTGAGCCGTCAGCGTAGCCACACACAGCAATGGTAGTACCTAAACAATATCACTATGTCGGCCCTGTTGAAATAAAACAGCGCGTATTGAACTCAGCAGTTTGTCCATCGGTCTATTCAAAACAAGATTTGTTACAACGATTAAGGGAACTTGAATTTGAGTTCCGTCCTAACCAGTCACTGATTGTCACCTATGTTATTGACACGTCCGGATTCTTGAAAATTACTGATCGTCACAATGAGCATGTGATCTGCGCATCGGGGCACAACGTATTCAGCGCAGGAGAAATGACTTTCGGATACCATAAACAGGACTGTGTAATAGAAAACATAACGAATCAGTCTACTGGTTATTGCCCTGAACCAGAGTCCTGGCACGCCGTTCAGTCCGCCCTGAATCATATTGGCATAGAACATCCTGAGTATTTTGAACCAGCGTTTCATTTTCGTCGCTGTACTCACTGTGGACAAACAAATCTAATCAAGGACAATTGGTTTGTTTGCGCCGTCTGTGAAAACGAGTTACCAAAAGACTGGAATTTCGATAAATAAGGATCAAGTGACGTGTTATTAACGCTCACAGCCAACCATACTCCGGCGACGGATCTGGGATATCTTCTGCACAAACACCCTGACCGTCTGCAGAGCTTCGACCTGAGCTTCGGGAAAGCGCATTTGTTTTACCCTGAAGTCACAGAGGATCGTTGTACGGCTTGTCTGCTGCTGGACGTGGATCCGGTGGGTATGGTCCGCGGCAAGGGACGCAAAGAATCATTTCTGCTCGATCAGTATGTGAATGACCGACCTTATGTCGCTTCCTCATTCATGAGTGTAGCTATTACACAGGTCTTGAGGTCGGCTCTCAATGGACGCTGTAACCATCGGCCGGAACTGGTTGAGACTCCCCTGCCCCTGACCGTTGAAATCAACGTGCTGCCGGTACGTGGCGGAGAGGAATTCGTACGTGCAGTCTTCGAACCATTGGGTTATACCGTGGGTATTCAAGCCTATGCTCTGGATGAACTCTTCCCGGAATGGGGCGAGAGCCCCTGTTATTCAGTCCGTCTGGAAGCGACGAAAACAGTTTCGGAACTGCTCAATCACCTGTATGTATTGATTCCGGTGTTTGATAATCGAAAACATTATTTTGTAGGCAGCGATGAACTGGAAAAGCTGCTGGCAAAAGGAGCAGGCTGGCTGGTGGAACATCCGTTGAAAGAACAAATCAGCCGCCGCTATCTGAAATTCAAGCCAAGTCTGTATCGCAGTGCGCTGGCTCGTCTGGTTGAAGAAGTCCAGACGGAGGATCTTGAAACGGAAGAGACGGACGAAGTACTGGAAGAAGCACGACAGCCTCTGGTGCAGTTAGCTAGGCAATATCACTGTCTGCCAGTCGCCATTGTATTGAACACGCCCGAAAAGATCTGCCAGGCGCGCAATCAGGGTCGACCGGACCGCGCGTTTGGTCCCCATGTAGTACGGAATCAGAAATCTCAATTGAAACGATCGCTGAAACATCTCCGCCGAGAAGGGTTTCGTTATGTATTCGAGATGAAAACAAGCGAAGATGTTAAAGCGGCCAAAGTGGAACGGGTTCCGCTCTGGAACGACCGACGTGCGGAAAACGGACCGTTCGACATCATCGGTGATATTCATGGCTGCGGTGATGAACTGGAAGCATTGCTGGCGCAACTCGGTTACGAATTGAAAACCGACGACGAGCCAGACCCGCTCTGGGGGGCTGACTATTTTACCCATCCGGAAGGACGTAAAGCGGTCTTTCTGGGCGATCTGGTTGACCGGGGGCCGCGATCCCTGGATGTCGTGCGAATTGCGCGCAACATGGTTCAGCAGGGAACCGGTTTGTGCGTGCCCGGCAATCACGATATGAAACTGCTGCGTAAGCTGAACGGTAAAAATGTGAACTTAAAACACGGAATGGCTGAGACGGTCGCTGAAATCGACGCTCTACCTGCAGACATTCAGCAGCCGTTTTGCCAGGCGATGGCAGAATTTCTGCGTGGGATGATCAGTCATTATGTGCTCGATAAGGGTAAACTGGTCGTGGCACATGCGGGGATGAAATCCGAACTGCAGGGACGAGGTTCAGGGAAAGTCCGCGAGTTTGCTCTGTATGGTGAGACAACAGGGGAAACAGACGAATTTGGTTTTCCTGTGCGCTATAACTGGGCGGCGGAATATCGCGGCGATGCCCATGTCGTTTATGGACACACGCCGGTTCCTGATCCCCAATGGCTGAATCGGACAGTCAACATTGATACGGGCTGCGTCTTCGGCGGTCGACTGACCGCACTGCGCTATCCGGAAAAACAATTTGTCTCGGTACCAGCCAGCAAGGTCTACTGTGAGTATGCAAAACCCCTCTATACCGAAGCGGGCTCAAGCGCACAGTCGGTACAACATCAGCACGATGATCTGCTTGATGTGCAGGATGTCATCGGTAAGCGGATTGTTTCGACGCGACTGCAGACCAATATCACGATCCGTGAAGAGAACGCGACGGCTGCGCTGGAAGTCATGAGTCGTTTCGCCGCCAATCCCAAATGGCTGGTCTACCTTCCACCCACAATGTCTCCTCCGGAAACATCGACTGAAGCGGGCTTACTGGAGCATCCGGCGGAAGCATTTTCGTACTTCCGCAGTCAGGGCATTCCAGAAGTGATCTGCGAAGAAAAACACATGGGTTCGCGGGCCGTGATCGTCGTCTGTCGGGATCAGGAGACCGCACGCAAACGATTTGGCGTAATGGAAGAAGAGCTCGGTATTGTTTACACGCGAACGGGACGGCGGTTTTTCAATCAGGAATCGCTCGAATCAGAATTTCTGGAACGGCTGCGTCTGGCATTAAGTGCTGCCGACTTCTGGAATGAATTTCAGACTCCCTGGGCCTGTTTCGACTGTGAACTCATGCCCTGGTCGAGCAAAGCACAGGCGCTGTTGCAGTCACAATATGCTGCCGTCGGTGCCGCGGGGAATGCGGCGCTGCCGAAAGTCGTCCACGCGCTCGCGCAAGCAACCGAGCGTCTGGCTGATGATGATCGAGCGCAAGCGGATGACGTTCTGGCGCGCTATCGCAGTCGCCAGACGACAATCGAGCAGTTTGTGACCGCCTATCGGCAGTACTGCTGGCCTGTGGAATCGCTGAATGATCTGAAACTGGCACCGTTTCATCTGCTGGCGACCGAAGGCCGCGTTCACATTGACCAGAATCATCTGTGGCATATGCAGACCTTGGAACGCATCTGTCAGCAGAATCCAGAACTGCTGCTGGCAACCGCATATCAGCGGGTTAACCTGACTGATGCTGCCAGCACCCAGGCGGGAATTGACTGGTGGACCGAGTTGACAAATCAAGGGGGAGAAGGCATGGTTGTGAAACCGCTGGAATGGGTCCAGCGTAGTACACAGGGACTGGTACAGCCGGCGGTCAAATGTCGCGGTAAAGAGTATTTACGGATTATCTATGGCCCCGACTATGACGCTGCGGAAAATCTATCCCGGTTACGGAGCCGTAATGTGGGGCGAAAACGATCGCTGGCACAGCGGGAATTTGCATTAGGCATTGAGGGTTTAGAGCGATTTGTGAACCGGGAACCGCTCAGGCGGGTCCATGAATGTGTGTTCGGGGTACTCGCACTGGAAAGTGAACCAGTCGATCCTCGACTTTAAAAGAGATCACTGGCACGACATGCCAGTCTGGAGAATTTTTCTATGACTAAACGAGTGAACTACCATCCGAATCTGATCTACTCAGAAGGGACGCAAATCGTTACGGTAAAAGACATCATCGGCCCTAATGGGCGCACGCTGCACCCTCGGGGTGCGGTGGGAGTCATCGTCCGTTCGCCCCGCGATCTGGATCACTCCTATCGAGTGAAGTTTCCGGACGGCGTCGAAGAAGCGCTGAAAGCGGATGAACTCACGCTGCTGGCCAGTTTTAAAGAGGGCGAGATCGGCAACAGCGAGATCAACGCACATCGCAGTGATCTGTTCGAACGCGTCATTTTCAAGTGTATCATCGGCTCACGCGCCTTTGGTCTGGAAGACGAGAACTCTGACACCGATTATCGCGGCATCTATCTGCCACCGGCGGAATTGCAGTGGTCGCTGTATGGAGTGCCGGAACAACTGGATTGTCATGAAACACAGGAGACCTACTGGGAACTGCAGAAGTTTCTGGTGCTGGCGCTCAAGGCGAACCCGAACGTGCTGGAATGTCTCTACACTCCCCTGGTCGAGAAGATCACCCCCCTCGGCCAGGAACTGCTGGGCATGCGGGAAATCTTTCTGACGCGGATTGTCTATCAGACCTATAACGGCTATGTGATGTCTCAGTTCAAGAAGATGCAGACCGACATTAAAAATCAGGGAAAAGTCAAATGGAAACATGTGATGCATCTGATTCGGCTGCTGATTTCCGGGATCACACTCTTGCGCGAAGGTTACGTGGTTGTCGACGCCGGTCCTTATCGGGAACAATTACTGGCAATTAAACGGGGTGAAGTCCCCTGGGATGAAACCGAGAAATGGCGGAAGAGCCTGCATCAAGATTTTGAACAGGCACAGGCAGAAACCAAACTGCCGGACCGTCCCGACTATGAAAAAGCGAACACGTATTTAATCAAGACACGCCAACTGGCGACACGGGAAGAACTACCATGAAACTTGATCCTCGATTACTGAATCAGGTCGAACAACATCCGTATCCTTTGCTGTTCGCGACGATCAGCGGTTCGCATATTTACGGCTTCCCGTCTCCTGATTCCGACTATGATCTAAGGGGCACCCACATTCTGCCTCTGGAAACCGTGATTGGTTTGAAAGGGGGACAGGAAACCGTTGAGCGTTCGCGCATCGTCGAGGGGATGGAAATTGATCTCGTCACGCATGATGTTGGCAAGTTTTTCCAGTTGATGCTCAAGAAGAACGGCTATGTGCTGGAGCAACTCCTCTCGCCACTGGTCGTGTATGCGACGCCCGAATACGAAGAGTTGAAAGCACTGGCTCCCGACTGTGTGACGAAATATCATGCGTATCATTATCTCGGCTTTGCGGCGACACAGTGGAAACTGTTTCAGAAAGAGGATCCGCCGCGGGTCAAGCCGCTGCTGTATGTCTATCGAGTGTTGTTGACGGGCCTGCATCTGATGCGGACAGGCGAGATCGAACCGAATCTGATCACCTTAAATGAATCAGCTGGTTTGTCCTATATTCCTGAATTAATCGAACGCAAACTTCACGGGGCAGAACAGTCAACACTGGATGCCGCCGACATGGAATTTCATGGACGCGAATATCTGCGGCTCGTAGGCGAACTGGAACAGGCAATGGAAACAACCAGTCTGCCTGAGAAGCCCCGCGCCACGGAAGCGTTGAATGATCTGCTCATACGAATTCGTCTGGCAAACCGGAAAGGATAACGTTTGGAATATTTTGATTGCGCACCGGTGGCTGTTCCCACTCTGGCTGAGCAACGCGATGCGTTACAGAAAGGTCTGGGACGCGCCCGGCTGTGGGCTCAACAAGGTTTACTCGCAGACGCGCCTCTACTGGAGGCGTGCCTGCAGGACCTGCGGTACGATAAGCAGTGCGAAGAGCCGAGGGGCGACTGGTTGTGGGAGCTGATCAAAGAAATCGATGCCAAGGAGCAATTCCGTGTGCCAATTCTGCATGCCCTCTATGCAGAGACTGACGGCTGGAATGCCAGTCAACTCTATGAATTGGCCGGACATTATGCAGCTGAGGGTGATGAAACATTCCGAGCACAACTCTATGAAGTGGTGAAACAAAAACCATTCGAGGATAACCGTTCTCTCGGCGAAGAAGAGATTATGAATCTGGACGATAAACAGGGCTTTCAGTTTGCCGCACAGATTCGAGGCACTCGGCTAAAAACAATTGAATGGGATTGGGACGATGAATATCTAGTCAATAACGCAATGAAAGATTTTGGCGAAGAAGAGATTCTCAATCTGATGTCTTCGGCTACCGATGTCAATCTCAGACGATTCTATGATTTATGGATACAAAACAAGAAGCCAGATCCCCCTTCACAAAACCCCAAGAATAAGAATGGTAAAGGCAACTATATTAAACGGATGCAAGCAATTCCGGTTGATGAAATCATTCAAGCAGCAAACGGTGCCGAACATTGTCATTGGTTTCGTGGCTGGGGAATGTATGCAGATGAGGCCAGCTTAAATACGGTTCTTAATGCATTAAGGTCGATCAATACGCCGTCAATTTTGGTTAAGTTAATCAAAGTATTTTCGAATCGGGCACTCCCAGTATTTGATCCACGACTGATCGAACTCTGCCAACACCATGATGACGAATTACAACGTTGGGCATTTTCTGCGCTGGCGAATAATTCTCATCCTGCAATACGTGAATTTGCATTGGAGCAACTGACCGAAGAATGGTCTCTCCATGTCTTCAGCCTGTTTATAAATAACTATAAACCAGGTGACGAAGCACATTTATTCGCCGCGCTGGAACTGCCTGAGGACTCCTGGGAAATTCACTGCCTCTTCTCCGATCTGTTAAAAGTATTAGAGCATAACCCAGGCGCAGATCGCTCACCGTTGGCTGAGATGATTTATCGTTTGAATCCTTGTGAGCTCTGTCGATTCAAAGCAGTACAACTTTTAAAAGAACAGAACATCGCTCCCGCATGGATGATCGAAGAATGCCGTTTTGATACATATGAAGATACACGAATGCTTTTTAATGAATGAGTTCTCATTCCGATCCATTATGAATTTCATATGAATTTTGATTTTTCCAGACACTATTTTGAGCACAGGAGACTCATTATAAGTACAATTGTCTAAAAACAGGACAGAGTTCCACCACAGGCTTATTATCGATGTGTCCCCAAACAGGATTCGAACACATGAGGAATTTCAGATTCTTCTTACTCGCTGTGTGTTGTTACGTTTGCGGTTTGCTATCACCAATGCTTTCAGCCGCTGCAGATCCCGCCAAAGCGGATCAGGCCAAGGTACAATACGGCTTAAAGTTTGATGGCAAGGACAGCTATGTTACTCTGCCGCACGTCAATTTTTCTGAATGGAACGCGTTTACGATTGAAGCCTGGGTCAAGGACTGGCGCGGGAGGATCTGCTGCGAGGGAATCCAGGGTGATCCGCAAAACAGCCTGTGGATCTCGATTCGTGCGAACAGACACTCGACCGGATGGGAAAGTGATAACGGCACGAATTATTCAGCCCCCGTTGATCCGAATTCTGACGCAGGCTGGGACCACGTGGCACTGGTATATGATGGAAACGAGCAGGCGATTTACCTGAATGGCAAACTCGTCCACAAGATGACCGCACCGAAACCGGGGCCCTTTGATCCCGAACGAAAACTGTTTCTGGGCGCTCAGGAAAAATGGGAAGAGACGCAAACCAAACCCGCGGGCCTGTTCGGCAGAGGCACGATGCGGATGTTTCAGATCTCCAAAGCCGCCAAGTATACCAAAGAATTTGAACCGGCTGAGTCAAACAAAGCAGACGAGAACACGATCGTCTTATTTGATTTTCTGAAACCGGATCAAACCAAACTGCTTGACAGCTCCAAAAACAAACAACACGGAACCATCCACAGTGCCCAGTGGGTTACGGTGCTGACGGATTAGAACTGGTCTCTGATTGGGAGTCCGAACACGCTTTCAATGTCACCATTTCGGGGCCACAGCATCCCGACTGCGCATAGAGTTCGTCTTTCGCGTCGGCTTCGAGAACCACGAAGACTTCCCATTTGTGCCCGTCCGGATCAACGGCCCAAACCTTGTCCTGCACGGCGTAACAACATGTGGTAGCTTCTTCGGTGATCGTTTTGATCCCGACCGCTTTGAAGCGATCCATGGCAGCGTGCACTTCCGCCACCGACTTAACCTGAATGCCAAAATGCGCCGAACCGCCCTCGACGGTCACTTCTCCTTCAACTTCGTTCAAAGTCAGATTGACCGAAGGATCGACGGATTCATACTTGGCATAGCGGGGACGTTCCTTACTCGGCTTAATACCCAGCAGGATTTCATAGAACTGTTTTGACTGTTCCAGATTGGAAACATTGAGTGCCACATGCAGGCGATACTGCCCGGGAAAATCGACAGCGGATTCCTGATTCATTGTCTGCTCCTTTTCATTCATTTTTGTGTATTAAGCCGATTCATCTGCTAAAAACGTTTGTATTTTCGTTTTAATTTCATCGCGAACGCGGCGGAACGTTTTCATTTTTTCTTCATCGGAGCCCGTCGCATCCGCAGGATCATCAAAGGGCCAGTGCAGAGTCAGCGTAGCACCGGTGAAGACCGGGCACGATTCTTTTGCGTTGTCACAAACTGTGACCACCAGATCAAAGTCCTGATCAGTAAACTGATCCAGCGACTTGCTCGTGTTCTCTGACAGATCGATGTCCAGTTCACGCATCGCTTCAATCGCCAGCGGATGCACGTAGCCGGAGGGTTTGGAGCCGGCTGAGTCTGCCTGCCATTCACCAGCGCCCAGTGTTTCCCAGAGCTCTTCTGCCATCTGCGAGCGACAGGAGTTTCCCGTACATAAGATTAACACACGTTTCATGTTTTTGTTTTCCTTATTATTAACTAAATTTGATTATTGACTGTCGCTTGCTCTCCCGCAGTTTGAGAGCCGATCGTATATGGAAACCAGTCCTGAGTTCTGAGGCAGAACTTCACCAGCATCAGCATCAGCGGGACTTCAATTAAGACTCCCACCACAGTCGCTAATGCTGCTCCTGAAGATAAACCGTAAAGCATGGTTGCGGTCGCGATGGCCACCTCAAAGTGATTGGACGCGCCGATCATGGCTGTCGGTGCGGCATTTTCATAGGTGAGCCCCAATACTTTTGACAAACCGTAGCCTAATGCAAAAATAACTACGGTTTGAATTAACAGGGGAATGGCGATCCAGAGAATCGTTAAGGGGTTATTGAGAATCGTCTCACCCTTGAATGAAAACAACAGCACCAGCGTGACCAGCAAGGCGGCGATTGTAACCGGTGTGAGTACATGCAGGAATTTCTCACGAAACCACGTTTCTCCTTTACTTCGAATCAACCATTTCCGGGAAAAATAACCTGCCACCAGAGGGAGTGCAACATACACGCCGATCGAAAGTAATAATGCCTGCCAGGGAACAGGAAGTTTCCCTACGCCGAGCAGGAACCCTCCCAATATTCCGTAGAGCACCAGCATGGTTAATGAGTTGATCGCAACCATCACAAGGGTATGACCATCGTTGCCTTTAGCCAGGAAGCCCCAGACCAGGACCATCGCGGTACACGGCGCGATACCCAACAGGATGCAGCCAGCCAGATAACTGCGCCAGAGCGGAACCTGCAACATCTTCACACCATCGACGAGCACGACTTTGCCTGCTCCGTATTCCGCTCCCACAGCAAGATCTGCACCGAAGGGCATTTTGACGTAATCGACGGCATCTGGTCCGATGAATGTGAGGAACAATGTTCCCAGAAAGAAACTGGCAATCGCATACATCGTAAACGGTTTGATGGCCCAGTTGATGAATAGCGTCAGTCCGACCGGGCGGACTGCTTTCCCTGCTTTGAGCACTTCGCCGAAATCAATTTTGACCATAATCGGATACATCATGAAGAACAGGCAGACGGCAATCGGAATGGAAATCACGGGGGCATCATTGACATACAGCGCCATCCCATCCAGTTTCTGCGCGATGCCGGGGGCCACTTTCCCCAAAACGATCCCAGCCACAATGCACAACGCCACCCAGACCGAAAGGTAGCGTTCAAAAAAACTGATTCCCTGCGCCGGGGCAGCCGAATCATTTTTGACGGCATTCATTTTCAAGGTTCCTTCAAGGTTTGATTAAGTGAATCTTGCTAACACAACACATGGCCTTTTCGCCATATTACCATATTTCAGGTAAAATTTTTATTTGAGTGAATTCTGTCGCCCTTTAAGGTCCGAAAGCAGGACGGTCTCCATACAGGAAAAGAAGCCGTCAAGACAGCCACAGGTGACTCGATAATAACTGAGCGCCCCTTCCTTGCGGGCATCAACCAGGCCAACTTCCTTCAAGATCGCGAGATGCTTTGAAACAGTCGATTGATCTGCACCAACCTGCTCGGTCAGATCACCGACGCACATTTCCTGTTTCTGGAGCAGATCCAGCATCAGCAGCCGGCTGGGATGTGCCATCGCTTTGGCAATCTTCGCACGGGCTTCATATTGTTTGCGTGTCTTTTCTTTCATGGCAATATCGCCATATTACCATTTGCCAGTTTCATTGTCAACCCCCTTAGCCCAATCGGTCTCTCATTCACTACGTAATTAATCCGCAAGAATGAGATTGATCAGAAACTGTTTCAAGACCGGAACATGACTGCGTTGGGGATTCTTGACGGCTGTCACCAGGGTGATTGTCGGCTGGGTCATGGCGGCGACTGTCTGTTCGATTTCCGAGCGGTGTGCTTCCAGCTCGCGCTGGTAGCGGTTGACGAATTCTTCATAGTCGGTTGAGTCTGCATGGAACCACTTACGCAATTCGGTGGAAGGAGCAAACTCTTTCAGCCACAAGTCGACCTGGGCGACTGCTTTCGACATGCCACGCGGCCAGAGACGATCGACGAGCACCCGGTGTCCATCGTCAGAATCGGGTTCTTCGTAAATACGTTTGATGCGGATCTCTGTCGGCATGGATGAGCCTCGGTGAGTAATCGCTTACGCGTCGGGCACTTCCAGGCGGCAGCAGCCGAAGTCGAGATGCTGTTTGCCCGCTTCACTGACGGCGGAAACATCTGGATGCAGACTGTAAACGACAAAACGGCCTTCTTTGCGTTTGACGACCAGTCCCGCATGATACAGGATGCCGAGGTGGTGTGAGATATTAACGACTTCTTCTTCGAGTTGCTCTGCGGTCTGACTGACCGTTCGCTCGCCGTCGCGCAACAGATCAATGATGCGCAGCCGAATCGGCTCGCCCAGCGCTTTTAATTTCTCTGCACAAAAGTCGGATTGGAGCCGATCTTTCGACATATTTACCCCACCAGCCAAAATCAGAACTCTCCCCTGTTTTCAAGCGAATCGGATTGTCTCAACAACCGACACATGTGGGGAATACGAGTCTGATTGTAACAAAAATATCTGGCAGGGACAGCTTCAGAAATTCGCCATTCCCGGTTTCAGAGACATTTCTTTCTGCTTCTGTCAGGGTTTTACATCAACTCTACAGAAATCCAGCACCACTTAATCAAGAAATAGAGTAAAAACAGACTTACCAATTCATGTCTCTGTACCATAATTGCTTGTGTGAATTCAAAACTTTACAGGAAAACGATGCGATGAGCTGGATGGAATGGTACAACACGCTTTCAAAGCCGGACTGGACTCCCGCGCCGGGGACCATCAGTCTGATCTGGCAGATTCTATATCCGATCATCATCGTTTCATTTGGTTACGTGTTCGTGCAAACCGGAAGAGGCAAGCTACCCAAAACGACCGCGGTCCCCTTCTCCATTAATCTGATCGCGAATCTCTGTTTCACTCCGATCTTGTTCGGTCTTAGAAATCTGCCACTGGCCACGTTGGACATACTCATTGTCTGGACGACCATTGTCTGGATGATGATCGTTATCTGGCCTCGCATTCGCTGGGTGGCTGTCGCCCAGGCACCGTATCTGTTGTGGGTTTCAATCGCGACCACATTGCAGGTCAGCATCTTCTGGATGAATCGGGGAGTGTGAAGTTTGTCTCAGCAGAAAATGCCAACATCATCAATCCGACTTGGTCTCTGCTGTCAGTTTCAGGATGAGCCGATCAAATTTCGCAACACCACGGTCAAAGCCAATCGTAACATGGATCGCACGTCAGCGCTCGAGAAACTGGCTCAACTCTGTCAGGAAAATGCACGGGCGCTACAAGAGACGCTGGAATATTGTGTGCAACACGACATTGGTTGCTTCCGTATCAACAGCCAGATACTCCCATTGAAAACGCATTCTGAATGCGGTTATCAGATGAGCGATCTCCCGAGTGGAAAAGCGATCGTCAAACGGTTCCAACAGTGCGGAGACTATGTGCGGGAACATGGCCTGCGCACCTGCTTTCACCCCGATCAGTTCGTGGTGCTGAATTCACCGCGTGAAGAGGTTGTTGCGCGTTCGATCGCCGAACTCGAATATCAGGCCGAGGTCGCAGAGTGGGTGGGGGCGGACGTCCTCAACATACACGGAGGAGGTGCCTATGGCGACAAGCCGGCAGCACTCAAACGGTTCAAACAAAACCTGAAGCGACTGTCCAAACGGGTCCGCAGCCGATTGACCGTGGAAAATGACGATACTACCTATACGCCAGCTGATCTATTGCCACTCTGTCATAAAACCGGAATTCCGCTGGTTTACGACGTGCATCACCACCGCTGTCTACCCGATGGCTTGTCAATCGAAGCAGCGACAGAGCAGGCACTGGCGACCTGGAATCGCGAACCACTATTTCATCTTTCCAGTCCCAAAGAGGGTTGGGAGGGTAAGAATCCCAAGCCGCACCACGATTTCATCGACGTGAAAGATTTCCCCCGCTGCTGGGAGGAACCAGAAATCACCGTCGAAGTCGAAGCCAAAGCGAAAGAACAGGCAGTGCTGAAACTGATGCGGTCACTTCGCAGACGTGGTTGTTGATTTATGTTGAGTCAGGCAGACCCCCAGGCTGATGAGAAAAATCAACCATTCACCAAGTGCCAATGAATAGGTTGTCGATTCGATTCCCTCGAATAGAAAAAAGCCAATGGTCCGAAACAGAACCAGACAACCATGCATAATAATGCAGACGACAAGTGCGTAGCGAACCACTTCTCGCTGGTAGAGAGGCCAGAGAAACACAATTCCCAGCGCCAGTTCCAACCCGCCATAAACAACCAGAAATTCTGACTGCCCGGAACCCGGCTTCAGCGCGAATCCCACGGTCAACGAGGTGGTAGCCGGCGCGAACGAACACCAGAGTGCCAACAAAAGATACAGGCTTCCTACAACTGCCAGAAAGAGACGAATCATGAATTCTGCCTGTCCTAAGTTTGAGCTCCACATGTCACTACTATGAAACCATAGAAACCAAACCCCAAATTTAAACCTGTTAGAATCCATCACCTTCCAGATTTCAATGAAATACTCCCGGGGACCCCGTGATCAAGAACCACAGCACTGTTATAATGGCCATCTCTTTCAACCGATGGACGAAGATTTGGTTATGAAATTCCTTTTTATTATTTTTGGCGCAGGATACACGTTCTGGTTTCTATTTCTGCTGATTGGTGAATTCGTTTCCTCTTTTAAAAAACGTCCTTCCCAACGAAATGACTCTGAAATGACTCCGGAAGACTCGGTTACTTATTTCAGTAAGCAGATTCAGAAGAATCCCAGGGACACCGCCGCCTACTTGGCACGCTCCACAGCCTTTTACCATCTGGAACAGTTCGATCTGGCAATCGCAGACTGTGATACTGTGACTCAGCTTGAACCCCAAAACCACTTTGCTTACTTTAATCGTGGTGCTGTTTATGCACTACATAAGGAATTCGAAAAAGCAATCGTTGAATTGACTCATTGTCTGGAATTGAAACCGGACCTGGCAGATGCGCTGTTCAATCGGGCGTATTCCTATTCCAGTATCGGAAATATTGACTCCGCATTGAGCGACTTCAACCGTCTGGTAGAACTTGGCCCTCATAACCCTCAACACTATCACACACGTGGTCACTTCTTATTACAACTTCAGAAGTATCCCGAAGCGGCTCAGGATTATACTCTCGCGATCCAATATGCCCCCCAGGAATGGGAATACTATTTCAATCGTGGTTGTGCCTATTCGAAACAAGGGAAATTAAAGGCTGCCCGGTCGGATTTTGAACGGGCGCTCGAATTAAACCCTTTTGATGAAACCATCCGCCTTAACCCTGAAGACATGGAGAGTTATCAACAACGGGGAAATCTCTATTTCTGTGCCGAACAGTATCAAAACGCATTAGACGACTTCATTCAGATACCAGAGCCTTCCACTGAGCTTCAGGTCTTAATAGGGTACTGCTACCTCAGATCAGATGACGTTGAGAAAGCAAAGTCAATCTTTCGGGAAGCCCTGGAACAAAACGTGTATGGCGAGGCGATCAATCTGAATTCTGCTGATTCGACCCTCTTTCTGGATCGAGCATATCTCTTACTGAATCTGGATGAATTTGAGCGAGCCATAGAAGACCTGACGCATGCCATGAATCTGGGTGAACAGTCTGCAGAACTGCTAGCAGCCCGGGGAACTGCCTACTATGAACTACATCATTTTCAAAAAGCGAAACTCGATTTCGAAGCAGCCATTCAGCAAGCCCCGGAATTCCACCCTGGCTATAACGGTCTCGCCTGGATGATGGCAACCTGCCCTGATCCAGAATTTCGCGACGCAAGACAATCACTGGGTCTGGCACGAAAGAACCTGGAATTGCATCCGGAACCGGAATGGAGTGATCTAGGCACTCTCGCTGCCGCCCTGGCAGCCACGGGCGATTTTGAAGAAGCAATCCGCATGGGGAAAGAATCGCTGAGTCTCGCCCCAAAACACGAACAAGCGGAATGCGAAACTAGGCTTGAGTGTTACGAACGTCATGAAGTTTATATCGACACCACTGAATAACCTTTGCAATCTTGAAGAAAGCGGAATCTATGAAGTCGAGACCAAAGCAAAAAACAGGCGGTGCTGAAACTGATGCGGTCACTCCGCAGACGTGGCTGTTGAGAAACTGTCACTGAAGTCTGTCTGACAAAACTCACAAAGTATAATCCGAATTGGCAATATCAGTCGCTCCGAGCAGTTTCAGATTTAATGAACCGCCGGTAACCAGCATTTCGTCGAGTGCATTGGTGACGTCTTCGATAGAGACTTCACCGGTGCCGTCTCGCTCGACATGAAACTGAACGGCACGTCGCATGAGTTCCTTGATGAATGCGGCGGAGACACCTTCGGTACGTCGCAGAATTTCCTCGATCACCACATCTTTGACAATGACTCCCTCCGAGTAGAGCTGAATCAACTTACGGCGTCCATTGATATCTGGCAGAGGAAATTCGATTGCCTGATCAACGCGTCCAGGACGGGAGGCCAGGGCGGCTTCCAGCGTTTCCGGTCGATTTGTCGTGAGAATAAACAGAATATCAGAATCGGGTTTCAAGCCGTCCATTTCATTGAGTAGTTTATTGAGCAGGACTTCTTCGCAGGCACTGTTCATGTCTCTGCGATTGCGGGCAATCAGATCGACATCTTCGAGAACCACAATACTGGGCTGCAGTAAGCGGGCCAGCGTCATATATTCATCTAACATGCCAACTTGTTCTGCGGAGATGAGCAGCGTGGTATGTTCCTGCAGTGCATGAGACAGAAAGTGGATCGTATGTGTTTTTCCCGTCCCCGGCGGACCATAGAACAGAATGCCCTTTTTCGTCGATTGTTTAAACTGGGCTAATCGCTCGCGCTGTTGCACGAAATGGATCACATTGCGTTCCAGAAGTTCAAGAGTTTTTTCTGGCAAAATCACCTGATCACGGGGAACGTCCCGTAGTTGATGCACGGCGATTCCTTTCGACTCTCCGGAATAGGAATGTTTCTGCTTCTCAAGTGAGAGGACTTTCCCCCGATAGGATTTCGCCTGCTGAATCGATTGTTCCAGATGTTTGAAAAAATCCTGAGTGATTCTGGTCCCTTCAGGAGTATTAGGAGCCCCGACATGCAGCTCAACGCCTGTAATCTGGCCAAAATTGTTGGCGGGTGTCAGGAAGGCGACAAAATTAATCCCCTCTTTTTCCAATAACCAGAGCCCCGTCTTCAGGACACGTACAGGTTGCTCTGCTCCAATATTGACTTCTTCAAAGGAGGGAGGCGTCGTGACGATGGGATTATGTTTGTTCTGGATAATGCAACTCGACAGGGTGACTCCCTGATGATCGAACCCACTACGTACTCCGCAAAAATGCTTGATCTCTTTTTTGTCACTCAATAACTGATCAATGGCAATCTGCAGATCGGCCCGAACGCGCAGGGGAAACGTTCTTTCCGTGATCGTAATCTCGCTGGTAGGGAGCGGGTAAAAATGTTCCTTGATCAAAGGAGCAACAGAATGATTCCGAACCGATATCCGCCTGATCCAAGACAAGGCAACAATAATCAATACCGCACCAATCACCACTTCAATCAGTATGATTTCAGGTAACGTCATTTCTTTTTCCTATGGGGAAGCGATGGAATTCACAGAGATATCTTGAACCAGTTGAATCGAGCGACTTTCAAATGTATAACCTGAATCAATCATGATAACAACAAGTAAGTTTCATGTTGAACTAATATTATGATTTAGATCGAATCGAAAAGGATTGCGAGAATTTGCAAACCAAATCGCGTTTCGATAGTTGAGGAATTCCAGACTGGTTGCTGGCATAACAGAAATATCAACAAGGATGTGACGATAGCATGAGCGACAACGTATTCTCCCCCGGTCCCACGCCGGATTCCGTTAAAGCTGCCGACGGTACGATTCATACAGTTCCCGCGGGCTGGGCATTGCTGCCTCCCGGGGATGCCGGTTTGACGCGGCGGATGAAAGCGGCCGGTGAATTTTGGATCGTGCAGGAGAAAAAAGGGCGGCGGACCTTTTCGAAAGGAGTCTGGGCACCCGCAGAGACAATCGAACGGACTCGCGCGGAACTGGATGCAGAGCGTTCGACCGACGCGTATGCGAAGAAACAGGCGGCAGCAGCACAACGCCGCGAAAAAGTTCAGGCGGAATACGTGGAGGATTTCTTTGGTTCCGTGCTGGCATTTCTGGACTTTCACCCCGCACACGCCGACTTGGCACAACAGATGGCACGCGCGATCACAAATCATGCCACGCCGGTTGGAAGCGGTACGGTAGCCCGTACAAAACGGATTCCCGTTGAACAGCGGGCGGAAGCGGCCGTGATTGCCTGGATGCGGCATCAGACGACCGCCTATGATGAAATGGCCATTCCACGCGTCAAAGGGAAACGGCGGGAAGTGCGACGGATGCTGGCCCGGCGTTCGAAAGAGTTGCTGAACGGTTACCGCGGTCCCTCTTCGCCCTCTTCCAATTGCCCTCTGCAACGCGCCCTTGCACTACTGGAAGCCAATGGTTTACAGTGAAGGGAGTCAGGCCGCTCTTTCTGTGCAGCATACTCATTTGAGATTGCTGCCGGTGAGCTGTGAGCTGTTTCGGGTCTAGACTGTGTCCAGTTTTACTATAGCGTCTCCATGGCCATTTGGAACGAGTATATTAGATTGAAACACGCTATGGTAAAATGTAATGCAATCTAAGTAACGTTTCTAAATTCGATTTTTCCTTACAAATGAGGATGAACCGGGGCTAACGCCCTTCGGCTAATAAGTCATTCCGGTTGGGAAATCACCAAAGACCGGATCAGCCGCACGGCGTTAGCCGCGGTTAAAACCGGCCTGGGTTAGATTGCGGTCCTGGGAATTACATTCAAAACTAATAAATCAACACTACCTGGCAAGGGGAGCAGTACAGATGAGTCAAAAACAACTGATCGAGACAGCCTACGCGATGGTGGCAGACGACAAAGGCCTGCTGGCGATGGATGAGAGCATGCCCACCTGCCACAAGCGATTCGCAAAGCTCGGAATTCCCCAGACTGAAGAGTATCGGCGGGCTTACCGGGAACTGATTGTGACCACGCCCGGACTGAATGAATCGATCAGCGGTGCAATTCTGTTTGATGAAACGATCCGCCAAAAGACAGAAGACGGTACCCCTTTCGTTCAGGTTTTGCAAGAAGTGGGCATCATCCCCGGTATCAAAGTCGACAAGAGTACGAAACCTCTCGCCAACCATCCGGGCGAAAAGATCACCGAAGGTCTGGACGGCCTGCGTGAGCGGCTGGAAGAATACGTGCAACTGGGAGCCCGATTCGCAAAATGGCGGGCGGTGATTACAATTGGGGACGGGATTCCCAATCAAGGCTGCCTCGATGCGAACGCCCATCTTTTAGCACGCTATGCCGCCCTGTGTCAGGAAGCAGGACTGGTCCCGATTGTGGAACCCGAAGTGTTGATGGACGGAGCACACTCGCTGCAACGCTGTTACGATGTGACCGAGCAGACGCTACGCATGGTCTTCGCACAGTTGGCGGCCCAACGCGTATTGCTGGAAGGGATGATCCTGAAACCAAATATGGTTGTGCCGGGGCTGGAATGTCCCAAGCAAAATTCGGTCGATGATGTTGCAGATGCAACGGTCACCTGTTTCCGGCGCACCGTGCCCGCAGCGGTTCCCGGCGTGGCCTTTTTATCCGGCGGTCAATCGAGTGAGCTCGCTTCAGAACGGCTGAATGCGATGAACGTGAAATACAAATCACGGGTTCCCTGGGCGATGGCGTACTCGTTCGCACGGGCCATTCAGCAACCGGGCATGAGCATCTGGGCGGGAGACCCTGCGAATGTGGAAGCAGCTCAGAAATCGATCGCACATCGCGCCAAATGCAATCGCGATGCCCGCCGGGGTGAATATAGTGCCGCGATGGAAGAGGCTTCGGCCTGACGGCACAGACTGAGGAATTCAGTAGCAGAGATTTAACAACATGAAAACAGGCCGCTATCGTCATTACAAAGGGAACGACTATCTCGTCATCGGAGTTGCCCGTCACAGTGAAACAGAAGAAGAGATGGTGGTCTATAGTCCTGATTATGGCCAGAAAGGACTCTGGGTCCGCCCCAAAACCATGTTTCTGGAAACGGTCGAAGTCGACGGACATGAGGTACCCCGATTTCAATATATCGGCCCTGAATAAACGGGACCGTTCCCCTTATTCATCTTCTACTTCTGCCCAAATCCGCACGCCTCCATCGGGATTGACGTGCACGTGAATCACATTCGGATGACAGCAGACAGGACAGTCCTCGACATATTCCTGTTCGGTCCCTTCCGTCAGATCAACGGGAATGACGATTTCTTCTCCACAAGCGTCACAGAGATAAGTGGCTTCATCCTGCATTCGCATTGCCTCCCACTAGAAGAATTTCATATCAATCGAAATTTAATACTTTAAAACGTGTGGATTGAGCCAGACTGCATGGGCGCCTGTTGATTTGCCAGGGCACTCTACTCGTAGCTCCAATTTATTCACATCTTTTACTGACACAGAACAGTATTGAACATCACCTCGTGCGCGAACCGGCACAGATTTCCATAGTAAATTACCATCCCCGATCACCGAGAAATAAACGGTTCCGGTAAAATTATAAGTACTGTCTCTGAGTGCAACGCCAGTGACGAACGTTTTGTATTGACCATCCAACTCATAACGCACTCTGGCTGCACCGTTAGTAGGAGGATGTAGTCCCAGGCCATTCGGAAACTCCATCTCGTTGACGGTAAATCGTCCTTTACCACTTCCGCAATCACCATCCTTCCCCAGAGGCCAGGGGCCCTTGATCACATCCTGTTCCGGCATGTGATTCAGATATCGGATCGGTAATTCGGACATCATGTTACTAATCCGGGCTCGATCCGTTCCGAGCGTCCGACTCCACGCCCGTTGATACAACTCATAACTATGTGACACCAACTGCTGTTTCTCCAAGCCTGACTCTTTTTCGGCTAGTTGTGACCAGCCAGCGGCAAGTGTCAAAAGAGAACGTTCGTCTTTTGGATTGGAAAGTTCCTTTTGAGCCAATGTCCGGTAAGCTACATCATCACCTTTACTGAGCCAGAAAAGTCCTTTTCGCCAGTCATGTTGTCTCAACGCAAGAAATCTACCGAAGTGAAAAGCCGATTGTGAGTCGTTCGGATTTTTTTCAAGCTTCTGCTGATATTTTTCGACTTTCCGATATTCGCGAAGTAATGCGGAACTGTGTTGCTTCAATCCATTGGCTACGACGAAAGCATGGTTATTCCCGGATCTTTTAGCGGTATTTACAGCAAAAGCGGCGAATTTGAGAGCTGCAGAATAGTCACCTGCCTGAATCGCCTGCTCACAGACTTCGATGATATCGAATGCCACTTCTTTTAAATATTGCTTCGAAGGCGCCTTCTGGGATTCCAGCAAGAGCTCCTTGTAGCGAACTGTAAAATCGATTTTCTGATCCGACGGCCCGGCTGCCAGCATCTGAATTTGTACCAGAAAACCGAACGTGAATAACACGGCCAGAAGAACGCGCGTCCCAGTTAGATTTTCTTTCGACAACATTTTCTGTCCTTGTTAAGAATCTTCCATTCCTTACACTTCGATTTCAACAAGGCCCATTCTACCATATTCACTTGGACACTGGTAGGATAAGATTTACTCAAAAAAATATACTTCGATTTCAACCAGTCGACTTTTCATTCATATTCAATCGAGAGAAACACAATGATTCTGCGGGTCATGCAAATCTTCATTCCGGATAGCGACCATGAGAACCTGGATGATCTGTTGGAAGGGCGTGAAATTCTTGGCCGCTGGAGGGATACGGACTCCGGTCAAATTGTACTGCACCTGCTGGTTCCTGCCGAGGAAACAGAGCCGATTATGGATCGGTTTGAACAGGCATACGGAGACACGAAAGGTTTTCACGTGCTCCTGTTTCCGGTGGAAGCTGTGTTGCCCCGCTTGAAACCGGAGCCAGATGAAGAAGAAGAGGAAGCAGACAAACCGAAAGAGAAGAATAACGGCAAGGAACGCATCAGCCGCGAGGAACTCTATTCGAATGTCAGCGAGGGGCTGGGTGTCACCCGGGTCTTTATGGGGCTGGTCATGCTCTCGGTCGTTGTGGCAGGCGTGGGATTGCTGCGGGATGATGTCGCCGTGATTATCGGAGCGATGGTGATCGCGCCGCTTTTGGGGCCGAATGTGGCGATGTCGCTGGCAGTGACCTTAGGCGATTTCGACCTGCTGCGCAGCGCGTTGAAAACCAATATTGCCGGTTCGGGTTCCGCATTTTTATTATCGATCTTAGGTGGATTCCTCTTCGTGGTTGATCCTGAAATCCCCTCGATTGCCTCTCGGACCCAGGTTGATCTTGGGGATATCCTGCTGGCATTGGCTGCGGGTTGCGCCGGAACGCTGGCGTTCACGCAAGGCCTCTCGGGAGCAGTGATCGGCGTGATGGTGGCTGTCGCGCTGGTACCGCCGCTGGTCGCATGCGGCATGCTGCTCGGAAATGGTTCGTTTGCATTAGCCGGAGGAGCGTTTCTGCTGACTGTAACGAACCTGATCTGCATCAATCTGGCCGGCGTCGCAACATTTCTGCTGCAGGGAGTTCGACCTCGCAGCTGGTGGGAAGTCGAACGGGCGCGAAAAGCCACGATTCAGTCGATGCTGATCTGGATCGTCCTCTTGCTGATTCTGGGACTGGTACTCTGGCTGAACCATGATTGAATCATTGAGAAGTCGGACACCAGTTAGCACTGGTTCTTTCTAAACTCTGGGAATGCTGTTAAGATACTCCACAACCTCTCTGTTCGAGCTTGACTTTACACGCAGCAAAATGGCCGTGGAACTGACAGAGAGTTCAATTTAATCCCCCCTCGCGGAGCATCGCCAAATGGCTAAAAATAAACAGCAGAAGAAGAAAGATCGAGAAAAACGGGTCGCTAAGAAAAAGCACCTGGAGGACATGAAAAAAAAGTCACAGGAGAAAACCGAGCAGGAATCCCAAAAATCGATTCCGGCACGTTCTAAAATCATGCAGTCGGCGGTCCCTAAAATAAATAACGCAGTGAATGCGAATAAGAAAAGCACGTTTACCCAGCGACGAACGGGTGGCTAATCTAAGCGTGACTTCCGTCAGTGGTTCTCAAGAAGTCTTTTAAAAGGGCCAGTACGATGAAGTTGATTACCAAATCATTGAAATCAAAAGCTTCTTCCGCCGTGATCCTGATCCGGTTACTGGTGGGACTGGTGTTTCTCTCGGAAGGGATTCAGAAGTTTCTGTATCCTGAGATTCGTGGCGCCGGTCGATTTGTGAAGATCGGTTTACCGGAACCGGAGTTCCTCTCCTATTTCGTTGCCAGTTTTGAAATCGTGTGTGGCGTGCTGATTGTACTGGGACTGTTAACACGGCTGGCAGTGCTGCCGACGATTACGATCATGCTGGTCGCGATTTTCTCGACCAAAATCCCCATGCTGTCGGAAGAAGGGTTCTGGCACATGGCGCACGCTGCCCGCACTGACTTTTCAATGTTGCTGGGCTCGCTGTATCTGTTGATTGTGGGAGCCGGGCCACTCTCGATTGACGCCATCCTGTCATGGAAGAAAAAGCCCAAAAAGCAATCTGCCGATGCGTGAAGTATTTTCTCAACTGTTATGGATCGGCAATGCGCGGGACGCCCGCGATGTGCAAGGAGTACTGGACCTCGGCATTGCCGCCGTCATCGACCTGGCGCTGGAAGAACCACCGATCACGTTTCCGCGAGAGATTGTCTACTGCCGTCTGCCTTTGATTGACGGAGACGAAAACAATCCCGCGATTCTGGAATCGGCGATTGAGACAACAACGCGGTTCGTTCAATCCGAAGTGCCCACTTTGGTCGCCTGCAGTGGGGGCATGAGCCGTTCCCCGGCCATCGCTGCCGCCGCGATGTCCCGCATCAATCAGACCCGTTTCGCTGACATCATAAAACAGATCGCCGCCGACGGTCCCTGTGATGTGGCCCCCGGTTTGTGGAATGCGATTCAAGCGCTGCTGGAACCGTAATCAAGGTACTGCAGGCTGAGAGGGATTGACTAACCGACCCATGAAATGGATCAACCGGGTTTTTCGATCCCGGATTAGAAACAGAAACGGGTGGTCGGCGCGAAATTCTTTCGGCGGTTCATCATCCCTGACACAACCTCCCGCCACGATCACCCCTGTCACACCTGCGGCTTCAGTCCCTTTTTCGTTCACTTCAACAAACGCTTTATGCAGAATGGCACCTAAAAACAGGCCTTCCGGATCATCTGACATATTGGAAAATTCGGCTTCGTCTCGTGAAAAAGCCCGCTGCATCCCCAACGACTGTAACTGCTGATTCAATTCCATTGAAGATTCGACGCGAAATTGGGGGAGACTGACTTTGACCTCACAACTACGTGTTGTCATCCATTGTTGCAAAGAGGCAGCATGGATCTGGTTTTCAAGCGCAGGCAATCTACCTGATTCGCGGGGCAGCAGAATATTCATGACGAAATCACTTCCCCCTCCGGGAATCTCTTCTTGTTCCATGTAAGGAAATCCGTCTTCGCTCTCGACGATCCGGGTCGTAAAATCATGCTGCCGGTAGGGAAGTTCCAACACCTGGAGACCTTCATCTTCACCGTAGCCGAACGAATTCGTCTGATGCATCAGGGGTACGATCGTTTCCTCACCCTGGGATAATTGAAACGGTTCTTCTTTTGTTTCCTCTGGTTCAAACTCCTCTTCCCACCCGCCCAGAAAATAGATGGCATTGGTCAACACCAGCCGGGTTAATTCATTAAAGTTCTGAGGCGTAACCAGTCGATCAATTTTTCCGTTAGTCTGCTTCGTAACCCAGGCATTGATCTGGCTGGCTGTCTCACCAGGGGCATTCTGAAAATCGACCGTTTCCAATCCTGCATCATAAGCGTGTTCTATTGTTTTCAGATATTCTGGTAGAAACTGATAGCCGGTTTGTCCCCAGAGCCGGTTGGCGATACTCAATTCTACGCCACCGGTTCTCGTCTCTGCACGCAAACGTCGAAACGCTTCATGAACACGCGCCGGCTCCAGAGAGAACCCAAGTGCTTCCTGCATTTCGCGCGCCGTTTCTCCCTTAGCTCCGGCAAGCGTCATCGCCAGTGCCATGGAAATACTGCTTGGCGAAAAGAAGAGATTCCCTTCGCTTTCCCCGGCTAATTTCAAGAACAGCTCACAGGCATACTGATTGCAGTCGTTGACTGTCGTCTGCACATCCTGTTTGCTCTGCGTGTCGGTTGTCTGGTCCGTCATCGTTTACTCTTCCAGCGGCTCGCCTTTGAGGATTTTCTGCATATTATGACGGAGACTCTCACTCGGTTCTACTTCGACTGCCAGTTTTAATGGCTCAAATGTAGATGCTACTTCACCCCAGGTCGCCAGGGCCGCCACCGCCATGTTGCGGTTGCGCACCACAGGGCTTTTCAATCCCGCTGCAATTAAAGTAGCGCCGTGAGTCGGAAATCGACGCAGTTCCTGCAGGATACAATCGAGGCAGGAATGCTGCACAAATTCCGGACCGATGCCGAGCGTATCGGCTGCGCCACTGGCGATCTGCTTAAGATCCAGAACCTGTTCCGCGAAATCCACTACTTGTGAGATATGCGTTTCATCACAGGCCAGCATAACATGGAACCAGCGACCAGAATCGTGAGACTGTGCCTGGAGACGTTTCCAGTGATAATCCCAGGTCGGCAATTCGAGCACGCGGGCAACCTGATCGGCTTCATAAAATTCCTGATCATTAGGACTCTTAAGCGATGTTCGAACACGGTCCGGCCACTCAGGTCGTTCCAGAATCTCATTGCAAATCGCCAAGAGTTCTTCGCGACGCTGCGCTGTCCAGCCTCGTTCCGAACGCGATTCCCAGTCAGCTTCCTCATTTTTCAAAAACTGCTGGATCGAACGCACGTGCAGAAAATCAGTCAATGTCTCGGCAGTCAGATTGATGTGATTCAAAAACAAATCGACCACAATCGCGCCGTCGTCATAGTCGTCCATATCTTCCGCGGGACCACCGTTGATCAGCGCTTCAATGAGTTCCCCCGCCGAAGTGAGCAGTTCACGATCTACGTGCGACTCACTCAGCGCAGACAGCAACCCGCCTGTGGTGGCGCAGGTGAAGGCCAGGTATTCATATAAAACGGAGTTGCGGTAGCCTTCGCGAAGCAGCCAGTTTCTGATTTCGCTGTTTTCGGTTTCTGCCAACCGTTCTACGACGTGAATGCGTCCCCAGCCATCGACGTTGCGTGCCAGTTCCCACAAGGCTAAATCAGGGTCTTCGGCAGTGTTCGCCAGCGCGACCGCGCAATAAAGTGTGAACTCATCGTGTCGCCCCAGCGTTTGAAACAAAGGCGTATTTTCAGCAACCTGATAGAGTCCGAGAATCGCAATACCGAATTTGACCGTTTCGCGATCCGGCGCTTCTGTCATGAACGAATAAGCCAGTTCGTAAAGTCGCTCATGATTGAGTTTCTGCTCGTCCAACAGACTCACGATCACCGCATCAATCATCGAAACAATGCTCTCATCGAGAATGTGCTGATATAACGCATATTTATTGGCGGCAGTCGGCTGATCACAATAGCTCAGCAGCAGTGATATTGTTTTTTGAACCTGCTCCTGAGCGTTGCCGTTTCCGCCATGATGCGTCATCACGCCATCCAGAGCACCGGCGGCCCACCGGAGTTCTGATCCCGTGTTGATGCGTGTTTCGTCGGGTAGTTCGTAACCGTCTTCGGTTAAGCCGGTCTGGCCCGGTTTAATGTGCGCGCAGATGTGCTCATAGATAGAAGGTCGTGCATCCCACGGCATGGTCTCAGGCGTGTCGCCCGATTCAAAGTCTTTTTTCCCAAACAATTGATTGAAGAATCCCATCCTCTCTGGTTCGTCCTCTTGAAATCCACACTCATCACTGATACCAGCGTCTTTTAGATTAACGCAACATTGGGTTCATGACACAAAGGAAATCAGATGGTTCATGGAAAATTCATCATTAAATTGAATGATCTGAATTCCAGGCGCGCAGCGGGATGGAGTGGCTGTTACAAAGAGTCCTCTAATGAGGAGTGTTCGACAGAAGAGGTGAGAAAATTCTTCTCATCGCGGTTTCTGTGATTGATCAGACGCTGGCCATACTGGGAGAGGGCCAATCTTCTTTGAGAATTGCCTTTTCCAGATCAGCGGCAATCAGTGGTTTTGAGAAGAAATAACCTTGTCCGTGCCGACAACCCAGTGCCTGCAGCAAAGCCAGTTGTTCTGCGTTTTCAATGCCTTCGGCGATCACTTCCAGTCCCAGTTTTTCAGCCAGAATGATCAACGCTTCGATCAACATCACTTCCCGGTCACGATCCGATTTTTTGACGAACTCACGATCCAGTTTTAAAACATCAATCGGAAAATCACACAAACAAGACAGAGAAGAATATCCCGTCCCAAAGTCATCCACGTCGATATTCACACCCAGTTTTTTCAGTTCATTCAACGTGGTCACCGAAATTTCACGATCGTGCATAATGATGCTTTCGGTGACTTCTAGATGAAGACACTCGGGTGGAATTTCGTACTTTCGCAATACGTTTTTCACGACAGTCACTAATGTCGGATGTTCCAGCTGTTTGCGCGATACATTCACATGCAGATTAGCCGGGGCAAGTGGCCCCAGAGTCTTACGCCATTGGTTGAGCTGGCGGCAGGCTTCGTTTAATACAAAATTACCGACGGGAATAATCAGGTCCATCTCTTCTGCAATTGAAATGAATTCATCTGGCGGGATCATACCACTCTCGGGATGGAACCAGCGAATCAGCGCTTCAACGCCTCGGAATTCTCCCGATTCCAATTCGACGATCGGCTGATAAAAGAGCGTTAACTCATCTCGGTAGATGACATCGCGCAGTTCATTTTCAATATAAAGCCGCTTCTGTGCTTTATCGCGTAGCACCTGATCAAAAACAATCGGGCAATCCACTTTCGCCGCTTTCGCTTCATACATGGCCAGATCGGCGTTACTGAGCATCTCGCTCGCCGTATCCGCAAGATGTTCGCTGGTGACGATCCCGATGCTGGCACTGGAGTAGATTGTATACCCGCCCAGTTGATAGGGAATCGCTAAATCTTTCTGAAGTCGTTCAGCAACGTGAACTGCATCTTCTGGTGCCGACAAATTGTCCAGCAGCACAACGAACTCGTCTCCCCCCATGCGGGCAGCCTGAATCGAATCTGTCGAACGGACCGCTTTTCTTAAACGGTCGGCGATGGCTTCCAGAAGTTTGTCACCCACATCGTGTCCCAGGCTGTCATTGATGAGTTTGAACCGGTTGAAGTCCATGAACAGCAGGGCAAAATGGTTGGTTTTTTTCCGATTTATGACGGTCTGAATGGATTGCAGAATCGCGGCCCGGTTCGGCAGACCGGTTAAAGCATCACGGTGCGCAAGCTGATGCAAACTGTCGAGCAGCCGTCTTTGTTCGCTGATATCAATTCGTAGTGCCAGATAGCCCGTGATCTTTCCCTGCTCATTGAGCATGGGAACGATCGTGGTATCGACCCAGTAGAAAGTTCCGTCCTTGGCTCTGTTACAGATTTCGCCCCGCCAGGTTTTTCCACGACCGATCTGGCGATACATCTCGCGAAAGAACTCTTGAGAATGGTAGCCCGAACGTAGAATGC